>NZ_CP029186.1:2710000-3310000 GCF_003096035.1 Flavobacterium album | reverse complement strand
TATTATAATAAGCGTTCGCTTCAAAGGAGCTATACCTCCGGGTATCTCCATAACGACCAGACATCGGTGACGATAGACCAGAGCGTAAGCGACAAATGGACGTGGACGAACACCGCACTGTACAACTTTGACCTGGGTAAAAGCCACGTTAACCTGCTTGCGGGTACCGAAATGTACCAGGATGTTTTTGACAATACGACACTGCGTAAAAATGACTTTATAGTAGAAACGCCCGATTATATGTATCCTGATGCCGGTACAGGCGAATCGTTTACCAGTGGTACTTCGACACAGTATAAGCTTCTGTCTTATTTTGGCAAAGCCGAATATGATTATGACGGACGCTATCTTGTTTCGGGCACCATCCGCCGCGACGGATCGTCACGCTTTGGGAAAAACAACCAGTTCGGTACGTTCCCTGCAGTATCTGCCGGATGGCGCATCAGCCAGGAAAGTTTTATCAAAGACAAGGAAAACTCTGTTATCTCTGACCTGAAACTGCGCGCCAGCTGGGGACAAACGGGCAACCAGGAGATAAGCAACACGGCAGTATATTCGCTGTTCCTGGCCAATTATGCCGGTGGCAGCCCTACCTGGGCAACCTCCTACGGCACGGCCTACGATATAAACGGCAACAACAACGGCCTGCTGCCTTCGGGGTTTATCGCCACACAAACAGGCAACGACAACCTGAAGTGGGAAACTACCACGCAAACCGATATAGGTCTTGATTTTGGTTTCTTCGACCAGAAGCTTAGCGGTTCGGCCGACTATTATATAAAGAAAACAGAAGATATATTGGTACAGCCTCCTTACCTTGGTGCAATAGGCGAGGGCGGTAACCAGTGGGTAAACGGCGCAAGTATGGAAAACAGAGGCTGGGAAGCGGCCCTTACGTACCATGATGAAACCGCCGGTGGCTTTAAGTATGAAGTGTCGGCAAACATTTCAGCCAATAAGAACAAGATAACCAAACTGCCGAGAGCTGTACAAAACAGCTATGGCGGCAACGGCCTTGACGACAATATTTTAGGCAGGCCGATAAACTCTATGTACGGTTATGTAGCCGATGGGCTTTTCCGTAGCCAGGAAGAGGTTGATAATTCGGCCGACCAGCCGGGCAAAGGCCTGGGCCGCATACGCTATAAAGACCTTAATGGCGATGGCACTATTAATAATAGCGACCGCACATGGATAGGCAACCCCAACCCGGGCTTCCAATATGGTATCAACATCGCGCTGAGCTACAAGAACTTTGACTTTACCACTTTTTGGGATGGCATTGGCAACGTAGATGTTATTAACAGTACCAAATACCAGACTGATTTTTGGAGCGTGGACGATGTAGGCTCTAACAAAGGTACACGCCTGCTCAACGCGTGGAGTGTAGACAACCCTAACTCTAACATTCCCGCACTTACCACAGTGGACCGCAATGCCGAGAGCCGTTTCAGTACATACTATGTAGAGAAAGGCAACTACCTGAAGCTTCGCGTATTGCAGTTGGGCTATACTTTGCCAAAATCGCTTAGCGAAAAGTATAATATGGACAATTTCAGGATCTATGTAAGCGGACAAAACCTGCTTATCATTGACAGCAAAAAATTTACGGGCGTAGACCCCGAAAGCCCGGCCTTCGGTTATCCGCTGCCGGTAACCTTCACGGTAGGCGTTAATGTATCATTATAATCAAATAAGGAATTAAGATGAAAAAGATAATATATACTGTGGGCGCGTTGGCACTGATGCTTAACATTACTGCCTGCTCTGATTTTTTAGATAATAACCCGCGCGGGGTGCTTAGCGAAGGTGAAGTAGTAACCGCCGAAAATGTAGACGGCTTTGTTAATGCGGCCTATGCTGCACTGGGCAACGACCACTATGATACCCCTTTTAGCCTTTGGCCGTATGGCAATGTGCGCAGCGATGATGCCTATAAAGGCGGCAGCGGAACGAACGACATCCAGGATTTCCACTTTTTTGAGGTTTCAAACAATATCCGGTCAGATTTTGCCGAATTGGACAACCTGTGGTACCTGAACTACGTAGGAATATCGCGCTGTAATAAGGCACTGCACGCACTGGAGATGCTTGATGCGGCTGAGTATCCGCAAAAAGAGGCACGGATAGGAGAAATGAAATTTATCCGCGGGCATTTTTACTTCATGCTAAAAATATTGTACCGCAACGTACCTTATGTAACCGAAGATATCCCTGTGGAAGAATATCCGCAGATAAGCAATACCCAGCTTACCAATGAGGAACTTTGGGAAAAAATAGCTTCTGATTTTGAAGCCGCCGCCGCTGTCCTGCCGGATGCGCAGGCACAGGTGGGCCGCGCCAGCAAAAAAGCAGCATATGCCTACCTTGCCAAAACGCGCCTGTACCAGGCCTATACGCAGGATGAAAACTATAATGTGACCGGCATCAGCCAGGAACACCTGCAACAGGTGCTGGACGCTACTGCACAGGTAATGGGGTCGGCGAGCCTGGAGCCTGATTTCGCCAATAACTTTCTTCCGGGCAGTTATGAAAACGGGCCGGAAAGTATATTTGCAATACAATTCAGCAAAGATGACGGCACACTTTACGGCAGGCTGAACTTCGGCGATGTGCTGAGCACGCCACAGGGCCTTGGCTGCTGCGACTTCCATAAGCCAAGCCAGAATTTGGTCAATGCTTTTAAGACCAATAACGGGCTGCCATTGTTTAATACCTTTAATGATGATGACCTCGATTATAACCAGCTTAGCAGCTACTCGGTAGACCCACGCCTTTACCATACGGTAGCCATACCGGGACTGCCATGGAAATATGACCCTGATTATACTTATGTGATGGCCTGGGTAAGGAGCCCGAGTACCTATGGTTACTATGCGTCACTTAAAGAAAACGTATCGCCCAACTGTGGCTGTGTGGTAAACATTGACCCTTTTTACGGCAACTCTAAAAACCGCATCCAGATACGCTATGCCGATGTACTGCTGATGCGTGCCGAAGCCTTAATAGAAATGGGCCAGCAGAACGATGCGCTTGCACTGATAAACCAGGTTCGTAACCGTGCAGCGAACAGTACTGCGCTAATATCGGGCTACGCTACCAATACAAATATTAGCCCTTATATAAACGGGCAAAACTGCAACTGGACCCAGGAGTATGCCCGCAATGCCCTGCGCTGGGAACGCCGCCTGGAACTCGCTATGGAAGGCAGCCGCTTTTTTGACCTCGTGCGTTGGGGTGTTACCGATGAGGTTATGAATGCCTACTATGCTGAAGAAAAAACCAAACGTGCCTATTATAACGATGCGTATTTTGATAAAAACAAGGAAGAATACTGCCCGATACCGTTGGCACAGATAAATTTCAGCCAGGGCGTATACCACCAAAACCCGGGTTATTAATCGATACTAAATTGAAATATTATGAAAAAAGTATTTAAAAAAAGCATTCATAAAGCGGGTCTGCTACTGGCGCTTATAGCTGTACTGTTTTCGTGCGAAGACAGTTTTGATAAAACAGGCTTTGAAAATAACGTTGCCGTAAGCGTTGAATCGTTCAGCATAAACGGCACGGAAGGTGTTATTGATAATAATGCAGGAACCATAACCGTTACGTTGCCTTTTGGCAGTACTGTAAACGCTGAAGTTGCGGACGTAGTACTACCTGAGGGCGCTGAACTAAATGTTGACTTTAGCCAGGCCATGAATTTTAGCCAGCCGGTAGCATTCCGCGTTGTAAACGGGAACTTGTTTAAGGACTATAAGGTAAATGTAATAGTATCGCCCCCTATAGTCAGCTTTAAAATAAATAATTTGGCAGCGGTTATTAATAACACCGCACACACCATAAACCTTACGCTTCCGGCCGGTACAGATCTTACGGCATTACAGCCCGTAATAGAACTTAACGAAGGGGTGAGTATCTCGCCGGCTTCGGGCAGCACGATAGATTTTACGAATCCGGTGGTATTTACCGTAACATCCGGAAGCACAGTGGTGACCTATACGGCTAACGTAGGTGTTCCAGTAGAAGGAATTACTGTCGCTTTCCTGGGTACAGCAGCTACCCGCGAAGCTATTACCAATATGGATGAAAAAACTGCCTGCGACTGGCTTTTTGCAAATTACAGTGGCGCGCAGTACCTTTCGTTTACACAGATCAATTCAGGCACAAGCATCAGCGATATCGATGTTATCTGGTGGCACTATGATTCGGCTCAGACGTTACCTTCAATAGCGTATAACCCTGCGGTTACCACAGCGCTTCAAAACTACAGGGCCAACGGCGGCAACCTGCTGCTTACCACATTTGCCAGCCAGTATGTAGATGCACTGGGTGTAGTACCTGCGGGTAAAGGGCCCAACAATGTGTTTGGCGATTTTTTGCCTGCCGGAGGCGTAGACAGTAACTCCTGGGGGATGTCTTTTGTGGGGCATGAAGAGCACCCTATATTCCAGGGGCTGCAAACTTTCCAGTCAGGAAAAGCAAATTTGCTGCAGGGCGGGACCTACAGGCTAAACCATACCGCATGGTGGTTTTTACCGGAATGGGGCGGCTACAATAACGGCGCAGGCTGGAGAAGCCAGACCGGCGGCATTAACCTGGCCAGCGAGTCCTGGGACGATGCCCTTAACGGCCGCGTTACAGTTGCGGAATGGGGCAACAACGGCAATGCTAATGTTGTAATAATATCTATGGGGGCTTATGACTGGTATAATGAGCCCGATGCTAACGGTAACCCAAGTCAGCCGAATTCCTTTATTACAAATATACAGACACTTACCCAAAACAGCCTTAACTACCTTATTGGGCAATAATAAAATAATCACTATGAAACTAAAATATATAGGGTTAGCAGCGGCCATAACACTCTCGTTCCTTTCGTGCTCCAATGACGATAAGTACATAGGCGGCTCGATAATGGGCGGCGAAACAGAAATGAGCAGCATTTACCCTGCACCGCCATCGCAATGGATGGGCGGCGACGAGCCGTACTATAGCGCAGGCTATACCGGCGATGTAATGCCGTATTATGAAGATGGCACCTGGCATATTTACTTTTTGCACGATGCCATAAACAAACCTGCAGGAAAAGGTTTCCATGATATCCACGAGTATAGCACTACCAACCTCTCCACATTTACATACGAAGGGCAGAGGATACCCTACGGAGGGCAGGACGAACCCGATTTTGGGGTGGGCACAGGCAGCATGGTTAAAGTGGGCAGTACCTATTACTTTTATTACTCTGGGCATAATGAGATAGCAGCATTTATGGCGAACAACCCGCGTGAAAGCGTACTGTTAGCCACCAGTACCGATATGAAGACCTGGACCAAGCAGCCGTCGTTTAAAATAACGGCGCCTGCAGGATATTACGATTATGATTTCCGCGACCCGCAGGTATTCCAGAATCCTGACGATGGTAAATACTGGATGCTTGTAAGCACGCAAACCGACCCTTCGCGTAAAGCGGTTTTGCTTAAATTTACAACTACCGACCCTGCCAGTGGCAATTGGGTACCGGAAGGGCCGCTGTATACCACTACACCTGAAGACAGCTACCTGATGATGGAGTGCGCCGATGTGTTTAAAATGGGCAGTTACTGGTATATGATGTTCAGCGAAAACTGGAGCGGTAACAAAGGCACGCATTATCGCATGGCGACAAGTATTAACGGACCGTGGACAAAACCCGTGAACGACCTCATAGACGGGGAATATTATTATGCCGCAAAAACAGCATCAGACGGTAGTAAGAGATATGCCTTTGGGTGGGCCGCACGCAAGGCACCGGAAAATGACACTGGCGGCAGGGAATGGGCAGGTAACCTTGTAATACATGAACTGGTACAAAATTCTGACGGCACCCTGGCTACAAAAGCGCCGGATGCGGTAAGTACATTGTTTACGCAAAATACTCCTGTAACGATGGAATCTTCTACCGGAACTGTAACCGAAAGCAATGGGGGATATACATTAAACAGCACGTCGGGAACTGCAATGGCAACCTTTGGCGCAGCCGGTAAAAAAGTTCGCATTGGTGCACAGCTTTCGCTAACAAATGCTACAGGCGCGGCAGGTTTTTACTTTAATGTAAGCGATAATACCTACTATAAAGTTGTGTTGGAACCCGCGCAGAACCGTATTGCCGCCTATAACAGCAATGGCGACCTGGTTACCCGCATGCCGCTGGTTATATCTCAGGGCACGGCATATAACATCGATATTATTGCAGACGGCAGCGTTTGTGTGGTTTATATAAATGGTAAAGTAGCATTAACGAACCGTATTTACGGCCGTGATCAGCAAAAATGGGGGATTATAGCTACCGGCGGAGCTACTGCCAGTGTAACAGGATTACAGGTTTTAAAGCCTTAAATTATAATTATTATCTGAATGAATAAAGCGAAGAAACTTAAAGCGGTATCGTATGGCGAGGTACTTTGGGACGTTTTTGCCGATGGTAAGAAAATAGGCGGCGCACCGTTAAACCTGGCCCTCAGGATGCAAAGCCTTGGTTGCGAAGTAGCCATGATAAGCTGCGTAGGGCAAGATGCCGATGGCGATGAAATTGTAGACTATGTAAAAGCGCAGGGACTGGATACTACTGGTATAATAAGGACAGAAGAATATCCTACCGGATTAGTACATGTATATGTAAATGAGCGCGGCAGCGCAAGCTATGAGATAAGTTACCCGTCTGCTTGGGATAAGATAGACCTGACAGATCACGCGCGCAGCCTTGCAGGTGATGCCGATGTATTGATCTATGGCAGCCTCGTGTGCCGCGATGAAGCTTCAAAGCGTTCGCTGGAGGAACTTCTTCAAAATGATATTTACAAGGTGTTTGACGCCAACCTGCGTCCGCCGCATTACACGCAGGCAACCATCGAAAGCCTTATCAGGTCGGCAAGCTTTATTAAATTCAATGATGAAGAACTGCTTGAGATCGCAGCTGGCATGGGTTCGCCTTACACCTTACTGGAAGACAATATGGAATTTATAGCTCATAAAACCGGGACGCGCTCTATGTGTGCTACCAAAGGCAAGCATGGTGCCGTGCTGATGTGGGAGGGAAGCCTTTACAGTAATAATGGCTATCCGGTAAAAGTAGTAGATACGGTAGGTGCAGGCGACTCGTTCCTCGCAACACTTGTTATGGGCCTGCTTTCAGGGCAGGACCCGCAGCGTACCATAGACTATGCCTGTGCCGTGGGGGCCCTTGTAGCGGCATCGGCAGGCGCAAACCCTGTTGTGACGGAAGAAGACATTGGAGCGCTAATGCAAGGCGTATAATAAAAATTTTGGGGTTAGTTAATGTGATTTCCATAAGTTTGGGTTAACTTAGGAAGTGATGAATTTTCCTTGTTAGGGGCAGCTTGGGTAGCTGCCCCTTTTTTGTGGGAGCTATTACTGGTTTTAAATTCTTTATGTATTTACTATTAAAATAGATACCAACGATATTCAATACCATTCTTTTATAACGTTTAAATGGTTTAATCCTGTCGTGGTGACTACTCTGGACATCGAAACCAAAAGTAAAACTTACAAGAAATCTAATAATTTTATATTCTATAAGATTATTAAACAAGAAAAGTGCTAAATCTTTCGATTTAGCACTTTTTTTAAGAATGACCCAGGTATACAAATTCCAAACCATTTTATGCAGGATTTAAAGAAATTGGCCTACTTAACGGGATTTATTAATATTTTCTATACGTTTCCAAAATTAATGGTTTATTTTGTCTACTAGAGGATTGTTTACATTTTTATGCTTTTAGACTGTAGCAAATATTCAGACTCATTCGTAATACGGTAAATCGGTAGATTCCAATTAAGAACATGACGTACAATCCTTTTGAGCGCAACTATTGAATATATAAAATGCATTTGAAATTTAAATTCATCAAGGAGGCGTCCGATAATTAAATCTCCATATCAAGAATATCGTCCTTGATGTCATAAAGCGGGTCATACTAGTCCGCCTTCCTTGATGCCCACTCTATCCATTCCTTCCTCTTTTGTGAAATTTGACCGTCATCCAACGCGTTTGCCCGGGCAGCGGCGACTAGAGCGCGTATCTTCTGCGCTTTGTCAAAGCGCTCCGCTTGTTTAAGCAGCAGGTCAAATTTTTCCTGTCCTGCTTTGCGTATTGCTTCTATCTCCCTCCGTATACGTTCTTCTTCGGCGCGCTGTATCTCCGCGAGGCGTGACCTTTCGCGCCATTCCGCTTCCTTTTTCGCATCGAGCTCCAGCCTGGCCACAATTTTGGCAAGCATAACCTCCAACAGCGTTTTATTATCACGCCATTCCTTATCCCAGGAGTATTTTCCTGCCTTAAAGATAAGCTTCCCGTTAGGTACAAGATCGGAAGTTGTCCAATTCCGTTCAGTCCTGTATACCCTGTTGCTTGCCTCCCGTAATGAAATTTGGGTTTCGATCTCTCCGATAATCACCAACGTCTCATGGCCGCGGGTTACGACTTTGTGCCCCCGATGCTCCAATAGCTTTATAAGCACATCAAAAAAGCGAAGCGCCCTTGGCCTGTGTTCGTTTTGCACATGGATACTCAGGTATGGGATGCTCTTATCATAATTGTAATCTATTTTATGTTTCTTTACATCAGCCCAGTGCCGTTTGGTCTCCCTTATCAGGAGATGAGGTTTTACGAGTTCTTCGGGCACCCTGAGGGGTGCATCGGGGTCCGCATTGATTTCGCGTACCAGAAGTGTTTCGGGGGATTCATCAAGATTGATCGTACTGCCCTCATCCCTTAGGAAATCTCTATCTCGTCCTTTTTCATTTTAAAGGGGGGCAGCTTTTCGGGCTTGACAGGCTTATTGAACTTCATTTTCATCCAATAGCCATTCTTTGGGATGGACACATTGTATTTCCTGCACATCTTGCGTAGCCCATTATCAGAAAGTGCATATTTCTTTGACAACTTGCTGAGGGGCTCACTCCATATAAGTTCGTAGAACTCATTCCGTGACAAGGTTAACTTATCCATTGTATTATAATTTGCTTTTTGCCGGATCAATGATAAAAATATCGATAACCTCCTAGATGATAGTCATCAGGTTGGTAGAGGATTTTGGCTATGATTTTCGGTTGGTAGCCAGAATTGCCAAATTTTTGAGCAAGGTATTCACGCGCCCTCTCCAGCCTGCCCGATTCATCGATATAGCATGATAACAGGATTGTATCAGGGTAGAATTCAAAAGCTACTTCGGCCAACGTATCCAGGCTATTTAGCTTACTGCTGTTTTTCTTGAAGAACACATCATTATGATACGTATTGACAGAGACGCAGCGCCGGAACTCTTCTTCAGCTCATCTTTTATTTAGGCACGTGAAAATCTTGAAAAAAAGCTACAATACAAAGACAGGCATGAGGCACCACTTTGACGATAAGATAATCATACAGATAATAAAATACCTTATGGATACTTTCAAAGGCAAATGCATATTGTGAAACAAAAGCGGGAGTATCCGACCCTGGGACGTTTGACCCTTTCCGCCCAGGTAGCGTTCTAAGGAACCAGATAAATGCCAATATGCGCCAAACCATTACTGGTGGCTCTTTTACAAGTGGGATAATATGAAGTGAAATCAGCTCCGGGAATCGAATCTAAGTCCGGAAACCTATATGTTTTACTGATGTTTTCTAATTTTCAAAAGTGGATTGCCCCGAATTTGACACAAAATATTGTAACATGTTTAAAGACTGCCGAATGGAAGGGTGTGGTTCAGAGTCGCCCGACATATTTTCCAGCCAAGCGTTGAAAATCATATCGGGAATAATGCGTTATGTTGGACATCTAATTGCTAAAGAAATTTATTGGCTAAGTTTTTTAATATATTTTCAATTGTTCGGTGTCCAGTGCATCCATATATATGTTTTGCAAAGTATGATGTTATTTATATAATGCATAGTTACTGTTATGTTTCAAGTAATTTAAATGATATATTTTAAGCTTAAAGGTTGGGCTGTAAGTAATAAATTGTTAAAATGACTTAGGTTTGTAGTTCTTAGTTGGCTGCTACCAGATCGCATTGTTGCTAAGTTTTTTAGTGCTCAAATAGTAATCCCATGTGTGATAAGTAGAAATATTTAAATTTAAAGCGGTTCCTTCCGGAACCGCTTTTAGGGTATTGATTGGTTTGTTGAGTACTATTTCTTTACGATAATGAACTCTGAACGGCGGTTTTGTGCATACTGCTCTTCTGTGCAGTTAGCTCCGCAGTCTACCTTAGGCTGGCTCTCGCCATAGCCTTCGCCAGAGATGCGCGCCTTGGCTATGCCTTTGGAGATCACATACTGTACCGTAGATTTCGCCCTGCGGTTAGACAGCGCCATGTTGTATTTGTCACTGCCGCGGTTATCGGTATGCGATTTTACCATGATTACAAGCTCAGGGTATTTTTTCATTGTCTCTACTAAGTTATCCAGTACAAAAGCGCCTTCTTTGGTGATGTTGCTCTTGTTGAATTCAAAGAAGACATCGTCAAGCACGATCACCGGCTGGTCCGGAACTACAACGATCGGATCAAGGTCAAGGTTTACGTTAGCCTGCGGCCCTTTGCCTGCAGGTACCTTGGCTGTGCCGTTGCTGTATTTTTCCATGCTGCCCTGAAGCCCGTAAGCCCTGTTGCAATCTACAGTGTAGGTTACCATACCTTTGGCATCGGCTGTCCTGGTCTCGATCACGTTGTTCTTCTCGTCAAGTATCGCCACTTTGGCTCCCGGAAGCGCCTGAAGCGTCTTTTTGTCCCTTACCTGTACGATGGCTTCTACCGCGCATAATGGTGTCGCGCTGTAGATCTTGTCAAAGCCGTCACGGTTTGAGGAGAAGAAACCAATATTGTTCTTGGTGTTGAAGGTAAAGGCGAAGTCATCTTTAGGGCCGTTTACAGGGGCTCCTACGTTGATGGCATCGGTGCCTTTGTTAAGGTCGATCATGAACACGTCTAATGATCCGAAGCCTTTGTGGCCATCGGAGGAGAAGTACAGCTTGTTGTCATCGGTGATGAACGGGAAGCTTTCCCTTCCTGTGGTGTTCACTTTTGGCCCAAGGTTTACCGGCTCGCCGTAGCTGTCGCCGTTCACTTCTACTTTCCAGATGTCGTTGCCTCCCATAGTGCCTTCCCTGTCGGAAGAAAAGTACAATGTCTTACCGTCCTTGCTGATGGCAGGGTTGCCTGTCGACCACATTTTATTGTTGAACGGTACCGGTTCGATATCGCCCCATTTGCCGTTTACTTTTTTTGCCCTGAAAAGCCATACCTGGCCAAGCTTCAGGTTGTTTTCCCTGTCCCTCTCGTACTCTTTGCGCTCCTTGAAGCTCTCGCTCGAGAAGTACATCGTGTTGCCGTCGGCGGTTACAGAGGCCGGGCCGTCATGGTAGCGGCTGTTCACCTCAGGAAGCAATGCCGGCTCGCTGTAGGTACCGTTGGCATTGTAGGTTGCCGTGTACATATCAAGGAATGGCTCTTCGCTCCATCCGTAGTTCCTGCGTGAGGTATTCCTTGCGCTGGTAAAGTACAGCGTGTTGTCATCCGAAAGCACTGCCCCGAAAGAGCCGTATTTCTTATCGTTGATGTCAAGCACTTTCTCATCGAACAATTTGGCCTGGTTCCTTAATTTAGGAAGGTAGTTCGGGTCCTTCTTAAATTCTACTGCCCTTGTATCACCAGGGGCCATCGATGCAAATTTCTGCATCTGTGCGTTGGCCTCCTCATATTTGCCTTCGGCCTTGAGCATCTGGGCATAGCGCCAGTAGATCTCGGCATCGGTGCTGCCTTCTATGGCTTTAGGGTACCATTTTACCGCTTCCTTGCTGTTGAATACATTGTAGTAGCTGTCGGCTATTTGGGCGTATACGTAAGGGTCTTTCTTGTCCAGCTTTTCGTAAGCTTTTGCCGCATCTACATATTCATAGCGCGCATAGAGCTTATGGCTACCTGCGTTATGAGCCTTCATTCAAAAAAAATAAGGGCAGCAGGATCTATCTGCCGGATTAAACTATAGTGACGGCCCAAATGCCTGCTCTGGGCATATTGTGTTTACCAAACTACAGAATAGTGAAAATGGAAACGCCGCATTAAAATATCAATGGTTCGTGAATGTAAATGTTAGTATGTGCTATGCAGCTTACATATAGAATTAGCGACACAGAATTATAATACATAAAAAGTTAATGATAGCTGGCTCCGATTATTAGAAGTAATAAACAATCACAGCCCCGGGAAATGACGATCCCTCGTTAATTCAAAGCGTTTATCTCAGGACAAAAGCCGAGATTCAGGGGCGTAGCACAAATTGTATTTCTATCAGGTTATGATACTGCCGTCAGTTTCTATCATCAATTAAGCCTAAAAATATGAAGCCATTTACATTCGACCAAATACCAAAACTAATGGGCAAGCTTCTTGATAAGATGGATCATATTGAGTCACTTCTAAAAAGCATTGGGCCTCGCCAAAAGACCGAAGACCAGTTATTCAGCGTTAACGAAGCTGCCCAGTTCCTCAACCTTTCCGTGGCAACGCTGTACTCGAAGGTCAGTAGGAATGAAATACCTGTCTTTAAGAAAGGGAAGCGGCTATATTTCTCCAAATCGGAACTCACTGCCTGGATCGAAAGTGGAAAGATGCTTACTAATGAGGAACTCGTAAAAAGACAGCTGTAATTATATACACAGTTTAAAAGGGAAGCTAAGACAAATTAATCTTGTCGGTAGCTTCCCTTTTTCTTTGGTCAACAACTTTTGCATAAATCTGTGTAGTCTTCACGCTTTTATGGCCAAGCATTTTAGAAACCGTCAGCAGGTCTGTACCCCCGGCAATCTGTAACGTTGCATAGGTATGCCTAAAACAGTGAAATGTTATGTGTTTCGTTATCCCTGCAGCCTGAACCCACAACGGCACAAGACGGTCAAATTCCCATTCTTCAGGCACGGAAACACCAACTCATTTCCATTGGCAGCACTGCTGAGTATACTATAAGCCTGCTCTGAAATTGGCAGGTTTTCCTGCTTCTCTGTTTTTTTTTGGGTAAAGCGTATATAATAGCCATCGTTAAATGTATGTTCTATCTCTTTCCATTTAAGCTTGGCGATGTCCGAATATCTCAGGCCGGTCAGTATGGAAAAGATGCTTACCCGCTTTACTATCTCACTTTTACAAGGCGTCCTGAACAATGCTGTAGCTTCTTCCATATTCAGATAATTCCTCTGCGATTCCTGCTCGGTGATACCTTCTATACCAGCATTCACGTCGGTTTGCAACAAACCTTCCTTGTATGCTTTTTTTAGTGTTGTCTTCAGTTTATTGAAGTAAGACAAAGCCGTGTTGCGAGAAATTTTTTTACCTGTGTTCCTACGGCTTTTTGCGTTTAGCAGGTACTCCCGGAAATCGTCCACAAATGGGATTGTGATGTCACTGAAGGATGGTTGCTTACCGTCAATAAAATTCTCAAAATGGCAAATGGCCGTTTCCCATATTTCAGCATTATTACCATCTCTTTTACTTCCCTGTTTTCTAAAATATTGCAGGAAGGAACGTTCGCTGATTTCCTTTAAACGCATTTGTTCCAGTTCAAAAGAGGTATAAATGAACTCTTTGTTCACTTCATTACGGCGGCGCGTACATATAAGTTCTGCCATACGCTGATTTTCTGAGTTGTTCAGCTTCTCGCCGAAGCTCTTCGGTTTTTCATGCAGGTATAGCTTCAGGAATTCCCGCCTTGTTTTCTTCCCGATCTCGGGAACAAATACGGCCGGATAGAAGTCAAGATAAAGTGACACCCTACCTTTACTGACAGGTTTGTTTCGCAATGTAACAGTTACCCTTTTCATATTGCTACCGCTTTAAATATCACATCCAGTTCTGACTTAGGTACATAGGTAAACTTCCCAATGGAGTATTTCATTATCCCGTGGCGGTGCAGTAAATGGTACAGTGCAACCGGTGAAATATTGAATTCAGATTGTGCCTGTCCAATGGTATAACAATTTTCAATTCCGGGGAATGCCTGTACGGCTTTCAATCTTTGGAGGACGATCGGCACAGCAAAGAAGGCTTCCAGGTCGCATTTCCGGATTACGGTACGGGTACCGAATTTTGCGATGTTAATATATCCCCGGTCAATCAACCTGTAAATTGTCCGTCGGCTGATACCAAACAGCAGTCCGGCCTGAGTAATGCTTAGGAACTCGCGCTGCTTCAATTTGTCAAGGTCGGTTGTGATAACCCTGGCTGTCTCCGCATTGCTTTTTTCAATTTTTGACTGTCGTTGGCCAGCCTTATAGGCCCGGCTGTTGCATTTGTGCGAACAGTACTTTGTCCGCGTTGTTTTTGCTGTAAATTCCTGTAAGCAGAAATCACAGATCCGTTTGATCCTGATGTTGGTGCTCATCGCCTAAATTTTTGTGCCTCACTGTGTCCAAGTGTGCCTCTGTGTGCCATGTTTTCGCCTCATAATTGATCGCTGAGAGCATTTTCAAAATGAGGTACAACTGGGGTACAAACTTTATCCAAATATCTATAAATAAAGATAAAGTGACTAAAAACCAAAAACCAGTTAAATTGCTGTTTTATAACAATTTAACTGGTTTTGTTTGCGATGTTTTGCGATGCTTTGTGCCTGCTATTTACCGATGCAGAAAGTAACTTTCCAGTAATAGGAAGCCTTTGATAGAAGTAAGGTACAACTACGGTACAAAGTTTATCAAACTAACGATAAACATCACAAACAAAACAATAGTTAGCGTACAGATCTATGTATAACCTGAAGGACAGGTTATATTTACAAAGATACAAATTTAGAGGCATTTAAGATCTATTACCTATTTTCGAAAGGAAGATTTTCCGCATTTGTCAAAGGGTCATACCAGTCCGCTCTTTTCAAAGCCCACTGTATCCATAGCTCAGTTTCAATTGCAATGGGACCGTTTCCCAATGCATTTTCTTTAAAGGCCTCTATATATATCCTCAGCATTTTTGCCTTGTTAAACCGTTCAGCGTCTAGCAGTAATTCATTAAAGCTATTTAGCTCCTGTTCTTGCAGAGCTTTTTTTGCTGCTTCGAATTCCTGTTTCATTTTCTTATTATGCCGGTCAAGCTCGTTGTTTGCCATCATTTCAGCCCAATCACTGGCCTTTGCTTCCATCCAGACAATGATTTTGGGCAACATCTGCTCAATTAGGATCTTTCCGTCACGCCATTCCTTATCGATAGAATATTTACCTGTTTTCAGAATCAATTCGCCAGTCGGAACTACTTCAAATGTAGGATAACTACCAGGAGGATTGGGGATACGTTTTCCAGCTTCGCGCAGATCAAGTTGGATTTCGACTCCAAACAGTATCGCGTGGGTTTCGGTATTCTTGATTACTACCTTATGACCCCTGTATTCCAAAAGTTTGACCAAGGTATCCATGAATATCAGCGCCCGATTCCGGTTTGGCTTTTCAACTCGTATGGACAGGTGGGGTATGGAGCGGTCATATTCGTAGCGCTTCAACTTAAAATCGGCCCAATGGCGTTTTGTTTCAACAGTAAGGAAATGTGGTTTGGTCAGTACTTCTGGAACTGATGAAGGTGTATTCGGGTCGTTCAGTATTATGTCCAGTTCTGAATGGGAGGCAGATTGAGCAGTTTGGCCATTCTCCTGTCCGTTTGCTGATAGAAGGATTTTTTTGTCCTCATTCAAATCAGGAGGAAGGGCAATCTTGCTGACTGGCTTATTGTATTTCAGCTTTTGCCAATAACCGTTTTGAGGAACAGGGATATTAAAATCATTACAAATCTTACGCAGCTGATAATCTAATATACCATAGTTTTTCGCCAATCGAGATATAGGTGCGGACCATATAAGGTCATACAGTTCCTGCCGTGTAATACTGATTTTTTCCATAAGGTAATGTTTTGATTTATTGTAAATTAGTTTGACAATAACTTAGCCAAAGGAATCATACAAATCGGTGTTTAAATATCAAATTTATAAACTTTCTTACCAATGCCACTTTTATATCCTATAAACTAAATTCTATGGTTTTTTTGATTTGTCAGAAGAATGTAGAGGTAACAATACGATGAATGCTAAAGTACTGATGAATGAGTTTTATAGTTCAATTTTTTTCCTGATGTTCTAATAGCCAGCAACATTCTGCAATATGATCAAACAGGTAATTATACTTGTTACAGAATGTACGGATTTACTTATATTTGAGAATTTCTAGATTTCATTAACGCAAAATTATAGTTTAATATGAATGACTTTAGTATAGAACATGCTGGTCAGAAAATAGTTTCAGCAAAAACTAAGGATTATTTTAAAGAAGTTGCCAGTTCTTATTTTAATAATAATCACAGAGCTGCGGTAGTTACTCTTTACAGTGTAGTTATCAGTGATATGATTGACAAATTAGAAACTTTGGCAGACATATATTCAGATGCTATTGCTATCAGCATACTTGATAATATAAGAAAGTTTCAAGCAGATCATCCGACTAGCCCTGAGTGGGAAAAAACACTGGTTGAAGAAATTAAAACCAGAACAAGTTTAATTGATAATGTTGATTATGCACGTATCTTAAGTCTAAGAAATGACAGACATTTATGTGCCCACCCAGTTATTGATAAAGAAGATCGCCTTCATACTCCTAATAAGGAAACTGTTGGAGCCCACATACGTAATATGCTAGAATCTTTTTTTTTAAAGCCACCGATTCTTTCTAAAAAAATTCTAGGTGCTATGCTTCAGGATTTAGCGGATAAGAAAGATATATTAATTAATCAATTAAGTATCAACAAGTACGTAGGAGCCAAATATCTTGAAAATTTAACTCCGTCAATTGAGGTCATTATATTTAGAGATTTATGGAAAATCGTTTTTAAGCTTGATGACAGTAATGCTAAGTCCAACCGTAAGCTAAATTATAAGCTATTAAAAATTCTATATGAAAGGAATCTTTCTGCTGCCATAGAAAAAATTAAAAGCGAAAAAAAATACTTTAGTAATGTTCATGATTCTGATACTGTAAAAGAGCTACTTATTAATTTTATAGCAGAGAATGAAGATCTTTACAGTGTGTTCAGTGAAGATGTCAGATTGTTATTAGCACAAGAAGCGGAAAAGGATCCAAGTGCCAAAACAAGTGCATGGTTTTTGTCACCTAATTTTTTAGATCATTTGGCAACTATCAAGGGAAAGATCGATACCCAATTTGATGCCACATTTCCATATGATGCTAGTGCAGATGCTTACAATATACTTATCAGAATTGGTGTTTCTAAAGGCTACACTAAAGAAATTACTGAGTTTATAATATGGCGTTATATTACTTGCAGAAGTTATAATGAAGCGGATAAAATATTTACCTATGTTTTAAAGCCCAACCTGGATAGATTAGATGATGATCAATTTGAAGGGCTTTGTGAGAGTGTAAATGGAAACAGCCAATGTTGGAGTCGCAATAGAGCAGAAGATGATCATACATATCTTAAAAACTATATAACTACCAAACTTGGTAGCAATTTTCCATTCAGCAATTTCAGGAATGTTTTCAACTAGTATTTCACCAAAAAGAATTATTAATTGTCTGTAATTTCTTAATATATTTCAATTGTACATGCCTTAGATATACTATCAATTGTTAATATTTATATATTAGCGTAAAATAAAAATTTCTACACTTTCTATAAATTTTTATTCTTAAATACCTACTATGGATAATTTCTTAAGAAAATATCGGGATCGCTTACGAATTATAATAATTCTCTATGTTTTTTGTGAGCGCTCAAAAAGTGACGATATTCAATATTTTGGTTTATTTCGGAGTGAAATAAAAATTCAAGCATTAGATTTTCTACTTCGTTATCCAGACTTTCTTTCTATGGAATTAATGAATC
Source organism: Flavobacterium album (assembly GCF_003096035.1). NCBI lineage: Bacteria > Pseudomonadati > Bacteroidota > Flavobacteriia > Flavobacteriales > Flavobacteriaceae > Flavobacterium > Flavobacterium album. Next base: position 3,292,081 of record NZ_CP029186.1, on the reverse strand, counting down.
TAATGGATAATGATAGTAGTATAGATAGGAATGAGATTAAGAATGTAATCAGCAAGATATATTCAGATAATGAGCCAGATTTGAGAGTAGAGGAGATGGAGAAATTTTTTCACGGCGCTTATGAGAGCATTGATGAAGTGATTGCTTTTCATGTTAGCATCGGATTTATTAAGCATGAAAGCAAAAAGCGAATTGATGGCAAGACTTATGATAAAAATTACTACGTAACATTGAATTGTGCAGATAGAATTGAGAACTCTCTGAAATTAGTACCAGCAATGCAATGGTATTTTGAACGCTGTGAATTAATCAAAAAATACTTTGACAAATTCACAGGATCTCAATTGAAAAGTAGACAATATATGTATGCGGAGTACAGCGATATATCTTATAAAAGTCATATTCAGAATATCAATTCGAAGGTAAGGATTGCCTTTGAGAGCAGATTTAATAAAGAACTATTATGAGTAGTAAAACAGAAATTAATTATAGAGAATTTATCAAATATGTACACCTGAATTTTGAAGAGGATATTTCTTCAGAAGAGGTTGAAGACCTTCTTCATTTAGAAGAAAGTTATAACAAAGATAGTCCCACTTCTTTGGGAAAATCTCTGTTATTAAATCGTCTTGTTTTTTCAGGAACTAAGCTATCAGGTGAAGCAATTAATTTCGATCAAACTTTACACAAAGGAATTAATATCTGGATTGCAGATAATCATAAAGGAAAGTCTACAATATTTAAAATTATCAAATTTGCGCTTACAGGCAATGACAGTATCAAGAAGGATATAAAGCTATGGATACATGAGATTCTTTTAGAATTTACAATTGGAAAGGTAACTTATACGTGCAATATTGATCGTACCGGTCGCGACAAGGGTGCCCTGTATAGCTTCAATATTGATCAATATAATTCCTACAAGGCAAATCAAAAATTAGATACAATACAAAAAGACGTAGAATTTGTATTTAACAGCAGGCAAGATTTTGAAGATAAGTTACAAAATTTCTTTTTCGAGCAGTTTTCATTTTATAATCTGAAGTATACTCAAAAGAGCGGTGGGAAAGATTCTTTTGAATTAAGTACCTCAAGCCTTAGTTGGTCAACTTATTTCAAGTCTATATATTTAGAATCAAGCAATTATGAATACTTGTTTTTTGACAATGAAAAATTTGGTTCCCAAGGCAAAAAAATATTTGAAATGATTCTAGGCTTGCCTTTGACATATCCCATAAATATGCTGAATGTGCAACGAGACCGCATTTCTGAAAAAATAGGTCAAATCAAGCTTGTAGACAAATCAAAAGTAGACACTACCAGATCAACAAAGGAACGCCTTGACAAAAGATACCAAGAAGTAATCAGAGAACTTGATTCAATTAAGAAGAATGCAGAGATCAATTTTGATGAGCGGCCACTGGTCGAAGAATATGGTAAAATTCAAGAGAGGGCTAACCAGATACGAATAAACCAAAGAACCTTAACTGATTCTTATCAAGCTGAAAAAGCAAAACTTATTCCAGTAGAAGAAGAAATAAGGAACTTGGAAAGTGATAGACATAAGATTAATACGGAAATTAGCAAGCTTAAAAAACAAGAGCTAAATCTAGAGATTTATAAACAGTCCCAAAGTTTTTTTAGCAATTTAGAGATTAAGACCTGTCCCCACTGTGAACTTCAAGTAAGCGATGCAAAAAAGGAAAACGAACGTGAACACCATATTTGCAGTCTCTGTGGTGAGGAATCTACAGAGCAAAAAGTTGATGAATCTGAACTTTCACAGAAGGTAACCCAAATTAAAGAGGAAATCGTCGGACACAATGATAAACTAAAGCAAATCAGTACGACAATTGGCAAGGCAGAGGCATTAATAAAAAATATTAAAAAAAGCGTTGAAGACCATTATGGAAAACTAATAGCGATCCCCTCGATAGAACCAGATAACAGAAGGCTTAAAGAAATAGAGAGTGAGATAGCGCTAGTAAATAAAGAAAGAGGAAAATATAAAGATTCTATAGAAAAGAAGGATCAATTAATTAAGGAAGAGGCTATTTTGAGTTTTCAATTAGAAGAGATAAAGAAGGTAGAGCTAAATGTAGTTTCTCAGGAATTGGTCGCACTTAATTTGAAAAAATCAATTTTAGATTACGCTCTTTCGGCACTGGAAAAAAAACGTATTGTGTTGAACAAGGATATTCTAGCAAAGCTTGAACAATTGATATTAAATGAAGTAAATGTCTTTGGATTAAAGAGTATTTCCCAAATTGAGATTAATGACAGATATGAGTTAATCTTTACGCAAAATGGTGTTCCCATAAGCTTTAATGATTTGAACGAGGGAGAAAAGCTGAGGGTGAAAATTGCATTTTACCTTAGCTTGATTCAGTTGGATATTGAACATCGCTTAGGCAGACACCCACGGTTTTTGATTTTTGACTCACCAGGTAGCGAAGAGATGGTTCCTAAGCATCTTCAAGGACTCTCGGATATTTTTAAAAGTATCAATGACAGATTTAAAGACCAACTTCAAATTTTTGTAGGCTCTGCTTTGAGGGAATTTGCCCAGATTACAGATGAGGATCGTACATTTATTAAAAATGAAGATGAATTTATCTTTTAATGAGCGAGTACCACAAATATATTGACTTGTTTAAGAAGGGTACTGCATTTGAGCAAATACTTTTTTTGGATAACTTTTATGATAATCTTAATGCAGATGGGGTAAGCGGCAGTGAATTGTTTGATTTTTTGTTAGACGGCATAAAAAATTCAGCTAATCAATCTGTTAAACGATCCTGTTTTAAAATCATCTGTGATTTAACGCTTATTGGAAAGATATGCAACAGGCTGTCGACTGCAGGACTAGTTCATGATTTCATTTCAAGAGATGACAGCATATTAAAGACAATAGGTTTGAAATACCTGCCTTACTTCCCTGAAGTTTTGACATCTGATTGTTTGGAACTTCTAAAGGTTCTTTCTGATGATGAAGATGCTGAGATTTCTGGCCAGGCTCTTGTTTGCCTGGGATTGCACTCACTATCTCTAAATTTAAATAACTCTGAAATATTTACATTGGTTGGCAACATCCAAAATTCAAAAAGATATTTTATAGCAGCTAGAAATGCTGCAGAGAATCGTGATGATGCTGAATATTATATTTTGCTGATCGATTGGATTGAGGCAGTTCTATCAAATGATCCGATCTTAGTAAAGGATAGTCTAGAATCATTAGAGAAAAGCTTACTGATCAGAAATTTATATGAGCATGACGGATTGGAATTGGACTTTTTAATTTACCAGCTTATTGGTGAAATTAAAAAGAGTTTTGATATTTCCGGAACATCAGATCAGTGGATTGATTTCAACTACAGCATGCAGGCATTGATGGCAGTGCATTCTGAAATTGAAAAGCTAAATAAGCTCAGATTTGGGACAGTGGGTTTAATGAATAAACTAGCGAAAGGTGTTTTTGAAAATTTGCAAACAGTTATTTACGACCTTCATCTTTCCAGTGAAAAGAAACGTTTAAGTGCACTTAAAACTACAAGTAGTGAGTTAGGGCTAAAAGATTTTATTGAAAAGATAATTAACGGTTTTTCCAACACTGTTAGTGAAAATCCTGAAAATTATGAATTGCTTATTGCTTTGCAAGAAAACGTAGGTCCCGAAGAGGGCATAGAAATTTATACAAAAATCAAGGAAAAAGAAATTTCATTAGAAAGTGCGCTTTCCAATCTTTTAAAGAGTAATAGCAGTAGTAAATTACCATTCAGGACAGGGAGCATACAAGGTCAGGAAATTTTTATGGATCTTGCGATTAAAATTGATAAATTTCTACCGAATTATAACATAGAAAAAAAGACGGCTTTTTTAAATATATTAGAAGAAGTAATCAGATATACGAGGTCTACTTTAGTTAATAATGACAAAAAAAGATTTCTTTTTTTATACAGTAAATCTGAGAATGGTAAAGGCCAGGATGGTATTGAGCAAGACCTGCAGGATAGCATGATCAGTTATTTTGAACATTCAAAAATTGCGGATGGACTGGAGCATGAAAAATCAAAATTTGTTGATGGAGGTAGGGTAGATATCCTCTATAAAAAGGATGTTATTACTATTCCAATTGAACTCAAAAAATCGATTATTCGGCCTGATGAATCGATTCTTGAGCAAAATTATTTGGCTCAAGCGCAAACATATACTTCAGGATATGATCAGTTAGGAATATTTGTTTTGTTAGAACTTAGCGATAAATCTAAGGAATCGCCTCCAAATTTTAAGGATTGGTTTAAAATTCATCATCTGCCACCAGCCACTAATCTTGAAGTTAATTACCCTGACTATATTATATCGGTAGTCATTCCAGGCAATCGTACCGGTCCAAGTGCGAAAAGTACATACAAATAAAAACAGCACATTGTTATTACATTATGGTACGAAGACCAAATTTTTATATTGCTGAATACTTCTTGATGGCATTCTTCAAAAATATCAGATCAGGGATTTACTCATGATAAAATTTTTGAATTTAACGATGTATTATTTGTTTTTAATTTACGGAAAAGAATTCTGTCTGCGAATTTAAATAATGTAACTATATAAAAGAAAGTAATGAATGAAACTGCAGATTTAAGAAAGAGGCTGGAATCCAGAGAATTGTTCGCCCCCCTTTTTAATGACTTTATAAAAAGATCGATTAATGAGCAAAGGAAAGTGGAAGCAGATCCTGATGATCCATATAATTTCGCTTCATTCTACGAGAAATTTATCGAAAATTATGCACGTGTTAATACTGATATCGTATTTGAATGCTGCGAATCTCCAATTGAGAGAATCTTCATAAATTCACTGACGCTATTATTTCTCAAAAATAGAAATACGGAACTGCAGGTTACACCCCCACTTGAAGATGTAGAGGATGCCATATCTAACTTTCGAAATAATCATCTAGATATTCTCCGTGTGATTGAGCGATATAAAGTTGATACTGGAGATACGGATTTGATTCATTTCGAAAAATTTATCCAAGGCAAAATTGACTCAGGAAGATATAAAGAGGGTGACTATGAAATCTTTGAATATCACAGACTGGTGGTAGATAATTTTATATGGAATTCCTATCATTTGTCGCTTCAGGCAGGCTTTCCGAACTATAAGGTTGATGGAAAGAGTATAAGGGCTGATATTTTAATTTGGTGCCCTGGAAATGAAAAAGTCAAATTGATTGTAGAATGCGATGGCTATCAGTATCATAGTTCAAAAGAATCATTTGAAAGGGACAGGAAAAGAGATAGGTTGCTGAAATCCAAAGGGTATGATGTAGTAAGGTTTTCAGGTACTGAAATCTACAGGGACCCGGTTAAAGTCAGCGATGATTTGTATGATCTTATCGATAATTTATATAATCCCGTAAAAAACTAAGAGAACGATTTTGTCCGGCTAAAAATTGCTTTGAGCTAGTAGGATGCGAAATTCCAAAGTTACGCATTCTGATTAGAAATTGATGCATTAACGATATAGCCGATTAAAAGATAGAATGTGAGATGAACAAGTGAAGTGATGGTAAGAAAGCAATTCATGTGACAATTTATTCTTAAATTCATGGCTTATTATCGCAATATTGCCATATTTAGGGGAATTTCTAATTTGTAATCAATTAAAAATCAATATTTTAAAATTTATTTCGATTTTGATTTGAAAAAACGCAGGCTGGCAAAAAAAGAAAAAAATAAAATTTATAAGGGCAGTGTGACAAATGAAAGAAAAACAGACGGTACAGGAAAGATATAATGCTTTTTTAAGCAAGCTTCTTGAGGAGAAATTGTTCGAGCCTGCCATGGAAGTAAATGCCATCCTGGTAAAAACTTTTAATGTTACTTCCCAATATGCGAGAAAGATTCTTGAGCGGGCGGTTGCCCAGAAGGCGATCAAATCATCGGCACCATATACCTTTGGAAAGGGCCAGTATGTCTACATTTATAATGAATATGATTTTGGAAAAGATGGGGTCAAAAAGATTGCGGAGAAATCACGCCCTCCGATATACAGGTTATTGGAACTGATGGATCAGAACAAGGGAATCATATCGTATTATGAGGCCCTGAAAATTACTTCAGCCCCTTTGGAGGAGAGCTCGACCAAAGTCGTTTCACTAGATGACATACTCACCCTGCTGATGAAGCTCGACATCGTGCATAAGGTGACGGACCGCAATGACCTAGTCTACATTGTATATAAAATTTATAAGGATAAAGAGGCGGTAGTGGATGCGATGATGGCTGATCATTTTGTAGCCATGGTTGCCGACTGCAGCGTATTGCCGGATATACTGCGCTGGCTAGGTAATGCGAATATTATTGACTCAGGAAACGCCATATACAGGAATAAGAAGACACCGCATATAGGAGCAAAGCACAATAACCTGATCTGGGATGCCTTTGCCTATTCCAGGGCAACAGGAATAAACCCTATTTTGGGAGCCAAGGCGGATACGGTGGATAAGAAAACTCTCGCTGTATTGGACGTTGTCCTAGCCTCAGAATATTCGGCAGTACATCTTGATGCATTTATCGGCAGGATACAGATAAATCGTAAATCTGTGAACGAGGAGGATAGAAAAATACTCCCCATTATTATTTACAGGGTGTGCTCGACGCACACAATAAATAAAATAAGGAAAAATGGAATCATAGCCTTTGACATCAGTGCTATTTTCGGAACAAGAATATATGAAGTTCTAAATCGTTTCAGGGAATTGTCAGTACTGCTAAAAGAGGATGACGCTATAGAAAAGACGATTGAGAATATATTAAAGACAATAAACAATGCAGGCCAGGACGAGGCGCTGAAGGAGCTTAGGGGAACCCTGTTTGAGTTTCTTATGTATCCTTTATTAAAGACGCTGTATCCTAATGCATCAATCGATAGGGGGAAGATATTAAGCGCAGATAATAAAGGAAAAAAGGAGAGTTATGAGTATGACTATATCATTGAATCCAGCAATCCCCCTGAACTAATTTTTGTTGAACTCAAGGGGTATAATGCGAAAGCTACCATAAATCTGGGTGATACGGAGAAAAAAGCAACGCTTCGCTGGTTCTTCAGAAGGACGCTCCCTTTCGCCGAAAAATATTATAAGACGGCAATTGAAAAAGGAAAGCAGGCAAAGGCGGTCTTTATCACCTCCGCTAATTTTTTCGACGATGGAAAAGAATTTATCGCAAAGATGAATGGCAGCAAATACAAATCCAAGCTCCTAGAGACCGGCTATGAAAGGGGAGCCTTGCTTGAACTGCTCAAAGAGTATGGGTTTGAAACAGAAATAAGAATTATTGACAAATTCTACTCTGGTTCCCAAGATGAGGATGATTTGGACAAGGAAGAGAAACAAGAAAATAAAGTGCGGAATATACTTTCAGATCTTGAAGCAGATTTGCCATTTTAGCTTAATAAGAATCTAAGATTTGATATTATTCAGAAAATGTGTATGGCTTGCTATCTGTTTGATAATTGCGAATTGGATTACAGGCCCGCCCACTATTTTGAATATAGCCATAGGAACGCCAATATTTAACTAAAGCAAAGATTTCAGACATCAGTTTTTGCCATGCAATATTCCCACCAGCTGCGGGGCAATTGCATCAGCAGCTGTACCGCACTACGACATACTCCCATAGCCTTCAGGCTACTATAAACCTTCCAGGATCTTATACTTAACGATAACCATACGTTGGGACATTTGGTTAATAGGAGTTTTTTCACGTTCTTGCCGCGCAATAAACCTTACCAACGGATGCCAAGGAAAAAAACAAGCAATTTTTTCTCGATCATGTTTGCAGTCCTGCTCTGCCTATCCGTCTTTGGTATATGGTACTTGTACAGGAAGCATGTTCTTCAAAAAAAGCAAAAACAATGGCTAATTGGTGCCAGGGAAAGACTCGAAGAAGCCAACTTTTTCGGTGAGCGCTTAACCAACTTTGGACAATACTTCGCCTTTGGGCAGGAAGAACAGTACATCAATGGATATAAGGACCTTCGGAAACTTATCGTGAACAACTATGCCGATCTAGGGCTTGATCTGAAGCTGGAGAACGACATTACTGAATTTATAGGCAGGTACGATGAAATTTCCACATTGCGAAAAAACTACAACGATGAGTTTGTCAAAAGGGAAACGGAGACCTATCGGTACCTTTTCGATTCCCTTGAGGAATATCCCCTGTCAGACGACCAGATAGAGGCGGTCATCCGGGACGAGGACAACAATCTGGTAATCGCAGGTGCCGGGACCGGCAAGACCACCACGATCTCTGCCAAGGTGGCCTATATACTTGAGAAGGGTTTGGCAAGTCCCGAGGAGCTGCTGATCATATCCTTTACAAAGAATGCAGTGAATGAAATGTATGAGCGATGCCAGAAATTCTGCAAAGATATTGAAGGAGCTGAAAAGCTGGAGGTACGCACTTTCAACAGTTTCGGCTTCCTGGTCAAGCGCCATTGCTCCAGCGAAGAGATCCACCTGGCCTTCAAGGGCGATGAGGATGCGGCGAAGGCCTACCTTCAGGAAATTTTCGACGAGCTGTTCCTCACCGACAAGGACTTCCAAAGAAAGGCGGTCAACTTTTTGGCCTTCTTCAACAGGCCAGAGCGTGACGAGTTCAGATTTGAAACAAGGAATGACTACCTGAAGCACGAGCAGGGCTTCAAGAACGTTACCCTGGACGGCATAAGCATGGGCAGCCAGGAAGAGGTACAGATTGGCAACTTCCTTTGCCTGTTCGGCATAAACTACGAGTACGAGAAGCACTATCCCCTTGCACCGGAGGATCGCAACCCTGACTTTGGGAGCTACCGTCCTGATTTCTATCTGACGGACCACGACATATGGCACGAACATTTCGGGGTTGACCGCGAGGGCAACGTTCCGAACTGGTTCGGTACCAAGCAACCCTATACAACGGCCAAGGACTATTACAATGCCGGGATTAGCTGGAAGAGGGCAATCCATGCAAAATCGGGGACGAAACTTATCGAGACCTATTCGTTTGAAAATGCGGAGGGTAGCCTGATCGCCAATCTAAAGAAAAAGCTTCGAGCGCATGGAGTGGCTCTCGAGCCCAGAAAGCCGGAAGACATATTGCCACTGGTAAAGAAGTCGGCCTACTATGAGGACTTCATGAACCTAATCCATACCTTCCTTGGCTTGATGAAATCTAATGCCCGGCACCCGGAGGATATCCAATCAAGGGGCCGAGATCGCAGGCTTGCCGTTTTCCTTGATGTCTTCAAGCCGTTGTACCAGCGCTACCAAGAGCACCTGCATAAGAATTCAGCGATAGACTACAGTGACATGGTCAACCAGGCGGCGGGCCACATCGGCCGTGGGGACTTTACAAGGCCCTACAAATATATCCTGGTGGACGAGTTCCAGGACATGTCCCTGGGGAGGTACGAGCTCCTGAAAAGCCTGAAAAAGCAGTATCCCGAATTAAAGCTTTACGCGGTTGGCGATGACTGGCAATCCATATTCCGTTTTACCGGGAGTGATATTTCAATCATTACCGAGTTTGAAAAACACTTCGGCTTTACCAGCACGACGCCTATTCTAAGGACCTATCGATTCAATGACGAAATATTGCAAGTCTCAAGTGATTATATCCAGAAGAACCCCTCACAGTTGCGCAAGACGCTATTTTCTGACCGCCAGGCCCAGGAGAAGAGCTTTGCCTTCATCCCGATGAAATTTGCCGGCAACCGCGAAGCCTACCAGCAGGCCAAGGACCTGGCCGTACGATCAGCCCTTGAGCAGATCAGCATACTGAAAGAGGATGCCAGGGTCTTCCTGATCGGAAGGTACCACCATAACGTTCCCGCAGGATTTCGAGAGCTGAAAAGGGACTATCCCCAACTCAGGATAGACTACTATACTGCCCACAGAGTCAAGGGGATGACCTGCGACTATGCCATACTTCTGGACATAAACTCCGGAACGCTGGGCTTTCCTTCCGAGATAGCGGACGATCCCCTGCTGGGCTATCTCCTGCACGAAGGCGACCGGTTTGAAAATGCCGAGGAGCGCCGCGTGTTCTACGTGGCGATCACCAGGGCCAGGCACAAGAACTTCCTGCTCTACGATGCGCTGAATCCCAGCAAGTTTCTGGGCGAGATAATGGATGAGCCCGATGAGGGGGAATCCAGTCCTGGCAAGTGCCCGGAATGTTCCGGCCAGCTAGTAGAGCGCAGGGGGCCCTACAGCGAATTCCTGGGATGTTCCAACTACCCGAATTGTGATTATAAAAAAATTATAAAAAGTAACGATATAATAAATGCTTAAACTCGCTCCAATATTATTTTGAGACTGTTATGCTTTAATCAAGTCGTTTAATATACACGTTCATATGGATCAACCAATTACATCCTTTTACAAATATTTCACCATAAACCAGAATTTGTTTAATTCATTAATCAATAACGAATTGTACTTTTCAAATCCCAGATACTTTAATGATCCATTTGATTCACTACCAAGATATAAACTATGTTCTGATATTCAAAAGCTGGAAAAATTCTATTTATTTATTCAAAAGCACATCAATGAAAAGATAGATATAATTAGAAATTTGAAGGACTTTGAAAAGAAGAAGCTGGACTTTGAAAGTTTACTGGAAGTTTTTTTAAAAGTTCTATTTAAATTTGACGAAAGCTATTATAATGAAATTGGCAATTATGAGTATAAATTGATTGAAATTTTTACTTTCTATAATAATCCAGAATATTTCAAGGAAGCATTTAAAGTTAATAGTATTGAACTTCAAAACAAAATGTATGCGGATTATGCATTTCTTTATATTGATATAAATAAATTTGGGGTTGCGTGTGGCTCTACTACACAGACATGCCCTGTAATGTGGGGGCATTATGGTAATAACCATACTGGTATTTGTTTGAAATTCGAGTTTTGCGATGATACTGGAAACCAAAGTATTTGTCTGTCAAAAGATGAAAAATTAGAAATCGTTGCTGTGGACTACAATGATTCACCATTAGACATTTTTAATTTGGATTATGACGAATTGGAAAATTTAATCCTTACCATTTATAAAACAAAATGTAGCAAATGGGCTTATGAAAATGAAGTAAGACTGATTAACAATTCGCAGGGCTTACTGAAGATTAACAACAAGAGTATTAAGCAAATTATCTTTGGCTGCAAAACAACCCCTAAGGATAGATACTCAATTCTTAAACTTATCAGCTGTTTGGGATATAGAATTGACGATTTAATGATCGCTAAGATACAGGCAGATTCGTATGAGCTAAAAATTGAGAGGATGACCATAGAAGATTTGGCGGGAAGCGGAGTATATTTAGAAGAGCTGAACGTTAAAAAGCCATTTTAAGTTAAATAATGCAGGATAATAAAAAAACCTTGCAATTAGAAGTATATAAAACTAACTAATATAGTAGACAATTATGTCCTGCAAAAGAGGAAAAGCATCTCCCAGTCCACTTGTAAAACTTCAACTCTTTGCTGATTCAGGTGGGTACTGCCAGAATCCGGAATGCAATTTACATCTGTTTCAGAACGTTGGTGACAGTGATTTCCATATAGCGGAAATGGCTCATATAATCGCTGCGAGCGGTGATGGTCCAAGAAGCTCAGTTGTTTTATCTCCTGTTGATAAGGGAAGCTTTGAAAATCTAATCCTTCTTTGCCCAAATTGCCACACCAAGATAGACAAGGCAGAAAGCGAATTTCCGGATAATTTAATAAGAAGATGGAAATCAGATCATTCATTGAAAATTAGCAGGCAGTTTGGAATAATAAGGTACAGCAGCAGATCCGAAATAAGAAAAGTAGTAATGCGGATAATGCTGGAAAATAAAGTGATTTTTGATAAGTTTGGACCCCTAACTGACGAACGCTTTAATCCAGAAAGTGAATCTCCAAAAAAATGGCGGGAGGGAATACATAAGACAATTTTGCCTAATAATAGAAAACTTGTGCAATTAGTAGATATAAATTATGAGCTTTTAAACACAGAGGAAGAATTATTGTTTGCTGAATTTAAGCAGCACGTTAGCGATTTTGAAGATAAGCATATAAACAATAACGAAATCAGTGGAGCAACTTTTCCGGTAAAAATGAATAAAATTTTTGAGTGATGATTGAAAGAAGTTTGGTTACTTGGACGCTAGATAAGATTAGGACACACGATGATGTTTCCTCAGCTGAAATCATTGAAGATGATCTGATTCTTATCAAGAGATTAAGTGGAATAGAAATTAAGGTGGGAACTTTTTCATTTAGCGAATTAAATCTTGCTAACGTGAGTGGAATTGTCAATCGTTACAAGGTTGACTTTCTGTTAAATGTTAAGTCAGAGGCAATTTACAAAGGGGAGATTTACAATTTTCTGGATGATAGGAAAATAAGCTTTGGTAGCCTCAGCGATCTTTACAGGGTAATTTCTCAAAATGAAAACTGGCCCTATCTTCACCGGGATGTCAAATTTGTACTGAGAGGCCTGCAGCAGCATTCCAAGGTCTTCAAAGTTGAAAGATTAGACAATAAAAGACTTAACATACTTAGAAATAGGAACTTATCCTCTGTAATTATAGTAGCAACAAATGACTATGAAGTAAATGCAGAATCAATACGAAAACTGAAGGACGATTTTAATGGTTTTGACGCAATTTTAGCTTCAAATCCGATCGGTAGAATCACATCGCAAGCATATTCAGTTGCAAGCATGCTGAATGTGCCACTTTATACTTGGTCCGAACTCTATTCAGAGCTAAATAAGCCATGGAAGTAAATATAATTAACGAAATTAAGACTATTGCTGAACGATACTGCGATCATAGTTTCTTTGTATTCGGCTCATATATAACTAATGGAAAGACGTACGGAGATATTGATATTTTGATCATCTACAAGACAATTGATCATATAGAGCAAATACGGAGAGATTTTCAGAAAATTAACAGCTACGAAATCTTTCATTTGATGTTTCTCAGTTACGAAGAAGAGGAAGAAATCAAATTCATAAAGAAGGTAGAGGCAGTCGATATCAGTGGCAATTGGCAACTTTAATATCCTTGATTTTTAGAAATATTGACATCGAACCAGCCATTACCGGCAAATATGGAGTGTCAGTTTAACTAGCTTTTGGTAAACTTAAAGATGTTGATGCCATCATGAAATGGCTTTAGGTAATTTTCCAGTCGGTTTTTCAAGGTATCATAAATGTATTCTAGCATGGGAAGGTCCCGGAATATGTTATCAAGGTGCGAACTGGAAGAGGAAATCACTTCATACTGGCGACCATCAATGCATACTTTCTTTTCCTTTCTAAAAATTTCAAAGGATACAACAGGCTTGTCCTGTCCCAGCATGTAGACATCAGTCCTGTTTGCCTTATTTTCGTCAAGGTCCTTGAGATAAACAAATTGGATGCCATACCCACCCCTAATGTTTTCAAGATCTAAAGGCTCTATATTCACAACGAGCCGGTCAAAGAACGAATAGAAGTCCACCTCCGGTGCAATGTTTGGAAAATATTCCGAGACGAAACGATTATAAATAGAGGGGAGGTTCCTGAAGATAGTCTCTGTAGCCTGTTTCACCTCGAAATCATTGTAGACCTGCCAGGTAAAATAGCTTTCCGCCTGAGGATATTTCTTAATAGGATAGTGGCGAGTGAGCATTTTCAATCCGACGTTCTCAAGGTGCCTGATCAAATTGTGCAGGTATTCCATATTGAAGCTGGTTGAGGTAATCTTCAAATTGGTCAGGGTAATTTCAGAATTGCCCAGGGCAAGTCTCTGCTTCAGCCTTTCGTGGACCTGTATTATTTCCTCCTCCAATACGTACCACCTGAAATGGTCGAGCTCAAAAGTAATATCCTCTTCTGGATCTTCATTTTGCAAGTACTGTTCTATAAACAATGGCAAGTGGTTATCAAGAAGATTGCGGATTTCTTGAAGAGGGTATAGCTTCTGGTCCTTATCAAAACCTGTTATTTCATCAAACCTGTCCAGGAAGGAAATGATGTATTCAATCGCGACAAATTCATTGATCGGCAGAAGCATTTCTTTGTCCACTATCTTTTTCAGATCATCGATGACATACTGATAAGCAAGCATCTTGGGCTGGTATTTGATAGGATTGGTCGTGTGATTGCTAACGCGCTTCAACAGATTCTTCAAGAGCCTGGCCTCATCGTTTGCAATATGCTTAATCTGGACATCGTTGGTCGAATAGGAGATGGGATACAGCGAGTACGCCAAGCATTTTTCTTCGTATCTGGAATAGGCAACACCTATCTTCCAGTAATCCTTATAGAAAATCTCCTTAATAATAGAAAAGTCGTGGTCCAGGAAGCGATTGTAGTAATCCAGGAACATATGAATCTCCTTGAATTCTGACTTATCCAGACCGACAGCGCGATTACTAAGTTTTTTCATCGCAGCATGTACCGTCGTGATTTCTTCAAGCTTGGTTTTTATACCCTCATAATTAATCAGCCTTGTCTTGTAATCATCGATGATGGAAACCCAGGAACCGAGATAGCCGTCCTGTTCACGCGATATGACATTCTCAAGGGGGATACTGACGCTAACCGTCTTTCCCTTGATCCTGGCTGCTAGGTCTGTGATAACTTTCCTGCTCAGGTGTAGCCAGTATGCCTTTTCATCTTTAGTATTGACAACAATCAGAAGTACCGGCATTATATTGTTTTCGCAGTAGGAAAGAAACTGGAGATCGCACTGGTACTTTGGCCGGGCATGGCTTTTTTGCGGCAAATATTTCACCTGTACTTCCAGCTTGCCTATAGGATGCTGCTGCTCTGTAACTATTTCTATATGTCCGTCAATATTGGGCACCTTATCAAGGACGCTGAGGCTGGTCTTGAGACGTTCCTTGTCGATAATATATTCCAACATTCTCACTGCCTCGATCTCAGGAGTATTTGTCTTAGGGTAGGCGGCGGGTTCCGAATTAATTATTTTTTTGGACATCTTGTACAGGTGCTAGGTCTTTGCTAAAAGGGGAATAGATAGGGACTTGATGAAATGTATATGTAAAAATAAAAAATAAAGATTACTTGGCAATAGGCTTATGGGATGAGCAGGACATTGAATCCATATATTGTTGCAATAGAGGGAAGTGTTAGCTTTGAAAGTTTATTTTTTTTAGCTTAGCATGGTTATAATTAAACATCTGTAAATGAAAATAAAAGACATCTTCCGTAAAAATTTTTACAGGCAACAATTTTTCCTGTTGTCGCGCAAGAAGCCGTTCGATTACATCTTTTTTGACTGGTCCGTTTTCTTAGTTTTGCTGCTGATTTTTTGCGTAGGATATATTTTTCTATTCCCTTATTCGTATGGCATTAATATGCCTGCTATGGAAACCCAGGCTGCATTGCTGGAATCCATATTGAGGACAATAGGCGTACTTTTTGGGATCACATTTTCATTGATAGTCTTATCGTTTAATATTTTCTACAGGTATTTTGGACGTTATGCCTTTTTGGACTTTTTTAAAAATAGAAGCGCAAAGATTTGCATAACGCTGCTCTTTGCTGCCGTAGTATTACTGTCCTATTCCGTGTACTTTATAAAAGAAGCTCCGGTTAGTAGTTCATTTAGCAATTTCATATTTTTCTTTTCGATCGTGCTTTCTATTGTAAGCTTCTTTTCGATTTTCCCATGCTTTATATTCCTGCTTAGAAATTCACAGAACAGGAAAAACATAATCAACCTTTTTAATAAGCTCAATGAAGATGTCACCGTAGCGCGTTTCATTGCAAAAATGGAGGGCGACATGCATACCTTTCACCAGAAGGATCCTATAAACATCATCAACGAGATTGGCCTGATGTCGGTAAAGGAGTCCGATTTCTATAATATAGAATTGATAACCGACACGATGGTTGACTTTTTCAGGACCAACGTCACCAATAAGGAAGAGGAAAAGTATTATGTGGATTTTAAGGATTTGTATTATAAGTTTTTTGATTCCCTCGAAAATTTCTATTTCCTGGCGCTGAAGGAAAAAAACGAATACATAGCAATTCTTGTAATGCGGACAATATTCCGTATCGAGAGGCTTGTCTTTGAAAACATTGAAAAGGAAGGTTTTGAGGAGTTTCTCGGCCATGGGGAAAAATACAGGTATTTAAATCTGAATTTCACTACAGAAAAATTTTTCAAGAAGGCATTGCAGTATGGTGAAGATGATATCTGCCAGGAAATTATAGAAGAATATAGAAGCTTCTCCAAAGCAGTTTTTGTGAAGCTTTTTCCTCCGGAGGTAAATTATACTGGATCCAACCGTTTTGATACTGCTCAGAAGTGTGAGGTTGTCTTTGAACCATTGGCAAAATTTTTAGCCTTTGCAGAGATTCTGGTACCAGCGAAGAAGCATACCCTGTTTAAAGAAATATTTAATAGTTTCTATGTTTATGAGGTCCAGGTATTGGACCTGGAAACTACGGACAGTACAAAGTGCTTTATACTTAATGTCATACATAACTACAAGAAGGAGTGCTTCCAGAAATATATAGACTTAAACGATGTGCAGCAGATATCCTATCTAAACTTCCCCTTTAAGGAGGGAGCAAACGTTTATGAGAAGATAAAGTGTAAGATTCCCCATCTGGGATTATTGGAAATGATTGACATGCTCTTCGGAAAGGGAAAACTTAATAACGTGGTGATCAACCAGGCAAAAGCCCAAATGCTGCATATGATAAGGATTGACGATGAAGTACTGATTAAGGATCTCGTCCAAAAATTTGTTGACATCTCACATAGAATAGATGTTTCCGCCAGCCTTGATAGGAAGGACTTGTATATAAAGCTGCATGAGAATCTGAGGATCGTGCAGCGGGATGCAATAGCGAAGCCGGCGACGGAAGCAGTAAGGGAAATGATTCAACTTGCCATTGCTTCATTTGATAAGTTAGAAGCATACAAGCAAGAACTGAAAAAAGTGGGCTATGTAAGCGATGCAAGAATCATTTAAGCTACAGTTTCACCTGCCTGAAGGTCAGATTAATCCGCGGCAGCATGTCCTTGGCGGACTTTGGGATATGGTGCTCCCAGAAGGTGTTGGTGGTTCCCGACATCAGAAGCAATGTGCCATGATGCAGTGGTATTTCCAGTTGCCCAATCGATTTGTCAATCTTGTGCCTGAATTTGAAGGGACGTGTCTGCCCGAAGGTAACTGAGGCAATATTGGGATTCTTTCCGATCTTGTGCTCCCTGTCGGAATGCCAGGCGACGCTGTCATTGCCGTTCCTGTACAGGTTCAGCAATACGGCATTGAATTCCAGCCCCGTCCCTGATTCGACCTTTCTTCGAAGCTCCAACAGCTCGGGAGTCCAGGGCAGGGCGCCTTCGCCGGCCTCTTCCTGCTCGCCATACCAGGCAACCATGCGCGGGGCCGTGACGATCTTATCGTACATGGGCATCTCATACCGGCGCCAGGGCGTGCTCTCGAGAAGGATCTCATAGTAGCGATCGGCTTGTTCCCTTGGGACAAAGCTGTCATGCTGCATCAGCTCCAGGCCGGGCAGGTCATGGTATTTCTTAGGCGAAGTGCCTACCGTAAAGAGTTCGATATCGTCAAAGAGTGTCATATCTGATCTATTATATTATTCTTCCACCTGCACGGCCGGCCTTTTGACCTTGCCGGGATATCTGTCGGCATAGGCATTGATCAGCTGCATAATGTAGCCATTACTTTGATAGGGGGTGACATAATCCCTGATTTCAGAAACGTCTGAAATGCCGATATCGGAGCTGATGTAGCCCATTCCATAAAAATGCCCTTTCTCTACCCAGATGCAGCTGCGTTCGTCACGGCTCCGCCCTTTATCTACGATGGCGTAACTCGGCCGGGAAGCCTCCAAAGATTCCAGGGCACCGTTCACGGCATCATTATGGATGTCCATATCCGGAAGCGCTGTAAGATCACGTGCAGGAGCAGCTTCATCTTTAGAGGTCCCATAATGGATAAACCGGTAATCAATGCTGAACTGTCCCGCCAGCTTTAGAAGCAGGTTTACCCCATCATGCAGGGAATGGAACATTTCAACATAGCGTTGGTGTTTGGCAAGCTTACCGACAGCCAGGTATTTATAGCCGTTCCGGGCTTCATATTCATACAGCCCGAACTTTGGGTCGAACTTTTTCAACGCCCTGTTATGGATGGGCCAGAGCTTTTTGATCTCACAGCATTCCAATAGCAGCGCCATGAACTCGGAGGCGCATACCTCGAAGGAAATGGCGTAGATGTCCCGGAGGAAGTTTTGCCGCTGGGGCGTGATCTTATGCCCGCTGAAATGCTGGGCCACCCGCTTCTTCAGGTTCTTGGCCTTACCCACATAGACGACCGTACGGAACTGGTTATAAAAATAATACACTCCCGTATTTTCAGGGAGGCGGTCAAAATCTTCCGGCGGCAGGTTGGGCGGAAGGCGCTGGTCCTGTGCGTTCTTTTTAATCATCTTATCGATGGTGCCCTCGCTGTCGCATTCCAGTAGCTGGCACAGTAAAATAGCCGTTGCATCAGCATCGCCACCAGCGCGGTGGGCGGCCAGCAGCGGAATATCCAATGACCTGCAGAGGTTACCCAGGCTATAAGATGGAAGCCCGGGTTTGATCTTGCGCGCAGCGCGTACCGTACACAGTTTGTTTGTGGCCGACCATTTCAAGCCCGCCCTGCCCAGTTCATGGCGTATGAACGAGTGGTCAAAGTTGACATTGTGGGCTACGAAAATCCGTCCTTCCAATAACTCGAAGACCTGCTGGGCAATATCGTCGAAAACAGGAGCGTCCCGTACCATTTCATTATTGATGCCGGTCAGGGCAAAGATGGGCAGTGGTATTTCCTTTTGCGGGTTGACCAGTGTTTCGAAGCGGTCAAGGATATCTTTGCCATCATGGATAATGATGGCAATTTCCGTAATGCGGCTGCCCGATGCATTCCCGCCTGTGGTCTCTATGTCGACTATGGCATATTCCATCTTTTTCATACTGTTTTCTTTTCATTTACGCTGTTCATCTTGTGCCTTGGCAGGTTGATCTCCTGTTCCTGCGGGTAAGGGGCGCGGTGGGTCATGGATACGTCCTCGCGGAGCCTCTGCTCGGTACGGGTGCTTTCCGCATCGGTTTCCCTGTAACGGGGATCGGCCATGAAGGGCATCTTTTCCATCTTGGATATGGTGATGGTGGGGAAGTGGTAGTCCACCTCCACGGTCCCCAGGAGCAGGTAGCAGCCACCACCCTTGAAGGGATACTCCCTGAGGCTTCCTGTAAAGTGGGCCGTGTCGAAGAATTCCCCGTTGCTGTCGATCCAGGTACCGAAATACATGGCTCCCATCTTGGTAGGCACGTGCTTGCGGGAGACCAGGTAGGCGAGCATCCTGACCTGTTTCTTGTGGTATTGTACCAGATCCCGTGCCATCACGTCGCCACGGTAGCTGGTCTTCAGCAGGTTGAACGGCGTGACTGAGACCGGGAACCCCAGGAGCTCGATCTCGTCGAAGGCATCCTCAAAGGGAGAACGTTTCAGTTCCGGCAGTTTGTATTCCCGTACAGGTTCGGGCAGCAATTGCGGCTGGCGGTGTTCGGGCTTAAAGTTCATCATGATACGCCGGGCAGTTACCAGGAGTTCGTTCTTATTTTTTCCCGTAGAGCGGAATGCGCCGATATAGATCAGCAGTTGCAGGCCCTCGATCCCGACAGGCACCCTGTTGATAAAATCCTCCAGGGAATGGTACTCTCCATTTGCCATACGCTCCTCCCAAATCCGCCTGGCGATATCCCCCTGCAAGCCCTGCAGGTGCATAAAACCCAGGTAGACATCCTTGCCGTACAAAGTGGTTTCGACTTCACTCTTGTTAACGCAAGGGTTATGTATAGCAGCTCCGGACATCCTGGCCTCGTGCACGTAGACCTCGGTGCGGTAGAACCCGCCCTGGTTGTTGATCACCGCCACCATGAACTCGACGGGATAATGCACTTTCAGGTACAGGCTCTGGTAGCTTTCCACGGCATAGGATGCCGAGTGTGCCTTGCAGAAGGAATAGCCGGCAAAGGACTCGATCTGGCGGTAGATCTCGGCGCTCAGCTGCTCGGGATGGCCCTTTGCCGCACAGGAGGCAAAGAAATTATCCTTTACCCGCTGCAGTGCTGCTTTGGAACGCCCCTTGCCACTCATAGCCCGGCGCAGTATCTCCCCATCAGCCGCTGCCAACCCGCCGTAATGCAGGGCGATCTTGATCACATCTTCCTGATAGACCATGATGCCATAGGTTTCCCCAAGCTGCTCTTCAAATACGGGGTGGAAATACTCGAACTTATCAGGATAGTTGTGCCGGAAGATGTATTCCTTCATCATCCCGCTCTGGGCCACCCCCGGGCGGATGATGGAGGAGGCCGCCACCAGGACCTTATAATTATCACATTTAAGCCTTCGCAAGAGCCCCCTCATGGCAGGGCTCTCGATATAGAAGCAGCCGATGGTATTTCCCTTGCCTAAAAAAGCGTTGCAGGAAGCCTCGTCCTTGGAAAGCGAGGTGTCACGTATGTCAACGGTAATGCCGAGGTTCTTCTTGATCAGTCTTACAGAATCGTCGATATGCCCGATGCCCCTCTGGGAGAGGATATCAAACTTGTCAAAGCCTACCTCCTCGGCCACGTGCATGTCGAACTGCACGATGGGGAAGCCCTTGGGTGGCAGCTCCAATGCCGTGAAATCGGTGATGGGGTCTTCCGATATAAGGATCCCGCAGGAATGCATGGAACGCTGGTTGGGATATTTCTCCATCATCATGCCGTAGCGGTGCACCAGCTTGACCACTTCATTCTTGTCATGACGGTCCATTGCAGTGCCGGACAAGGCATCCAGTTCCTCCTTTGGGAACCCGAATACCTTGCCCACTTCCCGGAATATGGACTTGTACTTGAATTCCACATTGGTGCCGCAGAAGGCCACATGGTCCGCGCCGTAGCGCCGGAAGACATAGTCCAGTATCACGTCGCGCTCCTTCCAGGACCAGTCGATGTCAAAATCGGGAGGGCTCTTGCGGTTCAGGTTTAGGAAGCGCTCGAAATACAGGTCCAGCTCCAGGGGGCAGATATCGGTGATGCCCAGGCAGTAGGCAATGATGCTGTTGGCCCCGCTGCCGCGCCCGATATGCAGGAACCCCATTGAATTGCTGTATCGGACAATATCCCAGGTAATCAGGAAATAGCCGCTGAATTCCAGCTGGTGTATTACAGCCAGTTCCTTTTCCACGCGCTCCCTGGCTGAGGGGTTGTTGGATCCATAGCGGCGCAGGAGTCCCTGATGGGCCAGGCTGCTTAATAATTCAAGGTCTGTATCACGGTTGGCGGTGTAATGCTTCTTGTTGCGTGGGATGCCGAACTCATATTCGAAATGGCAGTCATCGACCAGGGCAAGGGTATTCTCCAGTATGCCCGGATACTGGCCAAAGCGTGCCATGATCTGTTCCGGGGCGGCCATCGTCTCATCGGAGGCGCAATAATCGGAAGGCCTGAGCTTGCTGCCCAGTGTGTTCAGGTCAATGGCCCTTAGGATGCGGTGCAGGTTGTATTCCGCCTTGGAGCGGAAGGTGACCGGCTGGAGCAGGACCATCTTGTTGAGCCTTGCCTTCCACTCGGGGCGGATCAGCAGCGAAAGCTCCTCTGCCCGGATGCCAATGTATTCGGATTCCCCCAGCACCTCCGGCACGTTTTCGATGGGGTATATCACGAACACCCGCTTGAAATCGGGCGCGGAAGCAGGGACCGGAAGGCCTTCCAGGTTGTAGCGGGTACGGTGGCGACAGATCTCCCCGATGCCGGAACGGTCCCGGGCAATGGCAATGTAGCACAGCCTGTGCTCCTCCCGGAACTCCATGCCCACAAGGGGTTTGATGCCCGCCTCCAAGCAGGCCCTGTAGAACTCGTAGATGCCCGTGACGGTATTGATATCGGTAAGAGCCATGGCCGTAACCCCGAGGCTCTTGCCCCGGGCTACCAGGCCGGGAACGGGAATGGTGCCGTAGCGCAGGCTGTGGAAGGAATGGCAGTTGAGATACATGGCTTAGCGTATTTTGGGTTGGTGCATGCCGCTACCGCGCATCACGGCACCGGCGCCGAAGCGGTTCTTGATCCTGTCCATGGCCTGGTACAGGGACATCATCTCCTGGGTGTCCTCGAACAGGTTGATCTGGTAGGAGCCGCGCACCAGCTTGCCGAAGCGTACCCCGACAAGGCGCAGGCTCATGCGGCGCTGGTAGAGCTTCCCGAAGGATTCCAGGACGGCACTGGTAAGCACATGGTCCGAGGAGGTATAGGCCAGGGCCATCTGGCGGGTCTCGGTATCAAAATTGGAATAGCGGATCTTCACCGTCACGTTGGAGGTAAGCCAGCCCTCGCTGCGCAGCTGGTAGGCCAGCTTCTCCACCATGGACGAAAGCACCGAGCGCAGGAAGGCCAGGTCGGTGGTATCCTGGTGGAAGGTGTCCTCGGTGGACAGGGACTTGCGCTCGCGGTAGGGCTCCACGGGGGTGTTGTCGATGCCGTTGGCCTTCTTCCATAATTCGGTGCCGTTCTTGCCGATCATCTCCTGCAGCACGTTCACGGGCATCTCGGCCAGGGTCTGTATGTTGCGGATGGCGATGCGGGACAATAGCTTGAAGGTGGCGTCGCCCACCATCGGGATCTTCCGGATGGAGAGCGGGTTGAGGAACTGCCGGACCATGAGCTGGGGGATCTCCAGGTTGCCCCTGGGCTTTCCCTCCCCGGTGGCGATCTTGGATACGGTCTTGTTTACCGAGAGGGCGAAACTGATGGGCAGGCCGGTCTCATGGGTAATCAGAGAGGAGAGCTCGCTGGTCCACTTGTAGGAACCGTGGAATTTGTCCATGCCCGTGATGTCGAGGTAGAACTCGTCGATGGAGGCCTTTTCCATCACCGGGGCCTTCTCCTCGATGATCTGGGAGACGGTATTCGAATAGCGGGAAAATAATTCCATGTCGCCCTTCACCACGCGGGCCTCGGGACAGAGCCTTAGGGCCATCTTGATGGGCATGGCCGAATGCACCCCGAACCTGCGCGCCTCGTAGGAGCAGGAGGCCACCACGCCGCGGTCCCCGCCGCCCACGATCAGCGGAATCCCCTCAAGGGCAGCGTTCTGCAGTCTCACGCAGGAGACGAAGAAGGTGTCCAGGTCCATATGTACTATCGAGCGTTCCATAAATCTTTTCTTTTTGTACGGAACAAAATTAGACCAGATTGAAACAAAAATTTATATATTTGCTGTTACAAATAGCAACAATTTAGCCCATGTCTCTCTTTTCCGACAACATCAGGTATTTAAGGCTCCAAAAGAAGGTCTCGCAGGAAAAGCTCGCTGAGGACCTTCTAATCACGCGTGCGCGCTATGTGAAGTACGAGTCCGGGGCCTCTGAGGCGCCGTATGAGATCCTCAAGCGCATCGCGCACTACTACCATTACAGCATCGACGTGCTGCTCTCGGTGGATATCCGCAAGGTGGATACCGGAGGATTGATACGCCTGGAGGACAACCGGATCCTGCTGCCCATCACCGTGGACAGGGCAGGGGAGAATACCATCGAGATCATCCCCCACAAGGCAAAAGCGGGCTACCTGAACGGCTACAGCGACCCGGAGTTCATAGAGGGGCTGCAGCAGATCTCGCTGCCCTTTATCGGCAAGGGAAAGCTCAGGGCCTTCCCGATCGACGGCGATTCCATGCCCCCGCACAACGAGGGTTCCTTCGTGGTGGGCCGCTACATAGAGAACCTCGGGGAGATAAGGAACGGCAGGACCTATGTATTCCTTATGAAGGATGACGGCATCGTGTACAAGAGGCTCAGCAGCCATGAAAAAAGCAGCCTGGTGCTGAGCTCGGACAACACCTTCTACGAGCCCTACGCAGTCAGGCTTTCCGACATACTGGAGATCTGGGAATATGCGGGCAGCATCGCCACCAGGGAGTTCGAGCCGGACAGCATGGAACCGCAGAGCATAAGGGAGATGCTGATGGGCATAAAGGAAGAGATCAAGGCACTGAAAGGACTTAAGAATTAACCACCACATGAACACGACCGTACGCCTGAAAATTAAAAAGGAAGTCGATACCCCAACGGCCAGAAAGATACTGAAACTAAAAGGAAGTCTTATAGCCGGCTCCTTTACAGACATCATCCACTTTGATGATGCAGATGAAAGTAATTATATCCATTATTTTACAGTTTCATTTTCACAGAAGGAAGCTGCAATTGCGATTATTGATACTATTATTGCTAATGAAGGGCTTGAAGGAATCGTCTCAAAAATCTAATGTTTACTTTACCTTTTAAGTTAATCTTTCATGTCATGACCTGAGACGATATGAACATCAAAGGATTTCTCATAACTTCCTATCGGTTGCTTTTTTTTATTTTGGATATTAATCTCATCTGTAAAACCTAATCCATTTTGGTAATGTGCATCAAAGATTCCAGACATGCGGATATCAGTAGCAAAGTAATCTTCGGATTGGGTTGCATAATGCCTGAATTTGTGCTGTGCAATTAGGAATAGACCACACATTTCAAGCTCATCACTACAGATCAGCCTCTCATGAAAGTATTCCCTGTATTCCAGATAGTTTATGAAATTATGTGATGATGAGTTCCTTTTGATTTTTAATAATCCCAGCAGGAAGATTTCAAGATCATCAACACAGACAGACCATGGATAGAGAGCATCCTGCTCTTTAGATAGTAATTCTGAAAGATTGGTTTGTATGCCTCCGTATTTGTGCTGGGTTACAATTATGGAATACCAGTTGCGGATTTTTCCAGGCTTGACCTCCCAGAGCAATTTATTGTTTTTTTCGTCATAGATTTCAAAATTATTTCCAATCTCAAGTGCATTCTCCATTCTCTTGCACTGGTCGTATGCCTTTTGAATGCCGCCCTTGAAGTCCGATTTGATTTTATCAAAGGCCTTAATTGGTTCCCGCATTGGCGCTCGGAATTTGAAATCTTTAATTTCTATGATAAGGGCGATATCTTTATAGAGGATCAGAAGATCCTGTTCAGCACGATTGCTCTTGTCGAAATAGAAGGTCTGATAGTAGGAGGCATTTGACTTAAAAAAGTTCCTGAATATTTGAAGCGTTTTTTCTTCAAGGGCTTTATTCTTTGCCTTGAGATACTTGTTGCTTTTGGTGGTTGCCAGCCATGCATTGATACGGTTGTAGAATGCTTCAATAAGTAGCTTAAAAGGAGGTATAAGATACTCATCAGCATTAAGTGAAATTATCGGAGTGGATAAATATTGCCTTTCATCAGCATAATATACGGTCTTTCCGACCAGTATATTTTCATCAAACAGAAGAAATTTGATCAGGTCATCAATGGTCTTTGCCGATAAGGTAGTATTAGTTACTTCTTGGGCAGTATGTATAAACCAGCTTCCCGGCTTCATTACAAATTCTACTAATGTCTGCACTTCCGGAACATTTACCCAATCTTTGGGATCTGTTAGCCCCTGCGCAATAAGCCTGGAGGTAAGTTCCTCCCAGCCATAGGAAGCACTATTTTGTGTTTTTTCAGCCTTTTCCCTGCAAAGGTTACCGGCATGGTGACAGAACGTAACTATATCGCTTACGGTAAACCCGAACTGAGATTTTATATCAGTATCGAATTTCTCAAAATTATTTCTTAGCCTGCCTAATGTCTGCTCATCATAGGATAGCTGGGCATTGGAGTAGAAATCAAAGAAGGACTTCATGGAAACGCTGACTTTCTCGAGATCAAAGTCTGACTCATTTGTTGGAAAGCCTATTTCTCCAAAATAAGTCATCTCGGTTTCCATCAGCAGTTCTGTCAGCCTTGTCCACTCGTTTTCATCTGGCATTGCTTTGCCTTGTGAATGGACAGTTGAAAAATATACATCAATTACATAGGCGAACTGCTTCAAAGGAGACATCAGGTTCTTGTACATATCAGTCGTATGCCTTAGCCCTATCATATTCATCATCTGCATCACAAATGGTAAGAATTTACCCTTTTCTGTATCCTTTACTATCGCGAGTAAATCGTCATAAATTTCCTCCTGTGTCCTCCTGTTATCCTTATATTTTAGCAGTAAATTATAATTATCATATAGCTCTTTTGGCACCGTACGTCTATTTTCCATCTTAGGTCTTATTTTAGGCTAAAATAAGAGATATCCATTTGATAAGTAAACTTTTACCAAGACAATTGTCGCATCTTATTAGAAATGAATTCTACTTATTGAATTCAAAATTTACTGTGGCATCGTTACTAAGAATTAGACAGGCATCAAATCTTTTACCCGATTTGCTCTCCATGCCTGTAATCAGGGATGTTCTCCCATTGGTAATCAAATTTATAATTTCCCCAACAGGGATCTGGATCTTGCAGACCATCCTGAATTGGATCCATCCGCAGGTACCGCCGGGGCACTTGACAATTCTGTTGGTTAAGATCAGGTTATGCGCCTTGCATTTTGGGCACAGTAGCTCAGGATATTCCTCTCCCACGTGTGCAATCTTCAAAAGTTCCGAAGTAACGGATCTCGCATGTTCCTCTATATCCTTTTGGAAAGCTTCTGGGCTGGCCTCGCCGGTCTCTATAGCCTTCAGGGAGAGTTCCCACTGGGCAGTCATTGCCGGATCGGCAATCTTCATTTCCTGTACCCATTCAAATACCTTAAGCCCTTTTGTCGTGGGCAGCAGGCATTTTTTCTCTTTCCTGATATATTCCCTGTCTAGCAGGGTCTCAATGATGGTCGCCCTGGTGGCGGGTGTTCCCAATCCCGTAGCAGGGATGGA
Source organism: Flavobacterium album (assembly GCF_003096035.1). Lineage (NCBI taxonomy): Bacteria > Pseudomonadati > Bacteroidota > Flavobacteriia > Flavobacteriales > Flavobacteriaceae > Flavobacterium > Flavobacterium album. The sequence continues at coordinate 3,265,176 of NZ_CP029186.1, read as the reverse complement.
AGGATCATCGGGCAGCTTCCCGGCAGTTTCCATGGCCTGCAAAAGGGATGCCTCATCATAGAGTGGAGGAGGGGTTGTCTTCTTTTCAAGGACCAATGCACCGCCAATTTTCAATTCGTCGCCCTCCCTGAGCATCGGCAGGTCCACCATCTCCTCATCCGCTTCCGACTGGCTGCCCCTGACCGCGCGCCAGCCGGGCTGGACGATCCTGCTTCCGCGGACAAAGAAATCATGATGATGGACTTCCAGCCCGACGGCATGCGCCTGTTTCTGGCAGGGCTCGCACAGCGCCTCAAGCAGCCTTACGGCAATCATGTCGTATATCGCATTTTCCTTTGCAGTGAGGGCGGAGGGTATCCTGTCGGTTATGAGCAGGCCGTGGTGGTCGGTCACCTTGAGGTCGTTTACGATGCGCTTGTTGAAGCGCCCGTAATTCATCCTGCCTGCCATGGCACGGCATGAAGGCTTTTCCGCCAGGAGCCGAACCAATGAAGGAAGCTCCGGCCATAGGTCTTCCGTGATATGGCAGCTCGCAGTCCTGGGATAGGTGATGAAACGCTTCTCATAGAGTGCCTGTGCTATGTCCAGGGTTTCTGCGGCCGAGAGGCCGAGTGTCCTGTTGGCCTGCTTCTGCAGCCCGGTCAGGTCATAGAGCAGGGGGGGCTGCTCCGTAACATTCCTTATTTCCACGGATTTCACCAGGGCCTTCCCGTCGCGCTCGATAAGTCTTAGCGCGGTGGCTGCCTCTTTGCGGTCTTCCCATCTTTTTACCGAGATGCTGCTGAAATCCACATAGTCCTTCCTGTGCTGCAGCCTGAGTTGCCAGTAGCAGGTGCTTTTGAAGTCGCCGTGTTCCTGAAAGCGGCGGCAGATCATGGCCAGGACCGGGGTCTGGACGCGTCCCAGCGAATAGGTGCCCTGGCCGGCACGTAGCGAGAGTGCCTGTGAGGCATTGATGCCGATGATCCAGTCGGCCCGGCTGCGTTGCATTGCAGACTGGTAGAGCCTGTCAAATTCCTGGCCTGGCCTGAGGTTTTCCATCCCGCTGCGGATGGCCTTCTCGGTCAGCGAGCTGATCCATAGCCGCTCGAAGGGCTTGGCGCATCCAAGGTACTGGTAGATGTAGCGGAAGATCAGTTCCCCTTCCCGGCCCGCGTCGGTAGCCACGATGATGCTCTTGCACTCGCCAATTGCCTTTTTTATAATCTTCAGCTGGGAGAGCGCCGACGGGTCAGCCTCGTAGCCCTTGGACTTCTTTATCTTGCGAGGTGTGAGCAGGAAGGGCTGGGGCAGGATGGGCAAGGAAGCCTCCCTGAACCCATCGATCCCGTAATCCTGCGGCATGGCCAGGGCGACCAGGTGCCCGAAGGCCCAGGTCACCAGGTAGCCGTTTCCGGATAGGTAGCCGTCCCTTTTTTCCACTGCACCGACAATGGCGGCAATTTCCCTTGCCACGCTCGGTTTTTCTGCGATGATTGCCTTCATATCATAACATTTGGGTTACATCTTTCTTCCCTTGCGGGCAGGCGCCTGCTGTTCTTGCTGGTCCTGCTGTTGTCTTGTCTCGGGTTCCTGCTGGCGCTGGTTCAGCGGTTCCTTCAGGTTCTTGGTTGCCTCGTTGGTCTTGCCTTCCGAGTTGACCGCTACCTGGGTCTTGCTCGCTTCGGACGGGCTGGCCTTCTGCGCGGCATTGTCGGGATTCTGGAAGGAGAATCCGGTCTTGCCAGTTTCCTTGTTGAAGGTAATGTAGCCGTTGTATTCCTTGCCCTGCCTGTCGACAAGGCCGGCCATGTAGACCGTCTGGCCTTCCCTGAACTTGCCGTACTGTTCCTCGGTTAGCTCCCTGCCCCTGAAGTTCCTTGGCGCTTCCGTGTCCTGGGATGCCTTCTGCTCCTGCGTCCTTGCGCCATTCCTGTCGAATTGGAACTCGACATAGCGCTTGTCGGCATTGAATTGTACCGTGGCATCAAAGGGTTCTCCCTTTTTGGATATCATGCCTTCAAGATAGAGGGGCTTTCCTTCCAGCAGTTCCTGCTTCTGGGCCTCGTCCAGCCTGATGCCCTTGATCTCGTCGGGTATCCTTACCCATTCGGTGCGGCAGACCACCAGCTCGTTGGTCATCCTGTCCACGCTTATCAGCGAGGGATGGTACTGCGCGTCCTTCTGGCTGTACAGCTCGACGACCCTTCCCATGTTTCCGGATGAAAGCAGGTTCTGCCTGTCCTGGTCGGTAAACTCATGCCCGAAGAAGGGGTAGTTCATGTTGGGCTCCTTGCGGATGCCGTGCATCGCCACTACAATCTCGCCCGAATCGTTGGGCTGCAGCGAGAGCCTGGCGTCCATCCTTACCACTGCAGTTCCAAGGGTAAGGGTCAGGGGCACCAGCTCATTGGTCTTGTATCCCTTGAGCAGGGGTTCCAGTAGGTTCATCCTTTCAAGCCTGTCCCTGTCTAGTCCCATCGAGGACAATGCCTCCCAGTTTACCTGTTCGGGCCTGTAGCGCAATTCGCCAGCTTCTGTAGTTCTTTCTGTTGCTTCCATAGTATCCTGATTTAATTTATTTTCTGTGTTTAGGTCCGGTATCCTGATCTCATTGAGCGGCATCAGCCGGGAAGCCCTGTCAAGCACCCGGCCCAGCACTGCCGCCATTTCAATGGCCGTCTTCTTTGGGACGATGAACAGGGAGAAGCGCGTGGGGTTGTGCATCTGGTTCATGAAATTGGAGAAGAAGTTGGAAAACAGGTCCCCGCCGCGGTCCAGGGTGATGAACCTTCCGCTGTTTTTCCTCAGGGGGCTTACCGTCTCCATGAGGCCTTCGGGGCTTATCCCGCTTACGGCCCTTACACTTTTCTCCTGCTTGTCCATTACCAGCAGGGTTTCGCTTTGGTCATCCTTGCCGGCATTCCTGTGGTCTGTTGCTGCCATGCGCATTTCATTTTTTAGTTTGCTAATGTATCATCGCCAAATGGTCCGGGGAGGTGCGTGTCGCGCCGTGGCGCGCTTTGTCATTCCCCTGCGTCACTGCGCGATGCGCTGAAGCCGTCGCGGATGAACTGGTGCACGTCGGAAAGCTTGTAGTATATCTTGCCGCTTATGGTATAGTAGGGAAGCTTCCCGCCGGAGCGGTAGCGCTGCAGGGAGCGGGTACTGATCTTGAGCATCTGCAGCAGGTCCTGGTTGTCCAGCAGTTCCTCGCCGTCTATGGCATTGCGCTGTTGCGAGGCCTTGGCGATGTTCTCGCCGATGATGTCAAAGCGGTCCATGATCCGTTCCATCCATGCAATAAATTCGTTCCTGTCAATATTCATGATCGTGAGATTTTAAGTTATTCCCGCAAAATTCCGCAACGTCCCCGACAGGATCTGCCAAGCCCTGCCAATGGGCTGGTGATTTTTAACAAAAAAAAGGCAGCACCGGAGTGCTGCCCTTGTAGAGAGTGCCTTTTGTCAGAGTTCCTTGTCCATGTAGTCTTCCAGGGACGACTTCAGCTGGTCGATGAACAGCGTCCGCTTTCCGGCCCTGTCCTTCATGCGGTGGAAGGCGTGGTGGATATCACCCAGGGGAGTGCGGAACACGGACTGGAAGACCATGCTGACCCTTCGTAGCCCTACCTTGCCGTTTGATATTGCCCCCGAGGTATGCAGGGCATAGATAAGCTCGATCAGCGCATTCTTGGTGCCTGTCCAGCAGATATCCCCTGATCCTGCGCCGTCCTCCACGTTTTCTTTTGGACTTGCCTTTGCAAGCAGGTAGCCGTACAGCAGGTCGGTGGCAATGATGCGCGCCGCCTTGTAGTCGTAGTAGGTGGAGAAGCGCGGGTCGCTCTCGAACAGGAAGCTGTTGAGCCCCACGGGCTGTCCTATGTTGCCCAGCCGGAAATAGGCCTCATCCCTGTCGGTCTGCCCCGAGCGGTAGTAGGTGTAGAACTCCGAGTCGGAAAGGTGCTCCATGGACTCCGCCTTGAGGCGCCGGAGCTGCTCCGCAAAAAACTTGCGGTACATCTTGCCCAGCCGGAACGGGCAGGCAATCTCGATCCTGTAGACCTTGTTGTAGAAGATGAGCCTCCCGAGCACCTGGGGCTTGACCTTCCTGAAGAACTCTATCTCCTGCCGGGGGTCTTCGAACCCCTTGCGGAAAATATGCTCCTTGAGCTCCGTGAGCGCATCACGCAGGAAGGCGGCCATCATGTAGGACTGCCGGATGCTGTCTGGCCCGTCAAGGGCGACCTCCTGTTCCTTGGAGCTGACCTTTGTGAGCATATCCTTGTAAAATGCAGATTGTACCATTTCATGTTGTTTTCGGTTTCATCGATCTGTAGATTAACTGCCCGCACGGTAACGCAGGGGAGTGGTGCCTGAAAGCCTCCTGAAGAAGCGGATGAAGACCGCAGGATGGCTGAAGTGCAGGATGTCGCTGACTTCAGCGATATTGAACCCGGGATCCCCCAGTAGCACCCTTGCCTCCGAAAACAAGATGGATTCCAGGCAGCCTTTGGCAGTCAGGCCGAGTGCGGCCTTCACGGTCCTGTTAAGGTGGCCCGGCGTGATGTTTAGGGCATCTGCGTAATACGCGACGGAGTGGTACCGGCGTATGTTCTTGCCTGCCAGCAACAGGAATGCAGGGGCAGGACCAAAGGCATGCGTATCCTGACCGCCATCCGAAGCGGCACGGGTATCTGATGCCAGGCTTATGGCAAGGGCAAGTATGCCTGAAAGGAATGCTTCCCTTTTCCCGTATCTTTCCTCGCAGGCACATAACAGTGCTATTTCCATCAGCATGGACATAATGGAAAGCCTATCTTGCTGCAACGATACGGTCCTTCCGCGGAGTAGGGCCAGCATTGCCAGACTGCCCGAAGAAAAGCCAGTATAAGGCGTATCAATCACTATTGCCGTATAGTCAGATCCATGAAGGTCATACTTCTGGCTTGCACATGCGGCTATAAAATCATGCTTGCGTATGGTAAGATAGGAACCATCTGCCTGCAGCTCAAGGCTGCCGGCAAGTACCAGAACGGCCAGCAGCCGCGCTGTGCCACCGTTCGGAACCTTCTGGGACCTGCTGTTTGGTCCGGAGAAGCTGTAAACGTCAGTGCAGTGAATTTGTGGCATCGGGCAGGTGGTATTTAGAATTTAGCGCCTTCAGTGCGGTTCGGCCTTTCATAGTAGGTGCAGATAACAGCGACCAGGCAGGCTGCAAGATTCGCTGCGGCTATTGCCAGGAGCAGCAGGGCCTGGATCCTGTACTGTGAAGAAGTGATGCCTCCATTACCGTGGTAGCGCACCATCTCATCAACTGAAAGGAGCTCGCTGACCAGGACAATTCCGAGCGCATTTAGAAAAAGCAGCAGCAGGGATGCGACAATCCTGGTCCTCATTTTACTGCTGCCCTTCCTTTTCATGGCCTAGTGGGCTTGAAGATTATGGTGCTGCATGATCCCTGCCATCAGGCTGAGGCGCAGGGCAAGTTCAGGCTGCCCCAGCGCGCCCCTTGAGGCGGCCACGATATTGCCCACAGAGGTCTCCCAGTCCTTGTCCTTTCTTTCCTTTCCATAAAGGACCGATGCCTCTGCTATGGACATCGTGGTCAGCAGCACGTCCCTGTCGAAGGCCGTGAACTCAGGACTGTCGGCAATATCCGACAGCGCGTCCCTGACCAGTTCGAGCTGTGCTTCCGCGCCCTGTGCCGGCAGGGAGAAATCCTGAAGGAACTGTGTGAGGTAGGCCGCTGCGACATAGGAAAGCCCCGACTCTGCAATGGTAGACTTGTGGAAGGACATGGGGTCGCTGATGATACCGGCAACCAGCGCGGTACAGCCGGAGCCCCCGCAGCCGGGAACGGCAAGTCCATGTGCCTGCATCACCACAGCAACCGTGGCATCGATATCGGCAAGGGTGGAGGGTGGCGGCATGTTGCGGGACAAGCAGTCGTCCAGCAGGAGGTTGTGCGCAAGGCCTATCGCAGACAGGCTGTGGGATGTTCCGCCCACTGCCAGGGACTTCTTTTCGGCATGTGCTGCCGTAATGGCTGCCGGTTCCGCTTCTGGAAGATCGTCCGAGCATGACATAATGGTTGCGGCCATAATCGGCAGCATGGCTATAGGAAATATTCTTTTCATGATTTAGGTTTAAATGTTACTGATTCCTCTCTCAGTCCATTTACCCGGGTAAGCTGAATCTGATGGCCACGATGGCCCGTTTCGCTTTTGAATTCCCGACAAAGCTAAATGCATGGGAATTGGCCTACAACACGACTGCTGTGGGTTTCCATAATATCGCCTATGGATTTTCGCAAAATCCATAGGCATGCCGTATGTTAATTTTTTAATTACTACCCAGTTAATGAGTATATTTGGTTAACCCCAACCATACAGAAAAACCCCATTTCACTACTGCGCCCCGAGAAACCTTACCTACTAGTAGCTCCATAAATGGTACTAAAAAATATACCTACCGCCTTCTTTTTCCTGCTTGCGGCACTGTCCCATGCGGCAGCTCCCCTGACGGGTAACGACAGCCTCTCCAGAGAGTCCTTTGACAGCCTTTTTGACAAGATCGAGAAGCATAACAAGGATGCGCCGCGCAGGGAGGCCTACCTGAAGGCCTTCCTGGAAAAAGCCAAACAGGAGCAGAACTGGGATGAGATAGTCTACGGATACAAGAACTATATCCACTACAGGGAAGGGGAGATTAAGATCGCCTATGCCGACAGCATGGTATGTGCCGCCCTGCAGTCGCGCAGCGACAAGCTGATCGGCAGCGCCTACCTTTCCCGTGGTATTGCCTATTACGGGCTCAAGCGCCATAACGAGGCACTGGACAATTACCTGGAGGCCGACCGCTACATATCCGCAACAGGCGATGAGTATCTAAAGAACAAGACCAGCTACAACATCGCCCATCTCAAGTACTACCTCGGCTTCTATGAGGAGGCCATACTGCTTTTCGAAAAATGCAGGACTTTTTTCAGGGCCACCAACACCAGGGCATACCTCAATACGCTGCATTCCCTTGCCCTGTGCCATAACATGATGGGCGACTACGGCAGGTGCGCCAGCTACGTACGGCTCGGGCTTGAGGAGGCGGGGCGGCTCGGCAACCATGAGATGGATGCCTATTTCCGGCATACCTCGGGCGTCAACAATTATTTCCTGCGGAACTATGCGACCGCCATATCGCAGATCAAGTCATCGCTTCCGGCAATCATTGAGAACAAGGACTTCGGCAACATATCGGTGGGGCACTTCTACATCGGCAAGAGCTACTGGGCCCAAAGGAAAGAGGCACTGGGCCTGGGGCACTTCAAGAAGGTGGACAGGATATTCCAGGACATGGGCTACATGAGGCCCGACCTGAGGGAAAACTACGAGCTGCTGATCCGCCACTACAAGAAGGAGGACAATTCAAAGGTGGCGCTTTTCTATGTCGACCAGCTGCTGAAGGCCGACAGCGTGATTAAATCCACCCAGTCCTATCTGTTCGGGCGCATACACAAGGAATACGACACCAAGGAGCTCCTGGCCGAACGCGCAGCGATACATTCCAGGCTGGACCGCCAGAAACGCAATGAGACGCTTTTCATCGTCATCCTTTCCGGAATTGCCGTCGTTGCCGTAATTGCCGTTGTCCGCTACAGACGGCAGCGAATGGACTGGCAGGAGAAATTCGAGCGGCTCATGAAAGACAATGACGGGCAGGCGAGGAATCCTAGGGTGCGTGAAAACAGGGAACCTTCGGATATGAGCCGTGGATCGCAGGAGAAGCTCGTGTTCCAGCTCGAGAAATGGGAACGGGACAGGAAATTCCTTGAGCGGGACCTGAGCCTGGCAAGGCTCGCCTCGGCCTTCAGGACCAACACGACCTATCTTTCAGGAGTCATTGCCCAGGAGAGGGACAAGAAATTTACCGAATATATCAACGACCTGAAAATAGATTATATCACGGAAGAGCTCAAGCTTTCCAGAAAACTGAGGGAATACAACAATGGTGGGCTTGCCGAGGAGTGCGGCTTTAGCAGCACGCAGCGCTTTGTCAATGCCTTCAAGGCCCGCAATGGGATCTCGCCGACCTTCTTTGTGGAGGCGCTCAAAAAAAAGCTGGAGGAAGAGGAACAAAATGGATAACGGCAGCTAGAAGCGGCCGAGGTCCCTGCGTATGCGGTCGAGCAGTTCGCCGAAAGGCGGCTGTCCATTATAGTAGAGTGCAGCAGTAGCCTGGTACTGCGCCTGATAATCGGCGCGCAGCCCTGCATCGTCAAGCAGGAATGCCTGGTTTTCGGAAAGGGGAGCCTCGAGATCCTGTTTTGGGAAACGTGCCAGCTTATGGGCGTGGTAATCTTCCGTGCCTATGAATTCGCCCACGGCAGGATAATCCAGCAGGCAGGCCAGGTCGTAGTATTGACGCAGCAGGTTGGGACGCAATATCCCGTCTGCCTGGAACTGCCTGAATTTGGTAGCCACTGTCTGGAGCTTCTCCACGAAGGTAAATCCGGGATGGTAGCAGGCGATATCTACAGCCCTGTTGTCTATAATCGAAATGCCCAAAGTTGCTGCTGCCCGGTCGTATGCCCAGGAGGAGATGCTCACCTGGGTATTCGGGGTCACCGTGTCGAAGCCCGCTTCAAGGAGTATGCCGTCCTTCAGTCCCTCAATACCCTCTCCATGTGCCTCATAGGCAAGCCGGATACCACCGCTACGGTAGTACCGCGTGTCGTCAAAGGCCGTATCGCGTTCCACCGAAACAATCCCATCGATTGCTATCTCGCCGGCAAGCCAGTCGTAATATCCCAATCGGGAATCGACATGCCCCTTCTTTACCTTTTTCGGATCGACCGCTACGGCATGGCCATCGGGAGGAAGTATGCGGATATCGATATCCTCGGAGAAGCGGTGGATGATGCCATAGCCCTTGGACAGGGACGTACCGCCCTTGAGTTCAAAGGAAAAGCCCTGCTTTTTCAGTCCGTAGAGCACGTGCATGATCCAGTAGTCCTTCTCGATAAGCTGCGAAAGTATGCCGGTCTCCCTTGAGAGTATGGATAACAGTTCAGGAAAATCCTTGTGCTGGTGCAGGTAGATATCAGCCATGGTTTTGGGATTAAAGTGATAGGACAGGGGCGAATACCTTCCTGGCTTTGACACCGCCATAAGACTTTACGGCCTGTCTAAGTTTAACAGGGTCCATAGACCCAGCCTTGCGCTGTACCTGTTGCAGGACAGCTTCCGGATCCTCTGCCAGGCTTGCTATATTGTTTACCAGATCCACCAATAGGAATTCCAAGGTTGCCTTTTTTGGGAACCGGGGCTTGGCCACAAAGCTGAACCTTGTACCGCCCAGGTCGAATTCACCATGGCGCTTGTGGTTGTACACGACCCTCTTGTTATAGAGCTGCGTGGTTCCCACACCTAAAGAATTGTAGGCATTGGGAGAAGTGATCAGGAATTCGTCGTCCTTGAGGAAGGACCTCACAAGGGTCGCCTCGTCAGGAGGCACCGGGCCAAAGGCGGACTGCCTGGGGAAATAATAGAGCCCCTGGGAAAGCTTCTGCAGGGTACCCTCACCTACCATCTCGGCAAGATGCCGGTCCACGGCGCTGGAGAACCGGGCAAGGTCCGCCCTGCGGTACACATTGCCACGCTTCAGGTTCTTGTGCAGGTTGTCTATCTTCTTCATAACTAATCCTTTCAGGAAAACAAAAGTAATCAAATATCAATCCAAATTGCAAATATTTTTATTTAAAATTCATGCAGTTTTAATCAAAATATTTTAAAGAGATTATTAATGAAGCTTTTTACCCAGTAAAATTAATTAGGCCATATAGATTTAGCTAATTCATACAGGTCGTAACCTCTACCAGCTATTGCTTCTTCATTCCAAGCATCTAGCGCAAGATAGGAAGAGTGAGTTTCAATTCCAGAAGAGAAATGCTTTAATCCAAATCTGTTACCCTTTCCTTCCTTTTTGCTTTCCCAGTCGGAATCTCGTATCGAGGCATTTAGGGACTGGGTTATTATAGCGAGATTTCCCAAAGTCAAAAGCTTCCTATTTCGGAAATCTACTTCTTCCTTCGATAGACCGGTATTCCAGTGGTTCTCCCATTTTTTTGGCATGAGATGTTCCAGACTATATTTATTCATTCCCAAAAGCTGAGTTGAATGTCTTTGACGGTTTCTAATTTTTGACTCAATCATGTAAAGGATTCCCGCCGCTTGTTTGTTTACCAGAATAGATTGTTCGAAACCTTTAAGCAACTCATCATCTCCTGGATAATAATTAACCTTGTCAGAACTTAGATTGATGTAATCTAAGAACATATCCTTGGAAAGAATTTCATTCGCTATCAACCTATCGGTAAACAGCTGGTTATAATTTTTTGTATTTGAATGGACTATCATCCTTCGCATTAGGTAGGATTCGATTATATGAAATAAATCATCGCGCTGGACAGCATCCTTTACATTACGCAAAACGTATAATACATAAGGAATTATTGTTGTTGTCTCCAATCCAAATATTATTGCATTAATCCGTTCTATGCCATGTACTTCTGTTAGCTCTGATGCGGTTATAGAATGGTCAAAGCTATTCTTAAAAAGGATGGCATATTCTTTGATTTCTTGCAGTATCTCTACCTTATCTAACTGATAATCATTTATGAATTTCTTATAAGATTCAAATAGGGCCTCCACTTTTGAAAATTCTATTTTGTCTTCCGTTTTTACCTTGAGATCTGCCTGCTGTATCTTAATTTGCAAGTAGGAATAGAAAAATAGATCAATAAATGTCCTTTTCAGCCTGCCTGCAAAAAATTCCCTATCCCAATAACTTTTTGTTTCATCATCTTCCTCAAATACCTTTTTCCAGTAGAGTTCATACGAAACAATATCCCTATTGAAGAAATAATTTTTTAAGAGCTCAGCAGTAGTTAATGTAACACCAAGTGAATTGATCGTATCAAAGATTTGCTGTTCATCTTCATGAGCACTAAGATCGATACCCACAAATAAGATGCTGGACAGTATATGCTGAATATTTAGTTTTTCAACGGAAATATTTTTCCTAAAATATTCATAGGCCTTAAAAATATTATTTCTCTGATCAAGCTCAATAAGTTCTGTCAGGTTTAATATAAATTCAAAAGTTTCAGCATCATTGTGATTGTGCTTTATGGCAATATCGTTATTCATTAATCGGAATGTCCTGTCAAACATATTGACCTGGCCATTCATAAGGCATAAGACCTTAAAAAAGATGTTGAGGGTTGTAAGTCTCTGTTGTCCGTCAATGACGGTTCGCACATCTCCAACGATGCTTCCAGTAGGGGTTGGCTGTTGTTTTAGTATTACTGATCCTAAAAAATATGGCTTAACATTTGAGCTAACATTTTCCATATCTTCCAGCAACCGTTCCCATTGATCTTCCCCCCAAACGTAGGCCCTTTGAAAGAACGGTACCTCCAAGATCCTATTACCGTTAAAAATATCATTAATTGTCCTTTTTCCTGCGTCCATAATGTTTGTAATTGCTATGACTTGTGCGAAAAATAAGAAAAATATTTTGATAAAATACTATGGTAAAACTTTCTTTTGAAATGGGTGAGTAACACCTAAGATAACAGCTCTTCTATTTTTATTGCAGTAATGTTTTTTTCAGGAACTCCAATGGATTTCAAGATTTCGACAGGCTTATCCCTGTTTCCGAAATACGAAACTTTCCATTGGCAATTTGGACTTACAAAATCAACAATTCTCTCGAAATATGGAAGGTCTACGGTAGACAGAGAGTGGCCCAATATTACTATTTCATCAATATCCGAAAGACTTCTAAAAAAATCTTCTCTTTCTGATATGATTGAGGCAGTATCCTTGTAGGTGTTTTTGAAGTAATCGTCCAAAATGACATTTCCCTCCATTACACGTACGTCGTAACTTTCCATTTCGTCATTTTCTTCATAATTAGAAAAGGATTCTTCAGCGCTCAATTCCCGGCTATGGCCCAATACGATTTCTGAATCCAAATCAATTGCTTTATTGTGGATATAAAGTATGCTATCTTCCGCTATATTGTAACATCGTTGCGGTGTCTCGGTGTAATTAAACGACAGATAAGTGGCATCTTCAGGCAGCGCTAAATCTCCAGTAGATGGTATTTCAAGATGAAGTATCCATTCTATAAAGGCATTCCGTAAATCAACTGTTACCACATCAATGGCTTGTTGCATCTCATATTGGTAATTGTGGTGCCCGGAATCACTCCAGTCATCGGCCCCGTAGTCATCAAGGTATTGGGCTGCGTCTTCTACAATCTTGTTGGTATCGATCAGTGCCAAAGTAGCTTCAAAATCAGACCACAACTCATCTTGGAGAAAATATTCCAGCAATGCATCGTACAACGAAGGGCGCGAAGTTTTGACATATGCTTCGAAATCTGAATATCTGGATTGTATTCCGTGAAATATGTCAAATCCGTTTCCAATTATAAATAGCTGTTTTCCCATGAAACTTAAAGAATAAAATTAAAATGCAGCCTGGATTTGCGCCAGGACCTCCCATTTAGAGATGGACGTGCTATCTATTTACACCACTATTGCATTTTGAATACCCTAATGGCAGCTTTCCACTGCCAGACACCTCGACCTCCCCATGTTATAAAATAGAATTTGTGGAGAGTTAGGGAGTTGCATCTTTGCTTGGTTGCCTTTGGGCACCATCTAATATCTTACCGGTTTCAGGATTTGTCCTTTCAAAATTTTCATTGCGCCACTCTATATTCCCGGCATTTGTATTTTGAATAAACTCCTGACCGTAAATGTACAATTTTTTAGTAATTACACTACCAAAGAGTACAGCATTTCCCTTACGATACAGTCCTACTATCTGGGGTGCGCCCCCTGAATATTTATCCTTTATATTTAGCAGTGTGCGTACAAAACATTGATATACACCCCTGCTCGTACCATATTCGTTATGCTTTGGGTTCTCATAGGATTGGTAATTTTTGTCAAATTCCTCTGAACCGGAACCTCCGCTGAAAACTTTTCCTGACTCAAGAGGCAGATTGATTTCTTCATAGTCAAACGCCCTTGTTTTGTAGTTGTGAATATATTTGAATAAGTGAAAGTCATCAGCTATCCTCGTACCGTAAATTATTGTAAAGTTCTGGTTGAAAGCAACGATAGGGTAGTACTTGACAGCTTCACTTATGAAATTAGCGATTTTCCTTGATTTTACATCGCTTGTCTCACTGCCTGAAAAGAACAGGCCATTATCAATTTGTGTTATTAACTGGCTGACAAGATTGGAGGGAAATAATACATCGCCGCAAAAGCCGAAAATTTCAGGAGCGTTTATACATCGAAACACTTTTACACCATTATCATATTTGCCAAGATTTCCCCAACTATATCTGCTGTCGGAAGCTATATAGAGCGATGCTATCTTTTTTTGTTTTTTTTTCTCGTCAACACCGATCCAGGAAACTATTAATGTCATGATAATTTAAAGTAAATTTTAAAAAGTAAATTCTGAAGTATTATCAGGTTGTTGGAATCTTTCTTCGTGTGATGTTGAAGTGACAGAGTAGCTACTAGTAACTATGTGTACTGACGAAACATGTTCAATAGTAATGGATTCTAGGTCAATTGCCAAAGAATCTTTTCGAATTTCTGTACTGCTTTCAATGTGGTGGAACCAAGGTATATCATAAAATGTATCCTCTTTCTTTTCATTCTCTTTTTTTGGGATGGAAGTAGTAATCCTGTATTCTGGACATTGTTCCTCATCATACCAATCATACAAGCTCACATCAACCTTTGTACCTTTCGGATGTTTAATTGGTTCAACACCTGACGCATGATGGAAAAAGATGATATTTACACCATCAGCAGACTGGGCAGATGGAAAGATGATTCCATCAAATCCGTATTCAGCAGCCAAGAAATCAGCTATCACTTGCGTTGCTAAATAATCAAAATGTTCATCATCCGGCATAATTGGCCTGGTGATTCGTTGACTGAGTTTTCTAAGAAACATTGTCTTGGATACTAGTTCAGAATAGCTGATATCAAATATACTGCCCTCAACTGTAGTAGTAGATAGCGCGGTGAGGTCCAGAACCTTCAATTGTCTCATTAAATTGAACTTTGCCACTGCAACCTTACTGCCAACGGGTGGCCTGATTTCACATAATGCAGTATCTACTTTAGTCGCACCATAAAATACTGAAATACCTCTTGCATTCATCCTTCCTGCCGTTGCAAATTCAGGAGGGGGAGGGCCAAGCTCTTTTTCCGGCTGTTGCAAAGCTTTTTCTAATTTATCATCGGATTGAAAAGCCCTTGCCCTAAACAAACTTGTAATATCGGTATCTGGTCCTATTGTTTTAATTATTGGCTTTTCGTCTAAGGTCCTCAGTACATTTAAATTATCGAATACTGAGGCTAGGAGTTGCTCATTTTCCTTACTGAAAAAACGTGATTTTGTTTTAAGGCTTGTTTCAAAGGCAGCCCACTGGCTTTGCCATTCCCTGTCATCAGGTTCTTTCCTGTCGTAGAAAGAATCAATATCAAACTCAGTAGTTTCACCAATTTCTGCTGCGGATCGGCTGTAATGTTTTTCGGCGAGAATTTCCTGTATGTCTGAAGCTGCCTCTTCAGAAATCTCTGCGGCGTCAGCTATGGCCTCCACAACAGGCAATCCGTCAGGCTCCCAGCCATCTAAACTTTTTAGGTGTTCAATTGAGTAGTAGTCAGGTGGTGATTCAGAAGACCGCAGGAAATGTTGCTCGAATGCGGAATCAATTCTATTAGCAACGTCCAATAATGGATAACATTCAATCTCATCATTATCGCAATATGAACATTTACAGATATTTCCTTGTCTTTCAATCTCTAACTTTAAGTAATTCTCTCCTATGCACTCATAGCAAATAAAATTTTCAGTATCAGCATCCATATGAAATATTTAATTAAGTATTTTTAATGCCGTAACAATTTAGGCAGGATAATATATAAAATCTTTTACAATTTTGGTATGTTCCTGCTTAATTAAAAAATCAAATGAGCTTACCATCTTCTTCATTACTTAATATCGCCCCTCTGGCATCTGCCTTCAATAATACTTCGGCCACCTATAAGTATTACTGGTTGCTTGCCATAATAGACGTAATAGAAGAAGGGAAGCTGTCAGTAGACAAAAAGGAACTTTTTGCCAGGATGCTGGCAAACGCATGGTATACGGTAAATTATTTTCATATTTCATTTGGCAACCAGGATTTGATCCAGCAAGCTATCAAGGCGATTGCAGCAACAGAAGCTATACCAATAAGTATTAGAAGAGAACAATTATTAGAGGTACTTTTAAATAGCAAAAACAAGGAAACAATTTCCCTATTGAGGCATTTCGATAAGAATGTTCCACACTGGTTCCTAACACCCTGGATCGGTAAAAACAAGGATGAAAATTATACCCAGTATAGAAACAGAATTTATCTGGAATCCCAAAGTTTCCACAACCAGATTTTATATGGATTGCATACAGACCATATCGAAATCAATCCAATCTGGATAGATTACATAAAAAGCAATGCTAGGATTCTAAAGGATTTCTGTTATTGGAACCTTTCAAGCTTTTTACAAGTCCGTAATCCTAATGTTCCTGATATTCCAGGAAAGCTAATCAAACCTCCATTCAGAGGGTCGCTTACGAATCAAAGGAAGAACTACTGGGATATTGTTTTTAAGGAGCTAGGAACTGTAAAATGTATTTATACAGATAGTGAACTGAATATAAACAAGTACGCCTTGGATCATTTCGTGCCACATGCCTTTGTATCACATGACCTTATCTGGAATCTGGCTCCAATTGATGTAATATATAATTCAATGAAGAGCGATAAGCTTCCAAGTATGGATCTACATTTTGATAAGTTTTACGACCTCCAAAAAACAGCGTTTGAGATTGTTTCGGAAGTCAGTCCCAAATCAAAACTTCTGGAGGAATATGTGTACCTGTTTAATCAACAAGCGGGCGAACCTGCATTTAATTATGTTCAGCTAAGGGATGCCATCTCTCCCTTAATTTCCATTGCTGCAAACAATGGCTTCCAATTTTATGCGGATTAAAAGATAAGATAGAATTAATATGCTAAGAGGCCGGAAAAATTTTATTTTAATCTCTTCTTTAGGTTGATATTTACCTTATCAACATTTAAATCCTTCCGCATCAATTTGATAATATTTCTAAGGCTTTTTTCAAGCTTATCATGTGCATTGATTGTAAGCAGGGAATCTCCATTAAAGGCCGAAGTAATAAAATGCCTTGATTCCAGACCAAATTCAATCAATTCCCTGTAAACCTTCTCAGGCAGTATGGGGATCGACTCAAAAATGACTTCCTGAAATTTTGTTACCTGATCGTCATAAGCTCTGCATTCCTTTTCAAGATGCTTTGTCCATTGCTTTTTTGTCCCGTCATGATCCTGCAAGTCCTCTACAAGGTCGAAGAATGATTCGAAGAGGATGTTAGCATGACGCGACAGGTCCTTATAAGCAGCTATTTTTTCCTGAAAAACCAAATCTTGGTTGGATTTACTACGTTCTCTCCGATAACTCAGAAAAGTTATTGCAAATGCGAAAATTGAAATTAGCGTTGCAAATAAGGCTATGATGTCAGATGATGTCATAGAATCTCCTACCGTTAACGGTAGTGTAGCGGCAGGCGTAACCAAATCTTCTGTGCTCAGCATGTTATCAGCTATAGTTTTTCTTAGTTATAAAATATATCTACCTAAATATTTATTGGAGAGATAATATCTATGAGTTTGGAGCGTCCATCGCTAAAATGGACTATCTTATCAGGTTCGGAAACGAACCATGCAAAGCTGCCCCAGGCCAGATTTGAAATTGTTTTCTTAAAGCCGGGACTTTGCCTATCCAGATAGGCAGTCACAAAGGCGATACTTTCTCGTTCCAATCCTGCGGTGTTGGTTATATTATATATGGCCTCCTGTCTCCTGGGAGTAACGGCACCGTCAGTCGCAACAACTTCAACGAAGATTAATGTAGGAGTGTCTCCTGCCAAGTCCGCTAAAATTATATCCGGTAACTCTTTGTCCGCCTCTATGTTTAGGCCGATAGAGTCTGCAATCCTTTTATCCAGATACGGAACTTTCGCATCGCTGGTACTTATCCACAGTACCGCGGGATTTACCAAGTATATTGGCGCGAATATTTCGATCACCGCCTTAGAAATATCCGAGCTCAATCCGGTACTCAGGCTTCTAACCTCACCATTAGGAAGAGAAACCAGTACATTCCCTGTAGCACTACCTGAAGTCCTGCCAGCGAGCGATATTCGCATCAGGGCCCCGGTACTCAGGTTATTCTGTTGCCATTGCTCAATTGCCCTTGCCAGAACATCTCCCGTAAGATCAGGATTAAAGAGAGCCGCAAAATCCTGTTGGAGTGCATAGCGTGGTTTGCTGGATGTCGTCGGAATTGGTATGGCTATAACCGCTCCCACGCGCTGAAGCCCTTCCCTTAAGGTCTCATCCCGTATGGGCTCTCTTGTATTGTCGGCATACCATCGGATTCCCGGGATGTCCACACCTTTTTTCAATGAATTAACCCTATAATTGATCCGGCCCGCTGATGTATTATCTTCTGCCTGTTCGACTGTCATCCTGTATATATGCTTTGGGGCGGCGTAGATATCATTTCCATCAATGGCTCCGATATACAGCATAGTAAAGATGGTGCTTGCTGACATCAGCCTTATGCAATAGTTGCGGTTTGGAGTCCCTTCGGGAAAAATAGTAGGAAGCCTTTCCAAAACTGCTTCCCTTGTAATGTACGGTGGTAGCTGGTTACTCATTATGTAAGGTATAAAGATCATGACACTCTTTCTCTATCAAAGAAGGGTGGGCCTTGGTATCAACCAGCTCCTTTAATTTTTTCAGTTTTTGCGGTGAAGGTACCGGCAATGACCCTAGTTCATAAGCAGAGACGGCAACGCTTCCGCTTATTGTTCTGAAAGCATCATTAACCGCCTTGCTGTTAAGGAAAACACATAATACGTTTAGTTCGACTTTAGCTCTTTCTTCCGAGGCGCTTATGATATTGATATGGTTTTCAACGACCACCGCTTTCCTTTTATCCAATAATTCCTGAGGAAGAATGGCTGCATTCAGTCGCTTTTCCTGTTCCTTGGAAGTGGTCCGCTGCAGCAGTAGGCAGGGTTTTCTTGTCAGGAGATATTCTTCACCCTTATAATGAAACCAGGTAGAGTGATTCTTCTTTTCCGCACGTAATACGAAATTACCCTCCTGTGTAATACTTTCAGACCATATTACCGGAAATGCATTTTTCTTATAGGTATCGCTGAGCTGTGCTTTATTCCTATTCCATACCAGCTGTCCTGTACTGATTTTATAGCCCCAATCGGATAAGCGAAATCTCATTTTTGACATGGCGGGAATAATCTTGGACTGTTCCAATGTGCGAGGCAGTATCCAGGGATTGGATTGTAAAGCTTTCACGTTGAAAGTTCCAAAACTCTCCACGATAGATTCATCTTCTGTCGATGTGATGATCTCATTTACATCAACCTGAGCTTGTTTCATTGTCTGTTTTTTATAGACAGCAAGCATTGTTTCCTGAAGGACATCCTCAAACACCCCTTTTCGTATCGCCACGAAATCAATTTCACTGGGTGAAGCCTTTGACAATATATAGCTTCGCAGGTTCTTGAAATATTCTCCGGAAAGAAAGCTGGTAGGAGTGAGGTAGCTTACGATGCCTTTGGACTTGGTCATATTAATTGCCAAATGGGTAAATAGCCCATATAGGTTGGCATGTCCAAAAAGGCTTTCCTTATACTTTTCTTTTGTCGCGTCGCTTATGGAAACCTTCCCATAGGGCGGGTTTCCGATTACCAAATCATATTGTTCCGCTTCTCCAAATTCATACTCCAAAGTGTTGCATATGGTTACAAGGCTACGGACGTTTCTTTTGGCTCCTACAATCCTGTCCTTTACCGCTACTTCAAGAAAGACTTGCGTAATCCATGCCGCAAAAGGGTCTATCTCATAACCACGCAAATTTGCTTCCAGATGTTCCACTAACCCAAGCCCCTTGAGATCAGGAAGCGATTCCATTATTTTTAGGGCCACCGGAGCCAGAAAGGCTCCACCTCCACAGGCAGGATCGGCTACTTTTGCCGTAGACCAATTAACACCCGAAGCTTCAGACATTTCAATAAGCCGAGAGGACAATGATGGAGGAGTATAGAATATTCCGTTCTTGGAACGCAACGTGTCGGGCAGGAGGGAGGTATATATTGTTCCAACATGGAAGGCAGCCTCTGTCACGCCAAACCTTGCGACTGCCCTCCCAAGGGCATTTGCGACAGCTGTTGCAGAGTTGTCCAGTCTTGCCTTCCTGAAAGAATATTGAAAGGGAGGCAGCCTCTTTAAGTTGACCGGTTTATCATGCACGATCTGCCAGTATACCACGATTACCTGCCTTATAAAATTCTGGACGAGGTCAAATTTCTTGTTCTCAGGCAAGTCCTTTGCCCATGCCTTGGCCATTATCCTCCCACTATGTAATGTTTTTAGGGGATCAGTTTCTGGCAGCAGTGCCGTCAACGTCCCTTCCCGTAAGAGGGAATAGGTTGTGCTATTATTTTTACGGCTGGCAATCGAGTTCTTCATGTGTCAAAAATAATCAAATTTAAAATCAATCGCTATCTTTATCGGGAGATTAGCGAGAACCGTAACACTAATCTTTTATAAGAAAAAAATGGAAGCATCCAAATCATTACGACGTCCCGCCAACTGGCAGGATTTTGAAACCCTGTGCAAAAAACTGTGGGGAGAAATATGGAACTGTCCCGAGATAAAAAAGAACGGAAGGGCTGGACAGGATCAGAATGGAGTAGATGTCTATGGCATTCCTTTCGGGGAGGATGCCTATTTCGGTATACAATGCAAGGGAAAGGATGAATACACTAACAAGCAATTTACTGAAACTGAGATCGACAAGGAAATAAAATTGGCGCGAGCATTTGATCCGCCTCTAAAAAAGCTATACTTTGCAACCACGGCGGTTAAGGATGCTAGCATAGAGGCTTATATCAGAAATAAGAATATAGAGAATAAAGCCGCTGGGAGCTTTGAGATCCACATCTTTTCCTGGGAAGACATAGTGGATATGATTGACGAGAACCGTCACACGCATGACTGGTACCTTAAAAGCCAAAACTTCAAGACCAGCAAGAGCGTTTTAGTGACCTTTCACGATTCAACAACAGAGTTATCGGCAATACCCCAATTTAAGAAAGAGACAACCCATTACAGGCAAAAGATTGTGCCTGCGCACCCGGTGTATCCGGAAGCTCTCAATAATATTATCAGTGTCAATAAAATGATGCAAGGCTTGGCTTATCCTGTAGCTTCTACAACTGAAGTAAATCTAAGTTATTTCAGTTTTGCTTTAAGGATACAAAATACAGGCGACAGTCCAATAGAAGAGTTCAAGCTATTTTTCGAGATTGAAGAGGACATTCAGGACATGGCGGACACAAATGAAAACCATACTGGTTTGGCTGTAATTTCAAAATCCTTCTTTCGGTCTGACCTAATCTTATCCAATGACAGCAATGCAGGTAAAGTATTGCCAGAAACTAAAATTCTGGTAGGAGATGACAGCTATACTTCAGATGAAGTCTATATAAAGCCACTTGCTGAAAAGCATGACCTAAAGATTAAATGGAAACTTATTTCCAAAGATCTTAAGGATGAGGGAGTGCTAAAAGTTTTAGTATGTCCAGACATTCAATATCTTAATAAAACAGTATTAGTAGAGGATCCTCTTCAAGTTAGGATTAATGTTGGTGATCTTGAAGATATGATTATTAACAAAGACAATTAGATATTAAGCATAAGCCTTGTCGATTTCGGTGAAGGCATCTTTTAATTGAGATTCAAATTTTTGCTTTAACTGCTTGGCTTTTTCTTCGTTAGCTTTTAAATACAAACTGTTATGAGCAAATTCTATCAGTTCATCCCTGAAGTTCTCTACAATAACCAAGATTACATCCCTCAACCTTTTCATTGAAGAGATCTTAAATTCAAAATTCTCATCCTTGAATAATTCTTTACTACCATGGCCTATCGCATTCCTATTTGACAACAGGTATGTATTTATAAAAATTTCCTTGGCATCATATTGTTCTTTGTAATCAATCCCTATAATTTTTAAAATATTACCAAAAATTTCCGGATTTAGATTATCATGCGTATTAATGATATTTTTATCCTTTTCATCATCTAAATCAATTTTTATGTGATGATCTATTGAAATATTATCCAAATGGGAAAATTTCTTTATGTAAAGAAGTTCATTTTGAAGGCTTAAAGTATTACCACTTTTTATAACTTCACCTGTCAATCCTTTTAAGGCTACCGCTTTAAAATTATCTGTTAATTCATTTAGCTTATGATTATTGTCACATATATATTTGAGATACGTCTTGCTGCTTTTTTTTATATAGCCTTCCCAATGTGCATATAATAATAGAATAATGGACTTTAGAAGTACTGTGTTTTCTTCCTTTTCGGCAAACAAAATCAGATCTGAAACTTCTTTTTTGCGCCAGGTCCAATCCTCCACTAGTAAATCTTCAAAATCTTTAATTTGCATCTGGTAAAAAGTAAGTGTTTGAAAATGCAATCATGTTCTGAATTCTTGGAAGTGCTTTGTTACCTCTCTTGGCAGCCTCTATGAAGGTCGCATCTTTATACATGTTTTTAATCTTTTCTTTCAAGCTATCTTTACCATCATTCTCATAATAATCGATATTGTGCGCAATTCCTGAAACAATACCTTCAAAGCTGGTCTGAAGAAATGCACCCTCAAATACATCTTTCTCAACATTAAATTTTCTGAATGCTTCATCAGAAAGTACTTCATCTAATAGATTGAAAACGCGTTTGAAAATTTCAATTTCGGTATCCAATACAAATGATTCACTTTGAATAATTCTTGCTGTTTCTTTATCGATAAAGTCAGCAAGCAGATCAGATGACATATTGTATTTTGTGAAATCAATACTATCAAATTTTAAAATAAAATACCTTAAAATTAATTCCATGGGGAATTCAATTTCATTCTTCGCGTCAGTTAATTTTATTGTATTCTTAAAGTGTGCGTCGTTCTTCAAAGTGTCAATTTTATTATAGTATTCTTCATTGACCATAATAATCAAACAGTTTCTGATTTCCTGAGCTGATAACGCTACAGCACCTGTGTTAAGCCTCTTGAATAGCTCGTACTGTGCAGTAATATTATCTTCAACAAGAATAATCTTAAGGTCCAATTTAGACATCTTTATAATTCTTTGAACGTCTTCATCAAGCTGATCCCACTTCATTCCCTCTATGGATGGTAATTTCTCTGTTGCAGTAAATGTGAAGGTTGGTTTTACAACCCCTTTATTGTCTTTAAACAAGCCCATAAGCTGCAGGATCGTGGAAATCCTTTGAAGTACGTCCACGATTGTCCACTTGGAGCCTTTTTTCTGTGCTATAAAAATTGGTGGTGTCGGTATACCCATCAGCAATGATTCAATAAACCTGCTTTTTTGAGCATCATCCCAGCGAAAAAGTCTTTGATATGAGGGGAATAGTTCTAGGTCACCATCCTTGAATATCTGGATTAGTTCCCTAACCGCCATGCTGAAATTGTCGGTTTTTATTTCGCTACGAACACTTTCAATTTCACTTAGTAAATTATTATTTGCGGTTTCAAGATCAATCATAAGGAAATGTATTTAGGAGATTAGCTTTAGATTCTAGAATAAAGAAAAAATTTTATTTTAAATTAAGGATTTCAAAGATAATTAAAATTAAAGAGGCGAATATCTAAATATTGAATTCTCTTACACTTTCGTGCTATTGTTGCCTACAATTATCCGACAATTTATATGTACATCTATTTAATAAATAACAAAGTAAGCCCACAACTACTTACAATTAACTAATGGATGCGATCTTTCTGCTAATTTTCCATTGCTGCAAACAATGCTTCCAATTTTATAGGAATTGATATTAGGATCAAATGAATCGTCTTGCAAAAGCTTTCAATTTCACTTCATGAGGTTAAAAATTAAGTCGTTAACCTAGAATCTTTGCTGTTAAGGAATGCATTTAAAGATTTTAGATTACTATTCTGAAAGTCGATACCATTATTTATTTCTTTAAATTGTGTAAATTGCGACATCATTCAATACACAATTGATTAAGCGACTAACTATAAGTATTATACCGATTGATATATTTTTAGATTAGTAATAATATTTTGATTTAACATAACCTTATTTTGAGTACTTACATTATTTCCGATATTCATGGCTGTAACAAAACATTTAGACAGGCTTTAAAAAAGGTTTCTTTAAAAAAGACTGACAAACTGATTTTGCTTGGTGATTTAATTGATAGAGGTCATGACAGCAAAGGAGTCATTGATACTGTAATATTACTGCAAAATCATGGTTTTGATGTTACATGTATAAAGGGAAACCATGAACAAATGTTATTGGATGCACTTGATGATACATTTGCAAAGGTCAATTGGATAAGAAATGGAGGTAACAAAACTCTGCAAAGTTTTTTAACATCAGACATTAACGGAATACCAAAAGCCTATATTGATTTTATAAAATCGTTCGATGATTACTTCGTTGCTGAAAATTATATTTTCGTTCATGCGGGTATCAATATGACTATTGAAAATCCATATAGTGATAAGGAATCTCTACTTTGGTTGAGAGATTGGAAGGTCTTGTACAATGCAGATTGGTTAGCAGGTAGAAAGGTTATTCACGGTCACACACCGATGACAGCTTTTGAAATCATAGAGCAGTTCAAAAGTGAGGATTTACAAGTCTATGGAATTGATGGAGGTGCATATATTGTTAATGATGAGGGGTATGGTGAATTATGTGTTTTAGAGCTTGAAACTAAAAAAATGGTTTTTCAAAAAAATATTGAATGAAAATAGAGGCAGTCAATAGGATTATTCATGATAGAAGTGGCTTCGGGATAATTCATGAAGTAAGAGCGGAAGATGGTAATCTGTATGCAAGGAAAACTTTCCAGCCAAATCATGCCGTAGCAAAGGAAGACTACGACTTGTTTAAAAGAAGATTTGCTCGGGAGGTGAGAGTCCAACAAAAACTTTCCTCGGACTTTATAATTCCCATTGTACATGCTGAGCTTAATGAGGATGAACCTTGGTTTTTGATGCCTATTGCTTCAAAAACTTATCAAGAAGAAATTACACTTTGTAAACTACAGAGAAGAGCACCTGAAGGGCTTTCAGATATATTAAATTGCTTGGAATACCTACATGCAAGGGGGTTTATACACAGGGATATCAAACCAGGAAACATACTGTTTCATGATAATAAATGGAAATTGGCTGATATGGGGTTAATTACATCTGATCCTGAATTAACAACAACTTTTGTTACAGGAAGTGGATTAGCATATGGTTCATTGCCTTATATGGCACCCGAACAATATACTGATTTTCAAAATGTGACTAGTAGTGCAGATATTTATTCTTTTGGAGCAATTTTACATGATATTTATGATGGTACTCAAAGGAAGCCATATTCAAGATTAAGTAGTAGAGGAGCAATAGGCGTAATTATTGAAAAATGTACAGAAGAAGTTCCACAAAATCGTTTTGAAAATGTAAGTATTTTAAGAGACGTACTCTTAAGTAAATTGTCAAAGGTTGAGGTTTCTAAAGAACTACATGAGGAGGCTGAATTATTAATAAATAGCCTAAAAGACTATCCTAACTGGAGCCTAGATAACTTTGATTATTTTGTAACCTCTTTGGAAAGAACACCAGAGCTGAAAAACGCAATTTTTTACGATATAAATATCAAATTTATAGGGGATAGCTTAAAAATAAATGAAAGACATTGGAACAGGTTTGCAAAATCGTACTTAGCATGGATTAATGATACATCATTTAATTTTGATTATTGCGATGTTGTAATTGGCCATGTTAAAACGATTTATGATATAACTGTTGATCTATCGATTAAGGCAGAGTGCACGTTCGTCGGAGCGGAATTAGCAGTTTCTCACAATCGATGGTATTGTATGGGGCGAGTTCTAGATATGTGTTCGCCTGATATTTCAGAAAATCTAGCTGAGAGAATAGCAATTGAGATCTATGCTAGGCCAAATTCAGCTAAAAGAAACTTTATTAGGTGCGTTGAAGGTTTAAATGCAAGCCTTGCTCGATATCATAAGGAAATTATAAATTCTTTGAATTAATGTATTAACAAAAATTTATCCCTCGCACTCCTCGGTAAATTTTTCACTACTTGCATCTTCTACTTTCTTTATTCCTTTAAAATGGAGATAATACTGCTACCGTTGCCGCTTTCAGTAAAGACAAATTGTTATTAGCTTTAGTTAGTTATCAGTGTGATGTTTGCAATTATTATGCTTGAAAAAATGAATATAAAAAAGTCATTAGAATATTTTATAAGCAAAAAAGTAGCCCCCGACATAGGCTACTTTATTTAACTCTAAATAACCCAATAGTAGGGCTACAAAGAAGCTACTTGTGTGTGGCGCCATTTCTGGCTGTCGGTGGTAGCAATATTTTAGTAAACTTCTTGACTTCGTTTTGCTTGAAGTTCCATACCAAAATCAAAATCGGTCCATTTTATGAACCAAAACTTTTCTTGCTGTATTAGATGAGTTTGATTTTCAGTAATTCCAATCAAAGATAATAATTGTTTTTTGTATTTGTATATATCAATGTGTTCGTGGAAGTTGTTCTTAAAATAATCAACGAATTTCATCAAAGCTTCTTCTTTTGCATAAACTTCGAACCCCGTCCTTAAATTTATTTCGTTTAAATAGTCTTCAAGATTACTTTCGAATTTCCTTATAATTTTATCTTTTAAACATTTGGTGGTTTTATGTGATTTAAACTTTTTAAATAGTTTTTTAACTGAAGATATATAATTTACTAACCCATCAGAGGTTGTATTCCTTAATAAAGAATTTTCAATTTCTACTATATTGTCTTTAATTTCTTTCCTCTCAAGCGCTTCAAGAGAATCATTTAAATATGGACAAGTTAAAATATCCATCAATAGAATTACAGCTTCTGATTCTGTTTTCCATTTATGGTTGATTGTTATCATCTGAAATTTTTCAATGATGTAATCTTTAATAAAATATTTAATGTCTCGATATTGATGAATGTTTTTTATATAAAAAAGTAAAACAGTTATTGAAAAATAGTTTAAATTATTATTTGCTACAAGTGTCCCGTCCGACTTAGTATCAATGTGAAAATATGAAGACAAAATTTTTAAGTTCAGCCTATATTCTCTGCCTAACTGAGATAATGCTATTAACAAATAGAGTGATTCTACTTGGGTTTCAGATTTTGTTTTATTTATTTGTAGAATTAAAAAAATCTCATCTGCTATTTTTTTAAATATATTATGTTTATAATTAAATGAAAATGGTTCAATGTAGGAATTACTTTTATTCTTTTTAAGAAATCTTATTATCTTATCTATTATTAAACAGAGTTTTATAGTAGAATTCACTTTCGGAGATACTGAATATAAAAAAAATGAAACATCCAATATTTCCAAAAATCCCTTTTCATATTCTTTTTGATCTAAATCTGGATTTATTTTTTTCTCTTTCAAAAATTTATTTACGAGTTTTGCAGTTTTTTTGTCAAGAACAGCAAGACTGTAGTTCATAATGTCTTTATAACTAACGCTTGTTTCCTTCACGATAGTTTTAAATCTTGTAATAACACTGTTTGATGAAAAGTATATTGTTGAATTATTCTCGTCATCTTTACTAATAGATTCTTTTAACTTTAAATGATCTTTAAATAAATCACTTATTTTTTGTTTAGCCAAACTGATCTCAGTGATAATAGGCTTTTCGTATGTGGCAGATTTATTCTCGTTAATATACATCTTGTATTCACCAAGACATAATTTCAAATCAGAAAGTATTTTTTGCGAATCAGACTCATCGTTGTAGAAAATAAAATAATCATCGATGTATCTGAAAATTTCGTAATCGACTTTGTGAATTAAACTTTTGGTGTGACCATCATTAAACTTTAAGCGGTCATACAAGTTCCTGTCAATTTGTTGAAGTATTAATTCTGCAAATATCCTCGAAAACTCAGGGCCAATTACAATTCCATTTGTTTCATTTGCATTTAACTTTTGCATCAAATAGTCGAATTCGCCAGGAAATGTTTTCAATGATTGGGGAATATTGTCTTTTACAATTGATTTATTGAAAACTGCCCAGGAAACTGTATGGGTGTAAATGCTATCGAAACATTTTGATATATCTACCTTTAGTAACTTTCTATATTTTTTTTCACTTCTATGAAACTGATAGGATTCAAAAAACTTATGAATATTACTGTATTTCTGATATGTAAAAAAAGATTTTAAGTTTTCATATTCATTATCTTCTTCTTCAACTTGAGCGTGTTCAAAATCGCCATCTTGGTTTTTCTTGTGCAAAAGGTCATTGTAGAACGAAAATCTTGCTATTTTAGATGGTCTTCTAATTGAAAAAGGGCTTAGTGAACAACAGTAAAGTATACTCTCGCTATATTTTTCATAAAAATCTAAAACTTTTAATTGATTACTAGGATGAATTAAACTCAAAGTCCTGAAATCATGTGTTTTATGGCGTATATGGAATACAAATGGAGATGTTACATCCTGATTTGTAAATAACAATTTTTCAATTTCTGTGAAAGCTCGGTGTTTTGATCTGAATTTGACGTTTTTTAAGCACTTTTTCCTTTTAATTAAATATTTATAGAAATATCTGTTTGAGAAGATCAATGGAGTTTCGTATGGAAGTACATCAGAAAGAACAACACGTTCACTATGACGAATAATTGGAACCTTTTTTCTCATATTATATATTTTTCCATATTTCTAAAACTTTTCCACTCTCAAATGATTTATAATTAAATTTAAGGAATCTCTTCTTGTGGAAGCCATCTTTGAAAGACAGACTATTAAGTTTTAAAAGTAGGTTTGGATTGACAGTTGGGGCAACCGATGTGATTTGCCGTTTAAGATATGTATCAAGTTTAATTAAATCTACATCTTTATTAATAAATTCATTCGAAAAAAAATACCTACTAATACATTTTGCTTTCGACGAAAAAGTTGAAAATTATTAGTGAGAAATTTTATTCTAATCAAAAGTTTTCTATTTATGGATGAGTGTCTGCCAGGGTATTTTACGAATTCAGTAGAGTAGCTTTCAAATGCAAGCTTAACCTTGGTTTTATATCGATTAAACTTGTCGTTTGACATTGTAATTTCTAAAGGAACCTTACTTAGCTCGTTTGTTCCAGCAATCATTTCATTTCTGTATCCTATTGAAAATTTATAACCTAGATAAATAAATTGTTCAAGTTTAGAACTATTTAAACACAAGTCAATTACTGTGGTTTTTCTATTGTTGATTTGAAGGTAGGAAGTAGAAGCTAATAATTTTGATAATTCAATTTTTATATCTGTTGTTGAAACAGTTTCACTTTTTAATTTTGGCGTGACTACAAAAATTATATCATCAACGTATCTAGCATAAAAACTAACGTTTTTTTGAGACGAAATTTTCCTGTCAAAATCTCTAAGATAAAGTTCTGATAAGTATGCTGAGATTCCAATACCACGTGGAATGCCAATTCTTTCATCAGATTCTTTTTTAATTCCCTCTGAAAGCAAAATTTTCCAATATTGATTTAAAATATCTTTTATTATTCTCTTAGATGGATAACTGAGTAAACTGTTTTCCTCAATTTTTGAAAGTAGGTATTTATGAGGAATTGATTCATAAAAGCTTTTTATGTCGGTTCTAACAACGTACTTTGGAAAATCGTCTTCAAGAAAAGTTTTTAATTGTGTGAGAATTTCACGTCTGTCAGACTGTTTAACTTTAAAAGTTTTATAGATATTGCGCTGTAATTGTTTTAAGACAAAATAGTGTTCCGGTTCATTTTCTGCTACATATAATTGACTGCCAAATTTTATTTGTCCTTTTTCAATTTTAATTTGATAATCCTCTGAGTTTGTTTTTTGACTAAGTTCAGATAGTATAAATTTCCGTTCTGCCTCCCGATTTTGCTTTAACTCTTCTTTGGCAGCAACCAAATTATTAAATTCCTTGTAATCTTCTGGCTTAGGATTTACAATCTTTTTTAATGATACTCTTTCAATAGAAATTTGGTTATTTAAGATAATAATCTGATCCGTTATTTCTCGTGATTTTCTGAATAGGTCGGATGATTTGAAGAAGCCTTTATCTTCGAGATAATTACCTTTTCTATTTTCGACATCCATAATAACTCTAAAGTTTTCATGGGAAAAAGATTGATCAAGCATTATAATAAAGTAATTAAAATATTTTGTGAAAATATAAAATTATTTTAACATTTTATTCATTTCGTGTACAGTGTCAATATTTATATATAAAAAGCAACTATTTGGTGACGCATATTTATATGGATGCACTCTTTATGTAGCTTTAACGACTTCTATGATAGGTTGCAGTTACGTCAGAATGGATAATTTTATAAGTTAAATCTTGCGAAAATGTAACCAATTTATATTGTAAAATATTATGAATTAAAATCGGTAGCGCCCAAAGATTGAACTAGCTTACAATATTAAAGACAAGCTAAAAGAGAATGCTATATATGATTAAACTTTAGTATCAAGATCTGGGGGATACAGGGATAATTAAAAGATTGAAAAATTTGGGTTTCTCGAGTCTTTACATTAATGGATTTAATTCAATCTCAGATTAACTCTACTTCATTATTTTTCAATTATAGATTACTAAAGTCTAATTGTTGTCTATTATTAATTTATCACTAGTAGTAAGATAATAGAAACAATAACATCTTCATCAATAAAATTACATGTTTTACACCAACTAAGAAATAAAAAAGATGCCTATAGCATCTTTTCTAATGATAATTAAAAAGTTCTTGAATTGAAATATGGAGAGCTTGAGCCAAGACCAAAAGAGTTTCAAATGATGGATTAATATCTCCACGTTCTATTTGACCTATAGTCTTTTTGGTTATATTTCCGCTGCGATCTGCTAACTCTTGCTGCGAAATAAATTTGCCTGGATAATCTTTACTAGATATCTTCTTTCTAAGTTTTAAAATGTGTCGGCCGAACTTTTTTCTCTCGGTTATAAAATCTACGTTCTCCATAGAGTTAAAATTCAGCTTTAATGAAAAAAATAATGGTACCCTATAGGGTACTATTGTAAATTTTTAAGTATATTTGTATAATTACTTCTAGTAGAAGTGTAATTTTGCGATACTTCAAAATACATAAATGAAGCATTCGCTTTGAACCTGCTCACGAAAACTGGTAATTTTTAAACACGCAGGAAGATAAGTGCAAATGCTCACGCCATATGGCGTGGGCTCACTTATTTGCGTGTTGGTATACCAGTACCTCGTGAGCAATAAGCTGAGTTTAAACCCACGCCTCCTTTTTAAGGAGACACCCAACTTCAATCAGTTTTCATTTCAAGCGACTTCTCTTTTTTTTTGCTGTATCACGCAAACGTTGTAGTGACTCTGAATCTTTTATACGCATGATAGTTTTTAGTTAACTGTGCCCGGCTCCAAGGCATCCACCCTCGAGTTAGTTATGGGGTATGGGCCGGGTATCCTGCGCGTAGGATAAAGAATATTAACCCTGAACAGCTAATCACTAACCAGTAAAACCAGTATGCGAATGAAAAAATAAAAAGACACAAAAAAAGCCCTCTGCTATAAACTTGGCGGTTCGCGCAGAAGGCATGATTAAACTAAACTGACGTTTCATTTAACAATTCAAAATTATGAAAATAATTTCATTGAACAGGGGCTACTTTGCCTTTATTTTAGGGCTATTGCTGTGGTGCAGCCACATGCATGCCAACTACCTCAGGCCCAATACCGACGATTTCTACCAGTCAACAATTACGGGAACGGTCACTGACGACCAGGGGCCGATGGCGGGTGTCAATATTATTGTCAAAGGCACCAACAGGGGTACCATTACAGACGAGAAGGGCCAATACAGCATAAGCGCCGAGATGGGAGAGGTGCTCATCTTTTCCTTCATGGGGTTCACCACACAGGAAATCCCCATTACTTCATCTGCCATTGATGTCACGATGTCCGAAGACTCAAGGCAGTTGGAGGAGGTGGTGATCAATGCCGGCTACTATAAGGTGAAGGACAAGGAAAGAACGGGAAGCATTGCCAAAATCACTGCAAAAGATATCGAGAAGCAACCCGTGACCAACATGCTTGCGACCATGCAGGGCAGAATGGCGGGGGTGGATATCGTGCAATCGTCAGGGATAGGAGGCAGCGGGTTTGAAATTAAGATCAGGGGACAGAACAGCCTGCGTGCCGACGGCAACGCACCCTTGTATATTATTGACGGCGTGCCGTACTCGAGCGAAGCACTCAGCGTGGGCTATACCAATACCGTGATGTCATTGCCCAGCAGTCCGCTCAACAACATCAATCCCGGTGACATTGAAAGCATCGAGGTATTGAAAGATGCCGATGCGACCGCCATTTACGGATCGCGTGGTGCCAATGGCGTAGTACTTATTACCACAAAAAAAGGAAAGGCGGGGAAGGCCCGGTTTACCCTGAATATCAATAAAGGGGCAGGGAAGGTTACCCGTTTTATGGACCTTATGAATACCGAGCAATACCTTGCCATGCGCGAGGAAGCTTATGCTAATGACGGCATCACCGCTTTTCCAGCCAATGCCTATGATGTGAACGGAACGTGGGACCGCACGCGCCATACCGACTGGCAGCGAGAACTAACCGGGGGCACAGCGCAGTTTACCAAGGTTAATGCTGCCGTGTCGGGGGGATCGGACCTGACGCAGTTCATGGTGAGCGGCAACTATGCCAAGGAAACGACCGTATTCCCCGGAGACTTTGCCTACCAGAAAGGGAACGTGCGCATGAACCTGAACCATGAATCTGCAGACAAAAGGTTCAGGACCAACTTCTCGGCAGGCTATACGCACCAGGACAACGACCAGCCGTCGCGGGACTACACTGTCGAATCGCGGACACTGGCACCGAATGCCCCTGCATTGTTTGACGAAGAAGGCAACCTGAACTGGGAGAACGGCACGTTTAGCAATCCGCTGCGCCACCTGAAAGGAAAGTCGCTTGCCAAGACCTACGACCTTGTGGCCAATGCGCTTTTTGGTTATCAATTATTAGAGAATCTAGAACTGCGCTCGAACTTTGGGTTTACCGACCTGCGGCACGAAGAAAGCAGCACCTTACCATCGACCATCTACAATCCGGAATGGGGATTAGGGCCGGA
Source organism: Flavobacterium album (assembly GCF_003096035.1). Taxonomy (NCBI): domain Bacteria; kingdom Pseudomonadati; phylum Bacteroidota; class Flavobacteriia; order Flavobacteriales; family Flavobacteriaceae; genus Flavobacterium; species Flavobacterium album. The sequence goes on along the minus strand of NZ_CP029186.1, from coordinate 3,232,697 downwards.
ATTTTCCTCAATATCCATCGGCAACGCCGCACGGCAATCTTGGATTGCCGAACCACAGCTTCACTACAAAGCGGAATTTGGAAAAGCGAGGATCGATGCGCTTGCCGGTGCCACCTTTCAAAGCCAGACCGGACGGCAATTGGTACAGCGCGCCAATGGTTTCACGAGCAATAACCTGATCTATAATCTGGCGGCCGCCACTACCGTGGTTACCGATATTGATGAGACGGCAGTCTACAAATACCAGGCCTTCTTTGGGCGTGCGAACGTGATCTGGAACGAGCGCTATATAGTGAACCTGACAGCCCGAAGGGATGGCTCAAGCCGTTTCGGACCAGGAAAGCAATTTGCCAATTTTGGTGCGGTCGGAGCGGCATGGCTTTTTGGTTCCGAAAAGCCTTTTGAAAACAGCATTGTCAGTTTCGGCAAGCTGCGCGGGAGTTATGGCATAGCCGGCAACGACCAGATAGGCAATTATCAGTACCTGGACACGTATACCACCACAGGAGAAAACTACCAAGGTATCATCGGGCTCGAACCGACACGCCTCTTTAACCCTGACTTTGCATGGGAAAGCAACCGAAAGCTTGAAGCGGCATTGGAAATGGGCTTCCTTAAGGACCGCATTTTCCTGACGATCGCCGCCTTCGAGAACCGCTCGTCCAACCAGCTCGTAGGCGTACCGCTACCGGGTACTGCGGGATTCTCCTCGATCCAGGCCAATCTGGATGCTACCGTTGATAACAAGGGATTTGAATTGACGCTCCGCACGGCAAATGTGCAGCAAAAGGACTTCTCCTGGACCACCAATGTAAACCTGACCGTGGCCAGAAACAAACTCGTGTCATTCCCAGGATTGGAAGCTTCTACCTACAGCAGCCAGTTTGTGTTGGGGGAGCCGTTGAATATCCGAAAGGTATACCGTTACCTGGGTGTAGATGCCCAGACAGGCATTTACCGGTTTGAGGACAAGAACGGGGACGGCTTGATCAACAGCTCCGACCGGACGCACGTTGCCGACCTGAACCCGAAATTTTACGGTGGCTTCCAGAACCAGCTGCGGTACAAGAACTGGAACCTTGATTTCCTTTTCCAGTTTGTGAAGCAGCAAAAATACAATACGGCGTCGCTGGGTATTCCCGGAATGATGGGTAACCAGTCGGCCGACCTGCTCGACCACTGGCAGGGGGAAGGAGATACAGCCGCCTACCAGCAATTTACAACCGGGACTACTGCCGCGGTAACCCAGGGCTATGTCAACTTCCTGAGCAGTGACGGCGTGATTACCGACGGTTCGTTTATAAGGCTCAAAAACATATCGCTGAGCTATGATGTTCCAAAGCACTGGATAGGACAGATGGGGTGCAAGGTGGTATTCGAAGGGCAGAACCTGCTCACCATCACCCACTACAAAGGTGCCGATCCTGAATTTACAGGATCGAACTCACTGCCCCCGTTGCGCATTCTTACAGCAGGATTGCAATTAACCTTCTAACCAAACGACACCCCTTATGAAAAATAAATTCAAATTTAGGGTCTGCGACAACCGTACCCTAACCGTATCATTTCTTTTTGTCCTTCTAAGCACATTGACGCTTGTGGGCTGTGATGATTTTGTAGACGTTGACCTGCCATCGTCCCAATTGCCATCCGAAGCGGTTTTTGAAGACAATACCACCGCAACAGCCGCCATGGTAAGCATTTATGCCCAAATGCGCACCAACGGCCTTTTGAATGGCAATCCTGACGGCATGACCTACAAGCTGGGGGAGTATGCCGATGAGATGACTTTCTATGGCGTATCCCAGCCAAGCGACACCTCCTTTCCGGACAACACTGTACTGCCTACAAATGCCATAATACAGCGATGGTGGAATGCCAGCTACAGCCAGATCTATGCTGCAAATGCAGTTTTAGAGGGCGTAGCCAATTCAACGGCACTCACGGCGGCGCAGAAAGACCAGCTGCGGGGAGAGGCATTGTTTGCAAGGGCACTACTTCATTTTTACCTGGTCAATCTCTATGGTGCGATCCCCTATATCGAAACGACGGATTACCGCGCAAACAGCACAGTTTCAAGAATGCCGGTTCCTACGGTATATGAACATCTGACGGCAGATCTGCTGGCCGCAAGGGAGTTGCTGGCAACTGACTACATCACCATTGACAGGGTGCGCCCCAATAAGGCAACCGTGGAGGCCCTGCTGGCACGGGTATATCTGTACAACGGCCAATGGGCAGCAGCGGCTGACATGGCTTCGGCAGTATTGAACAATGCCGACCTATATGCTTGGGAAACCGATCTTGACCTGATTTTCAAGAAAGAGAGCACGGCGACCATCTGGCATCTGATGCCGGCAAGTGATGGAGTGAATACCAACGAGGCGGGAGCACACATATTCCTGGAAGGCCCGCCACCTGTGTCGTCGCTTGCGGTGAACCTAGTGGATGCCTTTGAAGCAGGAGACAACCGCAGGACAAAATGGATACGAGCCGTGACGGACGGCGCCGAAACCTGGTATCATGCCTACAAGTACCAGGCAATCGACAATACAGGCTCGTCGGTAGAATATTCCATCATGTTCCGTACCGCAGAATTGTACCTTATCCGTGCAGAAGCGAGGGCAAGGCAAGGTGAACTGACCAATGCCAAGGAAGATCTGGACCTGATACGGACTACTGCCGGCCTAGGGAACACTGCCGCAACAACGCAGGACGAAATCCTGGCGGCGATAGAGAAGGAGCGAAGGGTAGAACTTTTCACGGAAGGACACCGCTTTTTTGACCTGAAGCGAACCGCGAGGCTCGATGCCGTATTGGATTCAAAAACAGGATGGGAAGCGACCGATCAGCTGCTGCCTCTCCCGGAAGCCGAACTGCTGCTGAATCCGAACCTGAACCCACAAAATACGGGGTACTGATGGAAGCGGCAGTTCAACATGTAATGCATTGTCCGGTCCGAAAGATCAGGTCAGTCATTTTCTTTATTTTAGTTTGTCTAGTCAGCTGCCCCGCAATGGGGCAAGCTAAACAAAAGAAGGCACTGACTCAAGACCAATATGCCCTATGGCACCAATTGTTTATGGACAAGTTTTCAGAGCATGGTAACTGGATCAGCTACCTGCACCACTATAAAACTGGAAGCGATACCCTGTTTGTAACCCATACCCGCACCAAGAGGACCTTTATCCTACCGAACGGGACAAAATCTGCCTTTATAGGGGAAACGAAATTCGTCTGCCTGTTGCCAGGCAATGTACTCCACGGCATAAATTTACAAAATGGCAGTGCAGAAAACACACCCGATGTGGAGGATTTTGCTATTTCGGGAACAACGATCATTACAAGAAGTACGGGTAGAAGCGGGGTGCTTAAATTCATTGACAATCAAGGAAAAGTGAAATTTCGAATACCCCATGTAAGGCAGTGGAAACTAAATCCCGCAAAGACTCTTATTGCCTGCATCACGGAACTGGAGGATACCCATTCGGTACAATTAATACGTATTGGTGACGGCACCCAAACGACCTTAGAGAAATCAAGAGAGTTGCTGCATTTTCTGGAATGGCAGGAAAAAGGCCAGGGTGTAGCGTTCCTTAAAAATCCTGACGGCACCGATTTCGACAGAGGTGCCGTCTGCTATTACAGCTTGGCGAAACAGAAAATGCATCGTTTTGTCATGGCGAACAGTGTACATCTTCCGAAGGCAATGGCAGTAGGAACTTCGCTGACGATCTCTGAAGATGGGCAACGCATATTTTTCTACATGGACGATACACTCCACAGCCCAGATAAGGATGCGAAGTCAGTTCAGGTCTGGAACACCACCGATAAGGACGTGTATCCTGCAAAAATGGCTACGGATGGCTGGCAGGGCTATAGCAAGGTTGCCGTTTGGTTCCCGGATACAGGAGAGTGCCGCCAGCTGACCGACAACAGGATGCCGCATTTGCTTCTGAGTGGCGACCAGCGCCATGCCATCACATCTGATCCTTTAGCTTATGCGCCACAATTCAAACAGTTCAGTGACCGCGATTATGTTATTACAGATCTTGCCGATGGAGCGCAGCATTTATTTTTAGAACAATTCTCAGGCAATCAATCCTACCTGTTTGTGTCGCCGGGTGGAAAATATGTAACGTACTTCCGCAATGGGACTTGGTGGAATTACAACATAAGGAAGGCGACGCATCACAACCTTGTCTTGCCGGTACGGGCATCTGCCAGAGTTAATGATGCGGAAAGCGGATCAGATGACAGTTTCTATTTTGGAATCGCAGGCTGGGATCTCGACGATAGCGCCGTACTGCTTTATGATGCCTACGACATCTGGAAAGCTGCACCGGATGGGAGCAGGGCGGTAAGGTTGACGCACGGTAAGGAAACAAATACCGTTTTCCGCTTTGCCAAACAGTCGGCAGCAAAGCATTCCAAACCCAGCTATGACGGAAGGGTGAGCGCACAGTATGATCTGACCAAACCGCAATACCTTACGGCGTATAATGAAAAGGATGGCAATACAGGAATTTTTGAATTAATGCCGGGGCACAAGGAAAAGCCACTGGTTTACAAGGACCGGAGAATAGATAACTTTTTAATTGCTCAAGGCGGTAAACACTTCCTCTTTATGGAGCAGGACTTTGACCTTTCGCCGCAATTGGTAACGGGGAAGTTAGGAAGTCAAAAGCAGGCGGTAGTTGCTACGAGCAACAGACAGCAGGAAGCCTATTATTGGGGCAGGTCGGAACTGATAACCTACCGCGCCATGGGCAAGTCTATGAGCGGTGTCCTGATTTATCCTGCCAATTACAGTCCCGATAGAAAGTATCCGATGGTGGTGGATATCTATGAAAGCCAGGAAAAGGAATTGCACGTGTATACTATCCCGCATTTGCCGGCCTCCATAGGATTTAATGCCACCCATTACATGCTGCAGGATTATTTTGTGTTTCTGCCTACCATTGTTCCAGCGGTTGGAGATACGGGTAATGCGGCAATGGCCTGCTTAAATGCAGCCATCGAAAAAGTATTGGAAATTGGAAGTATTGATAAGGAGCGTATGGGGCTTATCGGACATTCGTATGGCGGATTTGAGGCGAATTTTATTGCTACCCAGAAACATCCCTTTCGAACCATCGTTTCGGGTTCCGGGATTATTGACCTTGCCACCAATTTTCTGCACGTTGCCTGGGACTATAATTCAGACGATTATTGGATGTATGAATCGGGACAGATGCGGATGGGAAAATCGCTGTATGAGGATCGGGAACGGTACTACAGAAATTCGCCAGTCTTTCTGCTGGAAGGAGTAAGCGTGCCCATGCTGATATGGACAGGGGCGGATGACCGCCATGTAGATGCTGAAAACAGCATCAAGCTCTATATGGCATTGCGGAGGTTAAGGAAGCAGGGGGTGTTGCTGATTTATCCTGATGAAAAGCACGTATTGAGCAATCCAAAAAACCAGCAGGATCTTCGGCAGAAAATAGAGGAATGGTTTGCATTCCATCTGAAAGACGGCCCCATACGTCCGTGGATGCAATCCGACTATACCGGCAACGGCCACTAGAAATGGCAATGCAGTCCACCGTGGTGGACTGCATTGTTTTTTACCACAATGATTATTGCGGTCTGTACAATGGGAATTCACAACTTCTTAAAGCAGTTCTGCGATACAGTTGCTGTGCGCCCGGAATCATGTTGACGGTGCAGACATCGCCCTGGACAATGTTACAATCCGTTTCAGATTTGCAAAGCTCATTTGGCGAGGTATGGTACCAACCTGGCTCATTTGCAAGCGCACCCTTATCAGATGATTTCGCCTGTGTGCCAAAGGCACTTAAAACTCCGATTGCAAGGACTGCCGCTGGCAGTACGATGCTGAACATTTTTTTATTCATAATGTAAAGTATTTAATGGCGGTCTACTCTGTTACAGGTTTTCGACCTTCTCCTGCTACCGGCCGGTAGATTTTTCGTTACTTAAGTTATACCTTGAGGTTATGATCGTACTGAGCTTGTAGGTCACCATTGCATCACCGACAAGCGCATACAGTTGATCTCCTGAAATCATAAAACTTCGCATCTTTTTCCTATGCACATCATGGACGTACATGCTCGCTACATAGGATTGATCGGTGAGATTATAGATATCTATGATACTGGCAATGTCCCACATTTCTTCAGGCTCGTAACGGCCCAGTATACCAGAATTGACAAACAAAAGGTTTCCGTAAGCCAGTGCGGCCCTGTTGACTTTCAGTGGAGGCCGCGACATCTTTTGCTGTTCCCTATCTTTCAGCACTGCCACGGAAATCTGCGCCTGTGAAATTGTGTCGATGGTAGTGCCTCGAAAGGCGATTTGCAACCGGCTATCTGCAACCGTATATTGATTTCGATAAGTATACAGGTAGACTATCTTTTTTTGTGAACTATCGAACAGCAATTTACCATCGACATCAAATATGCCATCGGACTGTTTCTGCAATATATCGTTGCCGTATTTAATGATTCCATTTTTAGAAAGGTCGATGGTTCCAATTTTTGTTCCTGCTTTACTCTGCTCACGAAATGCGACTCTTTGCGAATCAATAAAGACTGCCTGGTCGATAAAATTATTACCGATCCACCTTAGCCGTGCTTTCCAGTCGGCAACCCTTCCTGAATATATGCAAGAAACAGTGCCATCATAGGCGTAGAAGTAAGGCGGGCTGACACGCACCTGGAAAGCGTTAAAAGGCCGCTCCACTTTATCAAGTTCGATCAGTTTGTCTTCTTTGAAAAGGGTATTATTCTTTACGGTGTATACCTGTGTAGGCGTAGATACGTTACCGAGGTATACCTTGTCTTGATCATGTCCAGCGAAGTAGAAACTGTTATACCCTAAATCGACCTCTTTGGTCTTGTAAGCGGCTTTTGGGAAATTCCTGATAAAGGAATTGTGGTGCCTTGTAATCTTGACTGAAATTTGAAAAAGCACAATCACGACTGCTATACTTAGCAATGCGCCGGCTACAAGAGTTATAATTTTAGTTTTCATGGCTGTTGTCTTTATTATTTGAAAGCAAGATTCCAATCACTGCAAGCACCACAAAACCGATGTTGAACCACAGGTGCTCTATCCAACCCATCTTTTCAAGTATGCCACCGCAGGAACAGGGGATGGACTCGCTGTAATTCAATATGATATAGATGTAGGAAGAAAACATCATCATCAAGAAAAAGGAAAGGAACAGACCTATTGTACGTGTTCTTTCAATAAGCACTAGAATGGCGAAAATGATTTCAGAAACAGGGACTGCCCAAGAAAGCCAAGCTGCGAAAGCACTCAGCAATGGTGACTGGCCCAATTGTACCCTGAAGTTTTCAAAATCAAGGAATTTGCTGACGGCTGCGTAGATAAAAAGTAGCACGTAAAGGTAGCAGATGATATCTATGATGACTTTTCTATAAGATATTGTTTTCATAGGTGATCGGTTAGTTTGGCATTGTAAAGTTCCAAAACAGAAAAAACCAAAACATACTAAATAAGGAATGCAATGACCCAAAAAGGTAGTCATTGGCCGAACCTGGGCCTTGGGATCTCCCCGGGACCGCATCCGAACTTGATCTTGAAGGCCCTGGAGAAATTGCTGTAGGTGGTGAAACCGACCGTATAGGCAATGTCCTTAAGGGCCTTCTTGCTGTAACGGATCAGCAGAAAGGCTTTCTTGAGCCGCTGTTCGTTGTAGAGCTGGTAGATCGAGGTCCTGAAGTGATGCTGGAAGCCGGTCTTGAGCTTGAACTCATTGGTGGCGAACATCCGGGCGAGCACCCTTATTTTGGGAAACGGCCCTTCATGGTGCATGAGGACAAAGTCGTATACCTTCTGCATGAGCTCAGCCTCGCGTGCATCGCTGTCACTCACAGGACCCTCCCCAGGAAATTGTCCAGGGTTTTCCAAAGGCAAGGTTTCCGGCATGATAAAGCCAAGCAGGAAATTGCCGGAATGTGCCAGTCTGGAAACGACGCACAGGGGGGCAAAGACCAGTTCACCGGGAACAGAGAATTCGACAGGGACAGCCGCATGTTCGAGATGCCCCTCTATTATTTCGGCGAAGGCCCGGTCCCAATGTGCAAGGCTGCGTATTTCAATAAGTCGGCGAATGGGCAGGCCGACAAGTTCATCGTCTCCCAGCATGTGGACAAGGGCAGGGGTATGACCAAGAATGGTGCCGTGCCTGTCCAGGATGATGGCCTCCTGCCGGATGTAATTGTATGATTTGTGCGGGTTGACATAGCCCCTGTGGAAAAGGGCCTCTTTGTTGTGCTCTGCCATGAGATTCAGAAGGGCCAGCAGGACTTCCAGGATATCGTCCTCTCCAGACCGGTCCACGCGGAAGCTGTAATTTCCTGCGGCCATTTCCAGGATCATCTCACAGGCCGCCTGCAGCCTTCTTATGTTCTTTTCACGGTGCATGGCTCGCAATTTACTGGTGCTTGTTCAGGAATTCCAGGCCCTGTTCGAGCTGTGCGAAAACCCCGGACGGGATCCCGGGCAGGCCAATCTTCAGGAAGTACCCGACCAGGTAATCAAGGTGCCTCTTTTCGTTGGTGATGAAGGCAAGGGCAGTGATAAGCACCATGCCCTCCCTGGCAAAGAATTCGAGGGCGGTATGGTCGACCTGCAGGATGCCTTCAAGGACGCAGACGGCGGGATATTCCCTCTCGCCCTGAACCATCAGCCGGTCGGCCACTATGCGGTGTGCATCGGAAATCGAGATGTGGACCCCTGCCTTGCAGGACAGGTGGAGCACGCCATTCTCGATACTGTAGGTCACAAAAGGGTTCTGGTGGTGCATGACTGGATTAAAATACCACAAAGTTAGTCCTTATCAGATGGCTATTATTTGCATAACCGTGCATAGAATTGACGTTTTGAACATTTACACTCGAATGTTTGTGTGCTATTAATCTAAGTGAAAAGCGTACAATGTTAAAAATCAAATGCATGCAGAACGTACTTCTTCAACCTGGATTTGTCTAGTTGTAGTATTTCTTTTTAAGCCACAGGCTTATCTTTACTAATAATATAAGAACGGGAACCTCTACCAACGGTCCAATTACGCCTACAAATGCCTGAGGTGAATGGATTCCGAATACAGCTATTGCCACCGCAATAGCCAGTTCAAAATTGTTTCCTGTGGCGGTAAATGCAATTGCTGCATTTTTATCGTAAGGAACACTCAAAGATTTATTAATAAAGAAGCTTACGAAAAACATTAGGACAAAATAGATGACTAGCGGTATGGCGACCTTAATGACGTCCATTGGCAATTCTATTATTTTATCGCCTTTCAGACTGAACATCAACACTATGGTAAATAGCAATGCGTATAATGTAATGGGCGATATTGTTGGTACAAATTTATGGTTATACCATTCAATACCTTTCGATTTTACAAGGAGGTAGCGACTTAAAAAACCTGCGAAGAAAGGTATCCCTAAGTATATCAATACACTTTCGGTTACATCTTTCATAGATATGCTTACATTGAAACTAGCAAGGCCAAATTCGCTTGGCAGTACATTGATAAACAGCCAAACCAAGAAGCTGTAAGAAAGTACCTGAAAGATGCTGTTTAACGCGACCAATAGTGCCGCATATTCCCGATTACCTTTTGCCAAGTCATTCCATACTATGACCATTGCAATACATCTTGCCAAGCCTATCAATATCAAGCCTACCATATAATCCGGCTCACTTCTTAAAAAAAGAATGGCTAATCCGAACATTAAAATAGGTCCGATAATCCAGTTTAGCAATAAAGAAATACTAATAACTTTTTTATCCTTCAACACTATATGCAATAAGGAATAATCCACCTTTGCCAGTGGAGGGTACATCATCAATATCAAACCTATTGCCAGCGGAATACTTGTAGTGCCGACGGATAGCCTATTTGTAATTTTTGAAATACCCGGAAAGAAGTATCCTAAGGATAGACCGAATGCCATTGCAAGGAATATCCATAAGGTCAGGTATCTGTCTAAGAACTTTAGTTTTGGCTGCATCGGCTATTTAGTAATTTTTGAAAAGACATAAAACATTTCCGCTGCGATCTGTATGCTCCTTTCTGAATATACCTTTGTCTGGTCAGAGGTATTATCTGAAATTTTAGGATCTTCAAATGTGATGGGAATCCTTTTTTCAGCACCAGCGATAAAAGGACATCCACCGTCAGCTTGCGAGCAGGTCATTATAGCCGCAAAAGCAGATACTGGATTAAAAGGACTGCCATACTTTTTAGAAAATCCAATTATCGGTTTGGAATTATCACTATATTTTATTGCATAAACAGGATTAGTGCCATCATTTATTTTGAAAATATTAAAACCCTGATCTGATAAAGTTTCAGCTACTTTTGGAAATAATGCGGTTTCTTCTGTACCTCCCGAATAGCAAATCACATTCTCTATACCGAAATGAGAAGCCGCTGCTTGTGCCCAAACCTGTGATAAATGGCTCCTGCGTGAATTATGGGTACAGATGAAATTTATATTTATTTGCTGCTGGTTATTTATTTTTAGCTGAATAAAATCAATCAATGGCTGTAACGTAATTTTACGCTCATCATTATTGATTTGTTCCCACTTTAACTGCTGAATTGTATTTGATAGCAATGGATACATAGATATTATATTTAAAGGTTTAGCAACATCCAGAATTTGGAGTGCAAGAATTTGATTGATCTGCAGTTAATTCAGAAAGGCTTTTGGTTTGCTTTTCAGTAGGAAGTCCGCAAGCATCCTGAGCCAAACAAGCAGTCGTTTTGTTTTTCAGTACAAATGTATTTCCATTGAAATCCAAATCGTACTTACCAATAGTATCGCTTTGATATTCCACTTCTATCTCGGCATCTTGAATTCCTAATTTTTCTTCTGAAAGTTTAATTATGCTTAATAGCTTTCCTGGCTTCAACCTATGCTCATAATCATCGGCATTCCACAGTTGAAAATTGACTGCCTTTTCCTTACGGATTACACCACCACAATCAATAAAGGTTTTAACGATTTGTCCCACTTCAGTAACGTGAAAGTGTTCAGGAACAAATGTTCCATTTTCTAACTGAAATTCAACATTTTCTAATGCTGGTAAAATTTCTTTGATTTCTGATAACTTCATAATACTAATTTTTAATAGGATAAAATAAATAATTAAACATATAAATGTTATATAGCAATATAACGATGTTAAGATGTAAAAAAATGCCTTAACAGCACTGCTTTACGTTTACATCCTGATTGAAAAAGCCATTAAATTCCTCTTGAAATTGTTTCCATGCCTTTTCTTCAATACAATAACAAACCGATTTTCCTTCAATTGAACCTTGAATAATCCCTATAGTTTTTAATTCTTTTAGATGTTGTGAAATAGTTGCCTGTGCTAATCCTAACTCCTCAACCAGATCATTACAAATACATGCTTTTTGGTTGATGATATATTGCAGGATTGCTATTCTGGCGGGATGCCCCAAAACTTTAAGAAGCGATGCAAGTTTATTTTGCTCATCTTTATATATTTCTGTTTTTGTAACTCCCATTTGACTATTTATTTATATCGCAATATTACGATATTAAATTTAAATACAAAACATTTTCATTTTATTTTTGAATGTTCACTGTTAGAGCTTTTAAAATCAAATAAAAAAAATATACAAAATACTTGGGATCATAACATAGAATCTTTCCTTGCGAGGTGCTGCAGGTCGGGATCGTTATTGATCCTTTCGAGCTCGCTGGCAATGATCCCCTCAATGTCGGACTTCACCTTCCTGTAATTTGCCGTGATCTCCTGTTCCATGATATCGTTACCCTGAGCGTCCCTAAAGGAACGTACATCGGGTATCTTCCTGTAGGCCTGCATCTCTCGGCTGACCTTTTCGTTGTCCACGACAATTTCAGAGTGGAAGATCTTCTGTTCGATGCGCTCGTCGAAGTTGTCGGAGACCGCACCTACAAAAACGCCCTGGGTCAGGGTCGCTATCTTCGAAGCGGGAATGAGGCTGTCCAGCTGCGTTGAGATGGAGGTGGACTTGTCATTTCGGTTGATGCTGATGCTCTGTCGCCTTTGCAGCACCTTGCCGAATCGCTCGGAAAGGCTCTTGGCGGTCTCCCCGACGACCTGTCCGCTGAAGATGTTGCCGACGGTATTCTGTATGACCTTGCTTTCCTTGTCGCCGTAGTCCCGGGCCAGCTGCGAATAGTCTTGGAATCCCAGGCATACCGCCACCTTGTTGCTGCGCGCCGTGGCGATGAGGTTGTCCAGGCCCCTGAAGTATATCGTAGGCAGCTCGTCGATGATGACCGAGCTCTTGAGCTGTCCCTTCTTGTTGATGAGCTTGACGATCCTGGAGTTGTAGAGCCCCAGGGCTGCCGAATAGATGTTCTGGCGGTCGGGATTATTCCCTACACATAGAATTTTAGGTTCTTTCGGATTATTAATATCGAGTGAAAAATCATCGCCGGTCATCACCCAGTAGAGCTGCGGAGAGATCATCCTTGAGAGCGGGATCTTGGCCGAGGCGATCTGTCCCTGAAGCTGGTCCTGGGCGCCTCCCTGCCAGGCATCCATGAACGGGGAGAGGTAGTTCTCCAGGTCGGGATAGGAGGTAAGGATAGTAAAGACGTCGGCGTACTTCTTGTTGAGCAGCTCGATGGCGTGGGGAAAGGTGCAGTACCTGCCGCCCTGGTACAGCTTGAGGTACCATATGATGGCCGCCAGCAGGATGATCGGTGATTCCACGAAGAAGTCGCCCTGTTTCTGTATCCAGCTGCGGTTCAGGTTCAGCATGATGGTGTAGGCCGATTCATAGGCATCGGAGATGTCGGTCATGAAATCGGGATTGATGGGATTGCACCTGTGGCTGCGCGCCGGGTTGTCAAAATTGATGACATAGAATTTCGGCGGCACCTCGTATTTGCCGGCATGCCTGAGCAGGTGGTTGTAGGCGATGGTGGAGAGGTCGTCGAACTTGAAGTCGTAGATGTACATCGAAAAGCCCTTCACGATGTGCTGCTTAATATAGTTGTTCACCACGGCATACGATTTTCCGGATCCCGGGGTGCCCAGCACGATGGTGGCCCTGAAGGGGTTGACCACGTTGATCCATCCCCTGTGCCATTTCCCCCTGTAGTAGAAGCGGGTGGGAAGGTTGACCGAGTACTCGTTCTGCATCAGGGTGGTTTCCTGCTGGAAGCTCTCGTTCTCATTATTGAAGACATCCTGCATGAGGTCGTTGCGCAGCAGCCTGGAGGTCCACGTACCGGCGACCATCAGGGCGATGAATCCCGCACTGCTTGCCAGGATATAGAGCACGGCCGTTTCCCTATTTAGCCTGTCCACAAGAAAGGTGCTGACCAAATAGAGCAACGCACCCGCAATAAGAAGGACATATATCCTCGGCCAGGTGATCTTTTCATTCTTGACACCCCTGGTACCCAGGCAGCTCAGCGCCAAAAGGACAAGGGCGCACAGCTTGCTGTAGAGCGGATGGGAGAACAGGCCCGCGGTGCGTTGAAAGTTTCCAAGCACCCGTCCAGCCAGCTCCAGCGTCCAGCCCATTAATTCGAACAATCCGTAACAGTACCAGTAGAAATGGGCCAGCAACAGCAGTATGCCCACCGCCCTCATAAAGGCCATTATTTTGGCCAGCCCCCTTGCGTCATCTTCTCCCTGCATGTTTTCCAGTATTTGGTTAGACTATTTCTTTTTTTTCCTTTTTCGTTTCAGGTGCTCCGGGACCTGATGTTCCCCGTAGTCGGAGGCACCGTCCCCGGCAAAGAACCCCGAAAGGATAGCACCAAGGGATCCGAGGACTTCCAGTGGAAGGTCACCACGGTCCTGGTCTTGACGGAGCTCTGTTACTTCCTCCATAACGGTGCCACCTTCCTTGGCCAACTGGGTATGCCCGTTCCACAGTTCGTTGAACGCATTAGCCGAGCATTCCCTGCCGAGCATGGAGCCGTTCCAGACCATCCTTGAATCGTGGTCGACAAAGGTCATCCCGTAGATGCGTCCCTGGTCGTTCCGGAGCACTACGGTGCTCACGCCGGAGCGTATAAGGTGCCCCTTAAAGGATTCCAAGTCCTTTGCCGTATCCATTAGTGGCAGGATCAGGCCCCTGAGAGCCTTTCGGTGCGGACCTTCCTTCATGGCTTCCCCGGATCGCGCATAATGTGCTTCCAGCGCTGCCAGCCCGGCATGCCTTCCAAACAGGGAGGACTTGAAAGGCCTGCCTACCTTGGTCCCCTCTTTAAGGGCGAAGTAGGTCAGCCCCTTCCGCGGCCTTCCGAAGGATTCGCTGCTCACGGGCTCGGCCGTGATATTGAACAGGGAAAGCAAAGCGTTGTACGCCCCAAGGCTCTGGTACCTGTAATACCGGGGCAGGTGCCTGACCACTGCTGCAATCTGGGACTTGACGTCACCGCTTTGCCAGTCTACCGGCTTTAGTCGCAGGCCGGAATCATCGGATTTTTTTTCGCCCGAGGGCTTGAGCCCGTACATTTCTTCCAATTTCCTGCAGGCCTTCATCGAGCGGCGCTTCTCATAGGAGTCGGAGATCTTCCTGCCGTCACGCGCCACACAGGTCGAGACGATGTGGATGTGTGTCCGACCGATATCGGTATGCTTGAATACGGCATAGGGCTGGTCCCCGTAACCCATCTCCCGCATGTAGGCTTCGGCCATCTTCACATACTGGCCATCACTGACCCGGTCCCTGGGATCGGGATTCAGCGATATGTGCACTGCCGGATTCTCGGTACGCCTGTTGGCTGCCAGGTAGGGATCGAAGGAACGGGTGAGCTCCCGCAACGAATATTTTCCCCTGGTATTTTCCGACATCCTGTTCAGGAAGAGGATCGTGCCGTTTTCCTGTAGTACCTTCTGCAGGTTGTATTTCAGGGCTCCTGTTATGCTGGCGCCATGTCCTATCTTCGCGATCATGGCTCTTTCTTCTGGTCGAGGTACTCGGACTTGAAGGACTCGGCAAGCAGGATCACTTCCCTGCACAGCAGCGCGAGCTCGGCCGTCTGCTTCTCGAGCTTGAAGAGGTAGGCGCCGGCCTTCTTTTCGGAGAAGTTCCTGTAGAGTATCTTCACCACCTGGTTGTAGTTGGTACCGACCGACCGGAACTGGCTGAAAAGCGAGGTGAGCCGCACGTAGAAGTCATTGGCCTGCACATCGATCCTTACCGTCCTGATCTCCCTTTCAAAAAGTACGGCCGTTATGAAACGAGCCTTGCTGTCCAGCCCGGAAGCCTCGAAGAGCCTGAGGAATTTCTCATTGTCGAGGTCGTCGAGCCGGAAGACATAGCGGTGCGTCCTTGGATGCTGCTTTGGCCTGCGGCCGCCCTTTGCTGTTTTTCCCTTGTCCATATCCATTTCTTTTTTGATAAACCCCGACTTCGGAGGGCGTTTTCCGGCCCCCTGCAAGGGCAAGTTGTTTTCGGGCACCCACGGAGTTTAGGGTGCCTGAAAACACAACTTGCTCTGTTCTGCCGAACAGAAAATCCGCCCTTCGGGGCGGATTGTGTTTAGGGGGTAAAGGCCGCGGGGAAAATCCCGCTCCCAACCTGCAATTGCCATTGCCAAAGATAGGCAGGCACTGCTTTGGCCCATGCACGGGAGAATTGGCCAAAGGCTTCCTTGCGGTTCCAAAGACGGACAGCCCCGAAGATGCGATTATATACCTGTGTTCCTTTGTGCCTGGTGGCAGCCGCAATGCAGCACCTGTAGAGGTAGCCGCGTAGCTACGCAATTGCGTAGGGAAGTACGTGCTCACTGTAGTATGTGTGTGAATGGCAACATGCGTCGGCAGTACAGTATTCCCGTACCGCCATACCGGCCTGGATATGCAGCCACATACGCCTGCCGGCAGGCATGCACCGGCATATGCCAGTATTGATAGCAGTAAACACTTATAGCGATGAATATGGAAAAAGAGACAACGACACGATTTGTGGCCTTCTCGACCCAGAAGGGCGGCGTAGGCAAGAGTACCTTTACGACCCTTGTGGCCAGCCTGCTTCACTACAGGCTGGGATACAATGTTGTGGTCTTCGACTGCGATTTCCCGCAGCACAGCCTGGTACAGATGAGGGAAAGGGACCTCAAGGCGGTCATGCAGGACCAGGGCCTCAAGAAGATGGCCCAGAGGCTATTTACATCCATCGGCAAGAAGGCATACCCCGTCATACAGTGCACGGCGGACAGCTTCTGGGAACAGGCAGAGAACTATCTATCTGGCAGCGATAGCCCTGCAGACGTGGCGCTTGTGGACCTGCCGGGAACGGTCAACAGCTCAGGCGTGCTGACGCTGCTGGCAGGGGTGCATCACATCTTCGCCCCGATCACCGCCGACAGGATCGTGCTGGAGAGCACGTTGAGCTTCACCGATGTGCTTCAGAACGTCATGTCCAGGCAGGAAAATGCCAGGATCAGGACGATCAGCCTGTTCTGGAACCAGGTTGACGGCCGAGAGAAATCAGGCCTTTACGCCTCGTATGAAACCATCATCCGGGATATGGGGCTGGACCTGATGGAGTCTTTCATCACCGACAGCAAGCGCTTCCGCAAGGAAGGCATGGCCCTGCAGAGGGGCGTGTTCCGCTCCACATTGCTCCCGGCCGAGGAACGGCTGATGAGGGATTGCCGGCTTTCCGCGTTTATGGAGGAATTCTTAAAGATAACCGGATTATGAAAGCGGGCAGCGGCGGGGAAAAGGAACCCATAGACGAGAAGAGGCTGATGGAGATGATGGCAGGCGGTCGGGAACCAGACCCGCCAGCGCAGTTACGCCCTGCAGGCTCGCCAGCTGTTCAGGCAAAAAATCCAGAGCCCGTGGTTGCAAAGCAGCAGGCGAAAGACACCTATCTGGAGCTGTTCTTTTCCGAGGCGGCATCCAATGCCAGGAGCGGCAAGTCCGTGTACATCAGGCCCGAGTACCATGAGCGGCTGACGCGCATCGTACAGGTCATAGGCGGGGACAGGATATCGCTCTATTCCTATCTGGACAATGTGCTGTCGCACCACTTCGGCGAATTTTCGGCGGAGATCACCCGGAATTTTAATGAGAGCTACAAGCCAATATTATGAGAGTTGAATATATAATGATGCTCGGCCTTCTGGTCATCATCGCGCTGCTACTGCATGAGAGGCACACGGCTGGGGCACGGAATGCAAAAGGGGACGAGGGAGAGGCACCTGAGCTGCCCGACATCATGGGGAAGACAAAAAGCCAGCGACATGCCGCGCAGATGGACGACACCCCAGGACAACCGGGTAAGGGTGACAGGGAAGCCGATAATTTTACATCTGAACAATACGGGAATCCTGTTGAAGGTGAAAGTCTTCAGGAAGGACCGGAGAGGGCCAGGGGCACCATACCCGACCTTGAGGAGGAGGAAGAGGAATTGATGGCCTATGGGTTACAGGGCAGCGCAGGCGGTTTTGCCACGGGGGTTACCTTTGAGGAGCTGAGCGCCGCGGGGATGGCCATTGCGGGACAAGGTCCTGCGGCATCCTTTACGGAAGCGGAAGCAACAGTCCGCAAGATTGATGGAACCGACCTTTTGACGCTGCTCGAGAATGCCCTGGGAGATTCTTCCCGGAAGCTTGCTATACTTCTGGACAGGTCTCCCGGGCCCGACCCCGGACCTCACATCCTGCGGAACGATGATGATGGAGATTTCCGTATTGGGGATTTCCTCTAGGGGAGATGCGAAAGCCAGACCATTAGGTCTGGCTTTTTATTGATCTAAGATGTTTTCGCGAATCTTTTTTAATCGTAATACATGCCTGATAAGATGAAGCTTGCCAATTTCCGAGATCGCGTCTGTCTCGTGGTGGAAGGCCGGGTTCTTTTCAACTGATTTCTGCAGGACGTCGATGAAGAGCTGAAGATTCACCACCTGGAGTGGTTCGAGGTCCATTATATCATTCTCGATTTCTGCCGCACTGTGCGTGTTCCTGTACTGGGTATATTTTCCCATGAAACCTACCATGACGTCAGACAGCTGCGTTAGCGGACTATCTAGCGAGTCAACAAACGCGAAGCCATTAAATTCTTCGCCCTTGTCAAGTATCCTGTAACCGTCCAGAATTTTGATGATCTCTTCCTCATTGTCAAAAATGTGACTGGAGGTAGTGAAGGTATAAAGTGGATGCAGGTAAAATTGGGAAAAATCTTTAAGTAATATATGGTCCTCGTCGTCCATAACGAACGGAAGGCTTCCCTTCGCCACTGCCTTTTGCAAAATATCGTTAAGCGCTTCAATACCGGGCCTGAACTCAGGTTTATCCTTGTAAGGGGCAAAAACTTCCATAAGTTTTTGAACGAAATCTGTAAGGCTCTCAGGCTTGATGTTAGGATAGCCATAATGGTAAAACAACTGTACTACTAAATCAATTTCAAGCCTTGCCAGTTTATACAGATCATTTTTTAGGTGCATGATATAATCAGGCCCGAATTTATGTATCGTTTCGGTATCCACTATTGCTGAATCTACAATGTCAACCAGAGACCAGAAGAGGATATTGAGGCTGGAGAAGTGAAAATAGACATTGGTTTCATTAAGGAACTTAAGATATAATGTAAGTTTCCGTGACTTCAGGCAGTCCAGGAAATCTCCATGGGCTATAAGCCCGAACTTTACCTCCTTAGCTGTCTTTTGCAGCTTGAAACTGTCAATCAGATCTTTGACGTCAGGCACTTCCCCTTCTATAGCAAGGCCGCCAAGCACGAAGTTTGCCGTAAAGGTGTAGTTGAAGTCATTCTCGCGGACATAGAATGTCCTGATATTATTGGTCTCGTCATAGTAGAACGTGTAAGGCGTCTCAAAATCCAGCTTTGGATTCAGCATTTTATGCAGTTCCTTTCCCGCAGTGTATTCAGATAAGTCAAAGTCTATTTTCTTTTTTTCAGGTGTTTCCATGTGAGATTGATTTTTGGCTGCTAAGATAACTGAAAACTCTTTTATGGGTAATATAAAGCCAACTGCTTCCACAACAGGCTGCTAACTAAGCTCCGTGACGACTCCCCGATACCTTTGCCCCGAAATCCTGCCATAGGGCAGCTTAAAACATCGGCTTATGAAAACAATTGCAGACAGACTGGCTGCCACGGCACTGCTCGTGCTGGCGGCCACACAGGCCTCGGCCCAGGGTGACGGCGCGGCCGGCATCACCGAGGCGACCCAGATGGTCACCTCGTATTTCGATCCCGCCACCCAGCTCATCTACGCCATCGGCGCGGTGGTGGGACTGATCGGCGGGGTGAAGGTGTACAACAAGTTCAGCAGCGGGGACCCCGATACCAGCAAGACGGCGGCCTCATGGTTCGGCGCCTGCATCTTTTTGATCGTTGCGGCCACCGTGCTGCGCTCGTTCTTCCTTTAACCGCATTCCCATGAAAGAGTACAAGATCAACAAGGGAATCGGAAGGACCGTGGAATTCAGGGGCCTCAAGGCGCAGTACCTCTTCATCTTTGCCGGGGGCCTGCTGGGTATCCTGATCCTGGTCATGATCCTTTACATGGCCGGTGCCAACTCCTACCTGTGCCTGCTGCTTGGGGCCGTGGGAGGTGGGCTGACCGTCTGGACCACCTTCGCCCTGAACAGCAAGTACGGAGAGCACGGGCTCATGAAGAAGGGGGCCAGGGCCAGGCATCCGCGCTATATCATCTGCAGGAAGCCTGCAGGTACCGCAATTGCAAGCAACATTAAAAAGACAATCCCATGAGGAACACTTCGCGATCCGCAACCCTCGAGTCACGGCTGCCGCTCCTGGCGGTGGAGGGCAACTGCATCCTGTCCAAGGATGCCGACATAACGGCCTGCTTCGCCGTAAGGCTTCCAGAGCTCTTCACGGTGGCCCCGGCAGAATATGATGCCATCCACTCGGCCTGGCACAAGGCCATAAAGACCCTTCCCGACCATACCATCGTGCACAAGCAGGACTGGTTCCTCAAGGAGGCCTTCCGGCCCGACCTTGCCCAGGAGGGGATCAGCTTCCTGGGACGCTCGTTCCAGCGCCACTTCAACGAAAGGCCCTTCCTGGATCATTACTGCTACCTGTTCCTTACCAAGACCACCAGGGAGCGCATGCGGATGCAGAGCAACTTTTCCAGCCTCTGCCGCGGCGTGTTGGTACCCAGGGAGGCCAGGGACGGGGATTCCGCCGCCAAGTTCATGGAGGCGGTCTCGCAGTTCGAGCGCATACTGAACGATTCCGGATTGGTTTCCCTGAAGCGCCTCTCGGCTGAGGATATCCTGGGCAATGGGGCGGAGCCCGGCCTGCTCCAGGACTACCTAACCCTGAGCAAGTCCGGGACGGGCGTGCTCCAGGACATCGCCCTGGGTGCGGAGGAGGTGCGCATCGGCAACAACAGGCTCTGCCTGCACACGCTGTCCGATGCCGACGACCTGCCGGGGAGCGTCAGCCCGCAGAGCCGCTATGAGAAGCTCTCCACGGACCGCTCGGACTGCATGCTCTCCTTTGCGGCGCCCGTGGGGCTCCTGCTTGGCTGCAACCACATCTACAACCAGTACATCTTCCTGGACAACAGCGAGGACAATCTGCGGCAGTTCGAGAAGTCGGCCCGGACGATGCATTCGCTGGGCCGCTACAGCAGGAGCAACCAGATCAACAGGGAATGGATCGAGCGCTACCTCAATGAGGCGCACTCCTACGGCTGGCCGTCGGTCAGGGCGCATTTCAATGTCATGGCGTGGTCGGACGATCCCCAGGAGCTCAAGCAGCTCAGGAACGATACGGGAAGCGCCCTGGCGCTGATGGAATGCAAGCCACGCCACAACACGGTCGATGCGGCCACGCTCTACTGGGCGGCTATGCCGGGCAACGCCGGGGACTTTCCCGCCGAGGAGGGCTACTATACCTTCATCGAGCCGGCGCTCTGCCTCTTCAACCAGGAGACCAACTACCGCAGCTCGTCCTCGCCCTTCGGCATCAAGATGGCGGACCGCCTCACGGGCAGCCCCATCCACCTTGACCTTTCGGACCTTCCGATGAAGCGGGGCGTGATCACCAACAGGAACAAGTTCATACTGGGGCCCTCGGGATCGGGCAAGTCGTTCTTCACCAACCATATGGTGAGACAGTACTACGAGCAGGGTGCGCACGTGCTGCTGGTGGACACAGGGAACAGCTACCAGGGCCTCTGCGAGCTGGTCAGGAGCCGCACCTCGGGAGAGGACGGGGTATACTTCACCTATACCGAGGAGAACCCGATAGCCTTCAATCCCTTCTACACCGAGGACGGCGTGTACGACATCGAGAAGCGGGAGAGCATCAAGACCCTGATCCTGACCCTGTGGAAGCGCGACAACGAGCCCCCGACGCGCGCCGAGGAGGTGGCGCTCTCCAATGCCGTAAGCGGCTACATCGAGAGGATCCGCCATGATGCGGGCCAGGCCGGCTTCAACGGCTTCTACGAATACGTGGGGCAGGACTACAGGCAGGTGCTGGAGGAGAAGAGGGTCAGGGAAAAGGATTTCGACCTGGCCAACTTCCTCAATGTGCTGGAGCCCTACTACAGGGGCGGGGAATACGACTACCTGCTGAATTCGGACCGGCAGCTGGACTTGCTCTCCAAGCGGTTCATCGTCTTCGAGATTGACGCCATCAAGGAGCACAAGATACTCTTCCCGATCGTGACGATCATCATCATGGAGGTCTTCATCAACAAGATGAGAAGGCTCAAGGGGGTGCGCAAGCTCATCCTTATCGAGGAGGCGTGGAAGGCTATAGCAAAGGAAGGTATGGCCGAATACATAAAGTATCTGTTCAAGACGGTGAGGAAATTCTTCGGGGAGGCCATAGTGGTCACCCAGGAGGTGGACGACATCATACAGTCGCCGATTGTCAAGGAAAGCATCATCAACAATTCCGACTGCAAGATCTTGCTGGACCAGCGCAAGTACATGAACAAGTTCGACGATATACAGGCCATGCTGGGCCTTACCGACAAGGAAAAGGCACAGGTGCTTTCCATCAACATGAACAACAGCCCCTCGAGGCTGTACAAGGAGGTCTGGATCGGGCTGGGCGGCACGCAGTCGGCGGTATATGCCACGGAGGTGAGCCTGGAGGAATACCTTGCCTATACGACCGAGGAGACCGAAAAGATGGAGGTGATGGCCCTGGCGGCGGAGCTGGGCGGGAACGTCGAGCTGGCCATCCGAAGGATTGCGGCAAGGCGCCGCGAGGAACAACCAACGTAACATTTTAAAACCACAAATATGAAAAATCTGATTATCACAATCGGGGCGTGGTGCTGCCTGGCAGCGGCCCCGGCAAGGGCACAGTGGGTCGTGAGCGACCCGACCAACCTGGCACAGGGCATCGTCAATACGGCCGAGCAGATCGTGCACACCTCGGCCACGGCCAGCAGCATGCTCGACAATTTCAAGGAGGTCCAGAAGGTCTACAATCAGGGCAAGGAGTACTACGACGCGCTCAAGGCGGTCAACAACCTGGTCAAGGACGCCAGGAAGGTACAGGAGACCGTGCTGATGGTGGGAGACATCTCGGAGCTCTACGTCACCAATTTCGGAAGGATGATGAACGATCCGAACTTCTCTGCCAGCGAGCTGGCAGCAATAGGCAGCGGCTATTCCAAGCTGCTGAACGAGAGTACGGGCCTTTTGGACGAGCTTAGGCAGATCGTGAACGCCTCGAGCCTTTCGCTGAGCGACAAGGAGCGCATGGACATCATCGACAGGGTCCACGGCAGGGTAAAGAATTATTACAACCTGGTGCGCTACTACACCAACAAGAACATTTCGGTGAGCTTCCTCAGGGCCAAGAAGAAGAACGATACCAGGCGCGTGCTGGAGCTCTACGGTACCCCTGACCAGAAATACTGGTAGGCGATGGTACTGCAAGCAGATTTCAGCAGCCTGCACGAGGTATTGCGCTCGCTGTACGACGACATGATGCCGCTCTCGGCAGAGATGGCCGTTGTTGCCAAGGGGCTTGGCGGGCTTGGCGCGCTGTTCTACGTCGCCCTGAAGGTATGGCAGGCCCTGAGCAGGGCGGAGCCCATAGACGTGTTCCCGCTGCTGCGTCCCTTTGCCCTGGGCCTCTGCATCATGTTCTTCCCGACCATGGTCCTGGGCACCATCAATGCGGTACTCAGCCCGATTGTCAGGGGAACCCACGGCATACTGGAGGGCCAGGTACTGGACCTCAATACGCTGCAGGAACAGAAGGACCGGCTGGAGCACGAGGCGATGCTCCGCAATCCCGAGACGGCCTACCTGGTCTCCGACGAGGAGTTCGACCGGCAGCTTGACGAGCTGGGCTGGTCGCCCTCGGACCTGGCCACCATGTCGGGCATGTACCTTGAGCGTGGCATGTTCCAGCTCGAGAAGAGCATGAGGGACGGTTTCAGGGAACTCCTTGAGATCCTGTTCCAGTCCGCCGCACTGGTGATCGACACCATCAGGACCTTCTTCCTGATCGTGCTCTCGATCCTGGGACCCATTGCCTTTGCCATCAGCATCTGGGACGGCTTCCAGTCCACGCTGACGCAGTGGCTGACGCGCTATGTCTCGGTTTACCTCTGGCTACCGGTGGCCGACCTGTTCAGCTCCATGCTGGCAAGGATACAGTCCTTGGTACTCCAGCAGGACATTGAGAACCTTTCCGACCCTAATTTTATCCCGGATACCTCCAATACGGTATACATCATCTTCATGATCATCGGCATCATCGGCTACTTTACGATCCCGACGGTAACCGGGTGGGTGATACAGGCCGGCGGGATGGGGAATTTCAGCCGCAATGTCAACCAGACCGCACAGAAGGCAGGCAATGTTGCAGGCGCAGGCGCAGGAAGCGCGGTAGGGAACATAGGAGGAAGGCTATTGAAATGATAACTTCAAATAAAAGCACATAAGATATGGAATTCAAGACACTAAGGAACATCGAGAACAGCTTCAGGCAGATCCGGCTCTATGCAATCCTCTTTGCCGTGCTCTGCGGCCTGGTCACGGGATTCGCCATCTGGAAGTCCTACGGATTCGCCCAGGAGCAGCGCCAGAAGATCTACGTGCTGGACAGCGGGAAGTCGCTGATGCTTGCCCTGTCACAGGATGCTGCAAGCAACAGGCCCGTGGAGGCCAGGGAGCACGTAAGGCGCTTCCATGAGCTGTTCTTCACGCTGGCCCCGGACAAGGGCGCCATCGAGGGCAACATGAGAAGGGCCTTCAGCCTTGCCGACAAGACGGCCTTCGACTATTACAAGGACCTTGCCGAGAAGGGCTACTACAATAGGATCATCTCGGGCAACGTGCAGCAGCGCATCGAGGTGGACAGCATCCGCTGCGACTTTGACACGCATCCCTACAGGACGGTGACCTACGCACGGCAGTACATCATTCGTACGAGCAACATTACCAGGAGAAGCCTGGTCACATCCTGCTTCCTTGCCAATTCGGTACGATCGGACGGCAATCCGCAGGGCTTCAATATCGAGCGCTTCAGGATCGAGGAGAACAGGGACATTGAGGTAATACCGCGCCAGCCATGAAGCGGCTGATAGGGGCGGGCCCAAAATGGGACCAGCGGCTTGACGAGCGCTGGAGGGCGCTGCCGCGCAGGATACAGCGCAGGTGGGTGGCGGGAAGTTTCCTGCTCTACGTACTGCTGGCGGCCCTGGTGCTCGTGCAGGTCAGGAGGGAGCTGGCAGGGGCCGCCCCTGCCGATCTGGGGACGATACGCAATCCAATAACGGAAGAGACGAACAATTCATCAAAAAAGGAAAGCAAATGAAAGAAAAGCAGCAGAAGCCGGAGATCTTCATCAGTGAGGGCCCGGCAGGAAAGAGGGAGCACGGGGGCTCCGATACCGGGGCAAGGCTAAAGAAGTATGGCGTCATCGGCCTTATGGTGATTGCTTTCGCAGGATGCCTGTACATGATCTTTTCGCCCTCGCAGGAGCAGGCCGAAAAGGAGCGTGAAGGCATCGGAGCGAACCAGGCAGTCCCGCAGGCAAGCGAGGCGGCCATGCCCTCGGACAAGGGCAAGGCATACGAGCAGGAACTGCTCAAGGAGCGCGACGAGGAGAAAAGCAGGGCCATTTCGACCCTGTCGGACTATTGGCAGGATTCCCAGGGCGGCGACACGCTGGCACAGGAACCCAGTGTACCAGAAGCCAAGGTCCCGGGGCTGGAAAGCTACCGCAATGCCCGGCAGAGCCTGGGCAGCTTCTACCGCAATGACGAGAGCAGCCAGATGAAGGAAGAGCTTGAAAGCCTCAGGAGGCAGCTTGCCGAGGGGTCCCGGAAGCCTCCAGGAAACAATCTGGACAGCCAGCTGGCACTCATGGAAAAATCCTACCAGATGGCCTCCAAGTACTTTCCGGGGGGCAAACCCCAGGATCCGGGCGACCAGCAGGGGAGTGTGGCAGAGGAGCCTTTCGAACCCGTGCATGCGGCAAGCGGCGGGGTGGTCTCGCTGCTGGGGCAGGTCAGCACTGAAGGGACCTCCGGTGATCAAAAGAATGGCATCAGGGCCTGTGTCCATCAGGGTCAGATCGTTATCCCGGGGGCTCCCGTGCAGCTCAGGCTCATGGAACCTGCAACGTTCTCCTCGGGAACCATACGGGCCGGCAGCCTGGTGACGGCGCTGGCCAAGTTCGACGCCGGCAGGCTGCAGCTCCAGGTCACCTCGCTGGTCGCTGACGGCTCCATAGTCCCGGTAAGCCTGGAGGCCTATGATACCGACGGGCAGAAGGGGCTCCATATACCCTACAACCCCGAGGCGGGTGCCCTGAACCAGATTGCGGGGAACATGGCAGGCACGGGAGGCACCAGCATCATGATGACCCGGTCTGCTGGCCAGCAGATGGCGGCCGACCTGGGCCGGGGGGTAGTGCAGGGCGTCTCTGGCTATTTCTCCAAGAGGGTGAAGTTGGCCAAGGTACACCTTCCTGCATCCTACGAACTCTACCTGGTATCGAAGAAATAATAACAAGCTAAAATTAAAATCACACAGTATGAAAAAACTATTAAGCATTACGGCCACACTGCTGGCACTGCTGGGCGGCCCTTGTGCCAGCCATGCACAGAATTTTGAAAACGGAATCACAAGCCTGGAGATGGGCAGGTTGGAGGCCTTCGAGATGCAGGTCACCTATGGAAAGACCACCCATGTCATCTTTCCCACCGCCATCCGCTATGTCGACCTGGGCAGCGACAACCTTGCTGCCGGCAAGGCGGAGGACGCAGGGAACGTGCTGCGCATCAAGGCCTCCAGGCCGGGTTTTGAGGAAGAGACCAATTTCTCGGTCATCACCGATGACGGCAGGTTTTATGCCTTCAACGTATGCTACAGCCAGCAGCCGCAGGTACTCAGCTATGACCTGCTCAAGATGCGCAGCGCCTTAGGGCAGGCTGCCAGCGAGAGGGTGCTGTTCGAGGACCTTGCCGACAGCCCTCCCTCTCTTGCCGGCCTTCTGATGCAGGTCATCCATACCAGGGACCGCAGGACTTTAAAGCACCTTGCTTCCAAGAGCTACGGGATAACCTTTGCGGTCAAGGGCATCTATACCCATGGCGGAAAGTTCTATTTCCATACCGAGCTCCAGAACAGTACCGGTATTCCTTTCAGGACGGACTTTATGACCTTCAGGGTGGCGGACAAGAAGGTCGGAAGGCGCGCCGTGGCACAGGACCGCGTGCTGGTGCCCCTGAGGAGCTACATGCCACTGGACGACGTGGGAACCAGATCAAAGAAGGCAAACGTCTTCCTGCTGGACTATTTCACCCTTTCCCAGGAAAAGGAGCTGGTGGTCGAGGTATTTGAAAAGTACGGCAACAGGAACCAGTCCATACATGTCGGGTTTTCCGACCTGCTAAAGGCACAGGCGCTCGATGGGCTGAAACTGAAATATTAAGGAATCATGAAAGAGACAGTAAAATATCTGGCCGTCATGGTGATGGGCCTGCTGGCCTGCCATGAGGCGGTGGCGCAACGGATGGTAAGAGGCCCGGTGGGCTTCGAGATCGGGGCGGGTACGTTTGATGCCGGCAGCCCCATGAAAAACTTTTCACTTAATGCGGCAATGGTCGTCTATGGAAGCGGGGGAAATTACCAGCGCTACGGGCTGGAGTATGCGCACCGCCAATACCATTACCAGGATTTGCCGGTTCCCTATGAGAGCTATATCCTAGAGGCCGGCTACAGCCTCCAGCTTTTGGGAAATCCTGCAAGGAGCCTGGCCCTGAATGCGGGGCTGGGGGCAGTGGCGGGCTACGAGTCCTACAACAAGGGGAAACGAGAATTTCCCGACGGGGCCAGGCTGCATGACAGGGACGGTATCCCTTACGGGGTGCAGGGGACAGTATCTTTCGAGGCCTGGATTTCCGATCGCATCGTACTGGTTTTGCAGGGCAGCTGCAAGGCTCTATGGGGCACATCAGCAAAGCAGCTGAGGCCCTTGTCTGTCATTGGTATACGTTATAATCTAAACTAGGTAACATGAAAAGAATTTATAAAAACTATTTCGGCGTGCGTGGCCTATTTTGCCTTGCAGTTGTAATCACTGCAGGCCTGGCCCTATCTTGTGATACCGGCAACCTGGAGGTAAAGCAGGATTTTCCCTTCGAGGTCAATGCAATGCCCGTCCCTGATGGAATCGCTATTGGCGAGACCGTCGAGATCAGGCTGGCTATTGTGCCGGAAGCCTTCTATGCTGGGGCACGATACTACATCCGTTACTTCCAATACGAGGGGGCAGGGCACCTGCGCTGTCAGGATGACCCGCCGTACATTGGCAACGACCTCTATCCGCTGGAGCAGAGAAATTTCAGGCTTTACTATACATCGGGGTCGACGGGGACACATTCCTTCGATATCTGGATATCCGATAGTTTTGGCAACGAGAGGCAGCTGCATTTCGAGTTCAGGAGCCGTGGTCAGTGAGCTTCAAGGAATCTGAAACCTAAGGAGGAGCCCTGATGGCCCTCGTGCAAAAAAACAGCAACCGCTTCGGCATTGCAGCACCTGGTGCGCCTGTCGAAGTGGTTGCTTCATTTTTAGGAGCGTGGAGGCTTTCCCGAGTATGCGAGGGAGTGCCTGCACGATGGCGGCCGCCTGAAAAGGAAAGCTGTCAAAATGTAAAGCCCGGCCTTGGTGGCCGGGCCTTTCTAAATCCCTTACAGGCTTTCATCAGCTTGCACTTCTATATCGTTTATCCGTGCCTTCCTCTCCAGCAGGGTCTCCAGTATTTCCAGATTGCTCTCGTAGGTCTCGCCCTCGAAATAGTAGGCGTCCTGCTCGTCGTCGTACACGTACGCGTCGAAATCGTCATTGTCCAGACAGATGTCCTCTAGCAAGCCGTCCTCAAATTTGGCCTTTCCGAAGACCAAGCAGCCCGATTCCTCATAATCCTGGGTGAAGGCGGCGCCGTAATGCTTCGCGATTGAAACGAGCGCCTCGGTGTTCGGGGCCCATTTGGTCTCGTATTGGTAGACGCACAGCTCATCCTCTTCAAAATAGATATTAAAGAAATAGCCGCCGTCAGTGTCCGTAAATTCAGGAAGCTGCCCGTGTCCCGTGCTTTCTTCCTTTGCCTTCATCCCGCTGAAGAGCTCGCGTATGTTGCCGAGGGCATTCTCATCTCCCTGAAAAATTACCCAGTTGCTGCACCAGTTTGCCATGGCTTGTAGTTTTTAAGGTTCGGGCACTTGCCGAGGCATGCGCCCGAACAGGTTTGTAATCAGTTTAAAATCGCAATTCCTTTCTCTGCAAAGCCCGTGCACAGGTCGAATGCCTTCTGGCCCTTGGCCTGCGCCGTGCCGCCCAGCACGATGTTCTGTAGCTTTGCCTCTTCATTCTTGTACTTCCTTACGTTCTGGAAGTAGCCCGTCACTGCATTGTAAGCGCCGAAGAGCGTGCCCTTGGTGGTATCCATCTGCTGGGAGTCGCTCACCATCGCATAGGCGAAGGCGTCCTCGACCGTATTTTTAAAAATGGCGGAATTCTCGTCCGCATTGCCGTTTTTGATGTTCTCCAGTGTGGCCTGATTGGGGCAGAGGGCCACCTCAAGGATTTTCCTGAGCTCGGTGTCTGTGACCTTTACCCTGGCCCAGTGGTTGAAGATGTCCTCCAGTCTTGAGCTGAACCTGTCGGCAACGCCCATGACCTTGTGCGCATTTTCCAAGCGCTGTTTTGCGCCAGAGGTGTGTTTGATGCGTACCACGTTGCTCATCTGCCTCAGCGAGGCATTCAGGGTGTTCTGGCAGACAATCCTGATAGGGGTGAAGGCGGCCGTGATGCTGCCGCTCCCGTCGTGCGAGGTTGTCAGGAAGATGTACTTCTCGGTAACGTCATCGCCACTGCCCACCCTGATATAGTCGGGCAGCTTGGCAGTAATGAAAATTCTCTCGCCCCTTCCAAGTGCGCCCGCGGTCTCGTAGAGTATCCCGTCATTCCCGCCAACGATGGCATCGAAGAATGAAAAGGCCTCGCGGTTCTGCACAATCTGGTAGTCTTTTCCCACCACGTCAAAAGCTTGGTTGGTGTCGCTGCGGTAGGTGCCGAATCGCTCAGGAATCTCTATATCGATTCCCCTGGCTGGCTCGCCGTCGTGCTGGCCCATAGTGCCTACATTTTTAATTATTACGGGCTTCTTGAGTACTTCGTAATCAAGCCCCGCGTGCTTGATGGCCTCCTCGCTTGTTGGATAGTCGCTCACAATCTGTCCCAGTCCGTGCCATGCCTTCTGCTGGACGCTGAAAAAGGAGTAGCGTCCCGTGTTCTCGTTGAAATTGAGGTTGTGTCCCATGATTTCTAAAATTTAGATTAAACAAATTCCCAGTTTCCTGATTCCCCAGCTCGCCTTGCTTCGCATATACTTTCCAAAAGAAAAACGGGAAAAAAGAAAGCAGGTAAACTGGGCGGACCGAGCAGGAGGCCAAAAGGAAACGGAATAAGTCCCGAAGGGTGTTTTGCGAGCTTGGGAGCAAATCATTATGCCGTAGTCTTTTGGACGACAACCGGGGAGGGCCGCCATAAATTAGCTGCCTTTTTATCCGTTTTGCTTGGAAAGGATCCTGTCAATGCCACATGTACATAAGCCTGCTTTGCAGGCTTCCATTGTAATGAACGGACACACCCAAACAGGTTCAGTAGAAAAATGTGGACATTGAGTGCCACGTATGGACAATAGAATTTTTATATAATCACATGATTTAATTTAAGGTTCGTAAACATTTGAATATGAAACCTTCTGTAAGAAAATTATTTTTTGATAAGCTGGAAGAAATCCTGAGCAGGATAGGGTCTATTGAAGATCGGATGCAGAAAGGAGATGGAGCAGGAATGACCGATGAGCCGATCACCGTAAAGGAGGTATCGAGGCTCATCAATCTTTCTGTCCCTACAATCTATTCCAAGGTCAGCAGGAACGAGATACCCGTAAACAAGGTAGGAAAGAAGCTGTACTTCTACCGTTCGGAACTTGAAGAATGGATCAGGTCGGGCAGGATAAGGACTGCCCTTGAGGTCCGCAGGGATCTCGAAAAGCAATTCAGGTCAAAACGGGAATAGGCTAATCCAATGAAATCCTTTTTGCGGCCTCCTTCTTTTTCTCATCCACGATTTTCGTATAGACCTGTGTGGTCTTGATGCTCTTGTGTCCCAGCATCTTTGAGACGGTGAATATGTCGGTCCCCAGGGACAACTGCAGTGTCGCGTAAGTGTGCCTGAAGCAATGGAATGTGATGTGCTTGGTGATGCCCGCCTGGGCAACCCAAAGGGGCAGGTGGCGGTATACATCCCATTTCTGAAGGCCTTCGAAGACAGGCTGGCCCTTTTCCCCAGCTTCACCCAGGAGCAGGTAGGCCTGCAGTGATATCGGCATCGTTTCCGGCTGTTCGGTCTTTTCCTGTCGGAACCTTATATGGCAGTCCTCGCCGTATCCCGTTACGTTATCCCACTTGAGGTTCTGGATATCGGAATAACGGAGGCCCGTAAGGATGGAGAAGAGGCTGACCCTCTTAATGATTTCCTTATCGCAGGGGGTCCTGGAAAGGGCCTGGGCTTCTTCAAGCGTCAGATAGTTCCGCATGGATTCCTCCTCGGGTATGCTGTTTACCGCGGCGTTCACGTCCGAGGCAAGTATCTGTTCCTTGTAAGCCTTGCGCAGCGTGGCCTTGAATTTATTTAAATAGGAGAGCGCGGTGTTTTTTGACAGCCGCTTTCCTGTTTCCCTGAGGCTTTTTGCCTTCAACAGATACTCCTTGAAATCTTCTGCCAAATCCGTGTTGATGTCCTTGAACCTGAATTCTCGTGACTCTGAAAAAATCTCAAAGTGGGCAATACTGCTGTCCCAGATCAGCTTGTTCGGACCTTCCCTGTAATCTGCCTGCTTCTTAAAGTATTTCAGGAAGGAGGACTCCATGGCCTTTGTCTTTCTTAGCTGCTCAATCTCGAAAGGGGTATAGATGAATTCCTTGTTCACCTCGTTCTGCCTCTTGGTACACATCAGTTCGGCGGTGTGCAGGTTCTCGATGTTGGTGATCTTGTCTATCTGATTCTTCGGCTTGGCAATGAGGTGTATCCGAAGGAATTCCCTGCGGGAGTACATGCCGGTGTGAACATTGAAGTACGGCGGATAGAAATCCAGATAGAGCGAAAGCTTGCCGTTCGACATCGCCTTCTTGCGTAAAGTAACCTTTATCCTTTTCATGATCAGTCTGCATTAAAGATTAAATTGATCTCCTCCTTTGCAACATAGGTAAATTTACCGACCACATACTTTGCGATGCCGTAGCGTTGCAGCATGTTATATAATGCTCCTGGCGAGATGCCGTGGCGTTGTTGTATCTCGGTGATGGTATAGCAATTCTTTATTCCCGGAAATTCTTTGACAGCCGGGGCAATAACTTGTACCTCGGCCGGCAGTTCGAAAAAGCTTTCCAGCTCGCTTTTTTTTAGTACGGTCCGGGTGCCAAATTTTCCAATATTCAGACATCGTTTGTGAATTAACCGGTAAATTGTCCTCCTGCTGATTCCCAGTAAAACCGAGGCCTGGCTGATGCTTAGGAACTCCATTGCCTTGATTTTTGTCAAATCGCCGGTCAGGATAGTATTTGTCACTTCTTCCACCTTCTCGATTTTTCCCTTTCGCTGTTTTGCTTTGTAACCCCTTTGATTGCAGGGGAGAGAGCAGAATCGGGTACGGAAAGTTTTGGCAATAAACTGCTTTTTGCAAAATTCGCAAATCTTGGGAATGTTCAAATTTGAACTCATAATGTGTCTTTTTATGTCCCTCAGTGTCTACATGTGCCTCTGTGTGCCTGTGTGTGCCATAATTTCACCCTGGATTTGTACCTCGAAAATTTTGTCAGTTTGAGGTACAAATGGGGTACAAAATTGATACAAAAATCACAAAACATCACAAACTATCGATAAAATGAAAAACCAGCTAAACCGCTGTTTTATAAGCGTTTTAACTGGTTTTGTTTGTGATTTTATGTGTTTTTAATACCTTTTTACTTCCCGATGCAGAAATTCGCAAAAATATTCCCCAGTAACTCATCGTTGGTTACCTGCCCGGTAATTTCCCCAAAATGATACAACGCCTGCCGGATATCAATAGCCATAAGGTCGGCAGATATGCCGGACTGCAGGCCCCACTGCACTTTTTGTATCTCTTCCAGTGCTTTTAGCAGGGAGTCATAATGGCGGGTATTGGTCACAATGGTCTCGTTGTTGCGGAGCGCGCCCGTGTTGACAAAGGACAGCAGTTTTTCCTTCAGTTCTTCCACGCCAATATTATTTTTAGCAGAGACCAGGAGCAATTCAGGTACTGTATTGAGTATTTCCGAAGTATCGGCCACGCTTAGTTTGTCTGCCTTATTACCAATTATAACCAAAGGTTTTAACGGAAATTGATTTTTTAATTTTTCAATTTCAATCCTAAGTGAATCCAGTGAGCTGCCGTCACCTGTCAATTGGTAACCGTCAACCAGGTATATAATTACCTGCGCCTGTTCCATCTTTTCAAAGGTCTTTTTGATGCCGATGCTTTCGACCACATCCTGCGTTTCACGGATTCCCGCAGTATCAATGAACCGGAAGCCAATTCCGTTTATCACAAGCTCATCTTCAATAGTATCCCGTGTTGTGCCCGCAATGTCGCTCACAATGGCGCGCTCTTCGTTCAGCAATGCATTGAGCAGGGTGCTTTTGCCCACATTCGGTTCGCCAACAATAGCTACCGGTATGCCATTCTTAATAACATTACCTACCGCAAAAGAATCGATAAGGCGCTTCAATACAAACTCAATTCGGTTTAACAGCTCGTGGAATTGCGAACGGTCGGCAAACTCCACATCTTCCTCGGCAAAATCAAGCTCCAGTTCTATAAGCGAAGCAAAGTTAAGTAACTCCTCACGCAGTTTGGCTATCTCATTCGAAAAGCCGCCGCGCATCTGCTGCATGGCGATCTGGTGCGATGCTTCGTTATCAGATGCTACCAGGTCGGCCACAGCTTCCGCCTGGCTCAGGTCGAGCTTCCCGTTCAGGAAGGCACGCAGGGTAAATTCGCCAGCATTGGCCATACGGCAGCCTTTTCGCAGCAGCAATTGTATGATCTGCTGTTGTATGTAAACCGACCCATGGCAGGAAATTTCTACTGTGTTCTCACCGGTATACGAGTTTGGGCCTTTAAACAGGGAAAGCAGTACCTGGTCATATATTTTCGGGCCGTCAGTAATATGGCCAAGGTGCAGCGTATGCGATTTTTGTTTGGTAATATCCTTACCGGAAACCGAAGCAAATACACCTGCAGCTATCTTAATGGCATCATTGCCTGAAATGCGTATCACCGCTATCGCCCCGGCGCCAGAAGGCGTCGCCAGCGCTACTATGGTATCCTGTGGGATCATTGTTTTTGTTTTTGCAAAGATAGCATTTTGTAAGGTACTTAGTTACTGAGGTGCTGAGTAGCTAAGGATCTAAGTCCCTTACTACCTCAGCGCCTTCTTTAAATCTCTGTTAACACTACTATAAAAAGTAAGAAAAACGCATCCTTTTTTGTATCTTTAGCCTAATACACATTCCCTTTGCCATGAAACAAATACTCTTTCCAACCGATTTTTCCGAAGCTGCAAATACCGCATTTATATATGCGCTGCGGTTTGCCGATTCTTTTAAGGCCGAACTTGTAATATTGCATGTTTATGACCTCCCAATCGTAGAAACCCCTCTAGTGCCCGAAACTGCTACTGAAATTTTTGATGTCATAGAAATGAACCAGTTTGAAAGCTTCAGGGACGAATTGCCGAAACTGCATATGCTGGCGGAGCACCAGAACCTGGGGCATGTGAAAATGCGAAATATCCTTTTGTATGGGGACCTTGTGTACAATATCAATAAGGTTTGTAATGACGAAAATATTGACCTGGTGGTGATGGGGACCAAAGGAGCCAGTGGCATTAAGGAAACGTTCATCGGTTCGGTTGCGGGCGCAGTGGTAGTCAATGTGAAAGTGCCTGTGCTGGCTATTCCCGCCGAAGCGGAATACCACCCAGTAAAAAGTATCGCCTTTACTACGCAATACCAGGACAAAGACAATGATGCCCTGAAAAGTGCGATGGCTATTGCCGACAAATTCGGAGCCAGGATACAATGCCTTTACATCAAAAATGCCGACGACCCCAAAGATATCGAGGAACGCATCAACGAATGGAAAGTATATTACAGGGGCAGCAACATCGACTTTTTCAATATCGAGGATGACCATATAGAACAGGCAATACTTGATTTTATTGAAAACCAGCATACCGGCCTGCTTGTCATGCGTGCCCATAAGCGCGGCTTTTTCGAAGGGCTTTTCCATCGCAGCCTTACCAAGAAAATGACTTACCACAGCAAGGTGCCGTTATTGGTATTCCACGAAGAATAGCATTTGATCCTGATGGCGACATCGGGACTTTTATTGCTATATTTACCGCAATGGAACAATTGGAATTTTACAAAAGCCGGCAGCAGGCTTTTCAGGAACTATCGGCAGCTTATGGCCGAAAATACAACACTATCGGCACAGCACGTTTTGCTGTTGCGGCAGTTTTTTTGGTATTGGGATACTACGCTTTTACGACTAAGGATATCCTGTATCTTATTTTAGGGATGGCAGTGTGCTGCGTGATTTTCTTTGTATTGATGCACTACCACACAAAAGTGGTGCAAAAGAAAAAACGGGCAGAAGCGCTTCTATTGGTTAACAACGAGGAACTGGATTACCTGTCGGGTAAAAATATACCGTTCGAAGATGGAGCTGAATTCCACGATGCAACACATGCCTATTCCCACGACCTTGATATTTTCGGGAAGCGCTCGCTGTTCCAAAACCTGAACCGAACACAGACTTATAAAGGGAAAGAAAGGCTCGCTTCGATGCTTTTGGAAAGTGCCGGGCAAAGCGAAATACTAAAACGACAGGAAGCTGTAAAAGAACTTGCTGCCCTACCCGAATGGAGGCAGGAAATCATGGCTTTGGGCAAAATAAATAAGGACAGCGCGCCTATATACAGCCGCCTGACGGGATGGGCCAACCAAGAGGGGGTTAGTTTTTCAGGGATGGCTAAAATCCTGTCCATAGCTTCTCCCATAGCGCTATTATTGTGCTTAATTGTTTATCTTGTCACGGGCAACGGCCTTTATTCTGATGTTGCCGGTTATCTTTTCGGGTGGAACCTTGTTTTTCTATTGGGCTATCTTAAAGTCATAAAAAGGGAGACCGCCGACACTACCGAGATACACAATATCATAGAAGGCTACGGGCGTATCATAAAAGAAATAGAGAACTATAGCTTTACTTCAGGAAAGCTTATGGACCTTCAGGCCGTGCTTACAGGCGGTCAACAGAAAGCAGGGGACAGTATTATCAGGCTCTCTGTACTTTTTGCAAGGCTAGACAGTATTGCCAATGTACCGGGCGCTATCCTTTTCAACGGGCTTTTGCTGTTCCATTTCCACACGCTGCGCTCAGTGCTTGACTGGAAAAAACGCCATGCGCAGGATATCGTAAAATGGCTTGATTCGGTTGCCGAAATAGAAGCGCTTTCCAGCCTGGCAAATCTTGCATATAATAATCCCGGCTTTAATTTCCCGCAACTTAATGACAGTTATACGATCCGGTTTAAAAACCTGTTCCATCCGCTTATTAAAGCCGAAGGCAGGATAGGCAATGATGTCGATTTTGGGAAAAACTACATGATACTTACAGGATCTAACATGTCGGGCAAAAGCACCTTTCTGCGCAGCCTTGGCATCAATATGGTGCTTGCCGGTGCAGGGGCTCCGGTATGCGCTTCCGAAGCCGATATTCATCCGCTTCCGGTTTTGGTATCCATGCGCTTGTCCGATTCCTTATCTGACAGCGAATCGTACTTTTTTGCCGAAGTAAAAAGACTGAGGTACATAATGGATAAGCTACAGGAAGGCAGGGCGTTTGTGCTCCTGGATGAGATATTACGCGGCACGAATTCGGAAGATAAGCGCACCGGCAGCCTGAAGGTTATAGAGAAGATGCTTGCGCTCAAAGCCATTGGAGCCATCGCTACGCATGATATTGAAGTCTGTAATATAGCGTCACAATATCCAGGAAATGTTTCCAACCATTGTTTTGAATCACAGATCGTTGATGGCGAACTTTATTTTGATTACCGCCTCCGCGAAGGTATCTGCAAAAACAAGAGCGCTACCTTCCTCATGGAAAAAATGGGTGTCATAGATTCGCGATGATCGGAATAAACAATTCCCAATTGTAGTTTCATTAACACCCAACACTTTCTTAACAAGCACTATATGTGATTTTGTACTTAGTAACTTTATTTTATTATTAATTACAAAATACTATAGTATGCCTTTCATTACAACAAATTCAGTCAGCCTTTCAGGACATTCTGAAGAAATAAATATCTTCTATCAGGATATCGGGCGCGGAAAGCCGGTAGTACTTGTACACGGCTGGCCGCTTAACTATCAGATGTGGGAATACCAGCTTAATGTGCTTCCGGCAAACAACCTGCGTGTAATAGCGTATGACCGCCGTGGTTTCGGATTATCTTCACGTCCCTGGGAAGGTTATGACTATGATACCTTTGCGCAGGACTTGCAGCTTTTGCTTCAGGAACTCGACCTTACCGATGTAACGCTGGTAGGATTTTCCATGGGTGGGGGAGAAGTGGCAAGATACCTTTCAAGATACAATGGCGACGGGAGGGTAACCAAAGCAGCACTTGTAGCTTCGGTGACGCCATTTCTGCTTAAAACCGATGATAATCCAAACGGGCTTCCGCAGGAACAATTTGATACCATGAGGGAACAGATTGAAGAAGACAGGCCGAAATTCCTGGCTGCTTTTTCAAAGATGTTTTATGGTGCAGGCATTTTCAGCAGCCCCGTAAGTGCGGAAATTCTGCAGCATGATATGGTATTGGCACTACAGTCGGCAGGATATTCCACGATCAAGTCGATGCTGGCGTGGTCTACCACTGATTTCAGGGAAGACCTGAAGGGTATCAGGATACCATTACTCGTGATACATGGCAAAGAAGATGAGACTGTGCCTATTGCAGTTTCTGCAGAAGAGACAATTAAGCTTGTGCCACATGCTCAGTACATCGTTTATGATGACGCTCCCCACGGGCTTTTTTATACCCACAAAAACAGGTTCAACGAAGACATTATTAATTTTGTGAATTCATAAACAAATTAAGTGATACCTGAAATTTCACATCAGTTCCGGGTTATGATTGCCGGAATACAAAATCAAAACCCGTAAAGCCACAGCATTACGGGTTTCTTTATAAAGGGTCGATTAAATAGCGACGTTGAAATTCCAAGTTCCAAATCCCAAATTCCAAACGTTTGAGATTTGGTATTTGTATTTTGGAATTTAATTATTCAGCATTACCGGCATCACCAGCATCGTTACTGTTTCACCTTCGTCAAGGCCATCGATAGGGGTTAATATACCCGCGCGGTTAGGCAATGACATTTCCAGCATGATCTCATCGCTTTGAAGATTGGTCAGCATCTCGGTAAGGAACCTTGAGTTGAAGCCTATCTGCATGTCGTCACCCTGGTAATCACAGGTTAAACGCTCTTCGGCCTTGTTGGAATAGTCGATATCCTCGGCTGAGATATTCAGTTCGGTACCTGCTATTTTAAGGCGTATCTGGTGTGTGGTTTTGTTTGAGAAGATGGCCACACGGCGTACAGAGCTAAGAAACTGTGTCCTGTCGATCAACAGCTTGTTCGGGTTTTCTTTTGGTATAACCGCTTCGTAGTTAGGATATTTCCCATCTATAAGGCGGCACGTAAGCACATAATTATCGAAAGAGAACGTCGCGTTCGAATCGTTGTATTCAATTTTAATTTCTGCATTCGAAGTGCCAAGGATTCCTTTAAGGATCGTCAAAGGCTTTTTCGGCATAATGAAGTCAGCAACCTGCGATGCGGTTACATCGGTCCTCGCATATTTCACAAGCTTGTGTGCATCAGTAGCTACAAACGTAAGCCCCTGTGGCGAGAACTGGAAGAACACACCCGACATTACCGGACGAAGGTCATCATTACCGGCTGCGAAAATAGTTTTGCTTACGGCAGTTGCCAATACCTCTGCAGGGACAATGGTTACCGATGGGTCTTCAAGCGTAACGGCTTTGGGGAACTCATCGCCGGATGCATACGCCAGTGCATATTTACCGGAATTAGAGCTTATCTCGATAGTATTATTATCCTCAACGGTAAACGTAAGCGGCTGTTCAGGAAACGTTTTAAGGGTTTCCAGCAGCAGCTTTGCAGGTACGGCAACACTTCCTTTGCTGTCAGAATCGATCTCAAGCATGGCAGACATGGTAGTCTCAAGATCGGAAGCCGATACTTTAAGTTCGGTACTGTCCAGTTCAAACAGGAAGTTATCAAGGATAGGCAGTGTATTGCTGCTGTTAATAACGCTTCCAAGTACCTGAAGTTGTTTCAGCAAATAGGAGCTGGATACTATAAATTTCATGTGTTTCGTTTAGTTTATTGGCAAAACCGCGTGGTTTTACGTTTCACAAATATATCGTAATCAAATTGAATAGTGAAAATTTTTTATTAACACTATCTTGAATATTTCTTTTTCCTGAGCCATGTGAACAGCAGCCCGAATACCAGAAGTATTAGTATTGGCAGCCCGACAGTTATCAGCTGTGCCATGGTATAGTCATCGTGCACTTTCTTCATGTTCAGCATAGGCAGGCTTACATTCTTGCTTCGGATGTTGATAAGTCCCGTGTCATCAAGCAGGTAGTTGACGCAGTTCAGCATAAAGTCCTTGTTCTCATACACCTCGCCGGTCCATTTATCAAAGCCAAGCTCCAGCGGGCGGCCTTCTTTGTCAAATTGGTTCTTTACGATATCTCCGTCAGCGATCACGATCATTTTCCCGGGCTTGCCTACTGTTTTATAGGCAGGGTCCTTAAATGGCAATATCCTGTTTTCATACATCGAGTGGAAGCTGCCTTCCAGCAATACCGCAACCGGGATAAAGCCTCCCTTCTGGTACTGTGCCGGATCGAACTGTTCCATAACCATATTAAGGCTGATGGTAGTAGGGGTTCCCACTGTGCGTGAATATTTAGACGTAGCGAGAAGAACGTTCTTTTTAATGCCGTTCTTCAGTGTGTCGATGCTGCCTGCAAAATCAAATTTTATACCGCCAAGGTTCTTTACAATAGGGTTCCGATTAATGGAATCCGGATAAATGAACGGCGCAAACTTCCACAGGTATTGCTGGTATTGCGTGCCGCTGCCTTCCTGGCCATTAGCAAGCTTTATAGGGGTTGCCATTTCATCCTTGACCAGCACAGGCGGGATGCGGAAGCCGTATTTAAAGAACATATCGTTAAGCCCGAGGTCCATCGGCAGTACCGGTATGGTACCACTCTCGTTGAGGCTGTCCATTTCGGCCTGTACGGGATCGATCATCCATAGCGTTTTACCTCCATTTACAATATATTGGTCGAGGACCTGCTTTTCTTCCTCTGTGAATTTTTCGCGAGGCTTGGCAATGATGGCCAAGTCATAGTGCTGTAGTGCCTTCAATGTCCTTTGCGGGTCTTTGGCAACAGAATCCAGTGTAAAAGGGCCAAGGTAATAGCTGTCTTTCAGCTGCTTCAGGAAGCTGGCCATTTGCTGCCCGGCATTTCGCCATTGCCCTGTAATACTACTATCTTTTTGTCTTTTTCCTTCACTATCTTATTAAAACCGTCGGCAAAGGCATATTCAAGGTTTTGCACAGAGCTTTCCACATTTTCCTGTGCCGACGCCCCGCGTTGGTTTTTAAGCAATGGTATTTTTACGCTTTTGCCGTTGCAGGTAGCGATCGCCCATGGGAATATCACAGTTTCCGATTGCTTGCCTTTGTCGATCACCGATATGCTTGCGGGCTGCATTCCCGCCCTTATAAAGCCTTCAATTACGGCTTCGTCAAGGTTGGTGATGCCTGCCATGCTTTTCTTTATGGCTTTTTCTTTCGATTTGAACTGTGGATATTGCATGATATACAAGTTGTATATCAGTTCGCGCTTTGCGCCGTCCATGCCATCCGACTCATCAATAGGGTTGACGAAGCTGAACCTCACATTCGGGCTGTAGGCTTCAAATTCCTGCAATAGCTGGCGCGTCTCGTCCTGTAGGCGCTTGTAGTCGTCGGTAACATCACCGGCAAGGTATACTTCCACATAAATAGGGTCGGCCGCCTCGTTGATAATGTTTAGCGATGTTTGCGATAGGGTATAGCGCTTATCATGTGTAAGGTCAAAGCGCTTAAATACATAATTCCCTGCAAAGTTGAGCGCCAGTAATACGATTACCGTAATGACAAGCTGTTTCAGGTTCTTGTTTTCCTTTGGCGCTTTTTGGGTTGTTTCTGCTGCTGTTTCCATTACCCTTTTAGTGATTTAAGTTTGTAAACAGTCAGTGACAGGAACAATACCGTCACACTCAGGAAATAAATGATATCACGTGTATCGAGTACGCCGCGGCTCATGCTCTTGAAATGATAGTCCATACCCAGTGAAGCCACAAAACCGCTAAAGCCGCCTGCAAAGCCGGACACTCCTTCGAACCCGAAATAAATGAAAAAGCACAAAAATACCGATACGATGAAGGCAACGATCTGGTTGTCGGAAAACGTAGAAGTAAATATACCTATAGACGTATAGCCCGCAATAAGGAACAGCAGCCCGAAGTAAGAGCCAAGTGTGCTTCCCATATCGATATTGCCTTCCGGGTTACCGAAGGAGGAAAGTACCAGTACATATACTATTGTAGGTACGATGGCCAACACTATAAGGGTCAATGCACCGAAGAATTTGCCGTTTACTATTTCCCAAACGCTCAAAGGCTTTGTGAATAAAAGCTCAATAGTGCCCTGTTTCTTTTCGTCAGAAAAGCTGCGCATGGTCACTGCAGGTATAAGAAAAATAAGTATCCACGGAGAAAGCGTGAAAAAAGGGCTCATGTCGGCAAAACCGCTGTTGAGTATATTGAATTCGCCTTCAAAAACCCACAGGAACAGCCCGTTGAGCAGAAGGAAAATGGCGATGACCAGGTATCCTATCGGCGAACCGAAAAAGGATTTGATCTCACGTAATAATAATGCTTTCATTAATCAGTTTAAAGTTTAAACGTTTAAAGTTCAAAGTTACGGCAACGATACCAGTTTATCAACGCTCCATGCCTCGGCCTTTTGGCGGAACATCGGCTTTGTAATGGCCCATGTTTCACAAAA
Organism: Flavobacterium album; assembly: GCF_003096035.1. Classification (NCBI taxonomy): domain Bacteria; kingdom Pseudomonadati; phylum Bacteroidota; class Flavobacteriia; order Flavobacteriales; family Flavobacteriaceae; genus Flavobacterium; species Flavobacterium album. The sequence goes on along the minus strand of NZ_CP029186.1, from coordinate 3,190,838 downwards.
CAGGTCAGACTTGCGGTAGTTTTCCAGGTCATCTTCAGTTTCCCAATAGCTGTAGGTGAAAAATACCGAAGGGTCGTTTTTGTCCCTGTATAACTCTAAGAAACGGTTACCAGGAAAATTTCGTATATCCTGCTTCACCTGCTCAAAATTATCGAGAAAGGCAGCAATCTTATCTTCCTGAAAACCCATCTTTACAATTCTTACAAACATACTGTTTTTTGTTTTTATATTTCAATACCCTTGCTAATTCCCCCTTCGGGGGTTAGGGGGCTCTAAACACCACATTCACGACATCCCTGAATTTCAGCCCCAGCAATGTTTTTGCGGTTCCTACCGTCAAGGGGTTGCTGCGGTATATCGCTATCTCAAGGAACCCGGCCTCATTAAAGATCGCCAGCTTTTCGCCCTCATAATCCTTTAGTGAGAAGCGCTCATTAACCGTAAAATCCGAATAGCCTTTTTTTAATGACTTAATGCTTTTGGTGCTGAATGTAATATCAAAATCGCGCCCTTTGGCAATATCCTTCACCAGCTTTTTTGTAATGTTGGTCACACAGTTTCCAAAATGGTCGATGTAAATTACATAGCCTTTTATCGACTTATTATCATCTGCCGCAACAGCCTGCAGCTCGTTTATCTCTTTTATTTCCGTGATCTCTTTACCAATAACGTTCAGCAGCCCGCCTTTTGCCAGATGGCATGCAACGGTCACGAATACGTCCATGTCAGATGAACCTTCGGGCAGCCGGCTGTGGATGTTGATCTCAACGATCTTCTCGGGTACTATCTTTTGGGTAAGGATGCTCAGTATACCGTTGTCGGCACATATAAAATAGTGGCCGTTCCAGAGCATGGCAATATGGCTGCATTCTTTGGTGAGTTCGCAATCTACGCCAATAAGGTGAACCGTACCCTGCGGAAAGCTACTGTATGCTGCTCCTATAATGTAGCTCGCCTCCGGCACATTAAAAAGGTCGATGTCATGGGAAATATCAACAATAGTAGCTTCCCTGTACTCCGAAAGGATTTTTCCTTTCAGCGCGCCAACGAAATGGTCTTTGAGCCCGAAATCGGTCGTCAGGGTAATTATTGACATAAAATTGTGTAAAACTTTTACAAAAAGCGAGATTAAATTTCACTAAATTTGAATGCAAAGCTAATAATTATATGGCTTATTTCTCTAATTAAAAAAACTTGCTTTTGAACGAAAGAATAATTGAATTGAACGATATTGCCCCGAAGGATTTTTGGGGCGCTCAGGACTCCCATCTTGAAACCATTAAAAAATATTATCCCAAGCTGAAGATCGTTGCACGCGACACCACCCTCAAGGCCTACGGCGAAAAAGAGATGCTCGATGAGTTCGAGAACCGCTTCAAGAGGCTGATGCAGCATTTTACCCGCTACAACAACATCGACGACAACGTGATCGAAAGGGTCATCCAGAGCAACTCGCAGGTGGAACACATGGACCCGAGCGACAAGATACTCGTGCACGGCCTGGGCGGCAAGCTCATTAAGGCCATGACGCCTAACCAGCAGAAACTGGTAGACTATATGGCGAAGAACGACATGGTATTCGCCATTGGCCCGGCCGGTACGGGCAAAACGTATACAGGTGTTGCCCTTGCCGTAAAAGCGCTCAAGGAAAAACAGGTGAAAAGAATCATCCTTACGCGTCCCGCAGTAGAAGCGGGGGAGAACCTCGGTTTCCTTCCCGGTGATATGAAGGAAAAGCTGGACCCATACATGCAACCGCTATATGATGCCCTGCGCGACATGATACCGCCGCAAACGCTGGAAGACTATATACTTAAAGGCATCATCCAGATAGCCCCACTCGCGTTCATGCGCGGCCGCACGCTTGACCATGCATTCGTGATCCTCGATGAGGCGCAGAATACAACCCACTCGCAAATGAAGATGTTCCTTACCCGTATGGGCAAGAATGCCAAGTTCATGATCACCGGCGATCCCGGCCAGGTCGACCTGCCGCGCCGTACCATATCGGGGCTTAAGGAGGCGATACTTATATTAAAAGACGTGGAGGGTGTAGGCATCATTTATCTTGATGATAAGGATATCGTGCGCCACCGCCTCGTGAAGAAAATTATTGATGCTTATAAAAGCATTGAGAATCATGATTGAGGAAGGTGCTGAGGGACTGAGGTTCTTAGGAGCTTAGTCCTAGTATGTTATCCAACCTGCAAGGTTTTTAAGAACCTTGTAGGTTTAAATAGAGCATTACTATTACACCTGACAGGTTTCAAAACCTGTCAGGTGTTTGAATTTTAAAAAATGGATTTTAGAAAACCGAAGACGCTTTTGCTTTCACTGCTAGTCACTGTAATAGGTGCTTTTATCATCATACTTGTATTAGGGATCTCATTAGGCAGTGGCTCGCTTGGAACCTGGGGAATGAATAAAACTGTCGGGTGGGCCTGGGATCTGATGAATGACCTGGCAGCTTTATTAGCAATCTTTTCTACACTATTATTTGTGTTTGGATACACTTTTTTGTGGATACTAAAAATGCGGCTGAACAGTATAGTTTCAGTCATAAATTTATGCTTTCTGTTTGCCCTTCCGGTAATGTGGGGAATCGAGCATATCAAATATGAGTACCTGTTCACTTTTTTAACAGCATTGGGAGTGATAATTTCTTTTATAATAAATACAGTTTTTGCAATTCGATATAAATTGAAAGATAAACAGGTGAGCTGATAATTATCTTTCTTATTTTTGCACCTCAACTACACAAAACAACAACACATGTCACAAAAGACGATAACAACTACCGATTTCAATTTTCCGGGACAGAAATCTGTTTACCGAGGTAAGGTAAGGGAAGTGTATAACATCAATGATGAGCTGCTTGTCATGGTAGCCACCGACAGGCTTTCGGCCTTTGATGTGGTGCTTCCGAAAGGCATTCCCTACAAAGGACAGATACTAAACCAGATCGCGACCAAATTCATGCGCCTTACCGAGGATATTGTTCCCAACTGGCTTATAGATACGCCCGACCCTAATGTTGCCGTAGGCCACCTGTGTGAGCCTTTTAAGGTAGAAATGGTAATACGCGGCTACCTGTCAGGCCATGCGGCGCGCGAATATGCAGCCGGGCGCAGGGTATTGTGTGGCGTGGAGCTTCCTGAAGGCCTGAAGGAGAATGATAAATTCCCCGCACCAATAATCACGCCGACAACAAAAGCTGATAACGGCGAGCATGATGCCGATATTTCGCGTCAGGACATCATTACCAAGGGCATTGTTTCCGAAGAAGATTACAGTGTCCTTGAAAAATATACCCGCGCACTTTTTGAAAAAGGTACCGAGATCGCAGCATCCCGCGGATTGATACTGGTAGATACCAAGTATGAGTTCGGCAGGAAAAAAGATGGCACAATAGTGCTTATAGATGAGATACACACGCCCGATTCCTCCCGTTATTTTTATGCCGATGGTTACGGTGAGCGTCAAAACAGAGGCGAGGCCCAAAAGCAGCTTTCAAAAGAATTCGTAAGGCAATGGCTGATCGCTAATAATTTCCAGGGTAAAGAAGGACAGGTGATACCTGAAATGACCGAAGAATACATCGAAAGCGTTTCAGACAGGTATATCGAACTATATGAAAATATCATCGGGGAGAAGTTCGGCAAAGCAGATATCAGTAACATTCTGGAGCGCATCGAAAAAAATGTAACGAATTACCTAAAAAAATAATTCTCAAAATTATTCATCCAAACCACCTGTAACCGCAGGTGGTTTTTTGTTTTTAGTAGGCGTGCATAGTAAGATTAATCTGTTAAATGTGTGTTAAAATTAAATTTTACAGTAACGTTTAGGTGGTTGTATGCGTCTATTACTTCAAACGGCCTAATCAACCGGTAACAATCAAAAATATAAAAACAATCATCAATTAAAAATTCAATCATCATGAAAAAAGCGATCATTTATTTAGGACTGGCTCTTGTAACATTCAGTAATGCAGCAATTGCTTCAACTGTTGAAACTACTTCCAACAAATTTGAGTTAGTAAGGACGTATGTGACTACAACCCCGCTTGGTGTAGCGATCTCTAAAGGAGATGTTGATGCCGTTAAAAAATTCATCGAATATGGTGCTTCTGTCGATGAACTGTCTAACGGCATGACTCCCCTTATGATAGCCGCGCGCTACAACAATGTGGAGATCATCAAAATGTTACTTGAAAAAGGTGCCAACGTGAAGGTTAAGTGCGAAAAAGGATTTACAGCTTTGAAGTATGCCCAGCTTTCTAATGCCGGTGAGGCTGTAGAACTGCTTAAGGCAGCACAAAACGCTTAAATCTTAGTTCCCTTAAAAAGAAAAGCATCCGCCGCGGCAGATGCTTTTTTTATTTTTAAGACATTGGTATAATATTATTTAAAATAAGAAAACGTCTCCTCGTTCTCTATATTCAGCAATGTTTCATAAATAAGCCTAATCACGTTCTCAACATCCTCACGCTGTACCATTTCTACAGTTGTATGCATATAGCGAAGCGGCAATGAAATAAGCGCCGAAGCAACACCGCCGTTACTGTAGGCAAATGCATCGGTATCGGTACCTGTCACACGCGATGATGCCAGCCTTTGGAAAGGAATCTCGTTCTTTGCAGCAGTCTCTAAGATAAGCTCGCGTAGGTTATTCTGCACGGCAGGCGCGTAGGTGATTACCGGGCCTTTTCCTATCTGGGTTTCGCCTTCAATGCGCTTATCGATCATCGGTGTGGTGCTGTCGTGGCATACGTCGGTAACTATGGCAACATTCGGCCTGATGGTCTTGGTGATCATTTCCGCGCCGCGAAGGCCAACTTCTTCCTGTACGGAATTGGTGATGTAAAGACCGAACGGCAGCTTCTTCTTGTTTTCATGAAGCAGTCGCGCTACTTCGGCAATCATGAACCCGCCTATGCGGTTATCTATAGCGCGGCATACGAATTTGTTTTCGTTCAGGATCATGAAATCATCAGGGTAGGTGATAACGCAGCCCACGTGGATGCCCAGTTTCTCTACCTCCTCTTTGGTAGAACAGCCGCAGTCGATAAAGATAGTCTCAATTTTGGCAGGCTCTTCTTTGCTGCGGTTGCGCGTGTGTATGGCCGGCCAGCCGAAAACACCTTTTACAATACCATTTTTGGTATGGATATTGACACGCTTGGATGGAGCGATCATATGGTCGGAACCACCGTTGCGGATAACGTAGATAAGGCCGTTCTCGGTAATGTAGTTTACATACCATGAAATCTCATCACTGTGCCCTTCAATAACCACTTTGTAGGGTGCATCGGGGTTAATGACGCCCACAGCAGTACCGTAGGTATCGGTAATAAAAGTGTCTACATACGGCTTAAGGTAGTCCATCCATATTTTCTGCCCGCCCGATTCGTGTCCGGTAGGCGAGGGGTTATTCAGGTATTGCTCTAAAAAGGCAAGAGAAGTGTCGGTAAGTATAGAATTTGATGCCATTAATTTAATTTTTGGCTAAAATATAAATTAGATTACAGAGTTATATAATAATGCATAATTTTGGCATAAATTTCTTAACAATGAAAGCACGGGTATACTTTATATTCCTGATATTTTTAAGCGTGGGCGCAAATGCCCAGGTGGTTACTGATACTATAGAGAACGACACGATCACGTTCAGTACAGAGTTGCGTGAGATCGTTATATCCAACGTGAAAGATTCCATATCACCGGATGAAAAAAAACAGCTGCTCCTGTTGCGGAAAAGGGTGCTTAAGGTGTATCCGTATGCGAAAATTGCCGCCGACAGGCTTACGCTTCTGGATAACAATATGAAGAAACTGAAGACCGACAGGGAGAAGAAAAAATATGCCAAAATCGTGGAGAAATACCTTGAGGACGAATTTGAGGCACAGCTGAAAAAACTGTCACGGAAAGAAGGGCAGATATTGGTAAAGCTGATCTACCGGCAAACCGGCCATTCAACATTCGACCTGATAAAGGAACATAAAAGCGGTTGGAAGGCATTCTGGTCCAACCGTATGGCGAGGCTTTTTGATATTAACCTAAAGGCAACATACAGCCCTGCCACCATTGCCGAAGATTATATGATAGAAGGCTACCTGATAAAGGCTTTTGATGAAAAGCGCCTTATAAAGCAGGACCCTGCATTTAAGATAGACTACGATGCCATAACGGATAACTGGCGGAAAAAGTAAAGTTCATTGAGCCTTGTATTTGCAGGGCTTTTTTATTACGCGATATTTAGTTTTTTAAGTAAAAATAAAAGTTCTTTTGAATATGGGTAGGGGATTTAACATTTGTCCTGTTATAGTTACAACAACAAATTAATACCAACCTATATGAAAATGAAATTACTCTTCCTGGCACTGTTTGCCATGTTCAGCTTTCAGTCTTTTGCTCAGGTTAACGCCTATCCGGTGCCCGATATGGTGCAATGCAACAGCGAGGTCTTTGACCTGACCACCCGCACGCCGATCACTTTAGCAAACCAGTCCCCCAACGATTATACAGTAATGTATTATTTAAGTTACCAGGATGCGGAAATGAATGTAAACCCAATCGCGAATCCTACAGCTTTCATGATAACCACAGGCAGTATCGAGCAGGCGCTGTACATTCGTGTTTCTAATAACACTACAGGCGATTTTGCCCTTACCAGCTTTGTCGTAGGGTTTTGGCCCGCCCCGTTTGTTCCCGAAGTAAGCGACATAGCGGTTTGCGACAGTTTTGTACTTCCTGCCCTGAATAGTGGGAATTATTATACAGCGCCTAATGGTACAGGCACAATGATAGCGGCCGGGACTACTATTACTACTTCTATTACTATTTACATTTATGCGTCCAGCGGCACATGTAGTAATGAAAGCAGCTTTACCGTAACAATACTCAATAGCCCTGAAACTGGCTTCTTCCCAGAAGTAGTTTCCTGCGAGAGTTACACGCTGCCAGTATTGCCCCAACCTTTTAATTATTATACAGGCCCGGGTGGTACAGGTACCCCATTATCGCAGGGAGATGTAATCACTACGTCGCAGGTAATATATATCATGGGTTCAAATGGAAGTTGTGTGACGGAATATGATGTCTATATAACAATAACAAATGGTGTCGACTGTATTCCTTATCTGGAGCCGCTTACAGCTTGTGATGATAATGGTGATGGTGTGGCAGTCTTCAACCTTGAGCCTGTTTACGGAATTATCTATAACAGTAATCCGGGTGTATTGAATATGGGTATTTATGAAACGTATGATGATGCTTTAAATGGCACTAATGCTATTGTCGATATAAATGAATATATGAATAATGTGCCCGGGCAACAAGTGCTCTATGTAGGTGTTGTAACCGAAAATGGGGTGGTTACTCGGGAATTGGCTATTATTGTGACACAATGCGGAGACACTTTTACTGTTTCAGGACATGTAGCCTATGATGCAGACGGCAATGGATGCAGTGAAAGCGACGCTCCTGCTGCCGGTGTACAAGTGTATTATTTATCCGGGAATTATGGAAATTATGCCTATACCGATGCAAACGGAAATTATACTTTTTATAATGTTCCGGCTTCGGAGATTACAGTGTATGTAAATACCTATTATCCTACTAATCTAATTGCTGCTCCTGCAAGCTATCCGTTGACGATAAATGAAAACGTTGATGGCATTAACTTCTGTCTTACACCTCCGGCACCGGTAACCGATGTAGCTGTATTTGTATATCCTACAACTGCTGCGCAGCCAGGATTTTTAGCTACCTATCTGGTGGCAGTATATAACTATGGCAATACGTCTGCCACCGGCACGGTATCTTTACAGTTTAACGATACCCAGCTCGATTATATTTCTTCATCGCCCGCTATGGTGCAGGCAGGCAATGTGCTTAGTTTTAACTACGGGCCTGTACAGCCGTATCAGACAACCTATATCTATGTTAATTTCATGGTAGGCCTGCCGGGCACTGTAGACCTTGGTGATGTAATTTCATTCACTGCTAACGTTACACCACTATCAGGTGATATTAATCCGGATAACAATACCTATGAAATGAGCCACATAGCTACTAATTCATGGGATCCTAACGACATCAATGTACGCGAAGGTGAGCAGATCACCGAAGCTCAGGCAGATGGTTACCTGCATTACACCATCCGTTTCCAAAATATGGGTAATGCCAATGCGCACAATGTAAAAATACTTACCACGCTGGACAATAATCTTGACTGGAGCACTTTCCAGCCGATGGTTTCCAGCCACAGCTTCCAGGCAAACCGTGGCGGCAATGGCAACGAAGTAGAGTTTAGGTTTGATGGTATTGAGCTTGCAGGTTCTCAGGTGAATGAACCGGAAAGCCATGGCTTTATCGAATACAGGATCAAGCCTAAAGCAACTGTTGTTATAGGAGATTCTATGTCGGCAGAGGCCGGTATCTATTTCGACTTCAACCCTGTAGTAAATACTAACAGCATTACAACTACCGTAATGGGCACAGCAGGTATAGGAGACTTTAATGCCAATGGTTTTGTACTTTACCCGAACCCGGCATCATCAAAAGTAACGCTGCAAATGCAAAACAGCACAGCAACTAACGCAGGTGTGACCGTTACTGATGTATTGGGCAAGACAGTACTTAAAACTACGGTTACAGGTGCCCAGTCCGACCTCGATGTTTCCTCACTAAAAAGCGGCGTGTACTTTATTACCCTGAATGCCGATGGAAAACTGGCAACCCAAAAGCTGGTTATTAAATAATTAAAAAAATTGCTTTATAATAGAAGTGCCGCAGTTCGATAATCTGCGGCATTTTTTATGCTATAAGCTGTAGGGAATTTAAAGTTTGTACTGTTATAGAGATAACCAATAAGATCTTTATGAGAAAAAAAATACTGTTTCTTGCATTTTTTGTAATGTCCTGCGCTCCGGGTTTTGCGCAGGTAGCTATTTATCCGGTATCGAACATGGTACAATGCGGCAATGAAATATTTGACCTTACGACACGCACACCAATGGTTTTAGGAGATCAGTCACCAAATGACTATACGGTTACATATTTTTCAGACTATCTATATACAAATCCTATTGCCAACCCCGAAGTCTATACAATGCCAGTCGGATATGAGCATCAGTACATTTATATGAAGGTTAGGAATAATGCTAATAATGCTGCTAATGAGCAATCTTTTGAGATAGGCTTTTGGGGGAGCACCCCTTTGTTTCAGGATGTGTACGTTTGCGAAAGTTATGTGCTGCCACAGGTTGAGGCAGGCATAGAATATTATACAGGCGAGGACGGCACGGGGACACAGCTTTTGCCTGGCGATGTAATAACAGAAACACAGACTATTTTTCCTTATATGCCAAATAGTGATTGCTCAGGTACAACCGGTACTCTCATTACGATATATCACAACCCGGATATTGTACTGGAGCCTCTTATAGGATGTGAGACAATGCCATATCATGGTGCATTTGAATTTGAACCTTATATTGCCGTGCTGCAAATCAATTATCCTGATTCATTTTTTACCATTCACGAAAACTATACGGATGCACAGTTAGGGGCTAATCCAATAAATGAATTACCTGTTTATTACAGCTTATACCCAATGGAGGTTCTTTATCTGGCAGTTTCAAACGTATATGCATCTGAGTGTATAACAGTATATGAAATTCTGCTTGAAATAGTAGAATGTTCCGGCCCTGAGATTTCCGGCCATTTATCTTTTGACATTCTCGAAAACGGATGTGATACACCTGGTATGCCTGCCGCAAATATCTTAGTTTCCTGTGTTTCGGGGAATAATACAACGTATGCTTATACAGATGATTATGGCAATTATACCTTTCATAATGTGCAGGAAGGAAATAACAATATTACTGTAAATCCCTTTAATTTTAGTGGTGTTGTTATAACCCCTGGCACTCAATCCGTAGTTATGGGAGAAGAAAATATTGAAAACGTAAACTTTTGCCTGTCCATGCCATACAACAGGGATGTGGCAATATCTATCTGTCCTTCAAATACAGCGCAGCCCGGATTTCCCGCAAATTATGGTATCATATTGAGCAATTATGGAGGATCAGAAGCCAATGGTGTCATAACATTGCAATTTGACGATACAGCTTTAGACTTTGCAGGTGCGGCATTTCCTGTTATACAAAATGGAAATATACTCACCTTCAATTATAGCGATTTGGCTCCTTGCCATCCTGAGGTAATGTTTATTGACTTTCTCATGGCTATGCCGGGTATTGTAGACATGGGCGATGTAATTTCTTTCACTATAAGCGCTACCTATGATGGGGAAACCGATACCAACCCCGATAATAATATTTTCGTATTAAATCAAATTGTAACCAATTCCTGGGATCCAAACGACATTAACGTCCGCGAAGGGGAATCCATAACCGAAGAACAATCCGATGATTACCTGCATTATACCATCCGTTTCCAAAATATGGGCGATGCCAATGCACACAATGTAAAGGTGCTCACAACACTCGACAGCAATCTTGACTGGGATACTTTCGAACCAATAGTAAGCAGCCATGATTTTCAAACCAACAGGACAGGTAATGAAGTTGAGTTCAGGTTCAATAATATACAGCTTCCGGGCGCAGAAGTAAATGAGCAGGAAAGCCATGGTTATGTAATCTATAAAATAAAGCCTAAAGCTACAGTTATAGTAGGAGATTCCATGTCGGCAGAAGCCGGTATTTACTTTGATTTTAACCCGGTTGTGAATACCAATAGCATCACTACCACTATAACGGACACTGCAGGTACAGTTGATTTTACTGCCAATGGTTTTGTACTTTACCCGAACCCGGCATCATCAAAAGTAACTCTGCAAATGCAGAATAGCATCGCTAATGCAGGTGTAACCGTTACCGATGTATTGTGCAAGACAGTACTTAAAACTACGGTTACAAGTACCCAGTCCGACCTTGATGTGTCCTCACTAAAAAGCGGAGTATACTTCATTACCCTTACTGCCGATGGAAAACTGGCAACCCAAAAGCTGGTTATTAAATAATTAAAAAAATTGCTTTATAATAGAAATGCCGCAGTTCGATAATCTGCGGCATTTTTTATTTAATGGGTTAAATATCAGCTGACTTTTAAGATACCCTGTGTTCCGGCAGCGTTTCTGCCAAAGCTATCAGTTTGGTACTGTTTACTCTTTTTACATATTCCAAAAAAGTTTTCTTCCAGGATGGCCTGCATCCCATTTCCCAAAGATCAAGGAGCACCTGCTCTTCAAATTTTGTAATTTTTTTGCGTCCTTCATAACTCTGGTAGGTCCATGTAAATGTAGTGGTGCCGGCGGTAATATCATAGCCGCGCTGGTGCAACATCCTTAATTTTTTCAGAGACACTTCAACACTTTGTTGTTTGCTGCCCTTGTCGTGCAGGCGGTAATTGACCCGGTTAAGTACGTTGGGCAGATCAACCCCGGCGCCGAGGTTCAGGTACGTTTCAAAAATCTCGGCTGTTCCATATTCGGCTGCCCTAAAAAGCCCGGGATAACCATGGCTGTTCTTCATATTGATATCGAAGCCCAGGGAAATTATCTTTTCGATCGTTTCCGGTATCTCTGCGTTTTCAAGGGACGTTGAACCGTGTGGGCTAAGCGTCAGGAAATCGTTTTTATCAGCCCCGTTCTTTAGCAAAACATCGATTATAGCAGCACTGTTCCTGTCTGACAGTACCGCGTAGTTTAAAGCCGTCATCCCTTCGGTGTCCTTATAATCAACAGGCACACCTTTCTCAAGCAGGTATGCTACAAACCACAGCATCCCGCCATAGCACGCCGATTGCAGCACCGAGCTTTTATGATAGCCTTTAGATTTTGAATTCGCAAAAATATCGGCTCCGGCAGCGATCAGGCAGCGTACCATTTCGTCACTGGCCTCATTTTTAGCATGCCCGCTGCAAACTTGCTGAAGCAGCGGATGGTCATATTCTTTATGATTAATGTCAGCGCCATGATCCAGCAGCAGTTGCAGCATTTCTGCGTGCTTTTGGGTAGTCCTGTATTTATCGGCAACATATTCGGTCGCAAGCTTACCATAAGATGTTTTGAGCGTATCGGGATGAACGCCGGTTGCTAATATGGATCTCAGCTTTGCAACATCTTCGTTTTGTATTGCCGCTATCGCTTCTTCGCTGTAATTGGCTTTGTTTTCATTGATCTTCTCCTCAGCCTTGCCATTTCGTATTTCTTCTTCAATATTGTAGGCAGTGTCGTAGTTTTTATAAACCAGCTCATAGCCTGCTTCTTTTTTTCCAAAAGCAAATGCCTCGGCACGGTTATTTTCCTCTTTATAGTAGCCTTTGCTGATGCCAGCTACCGGTTTCAGCTTGCCATCGGTGCCGATTTCCCCTTCGCGCGACATCCATTTGCCGCCTTCGCTCTTAAACAGGGCAAAAAAAGTACCGGCGTCCTTGTTTTCCAGATACCAAAACGGACTGGCGGAACGATACGGAATATTCATCCAGGTACCGGGTTCTATGGTCTCAAGCATTTCGGGATCGCTCACGCGGATAGTCATCGTAGCATGCATTAGCTTTTCCCGCATATCGTCTGTAACCTCATCAAATTTGTACAGTTGCGTGTCTTTCCACAGGTCGTTGCTGTGGACTGCATTAACATCGTAAACCTCAAACGACCTGATGTACTTACGGGCGACATCGATATGGTGTTTGTCATATTCAAAAACAGTTGCTATATCCTGCCATTGCGATGGTGTCTTTGCCCTTTCTAAAAGTGAGAAAACAATATTGAGCGCTGCTGTGTGCGAGCGCGGGAATTCAGTATCATAAAAATACAGGTTATACATCCTGACAGTCAGGCTATCCACGTCCTTACCAAGTACTTCCAAAGCCCTCCACGAGCTGATGGAATCTTCATAGCTGATCTTTAAAATGGGCTTTTTCACCGGAGAAATAATTCCTTCAGGTATGGGTGGCAATTCCCGGCCGCCTTTTTCATATTTCTTCAGCAGGAAAAATTCAGGCTTGCGTGTCCTTATCTTATTTTGTGCTAACAGTTCATAGATAGTAAAACCGTTTTTGTTTGGCAGGTTCGGGTCTGCTCCATTTTCCAGCAGGTTTTTCAGTACATCGACAGAAGAATACGGCTGACGTACCATATAGGTCACCAGGTTTTCGCCGGTTACGGGATGGAACGCGTTCAGTTCGAGGCCGGCTTCAAGCATGGGCCAGAAAAACATACCGGGCCCGGAAGTAGATGCCATGTCAAAAATAACGTTAGGGCTTTTAGGATCGTTTTTATAGGGCCTGTTAGGGTCGGCACCATATTCCATCAACAGCTTGAAGGGAAAGTATTTACTTCGGCCGTAAGCATCCATAAACAGGGGGGTAGAACCCTCCACCATGTAATTCGGGTCGGCGCCGGCTGCCAGCAATGCTTCAAATAATTCAATATTGTCATAAGCATCGGCAAGATGTTTTGCATCAGCTTCAATTGTATGTTTTTTCAGTATGGATTGCGCATTTTCAGGAGTCATTTTCGCCATGAAAGTATCTGCATTATTCGTTATTAAATTTTATCGGTATGGCCTAAACCGCACAGCTTTCAGATTATTTTCAAACATATAAATTAAAGTTGATTGCCACACTTAATTTATCCATTGAATTTATCAGGAAACTAAAATAGGTTAAACTGTCTGATAATTTTTAAACGATGAATCAGCGTCCTGGTATGGGCAACCAGCGTTGGAATCTGAAGAATATCTGCTTTAGGTGCAGTTACCGGATAAAAATCTGTATTTTTTAAAATCCTCCCCGGTTTTGGTCGTAATAAAATGATTATTTTAATCGTTTTAAAATCAGGATCGCTTGCTGTAAAAAAGCCGTACCAAAAATTATCAAATTTTATTACTTATCAATCAGAGAAGCCGTCAGATTCACCCTTGTGGTGCCTATCGACCACAACCACCACGCTTACATTTATAAACGTGCAAAACTGGAACGCGATACGCATATCCTTACGTTCCCAACCTGCAAGGTTTAAAACCATGTAGGCTTAAATAAATTAGGCTACTGTATAATTGTATTATTTCTTCTCCTTCGGTACACCCTGCTTCTTGTAAAGCGGGATAAAATAGGAAACGGTATAGTTAAAACCTACTCCAAATTTTCCGCTATAGGTACGGTTAAAGCCCGGTATGTAAAGGTTGTCGAAATCAACGGGTTTTTTATCGGTCAGGAGGTTGTTCAGCCTGAAGCTGAAGCCAATATAGATGTTGTCAAAAACTTCTGCTTTAAGGCCGCCTACAACTTCTATCCAGTGTGCTGTCAGTCCGCTGTACTTGGTATCGGGATAAACGGTCACCTCGTCAAAATAGCCGGAACTCTCGTAGGTCTTGTAGGAGTTCAGGTTTTGGCTGAAGCTTGCAAAGCCGTATCGGAAGCCAACATAGATCATGTTTTCCATATCCAGCCAGTTATCGTAGGCATTATAGTCAAACCCTACTTTGAGGTAATTCCCCTTGGTAGTAAAGTTCAGCTGCGCATCGTTTACCGTATAATCTACGTTGCCAAGTTCGGCGGCAGCGTAGAATTTTTTGGTAAGCCTGTAATCGCCCACGATCTCGAGCGCCCTGAAGCCATCATCGTAAAAAGAGCGTGTCAGCCTGTGCAGGTCTATGCCCAGCCGTAGTCCGTAACGGTCCGACTTTACAGGCGGCGCTATCGTATCGGCAGCTTTTTTTTCCTGTGAAAAACCGGAAAACGAAAGAAGCAATAAAAGGCTATAGAAATATCTTAAGATGTGTTTCATTTTCGTTTTCAATGTTAGTAGTCTCAAGGCTGATGTCATCTATCCACAATCCATCCGCAGCATCAGAGTCCGTCAGTTTTGGGTTGGAGCCCAGTGGCTGGTCAGGATTAAGCGTAAACGTGGTCTTATACCCGCAGGCACGTGATACATAGAACTGGTTCGTTGTATAGTTGAATTCTAAAAAGTCGGTGTTTGGCGTGGTAAACTGCCCGTTTGAGAGGCGGCGGGTAAAAATAAGCCCCCACTTTGTAGTCGTTGCATTCGTGCGCAGCGGCAGTTTTATTTTGTTGACCGTGGTGGTTACATCGTCTGCAACATCGGGAAGCGTATCGGTCTCTCCCACAGCATAATATTTGAAGTTAACCACATTTACCAGCTCTTCAGTATTATCCTTGTCGTAAAATTCAACGATGAGGCTTGGCGTGGTAGGAGTGTTGGTGGCACAGATATCATCCTTTTCACAGCTCAGCACAAAGCAGGTAGCTATCAGCAAAAGGGTTACGGACGCGATCAGTCTTTTCATAGCGGTACGGCCTTTTAATTATCTTTTTTCCAAAAGTACAACATTTTCCACATGGTGCGTCTGTGGGAACATATCTACAGGGCGAACGCGCGTAACTTTATATTTTTCGTCCATGAGTGCCAGGTCGCGCGCCTGTGTGGCCGAGTTGCAGCTTACGTATACCACTTTGTCGGGTGCGATGCGCAATATCTGGTCGATAACATCCTTGTGCATGCCATCGCGCGGTGGGTCGGTTATGATCACATCCGGTTTCCCGTGCGTGGCAATAAATTCCTCGTTGAACACTACTTTCATGTCTCCCACAAAGAACTCGCAATTGGTAATATTATTGCGCTTTGCGTTTTCCCAGGCATCGGCAATGGCTTCAGGAACGGCTTCAACGCCTATCACTTTTTTGGCTTTGCGCGATACGAACTGCGCTATGGTACCGGTACCGGTATAAAGGTCGTACACCACTTCATTACCTGTCAGCCCTGCAAAGTCGCGGGTTATGCTGTATAGTTCATACGCCTGGTCGGAATTGGTCTGGTAAAACGATTTGGCATTGATGCTAAAGCTCAGACCTTCCATCGATTCCAGTATATAGTCACGCCCTTTGTAGAGTATAATGTCCTGGTCGTAAAGGGTATCGTTCGCTTTTTGGTTCACCACATATTGCAATGAGGTAATGCCCGGGAAATTATGCGCAAGGAAATCCAATATCATTTCCCTTTGTTCCTTATTGTCGTCAAAGAACTGGATAAGCACCATGATCTCGCCGGTAGAGGCCGTGCGTATCATCAGTGTGCGCAGTAATCCCGAATGCTCGCGTGGGTTGAAGAATTCCAGTCCGTTTTCATTGGCAAAATCCCTCACAGCATTGCGTATCATGTTGCTCGGGTCTTCCTGCAGGTGGCATTTGGTAATGTCTAAAATTTTATCCCACATGCGTGGAATGTGGAAGCCCAACGCATTGCGGTTATCGATCTCTTCGCCGCTCTGTACTTCTTTCTCGGTTACCCAGCGGGCATTCGAGAAGGAGAACTCCATTTTATTGCGGTAAAAGAATTGCTTTTCACTGCCCTTGATCGGTTCAAATTCAGGAAGCTCTACCTTGCCGATGCGCTTCA
This sequence comes from Flavobacterium album, assembly GCF_003096035.1. Lineage (NCBI taxonomy): Bacteria > Pseudomonadati > Bacteroidota > Flavobacteriia > Flavobacteriales > Flavobacteriaceae > Flavobacterium > Flavobacterium album. The sequence goes on along the minus strand of NZ_CP029186.1, from coordinate 3,174,386 downwards.
GGTGGTTGTACACCTCGCGGTTCTTATAGAACAGCTGCTTGTCATAGTTCATATTCTGCCATTTGCAGCCGCCGCATGCGCCAAAATGCTGGCAGGGCGGTATTACCCTGTCCGCCGAATATTCATGGAAATGCACTGCTTTGCCTTCGTAGTAGGCTTTCCTCTTCTTAAAGGTCTGTACGTCTACAACATCGCCGGGCACTACATTTGGTATAAAGATCACTTTTCCGTCAGGGGCCTTAGCCACCGAAACGCCTTTTGCACCGGCATCCAGCACGGCCACATTGTCAAATACTATCTTGTCGGTATTTTTCCTTTTTCCCATGCGGCAAAAATAAGGTATTATTATAAAATTTGAATAAATTTGTAGGTAATCCTCAATCAAAAATATGCCTGCCTATCTCGCACTCCTTCGCGGCATCAATGTCAGCGGAAAAAAGATCATTAAGATGGAAGACCTCCGCAAGCTGATGGAATCTGCCGGATATGGAAACGTAAAGACCTATATCCAAAGCGGCAATGTGATTTTCAGCAGTGTTGAAAAATCTAAAGAAAAGCTGGCAGAAGCTATTGAGAAACTCATCGAAGGTCAGTATGGCTTTGATGTTTCTGTATTTGTAGTTGATAAGAACGATTTAGATAAAGCTGTTGATAACAACCCGTTTACAGAAGGTAAAGTCCCCGAAGAAGCCGGTACCAAAAAGATATACGTTACTTTTCTGAGTGAGGTGCCATCGGAAGAAAGCATGGAAAAATTAAGGCAGGCGCCTATAGGCGACGACGTTATAGCGCTTCATGAAAATATATTGTATTTCAGGCTGGCTATTGGCGCTGCCGATTCTAAGCTTTCGAACAACCTTATTGAAAGCAAACTGAAGCTGAAAGCCACCACCCGGAACTGGAATACAACATTGAAGCTGCTTGAAATGTTGGAAAATACATAAGTTATTGCCTGTTTTGCCTTTTCAGCCAATTCACGGCTTCGGGTAGTGCTTTATCATTGGTTGTTTCGGTATCAGGATATATGGGCCCGCGATAGGGATTGTGATTTCTGTCGGCAAATACCCCTACAGTAAGCAGTATATTAGAACCATCCGAAAGATCGAACCTCTGATTGCTTGTTGGTACACCATAGGTATGGGTTCCAAAACTTTTTGTTTTTGGCCTTGCGCGAAAAGCAACTGTGACCGCCTCACCTGAGCTGGCTGTGAGGGTATCCGTCAGCACCGCAACAAAAGGATTATTGTTCTTAAGGATATATTCTTCCTGTTTTATTGTATCGCTGCCTTCTTCGAATAAAAACTTCCCTTTGTCATAACGCCAAGTACTTTCTTTTCCGTCAGGGTACTGCGTGTATCCTATAATCCCATTGCCAAGCAGAGGCCCCATACCGGCAAGCATTGGCGACATATCCCCTCCGAAGTTTCCCCTGAGGTCAACAATCCAACCAATTAGTTCCTGCTTATCCCTGATGCGTATATCATTTAAGATAGCATCAACATATTGTTGCTTCTGTTTAGCATTGCCCATGCAGTATCTTACTCTTATATAGCCTATATTACCGGGTACTATTTCGTCGTGCAACACAGGCGGGGCTCCTTTATCATCCTCTGATACATCTGTAACAGGAGCAAAATAGCTATGGCCGTCGCCAAGCAACGTTAACGCATAATGAATAGAAGGGTAAGTATCAGCGATCGTTTGTGCATCACCGGCTTTTTCTTTTACCTTCTTCCGTAATATAGTCCAATCAATATTCTTCTTGTTTACTGAATTTTTTTGAAGGATGTCTAAAACCTCTTCGATATAACCCGCAGCTTCAGGAGAAGGATGTTTTTTGTCCTGCATGCAGCTCAAAGAAAAAATTAATAATAATAAATATTTGCTCATTATTGCTTATCAGCTTAAGGAATTGTTTTTTTTTGTTAAAAATATAAAATAATTATTGTATTAAAAATGAATTGATTAATTTTATAGAACCACAAATAAATCAATATAAAAGAAATTCAACTGCTGTTTTGCAGATTCGCTTAATAAACGAAATGCAACATTGTTACGGAGTTAAGTTAAAATCAGATTTCATATTTATTAGAGCCCCATTTTTTGGGGCTTTTTTATGCGGCAAATCCACGAAAATCTAAAAAAATCTGCATCATCAGCGTTCCGTTTATATAGGATAAAATTTTATATTTGGGCTATAATTCCCCACTATGAACCGCTTTGACAGGATTACCGCGATATTGATACAGCTACAGTCCAAAAGGGTAGTGAAGGCACAGGACCTGGCCGACAGGTTCGGCATAAGCCTGCGCACCGTATACCGCGATATCCGCTCCCTTGAAGAGGCCGGCGTACCGTTGTATGGCGAAGCGGGCATAGGCTACTCGCTTGTAGATGGCTACAGGCTGCCGCCCATCATGTTTACCCGCGAAGAGGCAATGGCATTCCTTACCGCCGAAAAGCTCATGGAAAAATTTACCGACGGCAGCCTGCAGCAGCATTTTGGCTCTGCAATGTATAAGGTAAAAGCGGTTTTACGCGGAAGCGAAAAAGATATGGTTGAAACGCTGGAAGATAATATCCTTGTCATGAACATGAAACAGGATAAAAAATCGCCGGGCAATATCCTGGATGTTTTGTTGGAGGCCACTGCCGAAAAGAAAGTAGTGAAGCTGGTGTACAGGGCGTTTGGCAATGAGGAGAACAGCGAAAGGCTTATAGAGCCGCTGGGTATTTTCCACGAGAATGATAACTGGTACAGCATTGCGTGGTGCCACCTTCGTGAAAGCTACCGTCAATTCAGGGCCGACAGGATCATCAGCGTAGCAATTACCGAAAAGCCGCAGCAGGAACGCACCTCCTTAAAAGAATATTACGAGCAGCATCAAAAGGCCAAAGAAGCAGTGGCGCTGATAAAAGCCGTTATAAGAGTGGATAAAAGCGTTGCGAAATACATGGAGCAGCAGCGGCATTATTTCGGTTTTATATCCGATAAAGTAACTGAGGATTATGTCGAAATGACGTTCCTCTTACGGTCGTTCGAGGAAGGCCTTCCACGTTGGCTGCTCATGTTCGCCGACTGTACCGAGATCATTGAGCCGCAGGAATTGAAAGATAAAATAGCGCTTCTACTTGAAAATATTGTGCAAAAGCACCCGCTGCGGAATAGTATAGAAGTGTGAGGCATCCCGACTTCGCTCGATTTGACAATGATGACCCATATTATGAACATAAATAACGTTCTGTACGATTGTCAGTTCGAGCGCAGTCGGGAACATCGCCACACTAACGTTTGTAATTTGTCATTTTGAATTTGTCATTTGGAATTTTCCAAAAGTTGCCTTTTCTTCAAATTCTACAGGCAATAATTTTATTTTTAGTAATTTGCGGCCTTAAATGGATGATTTCTCTCCAAAAGCAGGAATGGCTGATTAAAAAATATAAACAGAATTTACAATGTCAGTTTTAGAAAAATTAAGTTCGGCAGATGCCATCATGCTGGAAGATAAACACGGAGCGCACAACTACCATCCGCTGCCTGTGGTTTTGAGCAGGGGCGAAGGCGTATATGTGTGGGATGTGGAAGGCAAAAGGTATTACGATTTCCTTTCGGCTTACTCAGCAGTTAACCAGGGTCATTGCCATCCGAAGATCATTAACGCCATGATGGAGCAGGCGCAAACGCTTACGCTTACATCGCGCGCATTTTATAACGACCAGTTGGGCAGGTATGAAGAATACGTGACCAATTATTTTGGTTTCGATAAAGTGCTGCCAATGAATACCGGAGCTGAGGCTGTAGAAACTGCCATCAAGCTTTGCCGCAAATGGGCATACGAAAGAAAAGGCATTGCAGAGCATGAAGCGAAGATCATCGTATGCGAAAATAACTTCCATGGCAGGACAACAACGATCATTTCTTTTTCTAACGATGAGAACGCCAGGAAGAATTTCGGGCCTTATACAGCCGGCTTCATTAAGATAGCTTACGATGATATCGAAGCGCTTGAGAACGTTTTGAAAACGGAGAAAAATATAGCGGGCTTCCTTGTAGAGCCTATACAGGGCGAAGCAGGCGTATATGTGCCAGCCGAAGGTTACCTGGCAAAAGCAAAAGAATTGTGTGCCGCTAACAATGTGCTTTTCATTGCTGATGAAGTCCAGACAGGCATTGCCCGTACCGGTAAACTTCTTGCCGTAAACCATGAGAACGTACAGCCGGATATCCTTATCCTTGGCAAGGCCCTTTCAGGTGGCGCTTATCCGGTTTCGGCAGTATTGGCGAATGATGAGATAATGAACGTCATCAAACCGGGCCAGCATGGATCTACCTTTGGCGGAAATCCTGTAGCGGCTGCCGTTGCCATCGCTGCGCTTGAAGTGGTTAAGGAGGAGAATTTAGCCGAAAATGCTGAGGCGCTTGGAAAGCTTTTCCGTGAAAAAATGAACGAGTACATTGCAACAAGCAGCATTGCGACCCTTGTAAGGGGTAAAGGGCTGCTTAATGCCGTTGTTATAAACGACACAGAGGACAGCTCTACTGCATGGGATATCTGCATGGCGATGAGGGACAACGGCCTTTTGGCCAAACCTACACACGGCAATATCATCCGTTTTGCGCCACCATTGGTAATGAACGAAGAACAGATCCTTGACTGTGTATCTATCATTACAAATACACTAAAACAATTCGAAAAATAAGATCAATAGCTAACAGCATTTATTATGGACGACCAAAAAACATTTTCTGAGTACAATTCTTCTTTTGATTCTTTTGAGCTGCAGTTGAATAACGAAGCAAAAGATTTTTTACGCGGCGCTGCCAACTGGGGCACCGGGCTTGCCATTATGGGATTCATATTCTCAGGGTTTATGTTACTTGCAGCCCTTATGATGTTCGCTGCCGGTAATATGCAGGAGATGAACCGCGCCATGAACGGTATGCCGATATCTTCCCTGGCGTTCATGTACCTGATAATGGCCGTCATGTATTTTATCCCGATGCTGTTCCTTATCAAATTTGCATCTTCTACGAAAAATGCACTAAGTGAAAACAATACCCACAAACTTACTGCTTCATTCAGGAACCTCAAGAATCACTTCATGAGCGTGGTGATATCTATAATCCTGATAATTGTGGTATTTATCGTGTTTGTGGCAGTATTCGCGGCCGCAGTGGCAGGAAGCATGTAATTGAAAAAATATAATTTTTTAGTAAAGCCCGGCCAGCCGGGCTTTACTATTTATAAAACAACTTAGGATTTCTATAAACTGACAGCAATGGAATGTTTCGTAAAGTATTGTTTTTTAGGGAATTATTAACATTGAAGATGTCGAAAAAATAGGCCAAACTGCTGAGTATGTTGCGTAATTTTATTAGATTTGAGGATACAACATTAACACAGAGGTAATGGGTAAAATTGTCAGGTCATTAAAATTTATATATCCGGTAGTGTTTATTTACTGGCTGGTAAGCAAGTTTGCCAACGTGGAAGAGAACAGTTTTTTCAGTGTCTTTTACGAGATGTCCTCGCTGATCGTTGTTTTAATAACTATTGCAATCCCTATATTTTTAATTGTATATTGGTTTAAAAACAGGAATCAGTTTAGTGTAGCTGCTTTATTATTACACCTGTTATTTTCAATAATAAATATTGTCCTGATGATATCAGATCCATACCTTTTCAAATAACTTAATGGATTTTTAATATTTTCTTCTTGCCGCTTGAATGGCTTGATGACCCGCTATTTCCCTGACCGGAAGGTTGCCGAAGAGTACTATTGAAGTTTTTACTTGAGTGAAGATAGGCTAATAAGAAAACCTTGCAGCGTATTTTAAAATGAAAGCGGAAAGATCATTCATCTGATCTTCCCGCTTTGTTATATAATTAATGTTTATCTCGTGTCTATAAACTCATTAAAAACCTTACAGGTCTGTTATTACCATGATCTGGCTTACAGCCACTGAGGCAGAGCCACGCAGGAGTACACTCGGTACATGCAAGATCATGTGCGAGGCAAAGGGCCGATGAGTAAACGCAGCATCCTGTGTAGTTTCCGCAGCATCCCCAGTCGCTACCGCATCCAATCAGGCACCACCCGCTGCAATCACCTGCATTCATCGTTACAGTTGCGCCTTCTACAAAATCATGCAATTGGTCTGCAGGAGCATAAAAAGAATAAAATTCATCAAATGTGATCTCATCTCTTTCGGTTTCACGGATAAAATCTACCATAGCTAAATCTGAAGCAAGATTGTATTTTGCTGCTTCTCCGGCAAGCGACTCAATATTTTCCTTAATTGGCCTGAGATTTATCTTAAGGTCTTCCTCAAACATAAAGAATGTTTTATCTACAAGGAATGAAGGGCTTAATGTGCCTGTAAGCTCTGAATGGTTAGCAATAGCCCTTAAGTTAGCCGCTACAGCCGACTTCAGGTAAGAAATGCCCGAATAGGATGTCATATCGAAATTTTGCTCTGTAACTTCGTGCACAAGATCCTGATAACTTTGATCGAGCATAAAATTCAAGCGTCTTAATTCCTGTTCGCTAAGGTTCTGATCTTTTAGTTTTGCTGCAAAATCAAGGGCGTTCCTCTGCTCAAAATATTTCCAGCCTTCTTTTGAGTTGTCAAATGAATATTCCAAAGAAAACAAGGGATTACCGGTGGATATTTCTTTATAAATAAAATAAGTGGTATAAACGGTACCGTCTTTTGCAAGGCTTACCTCCAAATCCCTGTCTTCATCATCAAAGGTGATGTCATACTTCCCGGAATCGCCAACTCTTTTTGCAATGCCGGTTTTGTCTTCAGAGTTTTCTTCTCTGTTACAACTGATCGTAAATGTTAAAGCCGAAAGGGCTAAAAACAGTAAGGACAATTTTAATTTCATATTATAAAATTTTTTTGGTTTGTGCTGCAATGTATGTCAATACAATATTGTAAATATTAATTATTTGTTAAAATATTGATTATAATTCATAAAATATTAATTATAAATTAAATAATCTAAATTATAAGTTATTATAATTGAAAATTAAATAATATTAATTAAGTACTGACTTTGGAGTTTGATTACCATTGAAATGACTATTTGCATTATTTTATTACTTTTGGCACTATGAAAACCATATACATTATATTGCTGTTCGGCGCTGCATTCCTTGCACTGTTTGAGCAGTCGCAGGCAAAACCCAACATGATCATAATGATTGCGGCCATGGCAGCTTTTATGATTGGCCTTATGCGGCTTATGGCCAAAGTCCCAAGCAAGGGTGAGCGCCAAAACGAAGAGGAGGAAGGCGATGGGACGGTTTAAGGCAGGTGATGAAGTAGCGGTGCTTGATGATTCCTTTAGCGGTCGCGTAAAGGGGATCAAAGGAACTACGGTCATAATTGAGACTACCGAAGGCTTTGAACTGCAATTTGAAGAAAATGAGCTGGTGAAGCTGCACAATACAAACTATATGAAATCTTTTGTTTCTTCGCAGTCCATAAGCTCGGTGCTTAGAGAAAAAGAGCTCCCAAAGAAGAGGAGTTTCGTAAAGGAAAAAAAATCAAAAAAGGATGGCTTTGTACTGGAAGTCGACCTGCATATAGAAAAGCTCGTGCCTAACAAAAAGGGCATGTCTAATTACGACATACTCACACTACAGACTGAGACCGCCAAACGCCAGATAGAATTTGCCATACGGAACAGGATGCCGAAGGTGGTCCTTATCCACGGGGTAGGGGAGGGCGTACTTAAAGCCGAGCTCGATTTCCTGTTAGGCAGGTATGACGGTATTAGTTTTCAGGATGCCGATTACCAAAAATACGGACTTGGAGCTACCGAGGTCTACATTAAGCAAAACCCCGGCAGGTAAATTCTATTTATTTACGGGGCATATATCCCGAAATAATATTCTCCGGGATTAGACGGATCAGCAGGCACTACAAGGTCGGATATAGCAAAGGTTTCCCCGCTTTCATCGGAATCTTTTCCGAAAACAACATTGTTAAGCCGTATCTGATATTCAATAGGAGCACCGCCAACACCAGACGGCGGTACGCTTGTAATAACCGCTGTTCCGGATATTGCCGACCATCGTTGGGTAAGTACAGGCGATATGGGGCTTATCACATCGCAGATATGAGAATTGCTGATAGAGCCGGCATACACCAGGAATAAAATTTCGTTCGCATCCGGTTCATTAGTAAAGGTAATTGTTGTAGTCTGTCCAATGGTAGCAGGATACATAGCGGGGGCGAAATCAAGTACAAGCGCTTCACGTCCGTTCCTTTCAAAAACCAAAGTGTTTTCAGGACAGTTACGAACAGTAGGAAGTTCATTGCCATCGGTGATAAAGTCAAAAGAAAGTCCTATTGGTGTTATTATAGAGCCAAATTCATTATCAACAATGCGTGTAGTTTCCCCATCCTTTGTAAAAGAGACATCTACCAATGTGATCTTGTGGCTGTACCCTGTAATAATATTATCGTTGTTTTTTATTACATCAGTAATTACTGATATCGTTCCCTGGCCGCTCCACTCCTCAACAACTGTAGGGGACGACGGTGCGGGGAAAGAGCACAGGGTGTTGGCGTTGGGGGTGCCGCTATAATTCCTGTAGGTAATAGTATTACTGCCGCTGATGGTTATCATCTTCGGTATATCATTTCCTTCTGCATCTTCAGGTGTAGGCACATTGACCAGTGGACTCGCGCCAAAGTTTATCATAAGTACCTCGGTACCATTGATCTTGTAGTATATATTGCTGTCGCCGCACCTGGCAGGAGTTCCGTCTGCAAAATTGAAAGAGTTAAATGTCATTTCGCCGTCATCGCATCCTATAACCATACCCAATACCAAAAGGGCTATCAGTCCGAAGATCTTTTTCATATAAAGTAATTTTCAACAAAAATAGCGTTTTTACACAAATTCCGCATTATAAAAAAGAGGAACGCGTATTATACCGATTAAACTTATAACAACTGATTTTATCCTGTAAACACAACGGGATATAATGCAGGATGTTGTATTAAAGCAATAATATCGGCGGTATTGTAAATATATTTACTGCGTATTTTTCAGTAATTTTGCCATGATGAAAAAAGTTTACCTTGACAATGCGTCCACTACAGCCATTCACCCCGAAGTGATTCAGGAGATGACGCACGTGATGGCCGAAAATTACGGCAATCCTTCTTCAACTCATGCTATCGGCCGAAGCGCTAAGGTGGTGCTGGAAACCTCCCGCAAGGCCATCGCATCCCTGATTAACGCCGAAGCCCGCGAGATCATTTTCACATCGGGTGGCACAGAGGCTAATAACTGGATCATAAGAAGTGCGGTAAAAGACCTGAAAGTGCAGCGGATCATCAGCAGCCGTACCGAGCACCACTCCGTTTTGAATACCGTTGAAGCCATAAGCGCAGAATATGGTGTTGCTGTAGATTATGTAAGATTGCTTCCCAGTGGCGCAGCCGACCTTACCCATCTTGTTGATTTGCTGTCGGATAATATGCCTACACTGGTGAGCCTTATGCATGTGAATAATGAAACGGGCGCTATCCTTGGTATTGCCAGGGCGGGACGTATCTGCAGGCAGGCAGGAGCGTTATTCCATACCGATGCTGTACAGTCCGTTGGTAAAGAAAGGTTCGATATGCAGGACCTTCCGGTGGATTTTTTAGTAGCAAGTGCGCACAAATTCCACGGGCCAAAAGGAGTGGGGTTTGCATTTGTCAGGAAAAATACCGCGCTTCGCCCAATGCTGTACGGCGGGGAACAGGAAAAGGGGCAAAGGGCAGGCACCGAAGCCGTCCACCAGGTGGCCGGAATGGCAAAGGCGATGCAGCTGTCCTACGGCACCCTTGAAAAAGACAGGGCGCATATCACATCCCTGAAAAATTACCTTGTTGAACAACTGGCTATACATCAGCCCGGTTTTAAAATAAACGGGCATACAAATGGCGATGGTACCGGATTGTTTTACAATATTATTAATGTCCTCCTGCCAATGGGCGAAGACAAAACCTCGATGATACTCTTCCATCTTGATATGAAAGGTATTGCCGTTTCTCGTGGCAGCGCATGCCAGTCGGGGAGCATAAAGCCCTCGCATGTACTTAAGGAGTTATTGCCTGCCGACGAAATAGGAAAACCGTCGTTGCGTATTTCTTTCAGCCACTACAATGACAGGGAAGATATCGACCTCCTTATAGAGGCACTGAAATCAGTCTGACGCTCCCGTATCTGTACAAACACGAATTTGATGGCATACATTTTGTTACATTTCCCAAAAAACAAAGACATGAAAAAAATTATTTTCAGCCTGCTGGCTATGGCAGGAATTTACACGGCAAATGCCCAGTCTAAAGGGAATGTAGAATTCGGGCTTAATACAGGCCTTAATTTCAGTACGTCCACTTCGAGCGATTATGGTACAATGGATACCAACTACAGCTATAACTTTGCCGGCTCTGCAGAATATTATTTCTCCGAAAGCTGGGGTATAAAGGCAAAGCTGACCTATGACAGAAAAGGGTGGGATAACGACCTTATCGATGATGACCGCGGGCGTACCTACACCACAGATATCAATGCGGACTACCTGACGATACCGGTAATGGCCAGTTGGCATTTTGGGCGTACCAATAACTGGTACCTGAATTTTGGGGTTATGTAGGCTTTTTAATGAGTGCGAAAGAAACAACATTTAATACCGATGTAAAGGATGTTTTCAATGACACCGATGCCGGGCTTGCCTTCGGATTGGGTGTGAAGATACCGGTTTCGGATTATATAAAGATATTCATCGAATACCAGGAACAGGCAGGAGTTATCGACGTTTTTAAGAATAATAATGACAGTCCGGTCCTGAACTCCAGGAGCGCTATAAATGTAGGGATCAATTTTTTACTGTAATCACATCGCATACTATAATTTAAAATCCGCTCCGGCGGATTTTTTTATGGCTCTTTATTTTTTCTTTTTTTTTCGGCCCCAGTTTTTCTTCATCTTTTTATAAGACGTTTTAGAGATTTTCGAGTCTTTCTTTTTTCTCGAGATCCCTTTTCTTTTTCGTGCGTTGATATTATTGACAAGAGAATTTTTTACACCCAGCTTGTTCTTTTTGTGGCTGCTCTTTTTAGCTTTTTTCTTTAGTTTACGGCTCATACTATATCATTTACATTAAAGGTAGTGCAAATGATTTGACAGCAAAAAGACTATAACTTTCCCCTAAGAATTGTTTAGGCTATGGCCACGCTGCTCTAAAATCGAATGTAAAAGAATATATAGTATACCTTTTATAAAACGGCCTTGTTCATTTTGTCCTGTTGGGCATTGGTAGGCACCAGCGTAAAGCTTAAGAAGTCGATGATCCAGGTGCCGTCTTTTTTAACGGCATGGCTTACCAGCCTCCACGGGATCTCCGGGCTGAAAAGGGCGATCTTATATTGTTCCATTATCGTCGCTGCAGTAGCGGTTTCGTCAACCCTTATCTCGCGGGTATCCACAGTATAGGCTATAGTGCCAAGCGTGGGGTCGTTCAGGGCCTCTGCCATATTTTCGGCATACGTATCGCGGTTATAAATTTCAGTGGGGTCGGTGCCGCAATACAGGCCATCTTTGTCCAGCAGGTTTTTGAAGCCGGCTCCATTTTTGCTTTTAAGCGCGTTATGAAACGTATCCATCAATGCAATGACTTCTTTTTTTGCAGTCTCTTTATCCGATGGCATTTCTTTGGTCGTTTCAACTGCTGTTTTTTCGGCTTCTTTTTTTCCGCATCCCGTTATAAAAGCCATCAGGATTAGCGCCAAAATTGAAAAGGTGTTTTTCATTGATTGGTTGTTTATGCTAAAATAGCAATTTTGCCTTAGTCCTGTATGATGGTTATCAAATTTAGAAATAAAGTCCGCCCTGAAAAATTAAGTTAGAGAATAAACATATTTATAAGTTCCTGAAGAATTGTTTTTCGCTATCACTTAATCCCTTAAGTATTATATTGATATTAGTTGTCTGCCAGCCTGATTCACCAATATCTACATAGACGCTTCCGCCAAAGGAATCGGGATTGATCTTATTGGGCTTTATAATTTCAGCCAAGCCGATATATTGAAAATATTCTTCAGGTTTTGTAGTAAGGATTACAGAAGAAGAATACATCGTTGCTCCTAAAAAATTATATAGCCGGTTATTACAATAGCACCATCAAGGATATAAAGGTCGCAACGATTAAAACGATAGCCTGCTTTCTTTGCTCCGGATTTATAAACTTCACATTTTATCTTTTCTTTTTTAAAAACATAATTGTTACCGATAAGACCCAGTAACCGGACTTGTTTCTTTTTATAATAATAGCTTGAAACGATATTAACTATTGCTACAAGGCATATCCCAAATGAAAATAGTATCAAAAAATGGAAAAATTGAGATTCTTTCATCTTATAAATATAAAAAATCCGCCCTGAATTTTCAGGACGGATTTATATTATTTACGCAATCACTGAAAACTGCGACTGCGACCTGCCGTTGCCGGCAGGCAGGCTGTTAACTATATGTGAATCACCTCATCATAAGCAGCAGCGGTAGCCTCCATTATCGCCTCGCTCATGGTAGGGTGTGGGTGTACCGACTTGATGATCTCATGGCCGGTAGTCTCCAGTTTCCTTGCTACAACAGCTTCAGCGATCATATCGGTAACGCCGGCGCCGATCATGTGGCAGCCCAGCCATTCGCCGTACTTGGCATCGAATATCACTTTTACAAAACCGTCAGGAGTACCCGCAGCTTTCGCTTTTCCGGATGCGGTGAACGGGAACTTACCGATCTTTAGCTCATAGCCTTTCTCTTTAGCCTGTTTTTCAGTAAGGCCAACAGAAGCGATCTCGGGGGTAGCATACGTACAGCCCGGAATGTTGCCATAATCAAGCGGCTCAACGTGCAGGCCTGCAATCTTCTCTACGCAAAGGATACCTTCGGCAGAGGCAACGTGTGCCAAAGCCTGTCCCGGAACGATATCGCCGATAGCATAATACCCCGGTATGTTTGTCTGGTAGTACGGGTTTACCAATACTTTATCCCTGTCGGTAGCGATGCCTACTTCCTCAAGGCCAATGTTCTCTATGTTCGATTTGATGCCCACAGCAGAAAGAAGGATATCCGCTTCAAGGATCTCTTCGCCTTTGACAGTCTTTACGGTAGCTTTTACGCCATTACCCGAAGTATCCACTTTCTCAACAGAAGAATTGGTCATGATGTTGATGCCCGCTTTTTTCAGCGAACGCTCAAATTGTTTTGAGATATCCTCATCTTCAACAGGAACGATGTTCGGCATGAACTCAACTATAGTCACCTGAGTTCCCATAGAGTTATAGAAGTGTGCAAACTCAACGCCTATCGCGCCCGAGCCTACAACGATCATAGACTTTGGCTGCTCCGGCAACACCATAGCCTGACGGTAGCCGATCACTTTTTTGCCATCCTGCGGAAGGTTTGGCAATTCGCGCGAGCGTGCGCCCGTAGCGATGATGATATGGTCGGCACTGTATTCGGTCACTTTGCCGTCTTTATCGGTAACGTCCATTTTCTTGCCCGGCTTCACTTTTCCGGTGCCTTCAATAACGTCGATTTTGTTCTTTTTCATAAGGAACTGGATGCCTTTGCTCATGCCATCGGCAACACCGCGGCTGCGTGCAATAACGGCACCAAAATCCTTATCGAATTCCTTTACGGTAAGCCCGTAGTCAGAAGCATGTTTCAGGTAATCAAAAACCTGCGCGCTTTTCAGGAGCGCTTTGGTAGGGATACAGCCCCAGTTAAGGCAGATGCCGCCAAGGCTTTCTTTTTCTACAATTGCAGTCTTAAATCCTAATTGCGAAGCCCTTATGGCAGTTACATAACCGCCCGGGCCGCTGCCTAAAACAATGATATCGTATTTCATCAGTATATAATTTGCTGTTTAATTTGCGCTACGAAAATAAGTATTTATTTGGTTATACTAAAATGTTTCGCCTTATTTGAATTCCGGCCGCGTCACCGCCTTATACAACAAATAAATTACCGATGTATGGATTATCAGTGTCAATGCTACCAGGAGTGCAACGATAAGCCCTGACTCCGATTCCGGGGTATAGTAAGGGTATCCCGGCGCTACAAGGTTGAATGGCAGGGAAAGGAAAAACATGATGACACTGCCTATTTCGTTTAAAAAAGCATAATCAGCGCTTTTGGTTTCCAACAGTAAAGAAAGCAGGCCAAGGAAGGTTTCTGCCATAAGCACCAATACGAATATTCTGAAAAATAGCCTCATAGTAAATCAAATTATAGGTTGATTCGGGATATAACGTGTTGTAAGGTAATATTTCTGCTATGACTTAAAAACAACGATTTGGTTTAACCGGCGCCATAATTTTTCTTACATATTAGGCGACTCCACCGCAAACTGCGAATAATACAAATTCTTGTAATACCCTTCCTCACGGTTGATCAGTTCATAATGCGTACCCGACTCTACAATAAGGCCTTTGTCCATCACGATGATCTTGTCGGCATTTACTATGGTGGCGAGTCGGTGAGCAATAACGATGGATGTCCTGCCTTGGGTTATCTTATCTGTGGCCGTGCGTATCATTTCTTCCGAATGCGTGTCGATAGACGATGTTGCCTCGTCCAAAATAAGGATGCTTGGGTTGCTCACATAAGCCCTCAGGAACGCGATAAGCTGCCTCTGGCCGGACGACAGCATCACACCGCGTTCCTTTACATTATAGTCATATCCTTCGGGCAGGCTCATGATAAAATCATGTACGCCAATAGCTTTGGCCGCATCAATTACATCTTCGCGTGAAATAGAGGAGTCGTTTAGTGTGATGTTGTTCAGGATGGTATCGGCAAAAAGAAATACATCCTGCAGCACAATGCCTATCTGTTTGCGAAGGCTGTCGAGGGTAAACGCGTTGATGTCTGTACCGTCTATAGTGATCTTTCCGCTGTCAATTTCGTAGAAGCGGTTCAGCAGGTTAATGATAGTCGATTTCCCTGCACCCGTAGCGCCTACAATGGCTATTGTAACCCGGCATCTACCGTAAGGTTAATGCCTTTTATCACTTCTTCACCCTCAAGGTAGCTGAAGCGTACGTTCTCAAATTGCAATTCGCCTTTAAAATGTCCGGCTTCAATGGTGCCCGACTCCTGTATCAGTTCCTCCATTTCCAGTAATTCAAAAACCCTGTCGGATGCGATGATGCCCATTTGCATCTCGTTGAATTTATCGGCGATCTGCCTTAGCGGGTTAAAGAGCATACCAATGAACCAGATGTAAGCAAACAGGTCTCCCGATGAGGTGATGCTTTCGCCGTTGAGGATGCTCATGCTTCCGTACCAGATGATGAAACCCAGTGTAAGCTGCGAGATCGTATCGGCAATAGGGAAGAAGATGGAGTTATACAATATGTTCTTTTGCCATGCATCGTTGTGCTTTTTATTGATCTGCTTAAACTTTTCGTACTCAATATCCTCACGGTTAAAGAGCTGTACGATCTTCATTCCCGTAACGCGTTCCTGAACAAAGGTATTGAGGTTAGCTACCTGAGCACGCACTTCCTCAAATGCGCCCTTCATCTTTTTCTGGAAAATGCGTGTGGCAAAAACCAGTACCGGCATGGCGAGCATTACGATCAGGGTAAGCTTCCAGTTCATGTAAAACATAACGCCGAGCACCACAAGCATTTTCAGCAGGTCGCTGATGATCATGAACAATCCCTGGCTGAATATTTTTGCAATGGACTCAATGTCGAACACGGTACGCGTTACCAGGCGGCCCACGGCTTCATTATCGAAAAATTTCATCCTGAAACTGCTGATGTGCCCGAATAGCTTTTCGCGGATGTCCTTTACAATATCCTGCCCGAGCCAGTTGGCCCAGTACACAAAATAGAATTGCGATGCTACTTCAAAGAGGAGCACTGCAGCCATTAGCCCAACAGAATATAGCAGGCCGCTTTCGTGCTTGTGCAATATGTAGGCATCTACGGTTTGCTTGAGCAGGTAAGGCCTTACCGCTGCGAAAATGGAAAGCGTTATGGCAAATATGATGACCCAAACAAAGCGGGCCCTGTAAGGTTTTGCAAACTGCATTACCTTTTTTAATGATGTCGTCTTTTTGGCTTTCATAGCAATTTTGATGGCTTAAAGGTACGGATAAATTACCCTCGTGAGGTACAATCCGTGTGCCGGGACCGAGAATCCAGCAAGGTTGCGGTCGCGGCTTTCTATTATTTTCCTGAAATCGTCTGTGCTTATTTTTCCCAATCCTACATTGACAAGCGTTCCCACAATAGCGCGTACCATATTGCGCAAAAAGCGGTCGGCGCTAACGGTAAATACCAGTTTGGTTCCTTGCTGTTCCCACTTCGCTTCCATGATCCTACAGTTGAAGGTCTTCACATCGGTATGCGTTTTCGAAAAGCACTTGAAATCAATATAGTCAAACAAAACCTGCGCGGCTTCATTCATCCTGTCAACATCCAGGTGATGGAAGTGGTACCAGCTTCCTTCATGGTCAAAAGCATCCTTAAAGCTGTGGATGTGGTACTCGTAGGTACGCCTAATGGCATCAAAGCGGGCGTGGGCATCATTGTGCAGCGGGATAAAGCGGTATACCACAATGTCCTTTGGCAGGAACGAATTCAGTTTTTGTACAAGGATATCAGTATTTGCAATTTCCTCATGGTCAAAGTGGGCAAACATCTGCCGGGCATGCACGCCGGCATCGGTGCGGCCTGCGCCAACCACATCAATTTGTTTTCTAAGTAGGAGGGAGAGCGCCTTATTGAGTGTTTCCTGTACCGATGGGCTATGCGGCTGGTACT
Organism: Flavobacterium album; assembly: GCF_003096035.1. Taxonomy (NCBI): domain Bacteria; kingdom Pseudomonadati; phylum Bacteroidota; class Flavobacteriia; order Flavobacteriales; family Flavobacteriaceae; genus Flavobacterium; species Flavobacterium album. The sequence goes on along the minus strand of NZ_CP029186.1, from coordinate 3,157,528 downwards.
GCCATCCGCAGTAGTTTTTCCCATTGTAAGCGAACTCTATAAAATATCTCATAACAGGGAACAAAGATACGAAAAAAGCCAGTTAACCCCCAAAGAGGGAATCTACACTCTGCGTTAAATTATTAGTTTGGTATAATCTTTATTTCAGGATCACGATCACCGGTGCAATTGCTACACGCCGTCCCGCCCTTGCCTTTATCTGTCTTCGCAGGCTATGGCAGGATACCGGCGCGGTCGGGGCTAAAGGCTGGGGCCGTTTTGTGAAGAAAACTTAGCATCCATAAGAAATCATGATCTCAATATACTTCGTTTCCGCTAATTGCCCTTTGTTATAACGTTCTATTTTTATTATATAGGAGTCATACGTATACTCAAAAAGTCTACCTTTCCTGACAAGGGTTACCTTTCTGTCGCCGTAGTCGCCGCCATTCATCAGAACTACTGTATCATTAATGTTGTATTTACGTTTTACCCTGTTCAGGTCTTCATCGTAATAATGCTGGCCGGGATTAAATTTTTTTTCTTTCTCAAAAGCCTCATCAGTGGAACTTTCAAGTGTTATTGTCCTGAAAAAGCCAAGTGAGTCCCTTAGCGCTATTTCTTTTGTAATCTCATTATACTTATCAGCGTTCTCGTATGCCTTTTCAATCTCTTTTGTTGAAAGCCCGCGATCATTAAATACTTCATTAAGCGAACTCGTATAATACATGGAAACTTTAAACTTATCGTCTTGGTTTTTGGATATGATCTCTAAAAGCTTATTTTCTGTTGTATATTCGGGCGACTCACCCAACATGACGGTGTCCTTTTTAGCAATGAGCGCTTCCTTAAGGCCGTTATTGGCAAGCCTTAATTCCACATCGTCCGGATCGCCGTATAGTTTACCGTTCTTACGGTCAACGTCATAGCCTGCAAATCCGTGAAACACCACTTCAAAAGACGGATAAACTATCCTGGTATCTTCTGCCTGGCGGTCGCCATCGTAACCATCATAAACCGGTTTTGGAATGGTGTCAGTTGCAGGTAAAACCGAAACTTCCTCAGCCTCCGATGTCTTTTTGCATCCTGTAATTATAAAAAAGGCCGCGATCAATATATAATATGATAGTTTCATCAAGTTTGTTTTAACGATACGAATATATCAAAATTCTCGCACAGTCATTAAAACTTTGAAATTCAGGTTTTTCCGTGCAATACAGTAATTTTTAGCAAGAGTGGAGTTCCCCCTTCGGGGCTAGGGGGCCGACTTTTTATTACTTTTGTACTATGAAAAAGATCCTCCTGCTTTCCGATACCCATAGCCATATCGATGATACCATTTTAAAATATGTACGCATGGCCGATGAGGTGTGGCATGCAGGGGATATCGGCGACCTTTCCGTGACCGATGCAATCAAAAAGGAAAAGCCCTTACGCGCTGTATATGGCAATATTGACAGCAATGAGGCCCGGCTTGAATTTCCACTTAACAACCGCTTTTTCTGCGAAGGCGTTGATGTATGGATAACCCATATCGGCGGCTATCCCGGCAAATACAACCAGGCCGTACGCAGCGAGTTACAGGCTAATCCGCCCAAACTATTCATTTGTGGGCATTCGCATATTCTGAAGGTTCAATTCGACCAAAAGCTGGGTCTCCTCCACATGAATCCCGGTGCGGCGGGAGTAAGCGGTTTCCACCAGGTGCGTACCATGCTGCGCTTTGAAATCGAGGGCGATAAAATACAGAACCTCGAAGTGATAGAGATAGGGAAGAGGGGTTAAAACTTAATTCCGACCTGTACGTTCAGTTGCTGCAACACCCCGAAGAATGACCTGTAGTCGTCCCGGGTATGGGTTTCCGGGAATGATATGCTGTAATTCATTCCTGCAAATACACGGAAAGCTCCGTAAATTTTGTAGTCCACATCAAAACCGGGTGAAAAACCGAATCCTTCCTGACGGCCATAACGGTTGCCTTGGGCGCGTTGCGTAACGGTCATATACGCCACAAGGAATTTTGGGTTAATGCAAAGGTTTTTTGCGACAGGTATCTTATAAAGCGCCTCAAGGCCCAGATTGGCAAGGTTGGTATTTTCCACATTGGCAGCAAGCGATGGGTCGGTCACCTTATAGCTGGAAAACTCATAAAGCCCCATAATATGCAGCTTTTCAAAACTGTAAAAAGTCACCCCAATCCCGATGCCCCCATTTGGGTCATTGGCTTTTGCGAGCACATTATTCCCGATAGCGATGGGAAATATGCGGTAGATTTTAAAATATTCTTTCCGTAACTCCGGTTTTGGGCGCTCCATTGGTTTCATTAATGTGTCCTGCGCAAAGGAATAATAACCTATTATCAAGGTAAGTATCAATAATAGCCTTTTCATAATTACAGTGTATAGGTTACATTTTCTTCGCCAATGGGTACCTGCACCTCCTGGATATTTCCTTCGGGATCCATGATCCTCAGGGTGAGTACCTGGTTGGGAGCAACAAAAAAGTCGGTAGGATAACCATAACCCGGATCATTAGGCAGGCCTTCAAAATGATAATCTATCCTTTTGTATGCAATCATGCCTAATACCTGAAGTTTTCTGGGTAGATTATTTTGTATGTCGATATGAAACGCAACAGAACCCTGGGATTGGTAAAGGGACTCTGTGCCGAAATCAATGGTGTAGTCTTCCACATCATCAAAACTTATATTGCTTATCACGGTCTGAGAAAGTTCTGTGTTAGCTTCATCAGAATTGATGAAAAGTTGAATGTCTACTTTTTCTGCTGCCTTCGGGAAGATCATCCGGTAATTTCCGTTGCTGTCGGTAAAGTCGTAGCTTATCTCGTCGTTGGTTTCACTGTTGGAAATATTGGTACTTACTTTAATACCTTCCAAAGGCTCGCCGGCAGGATTGGTAACACGGCCTTCGAATATGATCTTCGTTGAACCCAGGTAATCGATACCGCACCCGGCCGACATTCCGGCAACGAATAGTGCCAGTAGTAGTTTTTTCATAACGGTTGGTTTTTCAACTAAGATACCGAAAAACGTTTCGGGTTGCTTAGTGGTAAGAAAAAAAGGAAATAAAAAATCCCGCCGGGGCGGGATTCTTACGCACTAATAAACTAAGTTAAGAGGTTTATCGCAATCGGTCTACTGATTTTACGAGATCTTCATCCTTCTTGATAGCCTTATTGGCAAGGCTTAAAAAAACGATAGAAACAATCGGGAGGATGATCCCAATACCCTTCTCTGAAACGATCAACGCAGGATCGGTTTCTCCGGATACATTTAGCGACTGATAAACAAATAACCCTAATAAAATTAAATTTAATATTATGTTCAGCCTGCCCATGACAAACTGTTTTTTCCTTTTTTTAAATGTTAGTATGCTAACAACCGTAAGCGTGGTGCTCAACCCGAACAAAGCCACGTAAGCCAGGTTCTTAATAAAGTAATAATGCTCGCCGTTCTTCGTTGTCCACAACGGGAAAACAAAGGGGAGCACACCCGCCGCTATAAAAGCTATAATAAGATATATGGTTTGTATTCTTTGTAACATACCGATTTATTCGCAGCACAAAAATATGTTTTCTTTTTAAAAAAATACTATTGCGTACTAAAAATAAATTTGTAATATTGCAGTACAAAACCATAAATACTTCATTCTGCGAAGTATTCTATTCCCAAAAAAATATCCTTACCAACATTTGATTTACGATATTTAATTTAACTCAAAGATTATTCATGTTTGATATTTCCGAATTGAAAGAAATGAAGCTTCCTGAGCTTCAGGAAATTGCAAAAAAAGCAAAAATTAACAAATACAGAGGTTTAAAAAAAGACGAGCTTGTCTACCAGATTTTAGACCACCAGGCTGCCAACCCGGCCATCATAAAACCACTTTTTGAAGAAGCTGCCCCGGTAGCAGAGAAAGAAACGCCTGCTGAGCCTTCTGAAAAAGGCAAACGTTTAAGGATCTCGAAAAATCCGGATGACAGGAAAGAAATTATCAGGCCGAAAGCAAAGCAATCTGTTGAAGCTGCTCCGGCACCTTCGGAAGAGCAATTGCCTCAGAATGATATAAATGAAACACCATCAGTTACTGAAAACCCGGTTGAGGCAAAAAAGGAATTCCAGCCAAAACCCCGCATAATAAAAGAAAAAGCTGAAGCTAAACCTGCTGAAGCTGCACCTGAAACGCCAGTAAAGGCCGAGCCGAAAGCGGAAAGGGCACAGGAGGACAATAAGAAAATCATTATACCTGCCAAAGAGAACAGGAACAAGCCGGAAGCAGCTGGCGAAAATAAGCCAAAAAGGCAGCTTACCGAAGAAGAAAGACAGGCACAGATAGAAAGGGCTAATGCCAATAACCCGAATCATCCGAGCTATAAGGGCAATAAAGACAAACAGCAGCAGCCACAGCAGAATGCCGATGTTGCCACCAACACGCCTCACGTACAAAAAAAGCAAAATTACCGCGAGCCTGATTATGAATTTGAAGGCATCATAGAAAGTGAAGGCGTTCTTGAGATGATGCCTGACGGTTATGGTTTCCTTCGCTCGTCGGATTATAATTATCTTGCATCTCCCGATGATATTTACCTCTCGAACTCGCAGGTAAGGCTATTTGGCCTAAAAACCGGCGATACCGTAAAGGGTGTGGTTCGTCCTCCAAAAGAAGGCGAGAAATACTTCCCTCTTGTAAAAGTAAACAAAATAAACGGCCACGACCCGCAGGTGGTACGCGACAGGGTATCTTTCGAGCACCTTACACCGCTTTTCCCTGAAGAAAAATTCAACCTTGCCGACAGGCAGAGCACTATATCTACAAGGATCATCGACCTGTTCTCCCCAATAGGGAAAGGGCAGAGGGGTATGATTGTGGCACAGCCTAAAACAGGTAAGACCATGCTGCTTAAGGATATCGCTAACTCTATTGCGGCCAACCACCCCGAAGTGTACCTTATCGTATTGCTTATCGACGAAAGGCCGGAAGAGGTTACCGATATGCAGCGCAGCGTTAGGGGAGAAGTTATTGCTTCTACCTTTGATGAGCCTGCCGACCGTCACGTAAAAGTAGCGAACATCGTTCTTGAAAAAGCCAAGCGCCTTGTAGAGTGTGGACACGATGTGGTAATATTGCTTGATTCGATTACGCGCCTTGCAAGGGCTTACAACACGGTACAGCCTGCATCCGGTAAAGTACTGAGCGGCGGTGTAGATGCCAATGCGTTACAGAAACCAAAACGTTTCTTTGGTGCTGCCCGTAATATCGAGGGCGGCGGTTCGCTTAGTATCATTGCTACAGCGCTTACCGATACCGGCTCTAAAATGGATGAGGTGATCTTTGAAGAATTTAAAGGTACAGGCAACATGGAACTCCAATTGGACAGGAAGATTGCCAATAAGCGTATCTTCCCTGCTATTGACCTTACTTCGTCAAGCACACGCCGTGATGACCTGCTTCTTGATGCCAAGACGATACAGCGCATGTGGATCATGAGGAAATACCTTGCCGATATGAACCCTGTGGAAGCGATGGATTTCATCAACGACCGTTTCAAGAAAACCAGGAACAATGAAGAATTCCTTATTTCTATGAATGATGATTAAGATTCTTAGGGACTGAGAAACTTAGGTTTTGAGTCTTTACAATAACTTTAGCTTATAAAATGGAAAAGCCCCAACCGGGGCTTTTTATTTAATCTTTATCAGCTTCTGGATCGCTGTCCTGCGAATTTTCTCCGCAAAAATCATTGTAGTATTCTACTATCTGCTCAAGGGTTTTTACGCCGAATTCATTGGATTTAAGCCGTTTTACGATACCGGGGCAATTCTTGAAATATTCAGCTATTCTTTTTTTATTGCCAATGAAGCTGGTTAGCTTGGGTTCATCAGTCCTCTTTACATAATAGTATGGTTCATATTCCATTTCGGTGGTTGATACAGTAGGCATACCTGAAAATCCCTGCCCGCCCATAAAGCGTGTAGTTGTGCGGTAACGTTTTTTATCAGGTTTGGGATCGATTGTAGCATAAAGGCTCACTTCGCCTTCGCTAATAAGCTGCAATAATGCGTAATATGTTTCGCTATCTTTGGTAACCTTTACAAATTGGTAGGTAGTCTCTGAAAAATCATAACCGGAGAAAACTATCTTGTCTACATCTTCGCCATCCCATTCATCAGGTTTGTCATCTTTACTGATCTTAAAAAAGATTTTTCCGCCCTGTAGCAGCTTTAAAATTTTATTTTCCATCTTTATTTCCCCATATCCCAATATGCTGGTTCCATCCTTAAAATAAAGAGTAGCTTCTTTATCTTGTGAAATTGCGGAAAACCAGGTGATAAAAGCAATAAGGAAAAATAAATTTTTTAGCATAAACAAAAGATGATTTATTCCTTTACAACCATGACAGTTGCCTTAAACCCTGTTGCCAGGTTCCATTGGTCGGAAGATATTACCTGCTCTTTGTCATCAAAAACCCTGAACTCGGCGGTATTCGGCCCGGAGGTGCCCTGGTTCAGCGCTTCAAAATCGATTTTATTAAAGCCCTGGTCAAGGGTTATCTGTATGCCCCTGAAGCTATTGTCGAGTATAATTTCGGCAACTACAACGCGGTCGTTTACCAGTACTTTTATCCTGTCGCCATCGGCATATTCAAAATCGCGCGCCAATACCTGTACGAATTTCGATTTGGTACGCACCTCACCAAAATATTTGTTCCCTTTATAAGCCTCGTTGGATTCGCCTCTTTCACGTATCTCTACCCGGTCCTGGTATTCGCTGCTGCGGCTCACAAAATCATTTTTCTGGAACATACTGAAGTTCTTTTCCTTTTCGCCGATCTTCGGTGCGGTACTGTTCGTCGGCGCTTTTTCCTTATTACGCGAAAATGGGCTTGCCGCGCTCATGGTTGGCGCGGCCTTTGGTACAGTAGTCTTGCTCCGCGGAATAGCAATACCGCCCGTACCGCTATCGAGCTGGGCCCGTGCGCCGGTAAACGTAATTGCTGCAAGGAGTATAAAGATGTATTTCATAAAATGATCTTTGAGAACAAAGTAACAAAAATTTTGCCAGTTTATGTCAAAACTATAATAGATAACGATGTATGCCAAATTTTATTTGGCCAGGTTTAATGTCTCTCAGTGTGCAGTAGTGGAATCTGCGGTAATATCTTTTCCTCTATTTCACTCAGGATAAATATTTTTGTCCATATTTGTATTATAACCCTGCAATAATAAGATGAAAAAGTACATTTCCCGAAGCTTAAACCTTTTATGCCTGTTCAGTGTTGCAATGCTTTTTGCATCCTGTACAATAGGCCGTTTTGTTTATTACAATTTTGCCAATATCACCGACCACAAGATCTTCCCGTCACGCACTGCGAAGTCCGACTCGATAAAATTCCACTATGCGGTATCTAAAAAGCCAAAAGCTCCTAAAACGCTTACTGTCGGAAATAAAGAGACCACTTTTGATGATTACCTGAAAAACAGCAATACGGTTGCCTTTATCATCATTAAAAACGACAGCATCCAGTATGAAAAATATTTCAGCGGCTACAATGAGGAATCGGTGGTGGCATCCTTCTCCATGGCAAAATCAGTAACATCGATATTGATAGGATGCGCCCTGGACGATGGACTTATCAAATCAATAGAGGAGCCGATGGTAAATTATATTCCTGAACTAAACCACGACGGCCTTGAAAAGGTGACTATTAAAGACCTGTTGGATATGAAGAGCGGTATCAGGTTCAATGAGAGCTATGTGAACCCTTTTGGCGACGCGGCGACTTATTATTACGGACGAAACCTTCGCAGTGCCATAAAGCGCAGGAAGCTGGCCCATGCGCCCGGTGGTGAATTTGAATACAGCAGTGGCGATACCCAGCTGTTAGGCCTTGTTCTTGAGCGGGCGCTGAAAGGCAAAACCATAACGAATTATCTTGAAGAAAAGCTATGGAAGCCTTTGGGTATGGAATATGATGCCACCTGGAGCCTCGACAAAAAGAAGGATGGACTCGAAAAAACATTTTGCTGCATCAATGCAAGGGCAAGAGATTTTGCGAAGTTAGGCAGGCTGTACCTTAACAAAGGCAACTGGAATGGAAAGCAGATCGTTAGCAGCCAATGGGTTAAAGAGTCTACTACGCCGACACCCGGCAATCAGGAATACACCAATCAATGGTGGCTTAACGGCGATGGAAGTTATTCTGCTAAGGGTATCTTAGGACAATATATTTATGTAAATCCTGCGAAGAACCTCATCATTGTAAGGCTTGGTAAAAACCACGGAAATACTGATTGGGATGGCTTATTCGCTTCGCTGGCCGCTAAGTATTAATTACTTATTGCGTCCTGTGCGGCTGTCCTCAGCATCCCAGTCTTCAGTGCTGTCGTTGCGATCGCGCTCATCATCGCGGGTAATTTCCCCTGAACCGGAATAATGGGCATTGTTGTTCACATTATCATCGGCACTCGTGGTGCCTTCTGATGGTTTTTTATCATGATTCATGGCGCTTCATTTTAGAATAAATGAAGGTATGGATTATATTCCCGGTTTCTGTTAAATTGGTGGTAAAGATGTCGGGTGTCCGAAGTCCGATGTCTGAAGTCTTCACCTCAGGCATCCGACTTCGGACTTCCGACCTCTACCATTTAATAAATCAACTCCTCCACATTTTTCCTGATGGTTTCGGCGATCTTTTCCAGTGGGAGGTCATTCGGGTCGGTGCCGAAAGGATCTTCAATTTCTTCGGCGATAAGCTCAAGGCTCGCCAGTACATAGAAAATAAATACTACCACCGGGATTACATAATAGCCCAACTGGAACACATATCCGAAAGGCAGCGTCATGACATAAAAGAAAATGAATTTTTTAATGAATGCGCTGTATGAGTAGGGTATAGGCGTGTTCTTGATGCGCTCGCAGGCACCGCAGATATCGAGGAATGAACGCAATTCTTCTGTCAATAGGATAAGCTGGTCGCCGGTGATCTTACCTTCTTTATACATATCATTAACGCGGGCCATAATGGTCTTGGCGATCTGGTTGGGCTTATGATTATAATGGTCAGCGGCCAGTATCGCATCATCAAACAATTCGTGGCTGATGTCGGCATTCTTCAGGTGCATGTTGAGTACCGAAGCATAGGCAGGTATTAGTTTTTTCATAAGCTCCTTATCGGCAGGGTCTTTTAGCATCACTGCCATTTTTATAGCGAGGTTGCGGCTGTTGTTTACCAATGCACCCCACATCTTGCGGCCTTCCCACCAGCGGTCGTAGGCCGTATTAGTGCGGAAAACAAGCAGCAAGGAGATAACAAAACCCAGCATGGCATGCATGACGGTGATATTCTTTACATGGCTGGTTTCCGAAAGCTGCCAGTATTCGATCTCGAGCCATGCAATAATGCCTGAATAAACAGCAATGCCTGCCATTATAGGGATAAGCTTGCGGAACGTATCGCCCTTATGAAATTGGAATATGAACGAAAACCACTCTTTCGGATCGTAGGATATCATGTTGTATTTTATTAGTTAAACCAAAACTACTCTAAAATTATCCTGCAGCAAAGAGTTTTTATGGTTATCAAACCTGAAATAAAAGATCTTCAGGGATCTTAATACATTACTCATAATATAACGTAGTTTTGCCATCAATTAAATTTTAATATGGGATTAATTATATTACCATTTATCCTGGGGGCAATATTCATGTTTATCAATGCTGCTGTGAAGACTATCAAATCAATCCTTGCAGGAAATGTCAATCCGAAGGATTATGGCCTTGGTTTTTTGCTTTCGGCAATAATTTATATACCAATATTCCTTAGTTACAAGCTAAGCGATTCGGCATATGCTTTAGGCGCTTATTTTGTTTTTCCATTTTTTATGATCGGTATACCTTTTCTAATTGGGTTTTCCATGAGTTCAGGTAATAATGAAGCTGCCGGCCCGATAGCCAAAATTTGTTTGCTAAGCGTGGTTTTCAGGGCTTTATATTTTGATTTTCAATCAATACAGCCTTGGAATTGTGGAGTATCTGGGGCTTGACAAAACCTATTAGTTTCAAACAATTACTTCTGCCGAAAATTGATGTATTCGGCAACTTCATGTCTACTTTAACCTGTAAATAGTGGTGCCTGAACAATAGTTAATTAAATATTAAATAGAAAACCGCATTTCAAATCCATGCGTAACCACATAGTAAATCTTACTATAATGGAAAATTACTTTGTGGTTTTACAACTTCCCGAAAGCAGGGAATTTAAGTTTTCGGGCCGTACTAATAATCCCGAAATTTTTGGGGCAAAGTTGCGGCTGCCATTGCCGGGGGCAGGGCGAAAATTGTAAGCCGCAGAAACGATACCGGTATTTCCGAAGAGCTGCAGTCGTATGTTAAGAGAGAGGATAAGTTTAAAACATATGTTCTGCTAAATATGTACCTCAATAAGGGCGAGGCCAAATCGGCTATTTTCAAAAAGGCGGCCAATTGCCTTTACGGAAGCAACAAGGCTACCGTTATAGATGCTTCAGACAAGTTCGCGCTTATAACAGCCGGGGTTTAAAAGGTATACTTCGTTTCAAGCCATTCTTTTATGTTCCTGTGGGTGCGTTTGTCAAGGGGTACGCGTGTCCACAGGGCTTCTTCTATTTTCTCAAAAGTAGAAGGCAGGGAGTAATTCCTGTGCTTCATGTAACGTTTTATAAAATAGAGGACTTCGTAGCCTTCAGCCCTGTTCAGGGGATATTGTCCGGGAATCCCTCTATCGTTTTGTTATCATCCTCAGCAGTGTTCCAGCTGTACGTAGTGTACTTAAGGTCTGATTTTGAAAAATCGGCCATAGAATTATAATTATTTTGTAGCTACAAAGTATCAAAATTTAATTCAGATTTTTCCACGTGGTTTTACCTGTTTTACAAAATCAGGTAAAATCCGTAACGGTTTAAAAAGCATTGTTTTTAGTGTGGTGCCAAAAAGTTAATCTTTTCTAAAAATTACATTTCCTACAAAACCGGATAGTTCAACAAGGCGTAATTGGAGTTATAACATTTAATAATCCAATCATGAAAGTTTCAAAAATTTTATCAGTTGCTTTAGTTGCATTTACAATGATGGCCGGAACAGCATCATTCGCACAGAAAACAAAAATGGTAGGGGGTGCAGCTATGTACCCTACAAAAAACATTGTAGAGAATGCCATGAACTCTAAAGACCACACTACGCTTGTAGCTGCTGTAAAAGCTGCCGGTCTTGTAGAAACGTTGCAGGGTAAAGGCCCGTTCACAGTGTTTGCTCCCACCAATGCCGCTTTCGACAAGCTGCCTGAAGGGACTGTAGAAACCCTTTTAAAACCTGAAAACAAAAAAATGCTGCAGGGCGTACTTACTTACCATGTGGTGAGTGGTAACTGGAGCGCTGCCGATGTTATGGCTGCTATTAAAAAAGGCGGCGGTAAAGCTGAAGTAACTACAGTACAGGGTGGAAAACTATGGTTTATGATGGACGGAAAAGACGTTTGGATCATGGACGAAAAAGGCGGTAAAGCCAAAATTACTATCGCTGATGTAAACCAGTCAAACGGTGTGATACATGTTATCGATACCGTGTTGATGCATAAATAATGTATGGTTTGTTGGTTACTGAAGCCTTCATTTTTTAATGGAGGCTTTTTTATTTACCTGGTTGCTTTTCAGGAAAGTACTTATAATAGTCCGGTTTGGATTCACTTTCCCACATGAATTGTACACCGGTATCAATTTCCTCATAATTGAAATCCCTTTTGGTGATAAACATGTTGTCGGGCATTGTGGCGAGTAATACCGGCAGGCAAAGCGTGAGCGCTGTAACGAACCACAGCACGATCACGGTGAATTTATGCGGCTTTAAGACAAGCACAAATCTATTTACAAGATAAATGAGAATTAGCCAGAACAGAAAGTACACCAGCAGGTCAAATGCCATTTCGGTAAGGAAATACTGGGTCGATAAAGAAGTATGCCAGCCCGGACAGCGGTAGGGTAACGGGAAACCGTGCAACATTTCGTCAGGGCCGTCTTCTACCTGCACATACGACCATTTGGTAACGAAAATAAAGGAAAACAGTGTAAGCGGCAATACCAGTTTGAGTATAAGGTGTTTCATATTTCTAATTTAATAAAAAAAGCCACCCGAAGGCAGCTTTATGATCAATTCGAAGGGTTATTTTTTCTGTGAAATATAGCATCTAAAAACGCTATAATTACATCAAATAATGAATCCATAATTCAAATTTATTGAAAACTATTTTTTATTTTTACTTCAAACATCTTATCCCAGTTCTTTCCGGTTATAAAAATGGTCTTTGTTTTCGGGTTGTAGGCAATACCGTTCAGTACATCCCTGCTTGGGTTTTTTACCTGGTCGCTAAGGCTCGTCATATTCATTACGCCTTCAACAGCGCCCGTAGCTGGGTCTATAATTGCGATAGCGTTTTCCTGGTAAATGTTGCCGTATATCTTGCCGTCTATCCATTCCAGTTCGTTAACCGATTTTACCTTAGTGCCGCCGGTATAAACGTTGATATAGTCCACCTCTTTAAGCGTTACCGGGTCAAGCTTGTATATCTTTTCAGAACCGTCGCTCATGTACAGGTATTTATCATCGTGTGTAAGCCCCCATCCCTGTACGTCCTTAAAGTAGGCAAAGTCTTTCTCTTTTTGCAGGTTATCCGGGTTGTAAATAAATCCGGTGCCTTCTTTCCAGGTAAGCTGGTACACTTTGTTGTTGAAGATCGTAACGCCTTCGCCAAAATATTTGCCATCAAGGCTGATGCGCTTATACGCTTCTCCTGTTTTGTAGTTGTTTTTACGAAGTGTCGACTTCCCGTACTGGCCCGTACCTTCAAACAGGGTGTCGCGGTAAAACTCCAGTCCCTGTGTATAGGATTCGGTATCGTGCGGATAGGTATTCACAACCTCAAAGTTTACCAGTTGCGTCTTAACGCTTGATACCACCTCGATCCTGGCAGTAGCCTCACTACTGTCGCCATCCGTATAGACCATAGCCTTTATTTCCTGGTAGCCAAATTTTGATCCTTGCAGGTTAAATTCAAATTTAGCATTGCCTTTTACACTGCCGATGCGCTTGCCGTTAGCGGTATAAGCTACGGAGTCTATAGCATCGTTTTTAGGGTTTGCAATAACGAGCGATACGGTCTCATCTGCCTTATATTGCTCTTTCACATCGGTAAGATCTATCTCAAATGATTTTTTTTCATCATTGCACGAAATAATTAATACGCTTGAAAGTGCCAGTGTAGCCCCTGTCAATAATGTGAACTTTAATAAGTTATGTTTTTTCATGGTTATGTAAAATAATAGTGCCAATATACAATGAATTTTATAACGTGCAATTGGTTTGCAAAAATACAAAAAGATTGTATATTTGCACCGGCAAGTCCTACACGACCAGCTCCTGCAGACTCCTCCAGGGTGGGAACACAGCAAAGGTATGTGGTTGTAGCGGTGCGATGTAGATCGCTTGCCATTTTTTCTTTTTTTAAGACGATCTCCGCAAGGGGATTTTTTTGTTTTAGGGCAAACGAAATTATCTTTGAACCGAAATAGAGAGGCATTGAATGCGTCTTACATATAATTGATTGCAAATCATTCCGCAATTAAAAACTTAAACTATGAGCAAAGTTATATTCATTACCGGCGCATCCTCCGGAATCGGCAAAGCCATAGGCAAATTTCTCCATGAAAAGGGCTATACTGTCTACGGCACCAGCCGCAACCCTGAAAAAGTAACCGGTTCGGTATTTCCGTTGGTAGCACTCGATGTCCGCGATCCTGAAAGCATCAGGAAAGCTGTAGCCGAGGTAATATCCAAAGCAGGGACAATAGATGTTTTGATCAACAACGCTGGTGTGGGCATCACCGGGCCGTTAGAAGAAATTCCGGCACAGGAGATAAAAAACAATTTTGAGACCAACCTGTTTGGCCCCATCGAAGTGATGAAAGCCGTATTGCCGCAAATGCGTGCACAGAAAAGCGGACTTATTATAAACGTAACGTCCATTGCAGGGTATATGGGCTTGCCGTATCGCAGTGTGTATTCGGCATCCAAAGGCGCCCTGGAATTGATTACAGAGGCACTTCGCATGGAAGTAAAAGGTTTTGGGGTAACCATAACCAGTGTGGCACCCGGCGATTTCGCCACTAATATAGCCGCAGGCCGATACCACGCACCGGTTATCAAAGGTTCGGCTTACGAAATATCGTATGGAAATACCCTTAAAGAAATGAATACCCACGTTGATTCCGGGAGCAATCCGTTGCAAATGGCTGAGGCGGTATATGCTATTATGAAAACGCCGAATCCCGATGTGCATTATAAAGTAGGAGTTTTTATGCAGAAATTCTCCATAGTGCTTAAAAGGATACTCCCCGATAAAGTCTACGAAAAAATGCTGATGAACCATTATAAATTGTAGTTTTGCACAAAATTTTTCAATACAACTAAAACAAATACTATTCCGATGAAGTTTTTTATTGACACAGCCAACCTAGACCAGATAAAAGAAGCCCAGGAACTTGGGGTGCTTGACGGCGTTACAACCAACCCTTCGCTAATGGCTAAAGAAGGCATTACAGGAAAAAATAATATCCTTAAGCACTATGTTGACATTTGCAATATTGTGGATGGCGATGTGAGCGCTGAAGTGAATGCCCTTGACCTTGAAGGAATGATTAAAGAAGGCGAGGAGCTTGCCGACCTGCATGAGCAGATTGTTGTAAAACTGCCAATGACAAAAGAAGGCGTTAAGGCTGCAAAATATTTTTCGGATAAAGGCATCAAGACCAATGTAACGCTTGTGTTCTCGGCAGGACAGGCATTGCTTGCCGCCAAAGCAGGCGCTACTTATGTATCTCCTTTCATTGGCCGCCTTGATGACGTTTCTACTGATGGCCTTGCGCTAATCGAAGAGATCCGCCAGATATATGACAACTACGGCTATGAGACCGAGATCCTTGCAGCTTCGGTACGCCATACCATGCACATTGTAAATTGTGCTAAGATTGGTGCCGATGTAATGACAGGCCCGCTATCTGCAATCACAGGATTATTGAAACACCCACTTACTGATATCGGCCTTGCACAATTCATCGCTGATTTCGAAAAAGGGAATAAATAGATCAAATAAGCTTGTGTTCCATTTCGAATGGAGCTTGCGGAGAGAGAAATCTCATAATAAAACAATGGCTGTCAATCGACAGCCATTATCTTTTCCTCTTCCTTGATATTATGTATTTCTCCACGGCATCGGCAGTAGTAAGCCAGTTACGGCCTTCTTTATAAGCATCAATTTTTCCCTGCCTTGCTAACAGGCTGATATATTCCTGCCCATATGGGAAACCTGGCTCCTCGACAAGTTTCGATATTTCCTGATAATCATAGTTGCTACCGGGAAGTGAAGTAATATAAATATTCAGCGTTCTTTCCAGAGACTGAACCATCAGCAGCATTAGCTTTTGATACTTGCCGTTATTTGCCTGGTTAAGGGCTTCATAGTATTTCTTCCGGTCATTCTTTAAAATAATGGCAGGTGGAAAACCCTTCCGCATCAGTAATAAATTCATGGCAAGGCGCACCGTACGGCCATTACCATCAAAAAAGGGATGTATCCATACAAGCTTATGATGAAAAACAGTGGCCAGCTCGATGTCATTCAACCCCAGTGGATTATTATTAATAAAATCAACAAGCTCATCCAGCATCCCGGAAACCTTCTGGGCATTAGGTGGGACAAAATTGGCACCCGATATCCTTACGCCCGCATTCCTGATACGCCCGGCATACTCATCTTCGATATTCCTTAATACAAGGCCATGCAGCGTTAAGATATCGATACCCCTCAAAGTATAGTTATCATCTACAAGATTGTACAGGTAATCAATGGCTTTCTCGTGGTTCTTTGCTTCAAAATGCTCCTGTAATGATTTGCCTTTTATGGTAATCCCTTCCTGAAGCACCATTTGTGTTTCACGGAGTGTAAGGGTGTTCCCTTCAATACTATTAGAGTTGTAAGTCCATTCCAGGCTGAGGCTTTCCCGTATTTTGCTTAGGGCAGCATAGGGTAGCGGCCTGCTGTTTACCAATTCTTTATGTTTTTCATAAAGCCTGTCAAACTGCGGCTGCAATTCTTCGCGGTATGTCACATCTATTTCCCACATGCCACAAAGGTACTAATTATTCTTTAATATCGGATAGATGTAAAAATACACCTATCCGATATTAAGATTATTCAATTATCATTTCCTTTAATTTAGTCCGGTAAGCCTCAAGGACTTTGCTCTTGTAGATAAAGCCATAATACCGTTCGTTTTTCAGCACCGGAAGGTATTCAGCATGTGTTGCATCAAACTTGTCCATGATCATTTCCATGGAATCTTCCAGCGACACTACTTCTTTGGGAACGGCCATAATTTCTTCCAGAGTTGAATATTTTATCTGGAATGCGTTAAAAACAATGTGCCTGCATTTATTAAGGTCGATAATTCCCTGCAGCCTGTTTTTTTCGTTCACCACAGCAAAAACAGATTGCGTGGTAGTAGAGAGAAGTCCTATCAGGTCTTCCGGTTTTTGTGTAGGCATCAGGTGCGGCATGTCAGTATCTACAACAGCGAGTATGTCTATACCCGAAAGTATATTTTTGTCTTTATCGGTCGTGAAAACCTGCCCCGTAGCCGCAAGGTGCTTCACGTCCATAGAATGTTTTTCAAATTGTTTCGACACCGCAAAGCTAATGGATGATACAATCATCAGCGGAACCATAAGGTTGTAGCCGCCTGTAATTTCGCCAATAAGGAAGATTGCTGTGAGCGGCGCATGAAAAAGCCCGCTCAATATACCTGCCATTCCCACAATAGTGAAATTTCCTATTGGCACATTATCCATACCGATAAGGCTGAGGAACTTGCCCACAAAAAAGCCAAGATAGGAACCCACAAAAAGCGATGGTGCAAAATTACCGCCATTACCGCCGCTGGCCAGAGTAAGCCCGGTAGCGTAGGCTTTTAGCATCATGGTAATGCCTATAAATAAAAGCATTACCCAGCCATTATCTTTCAGGCTTTCAAGAAGGGTATTTTCTAAAAGCTCACTGCCATTGGCATTGGATAGCGTTTTGATGCTTTCATAACCTTCGCCGAACAGCGTTGGGAAAAGGAAGATAAGCAACGCCAGCGGTATGGCACCATAAAGCGCCTTCCGGTAGCCGGTTATTTTCAACCGTGCAAAATGGCCTTCGACTTTCTGGAAGGTCCGCGCGTGGTATAGCGACACGAACCCTGCAAGGATACCAAGGAGTATGTAATACGGAATATTATGGTAATCAAAAACCTGCTGCTGTTTAAAGGAAAGCAATACTTCCTCATTCAGTACTACTGTTGAAATGAGTGCACCGGTCGCAGCAGAAATAATGATTGGGATAAATGCAGTAATGGTTACATCGGTCAGGACAACTTCTATGGCAAACAAAACTCCCGCAATAGGCGCGTTAAATGCTGCACCGATACCTGCCGCCACGCCGCATGCGAGCAAAAGTATCCGCTCCTTTTGGGAGAGCTTGTATTTTTGGGCAAAGTTCGACCCGAATGCCGCACCGGTTATGGTTATAGGTGACTCAAGCCCCGCCGACCCTCCAAGGCCCACAGTGAGTGAGCTTGTTATGATCTGGGCATACATCTGCGTACGGGGCATGATGCCGCCCTTTTTGGCAACAGCATATAAGATCCGCGAACTGCCTTTTTCCATCTTGTTATGGAGCACTTTCCGGATTACAAGAACGGTAAGCAGGATACCTACGATAGGCAGGATACTGTTGATATAAGGAAGTTTCAGGTAACGGTTAACGTAGGTGGCTAAAAGGAATACATTGTGGGCAAATGCCTTAAGCAGGATCACGGCAAAAGCTGTGGAAATTGCAACCAGTACACACGAAAGATACATAAAATGCCTTTCGGAAAGAAGTCCTTTCATTAGGAAAAGCAGGGCTTCAAGACGGCCCAGCTGATGCCTGATGAAGAGCCTGGTTTTAGAAACAGAACGATTGGGCATTAAATAGTAAGATTAGATTTTTTGGATATCTGCTAAGATACTCCATTTATCAAAAACCCTAAAGGAATTATAGATTTTTTAATGCTTCACGTGTGCTCAATGGCTTCAAACCGGCAGTGGCAACAAAATTTTTGACATCTCCGGGGTTTGTTTTTGCATACTCACGCAATGCCCAACCTATAGCTTTTTGTATGAAAAATTCCTTTGAATGCCTGTGTTTTTCGCATTCGCCGAAAAGTATCCCGGCATCGGTATCCTTTTTATAGCCCAATTGGAAAAGAATGGCAGCGCGGTTGAGCCACATGTTCTCCGAAGCGGAAAAGCGTGCAACAACTTCTGCGGTCTCTTCAGGATATTGCCTGAGGTATTCACCCAAAAGGTATTTGGAAATGGTATCTACGCTGTCCCACCAAGAATGCGTAACGAGCAGCTTTTCAATTAAATTGATATCCTCTTTTACGAACTTATTTTTCAGTTTCTTTATCAGGATCTCGATAGCGCTGTAATGGTATTCCCTTTGCTTTTTATTATAAAGCTCCAAAGCGATGCCGCGCGCATTTTCCTTCAGTTCTGCCTTATGTTTTTCAGCTGCGGCTTTATGCAGGGAGCGCCTGAGATCGGTTTTCAGCCCATAAAAAACAAAAAGATTTTTCATGTATTTTTCCATCGGCACGGCTTTTTCGGGCGAGGCGTTTTCTTTATATGCTAAAGAGAGATTGTCTATAAAGTCCATTTTTGGTGTTCAGGTTTAAGCATCATAACTCCGCCAGTTTGTCCTTTACATGCTGCTGTATATCAATGAAAAACTCCCTGAATTCGGCTTCATACACATCATAAAATTCAAGAAGTTCTTTAATGGATTTTCCCATAACCGATTTGTTCCCGGTACGGTGGTCCATCTGGGTAAGAATACGCCCGATCCCTTCCGTTGTGGCATAGCTCCCGAGCCAGTCATACTGTATCATATGCGGCATCATGCCTTTTGCACGTTCGGTAAGGATGTCGTAATTGTCTTTGAGCGACTTGTAAAAAGCGGCTGTAAATTTATGCAGTGGTTCCGTGCTGTATTCCTTCCAGTTCTTTGCCAGGAAGTGGTCATAAAAAATATCCATGATCACCCCGGCATAATGATGGTAGGCCGCATGCAGGCGTTTGGTACCCTGCCGGAATATGGGGTGCGCATCGGTATAGGTATCAATGGCACGGTGCACTATGATGCCTTTTCGAACATCCGGCGGAAAATCGTCGGGCTTCCCGTGGATGCCGTCTGCAATGAAGTTGCCTATCTTAATAAGGTCGTTATCGCCCGAAAGGTATATATGCGCAAGGAAATTCATATCCCGAATTTAGGCATTAGTTTTCAGGCTGCAAAATCTCCCCTGATAAATCTTGAGGCAAATGTTAAAACGCTTATATTTGCGTCACCAAAAAATCGACCAAAATGACCTTAATTAAATCTATTTCAGGCATCCGCGGCACCATCGGCGGAAAGACAGGCGATAACCTTACCCCTGTAGATGCTGTAAAATTCGCTTCGGCATACGGAACGTGGCTTAAAGGCCATGCCGGCAAAGAAAAGCTAACTGTTGTAATAGGCCGTGACGCACGCATTTCCGGGCCTATGATTCATAATCTTGTAGTGAATACACTTGTAGGGCTGGGTATCGATGTAATCGACCTTGGCCTTTCGACAACGCCAACCGTTGAGGTTGCCGTACCTCTTGAAAAATCCGATGGCGGTATCATCCTTACCGCGAGTCATAACCCGAAGCAATGGAACGCCCTGAAGCTGCTTAATGAAAAAGGAGAGTTCCTTAGCGGTGCCGATGGCGCTAAAATATTAGAGATCGCTGATAGTGAGGCATTCGATTTCTCAGATGTGGACAGCCTGGGCGAGATTATCGTGAATGATGCCTATATGGATATCCACATTGATGAGGTGCTAAACCTGCCGCTTGTTGATGCCGAACTGGTTAAAAAAGCCGGTTTCAAGGTTGTGGTAGACGGAGTTAACTCTTCAGGAGGTATTATAATTCCAAAATTATTGGAGCAGATGGGAGTAGAGGTAGTAAAGCTATACTGCGAGCCAAACGGGCATTTCCCGCATAACCCGGAGCCTTTGAAAGAACACCTTGGCGACATCTGCGAACTTGTAGTTAAAGAGAAAGCACACTTTGGTGTTGTTGTCGACCCTGATGTGGACCGTCTTGCGTTCATTTCAGATGACGGCGAGATGTTCGGAGAAGAATATACCCTTGTAGCTGTGGCTGATTATGTATTAAGCAAAACGCCCGGCAATACCGTAAGCAATATGTCATCGTCCCGGGCACTTCGCGATATAACCCAAAAACATGGCGGTATCTATGAAGCCAGCGCTGTAGGCGAAGTGAATGTTGTGGAGCTGATGAAAAAGAATAACGCCATCATTGGCGGCGAAGGCAATGGCGGCATCATTTACCCTGAACTGCATTACGGGCGTGACTCACTCGTGGGTGTAGCTTTGTTCCTTACGTACCTGGCAGAAAATAATATAACCTCGGTGGCGGCACTAAGGGCTTCGTACCCGCAGTATTACATGAGCAAGAATAAGATAGAGCTTACCCCTCAGATTGATGTGGATGCGATACTGGAAGGTATGGCAGCGAAATACAGTAGCGAACAGATATCGACCATTGACGGCGTGAAGATAGACATTGCCGATGAATGGGTGCATTTAAGAAAATCAAATACCGAACCGATCATCAGGATTTATACCGAGGCACAAACGCAGGATAAAGCAGATGCACTGGCCGTAAGGATCATTGACGAGATAAAGGCAGTAGCGGGTATATAAACCTGTAACAGTATATTGTAATCCCTCTGTTATAAATGGAGGGATTTTTTATTGCTGCCTCATCCAATTGGCTATTTTATATAGTTAGGAGATACACATCGCTGCCAATAGTCTACAATCGAATGTATGGTATCCTTTAATTCACTGTAACTGGCAGGTTTTACAAAAAATCCCTGGATCGATTTTGAATAGGCATCTATAACGTCACGCTGCTCAGCCAGTGTAGAAAAGAAGAGATAGGGGATGGACTTTAAGCGAAGGTCTTCATTTTCATGCACTTTTTTGCGCAGTTCCATGCCGCTTAGTTTTGGCATGTTGATGTCGGAAAATATGATAAAAGGCTCAATTTCAGTTTCGGTAAGATAGTGTAATGCCGATTCTCCATCGCCGAAAAAGTGGATTTCATTTTTTAAATTCAGTTCTTTAAAAACATGCGATATAATTTCCTGGTCATCTACGTCGTCTTCGATAAATATTATAGGGCCTGACTTATTCATAATATGAAAATTAAAGATAACGATACAATTTACTAAGAAAAGTCATGAAAAGGTTTCATATTTAAAAATGATTAACAGTAGGGTTAATTTTTGCGGAGCATTAACACGACAAACCCTAAACTTACTCCTCCTTAAACCACTTGTAATATAGCCTTCCCACATACTCATGAAAAGCCGTTTCGGTGTACATTAGGTTATTGGGTGAAGGCTTCCATGGGTACAGGCTGCTGTCCGGCTCCTTTTGTATCTGGTAGTTGGCCGGGGCGGCAATGGGCTTCATCCCCAGCTTACGAAAGGCTTCCATAGCGCGCGGCATGTGTGAGGCACTGGTGACCAAAATAAATTCTTGTGCCGTGCCAAAGCGTTTCTTAAAGTATTTTGCTTCTTCCCAGGTAGTGGCAGGCTTTACCATCATCATGGTGTCTTTTGCAGCTACACCCAATGAAAGTGCCGAGCGCGCCATGACCACGGCATTTGGCATTTGGCCGGACTCAGAATATCCTGATAAAACAATTTTGCTGCCCGGCTGCAGGTTGTAAAGCCTAACCGCTTCGGCCAGTCGCGATAGGGCAGGGACGGAAAGGCGGTGCACATAGGCTAATGACGCATCGTTTGTGTGGCCTCCTCCAAGGACCAAAATCGGCCTTTGAGTACTCTTACTATCAGGGTTGTATGTATGGTATTGCTGCTCAAGGTTCCGCAGCATCCATATAGGCAAAGGCGTAACTGAAAAAAGGAATAACAGGATAAACGCGGTTGCTGCAAGTACACGAGATAATTTTTTACGTTTGAGCTTATAGCATATAAAAGATATGGCCAGCAACAGCCAGAATAAGGCTACAGGATTCATATAGTGTGGTTTTAAGGCTAATGTAATAAGTTTTAACAAAAAATCCTGCCTTTTACGAGGCAGGATAAAAAAATTAAAAAGAAAAACAACTATTCCACGAGTAATTTCTTCGTTATGCCCTCGGCGGTCTTTATAAGGTAAATGCCGGAGGTCAGTTTGGAGGTATCGATAGTAAGCGCCTGCTTTTGCGAAAGGATAAGCTTGCCGCTGTAATCATATACTTCAATATCGGCAGCGCGGTTGAAGTATGCGATACCACTAACTGATGGGTTAGGGAATACCGTGAACGCTTTCGGGCCATTATTGAATTCGCCTGTACCAAGATTTTCGGTGTTTACCCCGAATATGGTAAGCGTACCGCTGATTTCATTGGCTACGATGATATATGGCTTGCTGTCAGGGCTGTCAGTGCCTTTTATGAATATGATGCCTTCCGGGCCGTTATCACCCTCATAGGCTGATGTACTTCTGCTGTTCTTGTAGTCTGTGAACTGAACGTTATTCGGGTCTGTAACGTCATACACCATTACACCGCCGATACGCTCGAGGCCGATAAAGGCGAAAGTCCTGTCCATTATAGTAGCTATTGTTATGCCTTCCGGCTCAGGGCCTTTGGCGCGGCTCCTTGACTTTGGTGTGTTGCTTTCACTGTCAGCGTTAAATATCGCAGGGATAGCAGCTGATGTATACATCTCAAAATCGTCGCCGCTGTCATAAGCGATCTCTTTAGTATCAGCATTGAAAATAGAGAACGAGCGCGTACCTACACTATATATCTGCTCATATTCTGCATCTGCATCAGTATTTCCGTCAAGGTTGGTTACCCTCATCCTCCCGGCATTGTGGCTCTTTTTAAGCATGGCTGCCTGTGGGTAGGACGCTGCATCAAGAACGTAGCCGGCCGCACCGATGGTCGTCCTTTCTTCAAATCCGTCATATTCTTTTTCATCACCTTCATTAGCGGTTATGATGTAGTTGGTACCGCCAACATTATACGTGGCAACCCCATCAGGTATATAATATGATTTTATAGGCCAGTTAGCTATCAGCACTTCATTGTTATTGTCTGATATATCAAAACCGTTTCCGGGGATGCTCATATCTTTAGTGCCAAGTGCCCAAACATCTGCAATAGTATTGTTGGCAAGGTTGATCTCGGCTATAGCATTATTCTCCTGAAGTGTAACCCATGCTTTTTGGGAATCGGCGCTTGTGCTGATGTACTCCGGTTCAAAGTCTTCCGACATTGTGCTCGTTAGCTTCAGTTTCCTTACACCCGAAGCGATAAGGGCAGCTTCCTGTGTGTTATAATCAGTAAATAAAAGTGTAGTCACATTATCCTGCGTAAGGGCATCGATGCCGCCAGATATGTCGATGATGCTTACAGAGCCTTCAGGGTCTATGCTGTAATCGCTGTTCGGCTGGCCTTCATTGGCGGTAAGCACTTTGGCAGCATCCGGCGTAAAAGAAATGTTGTCCGGCAATGCACCCACTTCTACCTGTTTAAGGAAAGTACCCGATGTATTGAAAAATACTACATGCCCGTTAAGGTGTTCCGGGTTATTTGGCGAAGCCACGGCAACAATGCCGTTTTTCACCGCAACGCTCGTTACGCCGCCATAAGGTGTCATATCTATTGAGCTTACTGTAACCGGCGCTTCAGGGTTGGCAAAGCTTACGATGTCAAGCCTGCCTTCAACAGCGCTTGTTGTAAACAACTTCTGGCTCGCAGGGTCATGCACCACAATTTCGCAGGTACTGTCGCTAATACCTGACGGGTCAAAACTCGTAACATACTCCAGCTGGATATCCTGGTTAGGCACAGGAGCAAGGCGGTCGTTATCCTTAATGTAAATGGTTGCCAGTGTTTCACCTGTTACCGTCATGCCTACAGGATTTTCAAGGCTTAGCACAAAGTATTCTGCCTGCTGCTCTTCATCCGTATCATTAATAATCGGAATGCTGATGGTTTGCGTGAGCGCGCTTGTTGCTGTAAAAGTAAGGGTTTGTGTTGTGAATGTAAAGTCGTTGCTGTCAGCAGTGCTGAACGGTGCGCCTTTCACAACAAGATCTACAGATCCTGTCGTAGGGCTCGTAAGATTTATTACGAAATCCAATGTTCCTGCATCTTCATTTACTACAATGAAATCATCGGCAAAAGCAACTGTAGAATTCACGGGTTCGCTGCTTGTGCCGCTCATAACGGTGATGTTGTCAAAGCGGTTGTTGCCGCTTGACCCTGATGCCGTAGCGCCGCCAAAACTTATTTTTACGATAAAATTCGGGTTGTTGTCTGCTCCTGCAATGTTAGAAAAATCAAGTGTAACAAGGCTGTAGGTATCTACCATCGGGTTGAACGTTGTTACAGCCAGTCCGTTTGTAATGAATGTAGTGCCGCCATCAGTACTATAAGAATAGTATTGTTCTGTTGCTCCCTGTGTAGTTCTGGTAGTAGCAAACTTTACTACAATGTCTTCGTACCCTGTTGTGGGAAAAGCGATAAGCAGGTCGCGGGTGTTGCTGGGGTTGCGCGGGCGAAGGCCTTTGCCGGCAACGTCTGTACCCTGTGCGTTAAGGATATCTCCGGCTACATCATCCATGTAGCCTGCACCCGTACCCGGATAGGTGATTGCGGCAGATCCGGGGACTAAGGAATTGTCTGCGGCAACACTGGCTACCGTACCTGATTGCAGATTGTTGAAATTCCAGTAATGGAGCAGGGTCTGTGCTCCCGACAAATGTGTTATCATGCAAATAGCAAATAACAGCAGCCCTTTTTTTGTGTAGTTGTGTAACATGGTTTGTAGTTTTTAGTAGCTGCAAAAATGGGTTTTGCATTTTATGCGGGTATTATCTCAAAACCAAGGAACTGTTATCATGAATAGGGTTTATGTTTTTTAATTGTAAATCTGTTAATGAAACCTTAATATTTCCTATGTTTGCTTTTTATGAACCTGAAAAGTGGAGGCCAGCACCCACTGAAAAAAACGGGGCGCTATCCGAAAAGCCTTATGAGTAGGAAACAAATAACCAACCGATTAAAATGAACAGTAACTTTTTTGATTCTAACAGCTATTTTATTGATGAGAAAGTAAATTTCTTCCAGTTCGAGAACAGTTATACCCTATATAATGACAAAGGGGAAAACATAGGCGCTATAAAGCAAAAGATAAGTGCCGGGCAAAAAGTGCTAAGGCTGTTTTTGAACAAAGCCATGATGCCTTTCCACCTTGAGATACGCAATGCCAATAACGGCTTGGAAGCCACTATTTCGAGGGGCTGGACATTCTTTATGTCGAAGATCGTAATCCAGGATGCCAATGGCCAGCCTGTAGGCAAGATAAAGCAGAAGTTCAAATTGTTCAAGCCTACCTTCACGATAACCGACATGGCAGAGAATGTTGTAGGTGTGATATCGGGCGACTGGAAAGCCTGGAACTTTGTAATTAAAGATGCCCGCCAGATGCAGATCGGGGCTATCTCTAAAAAATGGGCAGGAGCAGTGAAAGAGATATTCACTTCAGCCGATAAATACAATGTAATGATCAACCCTGATTATTCTGATAAAAAGAATAAAATGATCATCCTTGCCGGGGCTATCACTATTGATATGGTGCTGAAGGAGAGCAAGTAATTTATACGGTTAATTCTGATACGAAAAGCAAAAAGCGGCAATCCATCCGGGTCGCCGCTTTTTATTTTATAATAATGGACCTATTGCATCCCGTTCACAATCTCAAGGAAATCATTTGCCTTAAGCGATGCACCGCCTATCAGCCCGCCATCAACATCCGGTTTGGAGAATATCTCGCGCGCATTGTCAGGCTTCACGCTGCCACCGTATAGTATAGAGGTTTCTTCTGCAATCTTGTTGCCGATGTTGTTGCGAAGCAGCGTGCGGATGAAAGCATGCATTTCCTGCGCTTGTTCCGGTGAAGCCGTTTCGCCGGTACCTATAGCCCAAACAGGCTCATAAGCAAGTACTATACTGCTCCAGTCGCTTTCGCTAATATGGAACAAACCTTCTTTCAGTTGCGATTCTACCACGGCAAAATGATTGCCCGACTGCCTGTCGGCAAGCTCTTCGCCAAAGCAGAAGATGACCGTAAGGTTGTGCGCCAAAGCCGTATTTACCTTTTGAGCCAAAAGCGCGTTAGTTTCGCCAAAATAAGCCCTTCTTTCAGAGTGTCCCAATATAACGGTGTTTACCTTAATGCTTTTCAGCATACCTACTGAAACTTCGCCGGTATAGGCTCCGCTTTCGGCCTGGTGCATGTTTTGTGCTGCAACAATTATGCTCGTGCCATGTGTTTGTTCCACTGCCGCCTGCAGGTTTACAAAGCTCGGGGCTATTACGATCTTAGCAATTGTATTTTCCGGTTTTTTAGCCAGCAATTCATCTATAAGCGCCTCGGTCTGCGCACTGTCGTTATTCATCTTCCAGTTTCCTGCAACGATCTTTTTTCTCATTATTTAAGGTTTTTTAAAGTAGCAATCAGTTTTTCGTCATCGGCTTCAATGGCTTTAAACAGGGCAATTTTCCCGTTTTTATCTACAACCATGTAGCGCGGAATCCAGTCCAGTTTTATGGCCGGTGCAAAGTCACCCTGCTTCATATTAGTGCCCACGTGGTAGTGCTGTCCTTTTTGCAGCCCATGTTTTTCTATGCCTTTTTTCCACGCATCGTCTGCACGGTCATATGACAGAAATAAGTAAACCGCATCAGGGAACTGTTTTTGAAGTTCATGTACTTTCGGCATGCCTTTAACGCAATCGGGGCACCAGGAGGCCCAAACATCGATCACGACGGTTTTCCCTTTATATTGTGCAAGGATATCTTTAAAGGCGATTTCCTTTCCGTCCAGCGATGTCATTTTTGCATTGAGCGCTTCTTTGGAAAAAGAAGTTTCCTGCGCTTCGGTACAGCCTATCAATCCGAAAAGGATAAGTGGCAGCAAGAGTAATTTTTTCATTTTTTTGAATTAAGAGTCTCAAATTTACGATTTGCAGGCGAACAAACAGCGATTAAAAATCTAAATATTTGTTATATCGTTTTCGTTACCCCAATCGTATCTTCGGATCCAGCCAGGCATAAATAAGGTCCACAAGGATGTTGATGATAACGAATGTTGCCGCAATAACGAGCACCGATCCCATAATGACAGGCAGGTCGAGTGTGTTGAGCGCTTCTACAACCTCTTTGCCAAGGCCGTTCCACCCGAAAATGTATTCTACAAAAACAGCTCCGGCAAGCATCGATGCAAACCAGCCCGATATGGCCGTAACTACAGGATTGAGCGCATTTTTAAGGGCATGCTTCCGGATGATGCGTACTTCGCTCAGGCCTTTAGCCCGTGCAGTACGGATGTAGTCCTGTCCCATAACCTCGAGGAGCGAATTACGCATCAACTGTATTACCACCCCAAGCGGACGTATTCCCAACACAATAGCAGGCAATATGATGTTTTTCCATTTAATATACGACCCTTCGCCAAAGTCATCTACCTCATAAAGGCTCCCGGTCATGTCGAGCCCGGTATATTTATGCAGCAGGAACCCAAACAGCCACGCAAATAGTATAGCCGCAAAAAATGAAGGGAGGCTCATGCCCAAAGTACTTACCAGGGCAATGGTCCGGTCGATCCACGTATCTTTATACAATGCCGAAATGATGCCGAAAAATATCCCGACCACAATAGCAATGATAATCGCAAAAAAAGCCAGCACTACGGTGTTCGGCAGGGTATCGCCTATTACCTGCGTTACTTTTTTGCCACTTTTCTGGAAGCTTTCGCGGAGGTAAGGCGCTTTTAAAACCGTAGTTGTGCCGCCAATGGTAAAAAGCTTAACGGCGCTGTATTTTCCTTCCGATAAAAAAGTGTAATCGCCTTCAGTCGTACTGTGGAAGGAAATGGGGGAGAGGTCATTGAGGTAATAAAAATACTGTGTGGCAATAGGCTGGTCGAACCCGTATTTTTTCTTGATGATAGCCAGCTGCTCCGAGTTCTCGTTCTGGTCGAGCATCATCCGAGCAGGGTCGCCCGGCAATACCGTAAACAAAAAGAATATGACAGTTACCACACCAAAAAGCGTGAGAAGCGCATATCCTGTTTTGTATAGAAAGTATCTTATCACTTTTATTGTTTCAAGTCCGATGTCGGAAGTCCGATGCTTATGCAGCAGATTAGATGAAGCTATCAATTACAGAGTGTGATTGTAAACATCCGACTTCGGACATCCGACATCCAACAATCTAAATAATTACTTCAGTTGAACATAATCAATATCATTCCAGTGCGCTTTTTCGGTTATCGTGCCCTTCTCCATAACCACGATGCTCGGGTTAGCGCGCTCTATGGTTTTAAGTGTTGTAGCGTCGCAAAAGTAATAATCGAATGTAATGCCGAACTGTTTTTTCTTTTGCTCAATTACCGGCGCGTCCGATGCTGTCATGCCTATTACCTTGTAACCTTTGGCCTGCGCTTTTTTAGAGAATGCTTCCAGTTGGGAAAGGCCTTTATCACTGGCTTTTGAAAGGTCGTATGAAATAAGCAATATCAGTTTTGGTTCTTCAAGCATAGCATCGGTAAAGTTCTCGCCGTCTTTTTCAATGGTAAAGTCGTGTATTGGCGGCACATAGCCTTCTACGATAACTTTATCTTTACGGTCAACGAATACCCCGTCAGCCGGTATTTTGTCAAGCTCCTTATCAGTAAATTCTTTTTCTACCCCGTTCACTTTATAGATAAATACCATCTCCGTAACCGATTTAGGCGCACCTTCAGGAACGCTCATGCCTTCCTTAATGTTGGTACCCACTTTATACGCCCTGAAGTCTATTGCAGGCAGGTGGTTTAGCACATAATAGCCGAAAAGGCAGCACAAAAGCAGGCTGGCATATACCATCACATTTACAGCTACTTTCCCAAACAGGCGCTTGATATGCTTCCTGTTGAAGAATAATATCAGGATAAGCACCAGCAGCACCACATCCTTGCTGAACGACTGCCACGGCGTAAGCTTAAGCGCATCGCCAAAACACCCGCAATCAGTTACTTTATTAAAATAGGCCGAATAGAAGGTAAGGAACGTAAAGAAGATGATCATGAGCAAGAGGCTCCATATCGTGAATTTTTTCTTGTAGCCAACGAGGAGCATTACGCCCAGTACCGTTTCAAAAATAACGATGACCACAGCCAATGCCAATGCATAAGGCACTAAAAACTCAAGGTTCAGTACGTTAGCGCTGAAGTATTCTTCCAGTTTAAATGAGAAGCCTATAGGGTCGTTAAGCTTAATAAGCCCTGATATGATGAATAATACCCCGACAAGTATCCTGCAAATATTTGTTATGATTACCTTCATTTATGTGTGTTTGTAAGATGTTATATTTTTTTTTCCAGTATCAGTGCGAATACGGCATAGTTTATCATGTCCTGGTAATTGGCGTCTATACCTTCTGATACCAGGGTTTTCCCTTTGTTGTCCTCGATCTGCTTTACGCGCAGTATCTTTTGCAGGATAAGGTCCGTCAGGGAACTCACCCGCATATCGCGCCAGGCCTCGCCATAATCGTGGTTCTTGGCCTCCATGAGTGTTTTGGTGAGCAGAACTTTTTCGTCATAAAGCTTTGTAGCTTCCTCCACATCGAGGTCGGGCTGCAGGGCAATGCCTTTATCAAGCTGTATCAATGCCATAATGGAATAGTTGATAATGCCTATGAATTCCCCGGTTTCATCTTCATCCACTTTGCGTACCTCATTTTCCTGAAGGCTCCGTATGCGCTGTGCCTTGATGAAGATCTGGTCGGTAAGCGATGGCAGCCTGAGGATGCGCCAGGCACTTCCGTAATCTTTCATTTTATTGATGTATAGCTGCCTGCAAACTGCAATTATGCTGTCATATTCCCTGGAGGTAGAACTCATTTAAGTAGTATCTTTGTGTTTTAATTTTTCCAAATGTAATAAAAAAGACCCCCAAAGGCAAGGGTGGTTTTAAAAAAGAATAACCATGCTTATCAACTGCAAAGGCACGCTGGTCGATCTCTCGAAACCCAAAGTAATGGGTATACTCAATGTTACGCCCGATTCTTTTTTTGACGGTGGAAAGCATAAAGATGAAGCAAAAATGCTTGCCCACGCCGAAAAAATGCTTTACGAAAGAGCTGATTTTATTGATGTTGGCGCCTATTCCTCAAAGCCCAATGCCGAATTTGTAAGCGAAAAAGAAGAGCTGCAGCGCATTGTTCCCGTAGTGGATTTGCTGCAGAAGCATTTCCCGGAAGCCCTTATTTCTGTAGATACTTTTCGTTCGGCTGTAGCCAAATCCTGCGTGGAAAGTGGCGCAGCAATTGTGAATGATATCTCTGCCGGGATGCTGGATGACAAAATGCTGGAGACCGTTGGCAAACTGAAAGCGCCCTACATCATGATGCACATGCGGGGCACACCGCAGACCATGGTAAAGCTGACGCAGTATGATGATATCGTAAAAGAAATGCTATCTTATTTTGCGGAAAGGATCAATACCGCGAGGAACTTTGGCATCAATGATATTATTATCGACCCCGGATTCGGGTTCGCCAAGACATTGGAACAGAACTATGAGGTTCTCAATAAAATGGAGCTTTTTCAAATGACAGGCTTACCACTACTCGCAGGAATGTCGCGAAAATCAATGATATACAAGTTGCTAGGCAACACCCCGCAGGAAGCGCTGAACGGGACTACGGTTTTGAACACGATTGCTTTAAATAAAGGCGCGAATATACTGAGGGTGCATGATGTAAAGGAGGCGAAAGAAACGATTGATATTTTTAGTAAAATGAAATATGCATAGTATAGTATGAAACGAATGTTATTGCCTTTGATCTCGCTTATCATAGTAAGTTGCAAATCGGACGCGGAAATTGCCGCTTCGTATCAATGGAAATGGGGAGAGGGATTTCGCGTAGGTGATTGGATACAGTTCAGTGATAAAATGGAAGATTCAGGATATTATCTGGATACTGATACTATTTATAAAAACAGCTTACCTATAGCATTAATGCAAAGTACATCATTTCATTATGATTGTTATATTATGATAATTACTTCACTTGACGGAAAAGAAAAGGGAATATATTTCGAAAAAGGTGATGCAAAGCCAACCGACTAACAGCAGGAGTGGAGCTCAATCTAAATTCTGAAATCAAAAATCTGAAATGGTTATTGATGGTGATACGGCTCCCCCCTCAGAATAGTAAATGCCCGGTACACCTGCTCAATAAAGAACAGCCTTACCATTTGGTGGGAGAAAGTCATAGCAGATAATGATATCTTGCCTTGTGCTTTAGTATAAACCTCCTGCGAAAAGCCATAAGGCCCCCCTATAACGAATACCAGTGTTTTTATCCCTGAGTTCATCTTCTTCTGCAATTCTTCAGAAAAGCCAACGCTACTGAATGACTTGCCATTCTCATCCAAAAGAATAAGCTGGTCGGTAGGGGAGAGTTTGGATAAAATTATCTCACCCTCTTTTTCCTTTTGCTGTGCCTCACTAAGATTTTTCGCATTCTTAATATCGGGAATAACCTCTAACTCGAATTTTATGTAAAAAGACAGCCGCTTCATGTAATCGTCCATGAGATGTTGCAGGGCTTTGTTATCAGTTTTTCCTATGGCGAGTAGCCTGATGTTCATAAGTATCTGTTCAGGGTTGTAAAATTAATAAAATTAACGCCCGCCATACATTTTTTTCAGGACTATGTTCGCTACCTGCGGCCTGTAGTGCGAGTTTTCATAATAATTGCGGTAGTCGTTCGTAATGCTGTTAATGCCCGAAAGATCATATACTACATCCGGACCGAAGAGCCTCTTAAGGAAAGCAATATCCTTTGGGTTCAATTTTTCCTGGTTGTACAGCGGGTTGATCACTATTTTTAACCTGGTGCCGTGTTTTTTTAGAATGGACGAGATCTCACTCAGCATTTGTTTTTGTTTAATGCCAATACAGGCTTCCGAAACCTTCTGTATCGTATCCCGCTTATAAAAAACATTCATCCGTTCAGCGGTATAAAAAGTGCCTTCAGCTATCGATCTTTCCGTATCGGTCATTACCATCTCGTTGATCACGGCATTATACGTGAAGGGGATATCATCCAAGACATTCCCTGTCATGTATGGCTTTGGCGTTCCGGAAACTTTATAATCCACATAACCGGGCAGGAATTTACAGGTAAGGGAAGCCCTGAAAAATGTAAGGTGAAAATCGGTAAAGTTCTTATTATTTACAAGCTGAGGCGATATTTCGAATAGATGGCCTTCATTGCTTTTTGTCTGCAAAAGCAATTGCCTGTCAATGACTAAAAGTACATTTTTTAGTTTTTCCTGTTTGTTATCAATATAGGCGATCTTTTTACAAATGCCGAAAAGGGTTTCGTTCGATGCATCAAAATGGTAAGGCCTGCTCCCGGCACCAATGTATTTTTGCCATTGGGCAGCCTGATACATCATCGACCTTGAATTACCAAAAATAAAAGAGTCATAATGTTCTTTCTCATAACGGTTATCGTAATTAGCGGTGCTTATATAATCTTTGTCGAGGAACACACTTACTTTATTATAAGGCTTATAATAGGTATCATAGTGCCGCACTACCTTAAAGGGATCCAGCCATGCATAAATAGCTATTATTACCAGCAGGGGAGTAAAGAACTTTATGAGCAGGATGACTAATTTTTTCATGGCTAAAACTGGAAATAAATGAATTGCTGCTCTTTGCCGCCGTATAGAAATATAGCAGCGATCAGTAAATAATAAAATGCCCACCGGGCAGGCCTGTTCCATGTGAGTCCCAGCCTTGCAATGGCATATTGCTCTTTCCTGCCGATCCATTCAGCCAAAAGGAACAAAAAGGCTACGCCAAGTAATAGCACGCCTTGTGTTTTTTCTTCAAAATCAGGCATGTCAAAAAGGCTTTTTGAGAACACCTTCCCAACATACCTGAAAGCGTGCCCGATATTCTCTGCCCTGAAAAATATCCACGCAAAAACGGTCAGGCAAAAAGTCGTTGCCATTCCCAAGGTTTCTTTAAATGATGGGAAAAGTCCATCTCCGCCCGCAATTTCAATATTATCCCTATTGCGGCCGGTGAGCAGCAAGGGTAAAAAATATAACGCATTGAGTATCCCCCATGCAATAAAGGTCCAGTTAGCACCGTGCCAAAATCCACTCAGGATGAATATGATGAATATATTCCTTGTCTTTTTTAACGGGCTGGTCCTGCTTCCTCCAAGCGGGATATAAACATAATCCCTGAACCATCCGGAAAGCGATATGTGCCATCTGCGCCAGAATTCGGCAATATCCCGGGAGAAATACGGGTAAGCAAAATTCCGCATCAGGTCGATGCCAAACAGTCGTGCCGTGCCTAACGCTATATCAGAATATCCCGAAAAGTCCCCATATATCTGGAACGTGAAGAACAGTGCCCCAAAAGCCAGGCTGTTTCCTGAAAGGGTATCGGAATTGTCAAATATGGCATTGGCATATTTTGCACATTGGTCGGCAATGACGATCTTTTTGAAAAGCCCCCAAAGTATCTGACGGAGGCCGTACTTTATATTGTTGAGGTTAAAAATGCGCTCCCGCTTCAACTGTGGGAGCAAGTGCGTTGCCCGCTCAATAGGCCCGGCCACAAGCAATGGGAAGAAACTCACGAAGAGCGCATAATCTATAAAATTCCTTTCGGTTTTGATACGGCCTTTATAAACATCAATGACATAGGAAAGGCCATGAAAAGTATAGAAAGAGATCCCTACGGGCAATATGATATTTAATGTTGCCGGATGTACCGTAAGGCCCAAACCGGACATTGCCGTTGTGAAACTGTCAGCAAAGAAATTATAGTATTTAAAAACACCCAGAAAACATAGATTTACGGAGATGCTCAGCCAGAACCAAAACTTTTTGACCCTTTGGCTTTGCACAGCCACTATATTTAAGCCTGTAACATAATCCAATGCTGTAGAAAATAGTAAAAGAAACAGGAAACGCCAGTCCCAACAGGCATAAAAGAAATAACTGGCTGCTAGCAACAATACATTTTGCAGGTGCAGATTTTTTGGACTTATCCGCCAATACAGCAGGAATACTATGGGCAGGAAAACTGCAAAAGGTAGTGAGTTAAATAACATATTTGGCAGCGGAGATATTTAATTCATTTAATCTGGGCTTTTCTGAGTGTATCCTGAATTAGTCTTTGATATTCAAATACTTTTTAATCCTCGCATCATATCTTGGATCTGAACCAAAACCATCATTTGGAAGTCCAAATTCCAGTTCAAAGCTCCAATTCGGATATGTTAAAACACGATCACATACATGGGATGATAACGGATGCCATAGCCAAAAACCATAAATCGGTTCATCATTAATTACAAATACAACCGGCAATCCATCCATTGGGATATCTAATTTACGTACCTTCTCTCTCCCAGTATCATTTAAGATAAATTGCTGTTTTTCCCAATCAAAATGGTCAATATCGGTGGTTTTCAATAATGGCTCACCTGACAAAATTTCTTTGCTGATATCGAAACAATTATTGCAGTCCTTCTCGGAATTATTGATAGTTTTAATTGTATAAATTTCGATTCCTTTATCTTGGGAATATAAATTTAGGCCGATAAACAACAAAAAGATAATATGCTTTTTCATCGATTCTATTTTACTGATATACACTGAGCCTCAGAACCTAAGCCACTCAGGAACTTACTAAAGAAATAAACTCATCCTCACTAATGATCTTTACACCCAGCTGATTTGCTTTTTCCAATTTCGCAGGGCCCATATTGTCACCGGCAATCACATAGTCGGTTTTAGATGATATAGAGCTGCCAACTTTGCCGCCATTATCTTCTATCGCTTTTTTCAGTTCATCGCGTGAGAATTTGGCAAAAACACCCGATACCACAAATATTTTGCCGGCAAGCAT
The DNA here is from genome assembly GCF_003096035.1 of Flavobacterium album. Lineage (NCBI taxonomy): Bacteria > Pseudomonadati > Bacteroidota > Flavobacteriia > Flavobacteriales > Flavobacteriaceae > Flavobacterium > Flavobacterium album. The sequence goes on along the minus strand of NZ_CP029186.1, from coordinate 3,122,281 downwards.
GTCGCTTACGCTTGTATCGGCAGCAGTGGTTTCCAGTTGTACACCATAGCTTTTCAGGCGTTCTACAAGCTTGCGGTTCTCTTCATTTTCAAAAAACTCAATAACACTTTGCGCAATGCGTTCTCCGATCTCATCAACCAAAACCAAATCCATTAACGAGGCATTCGCCAGATTGTCAATGTTTTTGTAGTGTTTTGCCAGTTTTTTGGCAACGGTTTCGCCCACGTAACGTATCCCAAGGGCATACAGCACGCGCTCGAACGGGATTTGCTTCGATGCGGCAATACCATTGATAAGGTTCTCCGCCGACTTATCTGCCATGCGCTCCAGTGGGACAACTTGTTCTTTTTTCAGTTCATAGAGGTCGGCATAATTGTGCACCAGGTCTGAATTATATAGCAACGCCACGGTTTCGCCGCCAAGGCCCTCGATATCCATCGCCTTTCGCGAAATATAATGCTGTATGCGCCCGATTATCTGCGGAGGGCAGCCATAGTAGTTAGGGCAGTAGTGCTGTGCTTCGCCTTCTTTGCGTTCCAGTTCCGTAAAGCACTCCGGGCATTTTTCAATATAAATAGTTGGTTTTGAATCTTCCGGCCTTTTTGTAAAATCAACCGCAATGATTTTAGGGATGATCTCGCCGCCTTTTTCTACAAATACTTCATCGCCTTCACGGATGTCCAGCTTTTCAATCTGGTCGGCGTTGTGGAGTGACGCACGTTTTACGGTCGTACCGCCAAGCTGTACAGGTTCCAGATTCGCAACCGGGGTTATCGCACCGGTACGGCCCACCTGGTAGGTAATTGAATTTAGCCTGGTAGAAACGCGTTCCGCCTTAAACTTGTATGCAATAGCCCAGCGTGGCGACTTGGAGGTATAGCCCAGTTCCTCCTGCTGGTGGATATCGTTCACTTTTATTACCACACCATCGGTTTCATACGGCAGTTCATGGCGGTGTATGTCCCAATGGCCTATGAATTGCATCACTTCTTCCATATTTTTGGCAAGGCGTGCTTCCTTAGGGACTTTAAAGCCCCAATGGCGCGCTTTGTCAAGGCCTTCAAACTGCGTAGCGACAGGAAGGTTATTGCCAATAAGAGAATACAATAAACAATCCAGCGGGCGTTTGGCCACTTCAGCGCTATCCTGCAGCTTTAGGGAGCCCGATGCGGTATTACGCGGATTGGCGTAGGCCGTACCGCCATTAGCCAGGATGTCCTGGTTCATTTTGGCAAACCCTTCAAGCGGGAGGATGATCTCCCCGCGAATCTCGAATTTTTCAGGGTAGTCGCCTTTTAGCTTAAGCGGAACAGCGCGTATGGTCTTTATATTGGTAGTCACTTCATCGCCCTGAAAACCGTCGCCACGTGTTACTGCCCGACTTAGTTTCCCGTTTTCATAAGTAATGCTTATGGAAGCGCCGTCGTATTTCAGCTCGCAGGTGTACTGCACATTATCGGTTCCTAAGCCCCGGTGCACACGTTTTTCCCATTCCAGCAGCTCCTCTTTGGAATAGCTGTTGTCCAGTGAATACATGCGGTATTCGTGTGCTATCGTATTGAAGTTTTTGGTAACCGCACCGCCCACACGCAGGGTAGGAGAGTCGGCATCATAATATTCAGGATGCTTTGCCTCCAGATCCTGAAGTTCTTTGAGTTTGATGTCAAACTCAAAGTCGGATATGGTCGGGGCATCAAGTACGTAGTAATTATGGTTGTGCTGGTTGAGTTCTTCCCGAAGGGCGTTTATCTGCTGTTCGATGTTCATTGGCTGAAATTTGTTTGCCCCGCTAATTTAGCCAAGTTTTTTGAAAAAGCTGCAAAGTTGCTGAGGTTCTTAGTCGCTAAGATGCTAAGTAACTAATAACCTCAATAACTCAGCACTTAAGGCTCTCAGCCCCTTCCTCTAAAACATATCCTCCAGTTGCTTATAAAGCGTACCGTCGCTCAAAATAGCGCCCTGCTCGATAAGGCTGAATATCTCATCGTTCCTTTCCTGGCTGAAAGGCTTCGCGCCACGCTGGATTTGTACTTCATCCGAAAAGATATTTTCATTGAGCCATTGCAGGCCGCCTTCTGTAAGGAAATCGGCTATGGGAGTATGTGCATGGATAACGATGCTTTCCATTTTTTCCTGGTCGAGCTTGAACAGGAAGATATGATTTTTAGAATAATGTTCCAGCCATTCCGCTTTGGAAACCACGTTTTCCCATATCAGGTCAGAGAACACATCGATCTCCTGTTCGGCTACTTCAGGTTTTTCTTTTTTCAGGGTATCCCATTCGGTTTTATCTATAGACTGCGATGCCAGGAAGTTTATGAATTCCGGGTGCAGTTCTTCAAGCTGTTCTTTTGTAAGTCGTGCGTATTTCATTGTGCGTTCTAAAGTTTCAGAGTGGCAAAGTTACAAAGTAGTATGTGTATGTAAAACAAAAAAGCCTCCCAAAAGGAAGGCTTTCTATATATATTCAGAAAATTATTTTTCCTGTTCAGCAACGATCTCGTAAGGAAGGTCAACGATCACATCCCTGTGAAGCCTGATGCTTGCAGAGTATTTGCCGGTACGCTTAACGATACCGCTTGTGATGAATTTCCTGTCGATAGGCTGTCCTGCTTTTTCAAGCGCTTCTGCGATATCAGCATTGGTTACAGAACCAAATAGTTTTTCGCCGCCTGCTTTTGCAGTTAGTTTTATCTCAAGTGCTTTAAGCGCTTCAGCAGTCGCTTTTGCCTCGTTTACAATCTTTTGCTCTTTAAAAGCCCTTTGTTTAAGGTTTTCAGCCAAAACTTTTTTAGCTGAAGGCGTTGCCATTTGGGCAAATCCTTGTGGAATTAGGAAGTTACGGCCATATCCGGCTTTCACGGTAACTACATCATCTTTAAAACCTAAATTCTGTACGTCTTGTTTAAGTATAAGTTCCATAATATTGACTCCTTTTTATTTTAATAAATCAGCCACATATGGCATTAATGCTAAATGACGTGCCCTCTTTACAGCTACAGATACTTTCCTTTGGTATTTTAGGGAAGTCCCTGTTAAACGGCGCGGAAGCAATTTCCCCTGCTCGTTTACGAATTTCAATAGGAAATCAGGGTCTTTGTAATCTACATATTTGATACCTGATTTTTTGAAACGGCAATACTTTTTAGTCTTGTTCGTTTCTATGTTCAAAGGCGTAAGATACCTGATATCCCCGTCTTTTTTTCCTTTAGCTGACTGCTCTATATTTGACATGATTAGTTGGCTGCTTTAGTTTTTAATTTTTCTCTTCTTCTTTCTGCCCATGAGATGGCGTGCTTGTCAAGGCTTACGGTTAAGAAACGCATTACCCTTTCGTCACGACGGAATTCGGTTTCAAAGCCGATAAGGATCTCGCCCGGAGCCTGGAATTGCAATAGTGTGTAAAATCCGCTTTTCTTGTGCTGGATCTCGTAAGCCAATTTTTTCAATCCCCAGTCTTCTTTTGCAACGATCTGGGCACCTCTTGAAGTAAGATAATCTTCAAACTTGCTTACTGTTTCCTTTACCTGGGTTTCAGATAAAACGGGATTCAAGATGAAAACAGTTTCATAGTGATTCATAATAAAAATATTTATTTGTTATAAAATTGGGTGCAAATGTAATTATTTATATTTAATGCGCAAGAGGTAATTTTGCTTTTTTTGGAATTGTTAAAAATGATTTTTTGTTTATATTTGTCTTATCCCAAACTAAAAAAACGAAACAAAATTACTGAACATTATAAACAGAGCATGACAAATGAAACTTAACTGTGTTGTTGTTGATGATAGCACAATACATAGGATTACTGTAGCAAAACTGGTTAATGAGCATCCCGACCTGACGCTCGTTGGAGATTTTTCCAATGCTTCAGATGCCCGTAACTGCATCCTTAACAAAAGCGTCGATCTCCTGTTCCTGGATATAGAAATGCCGGTACAAACAGGGTTCGACCTGCTCGATGGACTCAAATCAAGGCCGCAGATCATCTTTGTATCGTCAAAATCAGATTATGCCCTTAAGGCTTTTGATTACGCCGCTGTCGATTATTTGCATAAGCCCGTCAATAAGGAGCGTTTTTACAAGGCAGTGCAAAAGGCTATTGAAATGCACCAGATGAAAAATGACGGTGCCGAAGAGGAGGCCGAATTTATTTTTGTAAAAAGCAACCTCAAGAACTTCAAGGTTTATATCTCAAAAATAAAATGGATAGAGGCTTTCGGGGATTATGTAAAGATCAATACCGAAGACGATACGCACCTGGTGCTCTCTACCATGAAATCTTTTGAAAACGACCTGCCGCCAGATAAATTCCTGAGGGTTCATAAATCCTTTATCATCAATATTGATAAGGTGCAGCGTTTCAACAGCAAATTTGCAGAAATAGGCAAAACACAGATACCCCTGAGCCGCAATAAAAAAGAAGACCTTGCTAACGCACTCAACAAACCGTCCTAGAATCCCCTTACCTAAAAAAACAATAATACAGGCATATAGTTTTCTATATGCCTGTATTGTTATAACTAATACGGGTCGGCATTAAGTGTCACCTTTACTGCCCTGTATTGTGATACGGCATCAAAGCTTGAGAGCACCCTTTGTATCGCTTTTTTGGTGCCTCCCAGCGCGGCACCTTGTGGGATCTTGATCATTATGGTACGGATGTATTCATTGCGTATCCTGTTGATGCCCGGCTCTTCCGGCCCCAGCACCGTTACGCCAAGCTGTTGCGACAACACATTGAACAGCCAAATTGCCGCCTCTTTTACTTTCTCATAATCCTTATGCCGCAATGTAATCCGTACAAGCCTGAAGAACGGAGGATATTTAAAATTATGCCTTTCATATAGCTGCTCCTTGTACATGCCTTCATAATCATTATCGGTCACCTGGCGAATGATATTATACAGTGGGTTATACGTTTGTATCAAAACTTTACCACGCTGGTCTTTCCGCCCGGCACGCCCCGCAACCTGAACCATCATTTGGTAAGCGCGCTCAAATGCACGGAAATCCGGTTGGTACAGCATGTTGTCTGCATTCATTATCCCCACGAGCGCAACATTATCAAAATGCAGCCCCTTTGCCAGCATCTGGGTACCTACCAAAATATCAATTTCCCTGTTCTTAAACGAATCGATTATCTTTTCGTAGTCATGCTTGCCCCGGGTAGTATCCTGGTCCATGCGCCACGAATGCTTATCGGGGAACAATGTTTTAAGCTCGAGTTCTATCTGCTCGGTACCAAATCCCTTGGTATCGAGGTCGGGCGACTGGCACTTATGGCAGTGCGTGGGCTTGGCAATGTGGTGGCCGCAATAATGGCAGCGCAGCTGGTTTTTATATTTATAGTAGGTAAGGCTAACATCGCATTGTGGGCATTGCGGAACATGCCCGCAGGTCAGGCATTCTACCCAGGGCGAGTAGCCGCGGCGGTTCTGGAACAGGATGACCTGCTTGCCATTGGCCAGCGTTTCGGCAATGGTTTCGATCATAAAATCGCTGAAGTGCCCGGTCATCTGCTTGCGCTTGTATTTGTCTTTCAAGTCAATGAGGATGATTTCAGGCGGCATTACCTTACCGAAGCGTTCCTTCAGTTCTACATAGCCATACTTGCCGCCGGACGCGTTGTAATACGTTTCTATAGAGGGTGTTGCCGACCCCAGTAAAACTTTAGCCTTATGGGCATTCGCCAAAACGATGGCCGCATCACGTGCATGGTAGCGTGGAGCCGGGTCCTGCTGCTTAAAAGTTGGCTCATGCTCTTCGTCGATGATGATAAGCCCCAGGTTTTGGAAGGGCAGGAACAAGGCAGAACGCGCCCCGATGACGACTTTTGCCGTTTCGGATGCAGACAGCACCTGGTTCCAGGTTTCTACCCGTTCGTTATTATTATACTTACTGTGGAATACTGCTACCTGGTTGCCAAAGTAGGCGGTAAGCCGTACTACAAGCTGTGTCGTAAGCGCGATTTCCGGAAGGAGGTACAGTACCTGTTGGCCGGAATTTATATATTCTTCAATGAGCTTAATATAGATCTCGGTCTTGCCGCTCGACGTAATGCCATGAAGCAGTGTAACATCTTTTTGCCCAAAGCTTTTCTTTATTTCGTCAAATGCTTCTTTTTGTTTGTGACTGAGGCCAAAGCCTGCATTATTATCGCCCTCAAACTGTACGCGGTCTTCATCCAGGAAATATTCTTCAAAGATGTTTTTGTCTATCAAAGACTTTATGACTGTAGAATTTATCCCCGAATCATTAAGCTTTTTAGCAGTAATGGGTTTTTTTTCCGATGCCTGAAGCTGGAAATACTGCATCACGGCCTCGCGCTGTTTAGGTGCCTTAGATAACAATTCCATCAATTCAGCAAGCTGTTCTTCCCGCAGGAATTCTTCCGGCAGGCGGATGTAACGTATGGTCTTGGGCTTGTACTTTTCAGATATTTCCTCCTGTATAGCCACCACATTTTTTGCAATCAGCCGGTTAATGATAGGAAGGATTGTTTTTTTATTAAGTATGGAAGTAACTTCCTGTATCTTCAATGCCGATTGCTGTTGCAGGGCTTCATAAATAAGATATTCGTCATCAGTAAGTTCTCCGCTTTCGACATCGAAATCCTGGAGTGATGTAATGATCGTATCGCTTTCCAGCAAAAAACCACTTGGCATTGCCGACTTGTACACCTCACCAATGCTGCACATGTAATAATTCGCTACCCATTGCCAGTGCGCAAGCTGTATTTTAGTTACTAAAGGTTCATCGTCGAGAATTTGGTGGATTTCCTTTGCTTCGTAAAGTAATGGTGCATTTTGATGCAATTCAGTAACTAAGCCTGTATAGATCTTATTTTTAACTGGTACCGCGACACGCATACCGGGTTTAAGGAAGCCATATTCTCCTTGTGTGATAGAGTAGGTGAGTGGCTTAGTCAGGTTTAATGGCAGGATTACTTCGATGAAATATGGCATATACAGGATGTGAGTGGGTTATATACCACAAAGATAATAAAAAGCTCCTAACCCCGAAGGTGAGAGTTTTGCAGATTCAATGCGATAGCCGACAAAACAACTGCCATTTCCCAATAGCCCCGATAGAGCCGGTATCCTGCCGCAGCCTGCGAAGGCAGATAAAGGCGACAGCGGGACAGGCGATAACAAAGAACCGCTTAAACCTGCTACAAAAAAGCACCTCCGTTTCCGAAAGTGCTTTAGGTATTTAGGATATTTTAGATTCTGAAATAAGATTCTTCACTGCGCTGAGCTTCGTTCAGAATGACAAACTGAAAACTATTTAACCCTTGACCATGTCTGGGTACGGCCCAAAAGCGAGATGCCCATGTATCCGCGAACATTAAGCTTGTCCTTGCCATCGAGCTCTATGGTACAGCTGTATAGCTTACCTTTACTTGGGTCGAGGATGTCACCATCGGTCCATTCATCGCCATCTTTTGTAAGGCCTTTAATAATTACAAGGCCAAGGATAGGCTTATCTTTATCAGCGCCCTTGCATTTAGTGCAGGTAGCGTTCTTTTTGGCGGGGTTGAGTATTTCAACCACTTTGCCATACACCTTGCCATCTTTCTCGTAGATCTCTACGATAGATTTTGCTTCACCGGTTTCGTCGTCAACGGTTTTCCATCGGCCCGTGACTTGTGCCTGTACAGAAAAAATTCCCGCAACGGCAACAAACAGAAGGGTTAATAATGCTTTCTTCATAATTTAAAGTTGTTAATTTGTTAAATATATAAATTTTTTCGTTTTAATTTATGGATAAGCGCATTTAATTCGAATCCAAGCAGGAGAATAAAACAGTTAATCCATATATACAGCATCAATACAAGTAGCGTGCCAATAGATCCGTACAGCTTATTGTACTGCGCGAATTGCGAAACGTAAATACTAAACCCGAACGAGGTTAAGCCAAACAAAACCGTACTGAACACCGATCCGTAGCTGAAGAAAGCGGCCTGCCGGGTCTCTTTGGCGGCAAACTTAAACAGCAGCGATGTTGTGGTAAGTATCATGAGTATCAGGATCAGGTAGCGCACCAGCCTGAGCAACCACACATCGTCATTGAGCCAGCCATGGTTGGTCAGCGTTTGGATAAAATACTCCAATATTACGATTGATGCCACCGTGATGATAAGTATGATGGCAAAAACGAGCGACAGGCCGATGGCGAGCGCATACTGCCTGAAATAAGTCCGTTTTATAGTAATGTGCATGCTGTTCTGGAAACCGCTCAGGATGGCATTCATACCGTTGCTCATCAGGAGGATGGCCAGCACGATACCGAAGGAAAGCAGGTTGGCCTTTTTATCGGTCATGATATCGGTGATGATGTCTGCTATGGCATCGTAGGTGTTGGGTGGCACGTTGTCATGCACGAACAACATAAAGTCTTCCTTAAAGCCTTGTAGCGGGATGTACGGAATGAGGTTGAACAGGAACAATGTGAACGGGAACAGCGACATAAAGAAGCTGAACGCAATGGCCCCGGCCCGGTAGGAGATATCGCCATTGACGATACCGGTAATGTAGAGCTCGACAAGGTGATACAGCGTAAGCCCTTCGCTATAAGGCAGCTTTATGCTTTTGCCGAAGCGCACAAGATGCTTTATAACGGGTATCCGTTCGAGCCTGTGTTCGAGTTCTACCGACATTTAGAATGCTTTTAGGCTAAGGTCCATATTGTAGATGGAGTGGGTGAGCGCACCCGAGGAAATATAGTCCACACCGCATTCGGCATAGTGGCGCATCGTGTCCTCATTGATGCCGCCCGAAGATTCCGTCTGGCAATAGTCGCCTATGATCGCAACAGCTTCACGTGTAGTCTCATAATCGAAGTTATCAAGCAGGATACGGTACACACCCGGGTTGCTTATGATCTCACGGACTTCTTCCAGGCTGCGTGCCTCCACTATAATTTTCAGGTCGAGGTTATTTGCCTTCAGGTATTCGTGTGTCTTTTGGATGGCAGGGGTAATGCCCCCGGCAAAGTCGATATGGTTGTCTTTGAGCATCACCATGTCGTATAGCGCAAAGCGGTGGTTTTCGCCGCCGCCTATCTTCACGGCCCATTTTTCGAGGGCGCGGATGCCGGGCGTAGTCTTACGGGTATCGAGTATTTTGGTACCTGTCCCTTCAAGGATATCGACATATTTTTTGGTTTTGGTAGCAATGGCGCTCATACGCTGCATGGCATTGAGCACCAGTCTTTCAGCTTTAAGGATGCTCTGCGAGCTGCCTGACACATGGAATGCGATATCGCCATATTTTACAGGCGTACCGTCTTTTATAAAAACCTCGATTTCAAGGTTGGGGTCGACATACTTAAATACCTGCTGCACAAAGTCCACGCCGGCCAGGATGCCGTTGTCTTTAACGATCAGTTTGGCGCGACCTGTGGCAGTGGCGGGTATACAGGCAATGGATGAGTAGTCGCCGGGGCCAACATCTTCACGTATGGCATTGGCTATGATAAGGTCGAGTTCGTGCTGGAATTGGGTATTCGAGATCATTGGATTTGTTTGTAGGGCTAAGGTACAATTATTTTTTTAATGGGATTTAAATACAAAATTTACTACGATTAATTAAAAATGTTAAATTGCGTTTATTAAATTAATATAATGGAAGCGAATAATACAGACGAAATAAAATTATATAAGCTTAATTATAAAGCGATTACAATGCTTATTTTAGCATTTTTGGCGTTGTTGTTTTCATTTATAGCTCCATACTTTTTTGTTAAATTTTCAATTATAGATTTAACTGACACAGGAGAGATTGGAGATACATTAGGCGGAATTATGAATCCATTTATTGCCATAGGAGGTGTTCTGTTAACATACTTAGCTTTTTATATGCAATTTCAAGCTAATAAACTCCAAAGAGAACAGTTTTTAAAGCAGTTAGAAGAAGATAAAATTCAGTTTAAGATTGAGTTAGGAGAACAGCAGGAGCAATTTAAAAAGACCCAGTTTGAAAATCAATTTTATGAAATGATTAGACTTCATAGAGAAAATGTAGATGAATTGAATTTTAATGGAGAAAAATTAGCTGAAAATGATGATTCATTGTTCATTGAAAAAATTGTTTATGAAGGGAAATCTGTTTTCAAAGTGATTTTTAACCAATTTATAATATGTGGAAATGAATTAAGTCCATTTGTGAAATTTAATTCTGTATATATTGATGATTATAAGAATAAATTATTAAATGAACCATATATTAAAGATAATAATATCAGTCTTGCTCTTTTAGCTAAAATTGATATTTGTTATAGTATAGTATTTTATGGTTTAAGTGCTGAAGGTATTTTAGTTTTGAAACATATTTTTAAAGATAAATATCGTTCAGATATTATTGATTTGGTAATTAATTATCTAAGCTTAAAACCGGCTTTCGATGAACAAATATTTACAAAATGGAATATTATAAAAAATGCAGGAACAAGGACAAAGAAAAAAAAATTGGTAACAGCGGTTTACGAATGGCGTAAAAACCGCAATATACCGAATGATTCAGCATACACTGAAATTGAAAACTATCATAATAGATATATTAAATATTATGGTGGACATCAATTTAGAATAGGACATTATTATCGTCATTTATATCAAATGGTAAGTTATGTAAATAATCAAACAAATATTGATTATAAAGAAAAATATAATTATGTCAAAATTTTACGGGCACAGCTATCGACATATGAACAGGCAATCTTTTTCGCAAATAGTTTGTCAAAAATGGGTGAATCTTGGGAATTTAAACCAGAAATTGATTTTGATTTAAAAGATTTCATGAAACATGATTTTGAACTTATAACTAAATATAATCTCATAAAAAATATTCCTGGGGATACAATCTATGGTGTTAATTTTAAGCAGTTTTACCCCAATATTCAGTATGAAGGTGATTCATCAGCAAAGAAAAGGGTAATTTATAAATAGGAATTAAAATATTTTAAACTATGACTGCCTCTAATTTTTTCGACAAAAAATCCTAGCTATTTGGACTACGGGTGGTAAAGGAAAAAGTGGAACTTTAAGAGAATTTGCTACATTACTTCTTAGTACTTACCCTGTCCATACGCCAATTTTTCCAGTACCGTTATTAATACATACAATCAATTATTTCAGATTGATTGTAGAAATAAAGGAATAATAATAGGAATGGAAACTCAAGGAGATCCAAATACGGGATTGCAACATAGATTAATTGAGTTAACTGATGTTTTTCGATGTGATGTTATACTATGTACTACAAGAACACGGGGAGAAACAGTTGAATTTATATCTTATACAAGAGGTTATCAAACCATTTGGACTTCAACATATCAAATCACGAACGCAAGTCAACACAATTTAGTTAACCAATTAAAGCCAGACATATTTTAGATCTTTTGCAATCACTTGGGATTATTATTTAAACTTAATCTAGTCCTTGAATTTCACTTATATTAACATATGCAATAATAAATTCATTTCACATCACACCCCCTTGTAAACCTGAGACAACGTTATCAAAACAATAGCCAACAAAGCCAAAACAATCCCCATATAATTCCATTTTGATAGTTTTTCCTTGAAAATAAAGATACCGGCAATGCTGCCTACAACGATGACGCCCATATTCATGGCGGCAAAAACGGTTGAAGGGTTCTCGGCGAACTCTTTATGGGCCTTAAGGTAGAACAGGATATTGCCAAAGTTGAATATGCCCACCAACGCACCAAAAGCCAGGCTCATAAGCTTAAGGCTTATTTTAAGGATAATGACCTGGTAGAGTACAACCAACATGGTTACTGCCAGCGAACCGCAAAAAATAAAGAATAAAGATGTGGTATAGCTTGGCGAAGGCAATATCGCGACGTGCTTAAAAAGCACATCGATAATACCGAACCCAAATAAAACGAGCACGGGAAACATCCAGTTGCGGCTGGGGCTTTCTTCCTTCTTTTTAGCAAGTATGAGCAGTATGGCCGGGAATCCTACGGCAAGGCCTGCAAGTTTCAGCGTACTGAAATTTTCCCTGAATATAAGCCATGCAGCGATAATGGGTATAAACAGCGAAAGCCTTTGGGCGGCATCCGTCCTTACGATACCCATGTGCTTTATGGATGTAGCCATTAAATGAAAGATCGACGGGAGCAGGATTACCAGTGGCGTATAAAGGCTCCAGTGTGCTTTGGGAGCGGCCATCGAAAGGTCGGGGTTGAAAAAAATGTAGCAGAGTATAAGTGCAAAAACATAGTTCCAGGTTACGATCTGGGTAGTGCACGTATCATGCTTTTTTGAAATCTTAAAAATGGCGCCAACCGTTACGCTGCAGATAATACTAAGTATCAGGTATATCATTATAAATTATCTTATGAAATAAGGCTTGTTATTAAAGTGTATGAACGCAGCCACTAAAAGCTATGATTATTGTTTCGCGTTATTATATATCTCGGTAAGGTCGGTCTCTACCCCGGAGTATTTGAAATATTTTTGGGTGTAGAGTATCGAGTTGTAATATATTTCTTTTGTTACAGCCGACATTCCCTTTTCGGCAGTGGCCATAAAGTGGCACATCAGCCAATTATAATATTCCTTTAGGTTTGTCGTTGTATAGGAAGCCATTCCATGATCGAAGGGGTATTCAAAATCCTCAAAATCGAAGTAGGTAAACGTATAATAGGCCTTTCCGTTAAATTGCGGCATACGGGCAGCGAACTCCATGATCTTATCGGGGTTCTTTACATTGTTAAGCAAGATGAAACGCTGCGTGAACGGCTTTATAATGTTCAGGAAAAAGATCGCTTTTTCAGTTTGGTTTTTAAGGTTGTAACTTTGTATGTCGAGGTTAATCGCACTAAAGTCTTTTTCGTTGAACATCATTGATATTCCCCGGTCCAGCTCATCATAATAGTTATCTACCAGCCAGCGCTCATCGATAGGTTTGCCCAGGATATCTTTGGCAACATCTGTATTCGGACGTGGGTTTTTGTTATCTTTCTGCATATTGTTCCCAATCTCGCGTAATACGTACCAAAGCTGTAGTTCTTCATTATCGGGGCGGGTAAGGTGACGGGCACTCAAAAGCGCTGTATCATTGCCGTCGAGAAGTGTGAGCACATCAACGATATGGGCGAGTTTTGGTGTGCGGAGTTTTGTGAGCGACCTGTCAAAATCCTTTCCATTTGCCATATAATCTTTTGAGCGGATCTCGCCAATAGCGACCAGGTTTTTAAAATCGGAGTCAGTGAGTTTTACCTGTGAGTTGACAGTAAATACACCGAGCAGGAACAGCCCGGCAATTAAATTTTTCATAAAACATTTTTCTTTAGCGGATATTACAAAAATAGCTTTTAAATTTAATACAGCAACCTGCCTGTGCGTTTGCTTAATTTTTAAAAATGTCATACTTTTCGCCTATGAAAAAGCTGTTGTACATTCTGTTCCTGCTTATTTCCATAGCAGTTTCCGCACAGCAGGAAGATGCGTGGGTTTATTTTACCAATAAGCCCGATGCGGGTTTTTACCTTGCGAACCCGCTGGAGATGCTTTCGCAAAAAGCGATCGACAGGCGGGCCGCCCATAATATTCCGCTTGATGTAATAGACGTACCCATCCACCAGGCTTATATCGACGGGATAACCGCTTCGCCCGGAATTACCGTCATGGCAAAGTCCAAATGGCTCAACTGCCTGCATGTCCGCGGAAGCGAGGATGCTGTAAATGACCTTGCCAGCCTTGATTTTGTAGACCATATCGATTTTGCAAATAAGTTGCTTAATACTTCAGGAAGGCCGGGAAGTATCCAACAACCTGCATTGGTTAATAAAGTTATGGAAACCCAGGCTGATTTCAACTACGGAACTTCGGTCAACCAGATACAAATGCTCAACGGCAATGTGCTTCACCAGCAAAATTTCACCGGTGCCGGCATGACAATAGCTGTGCTCGATGCAGGGTTTCCCGGAGTAGATAATTTACAGCCGTTCCAAAGGCTTCGCGACAACAACCTGATACTTGGCGGCTATAATTTTGTAAGCCAGTCGGATAATTTTTATTCGGGTGGCACGCATGGCATGATGGTACTTTCTACCATGGGCGGCTATACCGAAGGACAACTTGTGGGCACGGCTCCGGATGCTTTTTACTACCTGTTCGTCACCGAAGATGTTTCCGGCGAGAACCCTGTAGAGGAGTCGTATTGGGTGCAGGCCGCCGAGATGGCAGACAGTTTAGGTGCCGATGTTATCAACACGTCGCTTGGGTACTTTATATATGATAATCCGGCCTATAGCTATGCCTATGAGGATATTAACGGTGAGACCGCGTTTATAACACGTGGCGCCAACATCGCCTTCTCACGAGGTATGCTATGCGTAACATCAGCAGGGAATACTGCCAATACTGCCAATCTGCATATCGGTGTGCCTGCGGACGCTTTTAACACGCTGACCGTAGGCGCTGTTAATGCAACAGAGGAATATGCCTCGTTCAGCTCTGTTGGCCCAAGCTATGATATGAGGGTCAAACCCGATGTGATGGCGCAGGGAGTGGCTTCGGCTTTATCAGGCGTAGACGGCAGTATCGGTGCGGCAAATGGTACGTCTTTCTCGAGCCCTATCACCGCAGGGCTGGTAGCCTGTTTATGGCAGGCGCTGCCCGGTTTGAGCAATGCCGAGATACTGCAAGTGGTGAAACAATCGGCTGACCGCTATGCCAACCCGAATATACAATACGGCTACGGCATCCCTGATTTTGCCATGGCGCTGAACGATGGCCTTGGTCTCGAAGATGTCAAAAAACAGCCTTTCCTTATCTATCCGAACCCTACACAGGGAGTAGTAAACTTTGTTTTTCCTAAAGGGATTCTTAGTGCAACGGTAACTGTTTTTAATAGTTTGGGACAAAAAGTCACGGAGGAGAATTTGTCTTTAGATCATACTTCAGTAACTATGAACGAACTTGCCAAAGGAGTTTACAGTTACCGGATCGAGAGCGGGCAGGAGACACAATCGGGCAGGATAATAAAGGAATAACCACTTTAATAAATACATGAACAGAATCACACAACTATTTGGCATTCAATATCCAATAATACAGGCGGGAATGATTTGGGCCAGTGGCTACAAACTGGCCAGCGCCGTAAGCAACGCCGGAGGCTTAGGTGTCATAGGGGCAGGGTCGATGTATCCTGAAGTGCTTAGGGAGCATATCCAAAAATGCAAAAAAGCAACAGATAAGCCTTTTTCGGTAAACGTGCCGATGCTCTACCCGAACATTGAGGAGATCATGAATATAATCGTAGAGGAAGGCGTGAAGATCGTTTTTACCTCTGCGGGCAACCCAAAGACATGGACCGGATTTTTAAAGGAGAAAGGCATTACTGTTGTTCACGTAGTGAGCAGTGTGAAATTTGCGCTGAAGTCGCAGGAAGCAGGAGTCGATGCCGTTGTGGCTGAAGGCTTTGAAGCCGGTGGGCATAATGGACGGGAAGAGACTACAACGTTAGCTCTCATTCCAATGGTAAAGGAAAAACTGTCTGTGCCGCTGATAGCCGCAGGGGGAATAGCCACCGGAAGAGGAATGCTGGCCGCGATGGTGCTTGGTGCCGATGGCGTACAGGTGGGCAGCCGTTTCGCTGCCTCAACAGAATCTTCCTCCCACGAAAAATTCAAGCAGGCGATAGTTGATGCCCAGGATGGTGATACCCATGTTACACTTAAGGAACTGGCTCCGGTGCGGCTGATAAAGAACAAGTTTTTCCATGATGTAGTGGCACTGTATGCCAAGTCGCCTACAGTTGACGACCTGAAAACACTGTTGGGCCGGGCGCGTGCCAAAAAAGGAATGTTTGAAGGCGACCTTGAAGAAGGCGAGCTTGAGATAGGGCAAATAGCAGGGCTGATACACGAGATAAAACCTGCAGGCGAAATTTTACGGGAAATGATAGCTGACTTCGAAATTGCAAAGCAGGAGATGATGGCTGTGAAGTTTTAATACCGATCGTAAAAACAGTTCGTTTTTTGTAAAATTATACCACAAGGTCTCAAAGACCTTGTAGGATATCATCATTACGTTCTCAACCTGCAAGGTTTTAAAACCATGTAGGTTTAATAAACAGGCACTTTGTGGTAAAAACAAAACAGGACTATTTCGAAATAATTGTTTCAAGCAGGTCGCTATCAAATATCTCTCCGGGAGAAATAACCTTTTCATTATAAGGTATTTTATCACCGTAGCGTTCGGCAAGCTTTTCTTTTACAATAGGATTACTCAGGTCAAAATCTTTAAGTTTCTGTAATCGGCCTATTTCGATTCCTTTGCCTTTTTGATTGTAAATTTTCCAGATAAGTTCCGAGCAATACATTTTGTCATTGTCCCAGCTGAAATGGAGGTCGTAATCTTTTCCTGAATAAATACGGGCAAATTTCTTCATTTCAAGGACGAATTTTGGTGTCAGTACATCATCGGCATCTTTAAGGCGCCTTACTACATAATGCCCGCCTTTCCCGCGTTTGATCCAATCCTTCAGCGGTGTCGACTGTACCGGCTGTATGGCTTCAACAACAAAGCAGTTGCCTTCTCCCTTAAAAATTATCCCACAGTGCGAATATTTTGAGTGCGTGGCCAATTGTATGGCCTTGCTCTGCGCTGATGTAGATTCCTGGAAAATAAGGTCGCCATCCTGCAAATCGTCTTCATCGGGCAAATTCCCTGATGAGTTACAGCTGAAAAATAATAAAGTGAGTATGAAGCAAAGCAGGGTTTTCATTGGCTAAAATTTATTCTCCACTTCAGCAGCCTGCAGCATCAGGTAGTGCAGGTCGGTATTTTTTACAAAAGGCTTCAGCAATTCACTGCCGGGCCCGAACATCGCCAGCTCAACATAATCAGCCGAGTGGTCCATGCTTATCCAACCCACCGAATTATATTGTTTCTGCATTTCTGCAAATTCCCTGAAGGGTAAATTGTTATAATTATACAGCCCATCCTTCTTGCCAAATTTGCCGGTATAATAGCTTAACAGCGTTTTGGCCTCATCTTCGGTTATAGTTGTTGCCTGTGCATGCTTTATAAATTCGCGCACCTGTGCTGTAGTCGATGCCGGCTTGATCTCATTCAGTACCCATTCGTTGGTCTGAACAAAATTCTGCAGGTTGTCAAAATTCTTGTTGGCTTCTTTGCCATAAATGACCCCCGGGTTGGCGTTGCCGTGGTCGGTAGTAATGATAACCAGTGTTTCGCCGTCTTTTTCGGCAAAATCTATCGCTACCTTTATCGCTTCATCAAAAGCCACCTGGTCATACAGCAGCGCGGCAATATCATTAGAGTGCGCTCCCCAGTCTACTTTTCCCGCTTCTATCTGGAGGGCAAAACCGTTCTTGTTGTTTTTCATGTGGTCAATGGCTTTTTGGGCCATTTCTGCAAGGGTGGGGACTTTAGCTACAAGCTCGCTGTTACTTCTGCGATCGATACTGAAAGGCAGCGCATCTTCAGCAAATACACCAAGCACCGGCTTTCCTTCGGTAGCCTGCAGCATTTCCTGCCTGTTTTTTGCTACCTGCCAGCCTTTGGCTTTATAGTCGGCATAAACATCTTTCTTATCTTGCCTTTTTTCAGCGCTGAAATACTTATTGCCGCCGCCCATCATTATGTCAAAGCCTATTTTCAGGTAATCTTCTGCTATTTCGGGCTGCGAATTGCGGCTATCATTATTCACGCAAAATCCTGCGGGGGTAGCGTGGGTTATTGGCACTGTAGTAACACAGCCCACCTTCTTACCCGCTTTTTTGAATTTTTGGAGTATCGGCAGCGGCCTTTCACCTTTTGGGCCAACGTTCAGCGAGCCATTGTTCACCCGCATGCCGCCGCCCCACGAAGAGCTCCCCGCTGAGGAATCGGTAACGATAGAGCTCGCAGAAGCCGTATCCATAAGTGCCCGGCTAACGCGCTGGTCTTTGTATAATTGCAACCAGTTGGAGCTTCTCCCAAGCTTGCGGTTGATGTACAGGTCGGCGATGTTGAGGGTGCCGGTGCTCATGCCGTCGCTCACCATAAAGATGATATTTTTTGCTTTCTTGTTTTTGTTTAATATACCGGTATCGAGTATTCCGGCAGTGCCTTTAAAAGGGCTTATTAATGTAGCGCCAAGTGTAAACAGCGACCCATTCCTGAAAAATCTTCTTCTGTCCATAGATGAAAAATG
Source organism: Flavobacterium album (assembly GCF_003096035.1). Taxonomy (NCBI): domain Bacteria; kingdom Pseudomonadati; phylum Bacteroidota; class Flavobacteriia; order Flavobacteriales; family Flavobacteriaceae; genus Flavobacterium; species Flavobacterium album. The sequence continues at coordinate 3,104,078 of NZ_CP029186.1, read as the reverse complement.
TACGATTTCACCAAAGGTAAAAAACTAATGTAATAGCCCTCTCATTTTGAACATTATTTATTCGTTATGTCAGGGTATCGCAGTTTGTTATTTGGAATTTGATGCTTGTTTTTTGAAATTTAACCTCAGTATCTTCGGTTTCTTTACCCTGTCGCCAGCTTCGCTGTCCCACGCATCTTCAATTACCCGAATCTTATTTTTGCTAAGTTTTGTGATCCTTTCGATGTATCTGTAATCATCCTCATTGCAAATATGGCATTCTGCCTCACCGAAATTGTGCCATTTGCCTTCTTTGAAAGTGTAAAATTCCATTCGCCCCCAGCAACCGATAAACCATATAGGGACAACAATGATCTCCGAAATCCCATCTTTGTTAATGTCACCGATGTTCTCCACATATCCCATTACAGCTGTGCCATTATGGATAGCAGGCAGTCCGCATGAAAATGTAATATCGATTTCGTATGGCGAAGTTCCTGGGTCGCCCCAGCCATCCTCTTCATTCAGCCATTTTGGGCCGGTGATGAATGCAGTATCAATAATTTTATCATTGTTTATATCGCCTATGATCAGTGTATCTGTATCGGTTAGTCCTTGCTGCGGCTTCTCAAAATGTGTGAATTTGCCCTTTCCATTAATAGAGAGAAAGGAAAGTAGCAAGAGGGTGGGAACTAAGAATTTCATTAGTTATGTGTGGATGTACTAAGTATCGCATTAAAGGTAAATAAAATTGTGATACTTCAGTTAATGTTCTTCCAAAGGCTTTTCCCATTCAGGATAATCAGATGTTTTGTTTGTTAGTTGTCCCCTGTTGATCTTGGCATCTATCTCATTAGAATAGATATAAGTACCTCCTGCGTAAACTTTGTAACGTATCTTTACCGGTATTTCTCCTGTGAATTTTGGTACATGGAATTCCCAATAATATCCCGTTTTCAATATTTCATAAGTAAAGCTGCAGCTGATGATAAGGGGCTTTTCTTCTATAGATTGCCATTTATCATCTATATAAGCCTTTGTACCAGCGAACAAAACGCCACAATCCGTATCAAACCTTTCATCTTTATCTGTAGCGTTTATTATATATAGCCTGTATCCGTTATAGTTATGGTATAAGCTTATCACTTGTTCATCTAGGAAAACGGATACCGATCTTTTAGGGGATCTTTTTCGGTCTTTTATTTTTTTTGCAACAACTCCCAGACCCATCGAATAGTCTATACCCTTGATCGAATCCTCTATTGATGCTGCTACGCACCATGGAGTATATACCATATAATCAATATTAATGTCTTTATTTTGACAAAAGCCAGGGCACGAGAGTAAAAGTGCCACTAAAGTCAATAGTATTTTCATGATGCCAAGGGTGGTAGTTCTTTTCTATAACATAATTTGCAAGTTAATTATTGCTTTGTGCTGTATATTAAACTAATCATGGTTCACCATTTGCCTGAACATCATCAGTGCTCCGTTCTTATCTCGTTTCCATACGTTAATGCTCTTACCGTTAACCATCCCGCTACGACCGCTCGCTGTATATCCCACACTGTAAAAACCGAACTCTATAGCCCCGTCTTTTGTTTCCATGACCAATGAAGCGTCAAGCAAAAGTGAGTCTATAGTCACATCGCCCGGCTTTTCGTGTTCGGTAAAATAAGGGCGTATTTTGTCTATGCCAACCAGCATCGGGGTATAATACGTCATATAAATGGCATCTGGGAGGAACATGTTCGCATGCTCGCCGCCTTTGCGTTCCTTTACAAGTTTTGCAATTATAGCATTGCGCCCTTTCACTTCTTTCTCAATATCAGAATTGGTGAGCCTGTCGCGCAGCACAACAGCGCCTTCATCTGTTATCTGCGGAAGCACAGCATCATCGAAAGGAGTATTGGAACCCCATATTTCGGCTGCTATCCAGGGCGAATCGAAGAGTTTGGAGCTGGTGCGCCACAACACCATGTATTTCCCGGTATAATTATAAGGTTTGCCGCCTTTCAGGGTGTAATTTTGTGTAAAGGTACCGGTCTCTAATGCATAGCCATCATAATCAATCACCTCGTAGGTGGTTTTCGTAAAGTTGTTCATTTTAGCAAGCGAAAGCCACTGCTTGTAATAGTCTTTTATGGCATCGGGATAATACCGTGTTGCGCTGTGTTCCGGCATTACTACGCCCCAGTTCCAATAGGTTTCCATCAGTGCGGGTATATCACCGGATACAAAAGCCTTCGCATGCTTCTGGTTTTTATCCTGGATAGCTTTCCACAGGGCATCCGTAGGTTTTATAATGATTTGGGCCTGGCCTGCATACCCTGTAAGGATAATCATCAGGAAGAAAAATTTGTATTTCATTTTCAGTTGGTTATGATTGATGACAACCAAATGTAATAAATTTTTCCTACACGATATTATTAAATTTATATGTGGTCTTTCAGCCATTCCGCGAAATCGTCCACGGTATAAAACAGCTCATCCGGTAGCATAGGGAGAAGCAGCTCCGGCTCGGCGGTTTCTGCCCAGGCAGCTGCAATTACCGGTATGCCCACCTGCCTGCATGCGGTAATGTCACCCGGGGCATCGCCGACATAGATCACCTCATCTTTAGTAATATCATCCCACATGTCCAGGATCGCCTGTATTCCTTTTGGCTTGCTTGGCCCATGCGGAATGCCGGTTTCCATTAATTCAAAATAGTGGGCGATACCGAATTTATCCAAAGAGATATCGGCGCTAACCTGTCCTTTTCCGGTAACCATCGCAATGCGGATATCCTGATTTTTCAGAACGTCCAGTAATTCAATAACTCCCTCAAAAGGGGCGGGACACATAGCATGGCTTTCTTCATAAATACGGAGGTAATCGCTCACGCCTTTATCATAATGATCTGGTGCCAGGGCCATTATGGTGCCTTCTTCCGAAGGCCCGAAAGTCGCTATAATTTCGGCATCGCTAACCTCCCTTCCGGCCAATGGCTCAATAGATTTCCGGAAAGCGCTGATGCATAACGGAAGGGTATTGGCAAGTGTACCGTCAAGGTCGAAAATTACGGCTTTGAGTTTTTGCATAAAATAGAATTAAATCCTACTAATACTTAATTTATTTCAATGCATGTAGGATTCGCAATAATTGATTAATACACTTATTAAAAACTGCCTTTCTAAGGTACTACTTCAGGTAATTTTCGCATTATATCCAGGATAAATATATTATGTATTTGGTATAATAAGTTTCGAAAAATTTTCAGGGGCTGTTTCGTAATATTCTTGAGAAAAGTCTGGAGCACTGCCATATATAGTCATCGGTAACTTAAATCGTATTTGTCCTTCAGTAGATTTTGTTACCAAAAATAGCATCTTGCGGCCTTTCTTCTCTTCATTCTTTTGCTTCTTTTTCTTTGGTGTCTCCAATGCCTTTTGCTGATCTATTTTTATTAATTCATTTTGTATTTCATCAAGCAGTTTGGTCTCATCGTATTCATAAATATACACATCACCCTCAACCAGGACTTCAATGGAGTTTTGTATATTTCTAAGCTTGTTATATTCTTCCTCGCTAATTATATAGGCATAGTTACGAATACCTGTTTGCCAATCCTTCTGTATGGAAGGATATTTGTAACTTCCGGCCCACCTTTCCATAACAAGTATATAATAGGGGGTATTATTATAAGTTATTGTCTTTATTTGCAGCTTATTGAAGGTTGAAGATGACCGCGACCGCATATATTCAATCGCTCTCTTACTGTCTGAGTAAGGCTTGTCGGTAGTAATAGTATTTAAGTTTTCCATCCATTTTCCGGAAGATTTATTATAAATCCATCCTGTGGCTTCCGTTAAGACTTGTGAACTCTTTTCAAATTTTAAATCAGGCCTGTCAATTCTTTCCTGTGCATTTATCGCGACCGTACAAAGTGCGAAGCTTAGCATCATTATAATTTTTCTCATTTAATAGGTTATTTTACGTGTCCCAAAGATATATTTTTTGCCGAAATTCTTTAAATGATTTTATATATTGCAACATAATTTTACTCAATTAGTGTAATGAACGATATCCTACAAATCCCGTTGCGCGTCAGAAAAGCAAAACTTATAGTTTTTGTTTTTGCTATAGCAGCTATTACGCTTATATTGTGGTTTACCCTTCCATCACTTTTAGCCAATGATTTTACATGGAAGACCGCCCTTGGAGGCGTTATATTTATTGTTGGGCTTGGTTTCGCCATCAAATCGCTTTTTGATGGGCTGACGATGAAAAAACCCGAACTTATTGTCGCGGTAAAAGATGGCATTGCGGTATTCTTCATCCGCCATGCTAAAGGCATTGCAAACCAGTCGGAAGAAATTACCCTCTCCGAGTACTCCCGATTTTATACGGTTAAATCCCGTAGCAGGATAATGATTACCGATATCTCATTTGAGTTCGTGCCGAAAAGCGGTTTTTTAAGGAAAAAAGTAGACCCATTCCCGGAATTGTTCGGGATAGATAACTATAGTGTCAGCAGGGTACTGCAATTCATAGGCGATGCCGAGCCGGGAATTAATATTGGGTATGATGGCGGGATTATTTCGCAGGTGTTTAGGAAATAGGAAAGCAAGATTTTATGTTTAACACTTTTTATAATAAAAAGCTATCTGCTCTGATAAGATAATATCTCCTAAAACTTGTATTTGACTTTTTTGGTTAATCATACTTATAATAATATCCATCTCAATTTGAGAGAGTAATGCAGGATATTTTCCTTTGATCCTAGTTGTAATTTTATTTCGGATTTCTCTTGGAATGTTTTCAAAAGATATTGATGTACGGATACCGCTCTTTTCTAATGGAAGGAAAGAATATTCTGGATTATCAGGTCGATATTTCTTAGCTTCATAGGTGTGAGATACTGAATCGTGAACTTTTTCAGTAATTGGAAACTTTAAATGACGGTTCCATAGGTCGGATTTGTCATTAAAATAATGTTGGCTAAATTTATTTGGAAGGTCCAAAGGATTTTTTTGCCATCTATAAGCATCGTTTATATGAAATACGGTATCTACTGTAAGCATTCCTTTTTCAGCATCTTGCCCACTAACAAAAACTAAATTTGAACCTTTTTGGACAAAACTATCGTTACGGAAATTTCTTCGCAATTGACTTGCATGACAATAAGAATAAATCCATGGATCATTAAAAACAAAGGGATCTTCATTTCCAGCACCTATTGCATCTACGTAAATTTTTCCTTTCCAATTTGGTATGATAGTATCATTGTCTTTTACTGTAGCATTCACTTCAACACAACATCTAGCGTGTTCAGGATGAAATATTATGTAATGAGCTTTTGAATTATTCATAAATATGTTTTTGCTCAAAAATAATAAACAATATTTTGACCATCATAGGTAAAATTACCTGTTTTTATAAAATGGGAAAACCACGTATTTCTACGTGGCCTTCTTCAAAGTAACAATATATATAACCTAAACCACAGCCGCCCCAAACTCCATAATAACCTGGTTGCGGATGATGTCTTCAAATGTTTCGCGTTCCCTTATCAGGTGGCCTTTACCTTCATACCAAAGCACCTCGGCAGGGCGCACCCTTGAATTGTAGTTGCTGCTCATCGAGAAGCAGTATGCCCCGGCATTGCGGAAACATAGTATGTCGCCTTCTTTTATTTCAGCAATGCGGCGGTTGCTGGCAAATGTATCGGTCTCACAGATATAACCTACCACCGAGTAAAAGCGCTCCTTGCCCTTAGGGTTCGAAATATTCTCGATATGGTGCTGCGACCCGTATAACATTGGGCGGATGAGGTGATTAAAGCCACTGTCGACCCCTGCGAATACCGTTGAGGTCGTCTGCTTAACTACATTTACCCTGGCCATGAAAAAACCTGCTTCGCTCACCAGGAATTTCCCCGGCTCAAAAGCGAGTGTAAGCTCCCGGCCATATTCGTTGCAAAACGCATTAAAGCGTTTTGTGAGTTTTTTGCCCAATTCTTCCACGTCGGTCTGGATATCATCTTTTTTATAAGGCACTTTAAACCCGCTTCCGAAATCCAGGAATTCCAGTTCTTTAAAGTGTATTGCCGTGTCAAACAATATCTCTGCCGCATAAAGGAACACCTCAATGTCAAGAATATCGCTGCCTGTGTGCATGTGGATGCCGTTGATGTGCATACCTGTATTCTCTACAATGCGCAGCAGGTGGGGCATCTGGTGGATGGAAATGCCAAATTTACTGTCAATGTGCCCAACAGAAATATTACTGTTGCCGCCTGCCATAACGTGCGGATTGATGCGGATGCATACCGGTGTCTTCGGGTGCTTGGCTCCGAATTGCTCGAGTATCGAAAGGTTATCAATGTTGATCTGGACACCCATTGCGGCTACTTCCTCGATCTCTTCCATCGAAACACCGTTTGGGGTATAGATGATCCTGTCGGGCGAAAACCCGGCAAGCAGCCCTAATTGTACTTCCTGTATGGAAACCGTATCAAGGCCGGAGCCCATTTGCTTCAGCAGTTTCAGTACCGATATGTTAGAGAGCGCCTTTACGGCATAGTTGATCCTTAAATGCTCTACTTTTGCAAAAGCCTTTTCGAGCCTTTGGTATTGCGATTGTATTTTAGCCGCATCGTATACATAAAGCGGATTCCCAAATTCTTCGGCCAGTTGCAGCAGTTGTTTCGTGTCCATATTTCCTTCTTATTTTCGGTAAAATTAAATCGGAATATAAACCAAAACAAGTCAACTGCTGAAGATTAACAAAATATAACAAATTGTTATAAATACAACATCTCTTTTTAAATTCCAATATTGAAATAACAAATTCCAAATCTTGCCGTGCAATCTAAAATCCATTAATCTAATATCTAACAGTCTAATAAAAAAAAACCGGGCTGATTTAAAACCGCAGTGACGAAACAGTGTTTTAGATCCAACCCGGCCTAAACAAGTAACAACCTTATTTTACAAAAGTAAGTTGGTAGCCATCCGCCCAAGTCTGCGATAGTACAAGCTGTGTGGCAGTTTCGGTTTGGCATCCCAGTTCTAAATTTTCAATAAAAAGGGATTGTGCACACATATCAGGAGTATTCTGGTTGGCCTCAAAATGAAAATCATACGTCCCGGAAGCAAAAAAGTCCTCGGCATTTTCATTGGTATTATTATTTACAACGGTAACGGTGTTGGCATCCTCATCAAAAGTCCATGTGATGGTGCCCGGTGCAAAGTCGTGGCTGGTACCGGCAATGCTTCCGCTAACGTTTACCAGTTTCCACTGCCCTTCTGCGGCTTGTGGGTCGTTGACATTGGAATTATCGTCATCGCTGCATGCTGTCATCCATATCGAAGGCAGGAGTAAAAGTAAAAGTGCTGTTTTTTTCATGGCTTGTGTTTTTTATAATTTAGATGCTAAATTGTAAAAAGGTTGCGCCAAAAAAGTAAAATATTTAATCAGGTATTTCATTCACAGAATGCCCCGAAGCATAGTCGTCATCATTAGAATGGGTTAAGAATAAGGCGAATACAGCAGCTAAAAGGCATACAAGATTTTTCATAGCAATTATTTTTAATTCCGTCTTTATAAATAAGACGTAAGGATATTAAAAGGTTGCGTGTTAAAACCAAAATTCAGTTGACACCGGCACGCATTACATAACAGGCAACATAACTGAAACCCTAAGTTAAATCCTTCAAATTATGAACTGCCCATAGCTTCCGCAGAAAAAATCTGCGTGGAAAAATCTAACATAGGCGCCGTAATAAAAAATTTAAAAACCTTTCTGCGATTGGATGGATTTTCCTATTTTTGTTGCACTTTTAAAAAGATAAATGCATTAATTATGAATTTACACGAATATCAGGGAAAAGAAATACTTGCAAGCCACGGCGTACGTGTTCAGCGCGGTATTGTAGCCAATAATCCTGCCGAGGCTGTAGCTGCTGCAAAACAGCTTACTGCCGAGACCGGAACAGGATGGCATGTTGTTAAAGCACAGATACATGCAGGTGGCCGCGGTAAAGGCGGTGGCGTAAAGCTGGCTAAAAACCTTCAGCAGGTTGAAGAGCTTGCAGAACAGATCATCGGCATGAACCTTATAACCCCGCAAACGCCTCCTACGGGCAAGAGGGTACATAAAGTGCTTATTGCTGAAGATGTGTACTATCCCGGAGAAAGTGAAACTTCAGAATTCTATATGTCTGTTCTTTTGAACAGGGGCAAAGCGCGCAACATGATCATGTATTCTACCGAAGGAGGTATGGATATCGAGGAAGTTGCCGAGCACACGCCGCACCTTATCTTCACCGAAGAAATTGATCCTGCTGTTGGCCTTCAGGCTTTCCAGGCAAGGAGGATCGCGTTTAACCTTGGTCTTAGCGGCAACGCTTTCAAGGAAATGACGCAATTCGTTGCCTCGCTTTACAAAGCGTACATCGATAGCGATGCTTCCATGTTTGAGATCAACCCGGTGCTTAAGACATCTGATAATAAGATCATGGCTGTAGATGCTAAAGTGGTGCTTGATGACAATGCCCTTTACCGCCAGAAAAAATATGCCGACATGCGCGATATCCGCGAGGAGAACCCTATCGAGGTTGAGGCAAAAGAAGTAGGCCTTAACTACGTTGACCTTGACGGTACCGTAGGCTGTATGGTAAACGGTGCGGGGCTTGCTATGGCAACTATGGACCTTATTAAATATGCAGGATTTGAGCCGGCCAACTTCCTTGACGTGGGTGGTACTGCGGATGCTAAAAGGGTAGAGACGGCTTTCCGTATCATCCTTCGCGACCCGAACGTAAAAGCGATCCTAATCAACATCTTTGGCGGTATCGTTCGTTGCGACCGTGTTGCCCAGGGTGTAGTTGATGCCTATAAAAATATGGGTGATTCAATCAAAGTGCCTATCATCGTTCGCCTTCAGGGTACCAATGCCGATATTGCAAAAGAGCTTATCGACAACTCCGGTATGCCAATCCTTTCTGCAACACTCTTCCAGGAAGCTGCAGACCAGGTAAAAGCTGCTCTTAGCTAAGAAAACAATTTACAAGTTATATAAAAAATCCCCGGCTTTAGTTGGGGATTTTTTCCTTAAAAACTTTCCGCTATGGAAGCCAGTAATTTAAGCGAATTAGACTTACCTTACCTGTATATTTCAGCTGCCGGTTTTGTGGCACTTGGAACACTGGCCACCTGGCATGCCATCAGGTGGAGAAGGATAAATAATAAAAAAAGCCTGCTTAATAAGACCTACAGGTCATTCGGCATCACTAATATTGTGATAGGCCTTTTCAATCTTGCAACGGCTATTTATATCCTGTACAGATAAGATTATTTCTTCAAATCCATAATCCTTTTTACTTCCTTCAGCAGCAACGGGAAAGCAGGCGCTTCCATGTTGTGCCCGTAGCCCTGGAGTTCCAGCAGGCGGATATCTTTATGCCCGGCAATCTTCATCATCCGTGCCATGTAAGCATTCTCTTCATAGCGGCCCAGCATTTCCAGCTCGCGGTCTCCTGTAATAAGCAATGTAGGCGGTGCATCCGAGCGAACATGGTATAAAGGAGCAAATTCATCAACCACGGGTTGTTTCTCCGGAATGCCTTTTTCTTTGCGAATGGTAAAATGAGTAATGCACTGCCCGCTAAACGGTATCAGCCCGGCGATCTTATCGGCATCCATATTATATTTTGAAAGGTAGGATTTGTCCAGCACTGTCATCATGGCCAGATACCCGCCTGCAGAATGCCCTGATACGAATAAGTGTGAAGGATCTCCTCCATAAGTCGCGATATTTTTGTACACCCACGCAATGGCCGCCGCTGCATCTTCAATGCAGGATTTTGCCTTTACATTGGGGCTTAGCCTGTAACCTATGGCTACTATACAATAGCCTTTGTCCTTCAGTGCCTCGGGTATGTATTTGCTACCCTCGGTAAGCCCGCCGCCATGAAACCAAAGTATTGTGGCAAAATCCTTTACGCCTTTCGGGTAGTAAATATCCAGTACGCAGCGCTCTGCGGCATACGCATCGTTTTTATAAATGCTTTCGGGATAATAGCGGATGTTGCTTTGGGTGGTATATTCGGTTTTTTGGGCGAAGGAACAAAATACCGAAATGATGATAAGTAAAAGAGTGAAGTAATTTTTCATTGGATGACGTTTACCCAAAGATAAAGAATCTCTACGGGCGACCATAAAAAAATCCTGAACACATCAGGATTTTTTATTTTTACCATTGTTGAATTTTACTTTTTCAACAATAGGCTCTTTTTTTGTTTTGTTATTATTATGCTGCTTCGGGCCTTTTAGCGGCGGCCGTTTTGGTTTTTCTTTTAATGCCGGGGCTTTATTTTCCTGACCTGCTTTTCCAGCGTTTTGTTTGACAGCTGCCTTATTCTTTTCAATGACATCCATGGCATTTGTGGGGTTTTCTTTTGTTCCCCTCAAATGGATAACCAGCCCGTTCAGGAAATTACGCAACACCTGGTCGCCACACTCCATATAGTTAGGATGGTCTGCATTGCGGAAGAAAGCGCCAAGCTCGGCCTTAGAAATCCTGAAATCCACAAGCTGCAATATGTCTACTATCTGGTCGTCCCTTAGCTGAAGGGCTACACGAAGCTTTTTGAATACATCGTTGTTATTCATCTCCATTAAATTTTTAACAAAGATAGTGTTTATAGTTGGTTTGTGGATTCGTGGATTTGGTTATTCGTTACAAATAGCCAAATGAACCAATTCAGGTCTATTCCATTATCCATAGAAAGGCAGCAGGAAATTCCCGGGCCCAAAGTTCCTCATTATGTTTGCCGCCCGGTACTACTTTTTGTACAAGGTGCTTTTTGTTCTTTATTTTTCCTTCAACCAGCTTTACCATTTTTTCAAGGTCGGGTACCATATTTTCATCTTCGCTGTCCCCGGCAAGGAAATATATTCTGCCATCGATTTTAGCAGTTTCTTCCGTAAGCGTATAAATTTCTTTCGAAAACCAAAATGCCGGGGAGAACACAATCGCCTTCGCGAACGTTTCCGGATATTTCAGCAAGGCGTAATAGGATACAAGGCCGCCCAGCGAGCTCCCGGCTATAGCGGTATCTTTCCTGTCGGTTTTGGTGCGGTAGTTTTCGTCAATATGTGGCTTAAGTGTTTCGGTGATAAAGTCGAGATATATGTTAGCATCACCCCCGCCGTATTTGGCATTAGGGTAGGGAGTAAGCTCCGCCATCCGTCTGTTGCCGCCATGCTCTATACCTACCACGATCACTTCGGCTTTAAGGCTGTCGAGGGTCTCGTCAACACGCCATTCACCCGTAAATGATGTAGCCCTGTCAAAAAGGTTCTGGGCATCATGCATATAGATTACGGGATATTTCTTTTTGATGTCACTTTGGTAAGTTGCAGGCAGGTAAACCCATATCTTCTTCTCCACATCAAGCTGTGGCGAATGGATTGTGAAAGTACAAACATTTCCCGATGCGGTGCTTTGTGCTTTCGCAGTAATTGAAATTAACGCGAACAATAAAAATAGGTACCGTTTCATAATTCGTTTGTTTTTTTACGGTCAAAAGAATAAATTAGCTAAAAATAGTAATTCAATGAACACGTATGAAGAAAAATTAAGCTTGTTGACCGAAATGATCTCCTTTGCAAAGATCGATGGTGAAATACATGAAAGGGAACTCGCTTTTCTCTCTATTGTAGCAGCACAGCTTAAAATTGAAAAACCTGTTTTTGAAAGCCTTTTCGAACATCCTGCTGAAAAAGTGGTCATCAAAAGCGAGCATCAGAGGATTCTACAGTTTTACAGGCTGGCATTGCTGATGCATGCTGATGGTGTATTGCATGATAACGAGCAGGTTGCTATCCGTGAAATGGGCATTAACATGGGGCTTAGCCCTTTCGCCATGAAAGGTGTGCTGAATGAAATGCAGCGGTCGCCTACCGGCCTTATTGATCCCGATATGCTGCTGGCCTTATTCAGGGCGCAGCAGAATTAGATATGGGACATATAAGTTGTAAAAAAGTCTTCTGAGAATAAAAGGTATATTTATTCTTTTGGCTCTGTAGCTTCTATAACGATACCATAATCTTTATCTGTGATAGAATATTTTTTCTTTAAACTTTTCTTATCAATGATCTTGATAGATATGAATGTTTCATTGTCAATAAGAGCAAGATCACCATGGAAGTCGTCTCCTGTTTGTACAGTATCATTCAGGATATAAACGGCATTCATATCGCTATCTTTTGTCGGAAATAGTTTTCTATATTCTTTTGACTTTGATCTAAAGAAATTCCAATATCTTTTTTTTGCAAATTGCTTGGTTTCCAGGTATACTACACCTCTGCGCCCTCTTTCTCCTACAAGTTCAACAGCAGTAGAATCATAATATACTGATGTCAGAGTTAGTGTCAGAGGATTGATCTTTCTGAAATCATCCATCGTTATTTCAAGGCTATCAAGAAAAAAAACTGAAGGGATGCCTTGTTTTTGTGCAAATAATGCAGTGGTATTTAATGTAATAAAAATAAGAAGATGTGAAAATTTCATAATGATTTATCCGGGGTTAATTCCTGCAAAGAAAAGAAATATATCCTTGGTAAATAGTCAGATATTGAATTTCTATACACTATTTATTAATAAGCCATAAATATGCCTCCTTAAATTCTTTTCGCCACAGCTTCTCATTATGGTGCCCGCCGTGTACTATCTTCTTATATACCTGCTCTTTATGATTAACCCGCTCAAGAAGCAATTGTTCCATATGCTCAAGGTCGGGCACCATAGCAGTGCTCTCATGATCACCCGCCATTAGATAGATACGGCCTTCGATTAGCCCAACCGTTTCTATCAGTTTGAATATTTCTTCACTAAACCAGAATGAAGGGGAGAAGACCCCGGCATTGCCAAACATATCCGGGAATTTCAGCAATGCATAAAACGAGATCAGGCCTCCTACTGAGCTTCCGAATATGGTGGTAGTTTCTTTATCAGGCAAAGTACGGTAATGCATATCAACGTAAGGCTTTAGCGTATCTGTAATGAAAGCAAGATAATCATCCGCATGGCCGCCGCCGTATTTTTCATTCTTGTAAGGCGTCATTTCGTCAATGCGGTGCGTACTCCCGCCATGTTCAATGCCAATAATAATGGCCTCCGAATGCAGGTCGTTAAGCTTCTCTTCTACATGCCATTCCCGCTTCTGGGATTCGGCGTGGTCAAATACGTTCTGCCCGTCATGCATATAGATAACCGGGAAACGATCTTCGCTTTCATTATAATTGTAGGGCAGGTATACCCAAATTGTCTTCTCGCGCCCTAACTGTGGGGCCTCAATGGTAAATTCGGTAACCGTACCTTTTGCGTGTTTTTTCATTATGAGCAGAATGCAGTTTTAAAGTCGAGTGTTTTCGCAGCTTTTAGCGCACGGTAAGGAATTGAGCGTTGGGAGAAATTGCAGGTCGTGCATTTTTCTTCCTTTTTGTTTTTGATGTACTTTATTACGAGGTCATCCTTTACATAATAACGTTGTTCCAGTTTCATTTGGCAGCCTTCGCAGGCAGGGCCGCCCTCGGTAAAATCGTAAAAGAAGAACAGCTTACCATCTTTATAATAAAACTCCGATTTCTGGTAATGGTCGCCTACAGTACCATAATCTACCACTGCTTTTACGACAGTATCACCTTCGTAATAATAGTCGATTGCCATAAGCTCATCGCACTGGTAAGTATAGTGCTTTTTGGTTAACGCTGCCGCATTTATCCTTGAGAACTCTTTCTTTATATCATTGATTGGATCTTCAACCGGGATGTTGTCATCTACAGGAATTGTGTCAGATTCAGGTTGACCTACCGGGGCAGTTATCGTATTCTTTTTCGGGTTTTCATCCTCTGTTTTATTTTCCTTGCAGGAAAGCAGGGAAAACAACATAACCATACATATAGCCTTTATTTTCATGATATATTTGATTCTATTCCATGAAAATAACCCAATATAAATAAATGTTCAGGCGTTTTAGGTTATTTTTAACCCTTGGCTTATATTAAGATATTAGTTCAGCGCTCTCCGCCATGATCTTTGAAGCCAAGCTTTGTGACAGCTTTTCGGCCTGCTCCCTAAGGTCATGCACTGCTGTAGTTTCCCATAGCTCACCCCTCAGGTTGCCTCCAATAGTGAACAGGTTTTGGTACGCATTTCCGTCAGGCCCAATAATACCATATGTATGAATATCGGTAACAATACCGAGCTTCAGGGCATCCTGTTTCAGGATATTGTTGTCTACGCAGTTTTTAAGCAAACCGCTTTCCAGCTTTGAAAAGTCACTTTCAGGCCCTGTACAATTGATTATCCTTCCGACAGTCATCATTTTGGTAACACCGTCATTTCTGTCACGGTATTCTACTTCGATACCGTTTGAATTCTCGTTAATATCTATAAGGTTGCCTGAATGTATGTGCAGCCTGCCTTCAGCCTGGAGCTTTTGTAGTTTTTCGTAAGAGTGCATCGGTATCCTGTGGCGCGCCGTTCCCCATAAATGCCTCAGGCGCGACATGAAAGTGGTTTTTTCCCTGTCAGAGAAATTGTGCCATATCTTTTGGGTATACGGCCTGAACGAATCGATAACCGGTTCGGCGCTCACGCCATATTCACGGGCGATCTTAATGTGTTTGTTGGCAAGGCTCACGATTTCCAAAAGCGTCATGCCTTCTTTTATTTCTTCGGCGAGCTTACTGTATTTCATGCCGATATGCCTGTGTGGCAGTATATTGAATCCGTTTGGCGATATCGAGTGGATCTCCCCTTTAAACCCTTGTTCGGTGAGGCTGATCACGGTATCTACCATAGTAAGGCCATTACCAACTATAAGTACCGGTTTTTGAGTAAGGTTGAGGACCGATTCTTCTTTCCACGGATTCTGGAAGTAATTTGGGCTGTTGTAAAATCCGGGGCTTTTGATTCGCGGATTGCGGGGAGCGTTATTTCCTGAAGCGATCACGCAGTAATCAAACATCATGCTGTCACCATTATCCAGTTTAAGAGTGATAAAGCTGTTATTCACATCAAGGTCGGTAACCTGTTGGTCTACAACGTTAACAATACATTTGCCGTCGGCATTCTCAAGGGCACTATCCCAAACTTCGGTTAGGTATTTACCATATATTGCACGCGGCATGAAGGCATTGGCAATAAGCTTCCTGTCCAGGTCCTTAAAGTCGGGGCGTTCCATTACCCAGTCCAGGAAATGATCGGGATTTCCGGGATAGGCGCTCATTTTCGACGTAATCACGTTAAGCAGGTGCTTATCGGAATATGGAGTGTAGGCCGTTCCACGCGTAAAAGTCGCAGCTTCATTGAATATTGTGATCTCGCATGCAGCCGATCTTTCAATAAGGTGCACTGCCGTCATTGTACCTGTAAAGCCTCCTCCTATGATGCCGATTTTTTTCATAATACCGCTCTTTAAGTGATGTCAGTAGTTTTTGCAATAATAGTAATATTTTGTCATAATTATTGAAAAATGAAAAAAATATATGCTGTATGAGAGGTGTTTACGATTATTTCTCTATGGATTTAATAGAGTTTTAAGAAAGTGAAAAGCAATATTTAAACTGTACTGCGATCACTTTCCGGCGTTTTCGTTAACCTCAAAAATGCCGAATGTATTATTATCAGTATCCAAAAAGTAGCCCTGCCAGCACCTTCCCGGCACTGAAAACTTTGCCATGGCTACACGTCCGCCGTTGCTAAGTATCTTTTCGGCAGTGTAATCAAAGGTTTCCACCATCATAGAGCAGGTAAAAGCATTGGTACCATAACCCATGGGTGGGACATCTGCAGGGCGCTGCAGCAATCCGCCAAACATATTTTCTGTTTCTATGCGGTAATATTCTATTGGGAAAAATTCTTCTTTTACAAAATTCCATCCAAAAACAGCTTCATAAAAGGCTTTAGCTTTCTGCACGTCAGTAGCCTGGATCTCAAAATATGCAAGTGTGTTCATAGCCATCAGGTTTAATATAAGTAGGTTATTTTGTGTTTTAATTTTAGGCGATGCAATATCGTGGGTTTGCTGTATGACCGGAGCTAATGCACTACCAGTTGAAAAACAACCCTGCCATCATTGCCGGAGCCTTCCACGTAGGTTACGGTAAAGGTTTTGTCAATGTCGGGGCCTACAGCGCGCAGCAGTTCTTCTTTAGTGAGGACTAAAGTTGTGCTTACGTGGGGTTTGACAGCCTTAACGGAAGTGTAAATAAGCTTATCGCCCTGCCAAAACAATAGCTTCCTTTTGGTTTCGTTTGTACCTATATCGCTTCCTATATGCAATTCAAGTGTCTTGAATTTATCCTCTTTATTCAGGCTCACGGTATAAATTTTCTTATTGCCATCATTGCTTTTAAAAACGAGCTTACCATCTTTATAAACCTGCCAGTTGGTTATGGTATCGGTAAGGACATTCGCCGAAGCGAGGAAGGGTAGCATGAGAAGAAGAGCAGTGACTAGTTTTTTCATGTAAGCATTTTGTTTAAAGCACAAACATTTATGGAAAAACTCTCCCATCCGGCTGACCGGTATGTTGTTAATGGCTGTTACTATAATTTTATGTAGTTTTGATTCGATATCGTCCATTTTGGGTTAATGGCTTGTAAATTAATTTATTGACAAAATAGCTGAGAAAAGTTATCTACTCGTTCTGATAACATGAATAAACTAATCTAACCCTAATTGCTTTCTAAAATCAAGAGTAAGAAAATAATGCTCTTCGATTGATACTGCTTTTCTTGAGTTTATATTTATGTCTTTTCCCTCTTTTGTCCAAAGGTAGGGATAGAATGATAAAACCTTATCTCCATCAAGACTAGAAACTTCATCTTTCCAATTATTCCAACGAAACCCATTGTAAAACTCATTCAAGTCATTATTGAAACAGAAAATTAAAAATTCTGTATATGTCATGTCTAAGGGTTCATATTCAAGGCTGTCAGGGGCAAGATAATATATCTTCCCAATATCAGTTCCTAAACCTCCGCCATTTAAAATAAAAAAGCCTCCCACTGCATCATCAGCAATCAACATAAATCTTCCGGATTTTCCAAATTCATCAAAAGCTTTTCCTTTATTCCATTCAGGAAGAGATCGATTCAGTTTCTCACTTCCTGAACCAAGAATCCTAATCCATCCATTATCAATTAAAATACCGCCTGAACTATAAACAATCGCACCCATTGGCGAGCGCGTAGTAATTTGTAGGCTATAGAGTGCTTCTTTAGCTTTTTCGGTATTCGCAGGCAGAACTTCAATTTTATTTTTCGCTTCACCGATCCACTCATTTACCAATACCCATCCAGGTTCTGCGGTGTTAATAAGCTGTTCTACAGGCTTCATATTTTGCGCTGATAATTTAAGTGAAATTAGAAATAATATTACTTGAAATATTTTCATATTTATCAAATCATAAAATAATAAATTAATCAATCCTAAACCCTCTCCTGCAACACCTTTATCTCATCCCTCAATTTCGCAGCCTGTAAAAAGTCCAGCTCTTTCGCAGCCTTTTCCATCGACTTGCGCTTCTCACGGATGATCTTCTCAATGTCGATCTTCGTCATGTACGTAGTATCAGGTTCGGCGGCGATCTTAGGGGCTTCTTCCAGCTTGTAGGCATTGCTTTTGCCAAGAACCGACTTCTCGATCTTCTTGTTCAGCGCCTGCGGTACAATGCCGTTGGCAATATTGTAGTTATGCTGCTTTTCGCGGCGGTAGTTGGTCTCGTCAATGGTGCGCTGCATACTGTCGGTTATCTTGTCGGCATACATGATGGCTTTACCATTCACGTTACGCGCCGCGCGGCCTACGGTCTGTATTAATGACCGGTTAGAGCGCAGGAAACCTTCTTTATCGGCATCCAGTATGGCTACCAGTGATACCTCTGGTAAGTCCAAGCCCTCACGCAGCAGATTTACCCCGATGAGCACATCGAACAACCCTTTACGGAGGTCGGTCATTATCTCCACACGTTCCAGCGTATCCACTTCGCTATGGATGTAGCGGCAACGAATGGAGACCTTCGTCAGGTATTTGGCGAGCTCTTCGGCCATACGCTTGGTCAGTGTCGTAACAAGCACACGCTCGTCAAGCTCCACGCGCTGTTGGATCTCTTCAATAAGGTCGTCTATCTGGTTCAGGCTTGGGCGTATCTCGATAATAGGGTCAAGCAATCCGGTTGGGCGTATGACCTGCTCTACATACACACCGCCACTTTTCTGTAATTCATAATCAGCAGGGGTCGCGCTCACGTACACTACCTGGTTCTGCATGGCTTCAAATTCCTCGAATTTCAGCGGGCGGTTATCCATCGCGGCCGGTAGCCGGAAACCGAATTCCACAAGGTTTTCCTTGCGCGAACGGTCACCGCCGTACATCGCATGCACCTGGCTTACAGTCACGTGGCTTTCATCGATCACCATCAGGAAGTCTTTCGGAAAATAATCCAGCAGGCAGAAGGGGCGTGTGCCGGGTAGCCTGCGGTCAAGGTAGCGTGAATAGTTCTCAATACCCGAGCAATACCCCAGTTCGCGTATCATCTCGAGGTCAAAGTTAGTACGCTCCTCAAGCCTTTTTGCTTCTAGGTGCTTGCCTATTTCCTTAAAGTAATCCACTTGCTTTACGAGGTCCTGCTGTATTTCCCAAATGGCGCCCTGCAGCACATCGGGGCTGGTAACGAACATGTTGGCCGGGTAAATGTTCAGGCGGTCGTATTTCTCAATAACTTTAGAAGTTGCTTTGTCAAACGCTTCTATATCCTCTATCTCATCGCCAAAAAAATGGATACGGAACGGTTCGTCACCATAGCTCGGGAATACTTCCACAGTATCACCCTTGATGCGGAAAGTCCCGGGTGTAAAGTCGGCTTCGGTACGCGCATACAGGCTTTGTACGAGGCGGTGCAGCAGCTTGGTACGCGATATCATTTCGCCGCGTTTTATCGACACCACATTTTTCTGGAACTCTACCGGGTTACCGATACCGTAGAGGCAGGACACCGACGCGACCACGATAATATCGCGGCGGCCGGAGAGTAGGGAGGAGGTAGTACTAAGACGCATCTTCTCGAGCTCCTCATTTATCGAAAGGTCTTTTTCTATATAAAGCCCTGTCACGGGTATGTAGGCTTCGGGCTGGTAGTAGTCGTAATAGGATACAAAGTACTCCACTGCATTGTTGGGGAAGAATTGCTTAAACTCACTGTACAGCTGTGCCGCCAGTGTCTTGTTGTGCGCCAGTACCAATGTGGGTTTTTCCACATTTTGTATCACATTGGCCATGGTAAAGGTCTTACCCGAACCTGTTACCCCAAGCAGGGTCTGGAATTTCTCTCCTTCATTAATGCCTGCGGTCAGCTGCCGTATTGCTTCAGGCTGGTCCCCGGTAGGCTTATAGTCAGATACTACATTGAATTTCATTTCTTTTGGCTTTTTTACAAATATACAAAATAGTGGGCAGTCGCAGTTGCAGTTTTCACCCGCAGTTTTGTCAATTCCGGTGTAGAGGCGTTGCACCGCAACGTCTCAGCATTTATAAATTTACGGGAGACGTTGCGGTGCAACGCCTCTACAATATTAAATGATTTATTTCGTTCAAAAACCTTCATTTATGAATTTTCATGAGCGAATGGCTTTGGAATATTTGCCATCCCTGTTCCTGCTTTCCGCTATATCTCCCTTGCTGCGCCGGGAGGATACCGCTTCAATCAGGGCTAAGGGAGAAGCTGTATTTATTTTCAGTTATCGTTGTTACTACGTACGCAATTTTTTGTAGTCCTTTTCCGTTGCCATTTTATAAACCAACCCATTATGAAAAACCTATCCCTCCTTTGCCTTGCCGCACTATCATTCATCGCCTGTAAAAAAGAGACAGAAGTAAAAGCCCCGGCTGCAGTCGAAAAACCCGCCACCGAAACCCCGCTGATTGCACAGGCTTCGCCACGTAGCTTCTTCAATACGGATAACCTTTCGCTCCAGGAGTTCACCATAGAGGCATCAGGAAAAGCCACAGTTAAGGGAAAGAATGGCACAAAGCTCGACATCCCGGCCAACGCGTTCGTAGATGCTGACGGCAAACCCGTAAAGGGCAAAGTAACGGTGCAGCTAAAGGAAGCCCTGAACATGGCAGATATTGTCCTGGGCGGTCTGGCAACGATGTCAGGCGATAAGATACTCGAAAGCGGCGGTATGGTATATGTGAATGCTACTTCGGGAGGGAAACCACTATTTCTTGCCGATTCAAAAAAAATAGAGATAACAATGCCTGCTAAAAAGAAAGTGCCCGGCATGCAGATATTCTCAGGGGAAGAGAGTAAAGATGGTACTATCAATTGGGTCGATCCAAAAAACATAATAGCTCCCAATGAAGTAATGGTGGCCCGGCAGAAGGAACTAATAGTAAATGATGATCAACTTGATAATAATAATTACGACATACTCGCTCCGATCGCGCCGCTAAAACCGGTAGAATATAAAAAATCAGATGGTGTGACTATCAACCTTGTATTCCCACACCCTGAATATTTCCCAGAGTTCAGCTATTTCAAAAATGTAAAATGGAAACTTACCGATCCCCAAAACTATAAAAAACCTGTAGATGGCACTCAGTGGGAACATGTTGCCCTTGCGAAGGCCAAAACAGAAGGTACCTATACGCTTACACTCACCGCTGAAGGAAAGCCGACGCTTAGTTATGAAGTAATACCGGTATTTGAAGGGCAGGATTTTAAAAAAGCAATGGCAGAATATGAAAAAGCTATTGAACGTATTGAGAAACAAAAGAAAGAAATGGAAGAAAAGGAACGAATCAGGCGGAAAAAACAAGAATTGGAAAAGCAAAAAATTAGCATTGCAGAGAGTTATATATTTTCTATTGATAAAATGGGATGGGCAAATTGTGACAAATTCTATAATGATCCTAAGGCAAAGGATGTAATTGTAGAGATCAATATATCGGATAAACAAAAAAGCGACGTTGCAATTAGCTATCTGGTCTTCAAAAAAAGGAAAGTATGCATCCCTTGCTATATGGACAAAAAATGTATTGCCGTAATGGGAAATATACACCTGCCGATAGGTGAGCCGGTAACTATTATTGCCGTAGGTGCTTATAAAGAAACGCCGTGGTTCGCTATGGAGGATGCCGTTGTAAGTGATAAATTATCAGTTACATTAAAGCCGGATGAAATTTCAAAAGAGTCTATGAAACAATTGTTAGATAAAAACCTTCACCAATAGCCCGGTTTATCTGTTATTATGCTGCTAAAAATATAGGGAAAAAATAGTCTTTTTTCCCTATATTTGCATCCCATGATGTCGAAAAAATGTAAATATGCCCTCAAGGCGCTGATATACCTTGCCAAAAAGCAGGGAAAAGGCAACGTATTTACGGCAGATATCGCAGCCGATGAAAATATCCCTAAAAAATTCCTCGAACAGATATTGCTTGTCCTTAAGCGTGCCGGCTATGTTGGCAGCCAGACAGGCTATGGCGGCGGGTATTTTATCAGTAAGCCGCCAGCAACTATATCTGTAGCCGATATCCACAGGCTTTTTGACGGTGCCATCGCGCTTGTTCCTTGTGTTGCTTTCGATTATTACCAACAATGTGCCGATTGTAATGACGAAGTGACCTGTACCATGCGGAGGGAGTTCATGAAAATTAAGGAACAGACCCGACTGGTTATGAAGGAAACCAGCATAGCTTCGTTTTTAGAGCCCTGATCTTTTCTTTGGCGTAATGTTTTAATCTTCAATGTTTCACGCTATGCTTCCTGTTAGCTATTTATTTTAATTCACTGATTAATAGCTAGTTAATAAGCATAAATAATTTTTTCTTGAAAATGTTAAAAAATAAATTCCATCATATTAGTAGAATTACTATTTTAGCCGAAATTTAACATAAAGCATGGGTAAAAATTACGAAACAGCAATTAAAAGTGAATATTTTTCGACTAATTCTATCAAATTGGTAGAATTTGTATTGAACTTACGTCTACGCAAGAATCCATTTATCCTTTTTAGCTCAGTTATGTTATTTACAGCCGGCAGTGCCTTTGCGCAGGAGCCTGTTAAAGTAACAGCCACCGATAGTGTAAAAACCGAGACTGTTACAGCACCGGCAAAAGAGGAGCCTGCCAGGACATCCTATTACGTTGAAGCGGGTACTTACGGGACCAAAAGGGAAACCGACCCACCAGGCTATGTAAGGAACATTGGCCAGTCGGGTATTGCCGAAAAGCTTACATGGCTGGATGCAGGCTTTGACTACAGGTTTAGGGGCGAATACAGGAACAACGATATCAGGAGGCCGGACAGCCACAGCACTGATTATCCTATCCTCTACAAAGGGAAATTATATATAGGCATTAAAAATATTATCGACCCGCTCAGGCTCGTGCTGGAGATGCAGGACAGCGACAGGTCGAACGGTAAATACCCGCTTGATAACCGCGACGTTAACAAACGGGAAATGATACAGGGCTTTGCCGAGCTTTACTTCAAAAAAGCGCTCGGCACCGACGCACTGGGTAACAACCGCCCATTCATGATTAGGTACGGCCGCCAGGCTTTCGAATTCCTGGACAGGAGGCTTATTGGACAGAATTTATGGAGGAATACTACCAATAACTTCCTTGGTTTCAGGGCCGCTTTAGGGCAGGATAAGAATGACTGGCAGCTCGACCTTCTTGCACTCCGCCCCATAGTAAGGGTAATTGACGACCGGGATCACGCAGATAATGACAGGCAGTTTGGCGCCGCTATTGGCCACTGGAGAAAATGGTCGGATGTAATAACCATCGAGCCTTATTACATGGGCCTCAGGCAGGACAGGAGGATAGGGTACCGCCAGATTCATTCACCGGGAGTACGGCTTTACGGATTCGTGAACAAGGCGTGGAACTACGACTTTACCGGTACCTACCAGTTTGGTGACGATCAGGGAAAAAGACAGGACGCTTACATGATAACAGCCGAAGTGGGGTACAGGTTCCAGCATTCATGGAAGCCGAGGGTTAGCATGTTCTTTGGCTATGTAACTGGAGATAAAGACCCTAATGATAAAAAAACGAACAGGTTCGAGCGTTTCTACGGATTCGCGAGGCCGTGGTCAGGCGATGATTATATCATACCTGAAAACGTAGTGACCCCCAAACTGAAAGTAGAATTTGAGCCTGTTAAAGGCTATAAAATAGATATGGGCTACAGCTTCTACTGGCTGCAAAGTTCAAAAGACCGTTTCAACAACCTGCTTGCAGGCACAGGGAACCGTGACACAACAGGCCAGAGCGGTAAGTTCCTGGGCCACGGTTTCGATTCCAGATTGCAATTCAAGCCGCTTAAATTCATGGATGCCAACATTGGTTATATGTACTTCTCAACCGGAGAATTTGTGCAGAACAGGCAGGATGCAGCGAATGGAGAACACGCAGGGGCGTCAAATTTTGCCTACATCGAGCTGACGTTTAATGCACTCGACATATTCATTAAGAAAAATAAAAAATAATAATCCTCCTTAAATTCAGACAAAATGAAAAAAACAATTACTATCGCCTTATCAGCTGTTATGCTGGTTGGCTTATTAAATTCCTGCGGAAAAAAAGAAGCAGAGAAAAATGCTGACGGAACTGCAAAGATAGAAGGTACAATTACAATGTCGGGTGCGTTCGCGCTTTACCCGCTGGCAAATGTATGGGCTGAGGAATTCCGTAAAGAATACCCGGATGTGAAATTCAATATATCCGGTGGTGGTGCCGGTAAAGGTATGACCGACATGCTGAATGGTGCAGCAGATATCGCCATGTATTCAAAAGAGATCAGTAAAATAGAGACCGACCAGGGCGCTTATGGCTTTGCAGTTACCAAAGATGCCGTGATACCTACTATTTCTGCAAGCAATCCATTATTGGCACAATTAAAAGCAGAAGGCCTTACCCGCGATGAGCTGGCTGCTATATTCCTCAAGGACGGCAAGCAGAACTGGAAAAAATCTACAGAAAAAGTAAATGTATATACCCGCTCCGATGCCGCCGGAGCTGCGGAAACATGGGCAAAATACCTTGGCGGAAAAGCCCAGGAAGAGCTTAAGGGCATTGCTGTTTTTGGAGATCCGGGCCTTGCTGATGCTGTTAAGAAAGACAAGAACGGTATTGGCTACAACAATGTAATTTATGCTTATGACATTAACAGCGGCAAAAAATACCTGGGTCTTGAGGTACTGCCTATCGATGTTAACGGTAACGGCAAGATCGATGCGGAAGAAAATTTCTACGAATCACTTGGCGACATCACTAAAGCTATTGCTGACGGAAGGTACCCTTCTCCACCGGCACGTGAGCTTTTCCTGGTTACCAAAGGCAAGCCTGCATCGCCTGCTGTTAAGGCATTCCTTAACTGGGTACTTACAAAAGGGCAAAATTTTGTAGTAAGTAACGGTTACATACTGCTTGAAAAAGACAACATCGAGAAGCAGATAAAAAAATTATAGCTAAATGCCAAAAAGAAGATATATAGCGGAGTATTTCCGGAGATCATGGATGCTCTTTGCATTGCTCATCATAATCATATTGCCGTTTGCCATCGGAGCATCACTGCTATACAAATCCTGGCCAATAGTTTCTGCGCCGGGATTGTTTGGTGATGTCCTTTTCGGGTCGGACTGGATGCCCATGCAGGGTAAGTTCGGTTTGTGGCCGTTTATCGTCAATTCCATTATCATTACCCTTACTGGGCTGGTGCTGATGATTCCCGTCTGCCTTGCCGCAGCGATCTATATTACGCAGTTCGCACCACTATGGGTAAAGCGGATGTTACGAACGGTAATCGACATTTTAGCAGGTATACCATCGGTCATTTTCGGGCTGTGGGGTATCATAACCATAGTCCCTCTTATATCAGAATGGGCAACAGGAGCCGGTGCAGAAAATGCCACCGGCTATTCTGTTTTTGCGGCAGGCGTGGTTATTGCAGTGGCTACCATACCTTTTGTGCTCAATATGCTCATCGAATTGTTCGAAGCGGTTTCTATGGAGTTGATGGAGATAGGCCTTTCAATGGGAGCCAGCAAATGGCAGACAATCAGGGATATTATCATCAAAAAGATAAAGCACGGCATCATTGCCTCGTTTACGCTCGGGGTCAGTAAGGCCTTTGGCGAAACCATTGCAGTGCTGATGGTAGTAGGGAACATTGTCCAGATACCCAAGAGCGTATTCGATGCGGGTTACCCTTTGCCGGCATTATTGGCAAATAACTATGGCGAAATGATGTCGATACCAAAATACGATTCGGCACTGATGCTTTCTGCACTTATCCTATTGATCATCGTAATCCTGTTCAATTACTTTGCACACAAGGTAATCGGGCATTATCACCTAAAAAGCAGTTAAGCCATGAGTAAGAAAAAACATTTAGAAGAAAAAATTGTAAAAGCGATACTGTTCCTGTTTACGCTAACCATTGTTATAGTGCTTTTCAGTATTATTTTTGGCATTTTTGCCAAAGGCATCCCGGCACTCAACTGGCAGATGCTTACCGAAGTCCCTAAAGGTGGATACTATTTCGGAAAAGAAGGCGGCATACTGAATGCCATTATCGGCTCACTATACCTTGCTTTAGGGGCTTCGCTGCTGGCATTGCTTATCAGCATACCGGCAACGTTGTTTATCCACACCTACCTTTTTTCGCACCCCAAATGGCAGAAAAAGATCCGTTTATGGCTCGATGTGCTTTTGGGTGTGCCCGCTATTGTGTATGGAGCTTTCGGCTTTAACCTGATGCTGCTTTTCGGCTGGCAAAGCTCCCTGCTTGCGGCTATCATAACCGTTGCATTGCTCATAAGCCCTGTAATGATTCGCTCTATGGACGAATCGATACAATATGTTTCGAAAGGGCTTTACGAGTCGGCGCTGTCATTGGGCTATTTTAAAGGGGAGACCGGGTTCCGTTTTCTACTGAAGCAGTCCATGCCCGGTGTAACAACGGCTTTCCTGTTGGCACTTGGAAAAGGAATAGGCGATACCGCCTCAGTTCTCTTTACTGCAGGCTATACAGACTATATACCCGAAAGCCTTAACGAGCCTGCCGCAACATTACCACTGGCCGTTTTCTTCCAGCTTAGCTCGCCGATACCCGAAGTAAAAGCACGTGCTTATGCAGCAGCAGCTGTACTGATAATGATCATACTTGTAATAAGCGTTGCCTCAAGGATGATCAGCAATAAACTTTCAAAAAACAGAATACGATGATGGATGATAAAACGCTTCCTATTGACCAGGAAATAATAAAGAAAGACGAAGCCAAAGGGCTTCATAACCTTATATACGTAAACCACCTGAACCTTTGGCACGGCAAGCAGCAAACCCTGAAAGATGTGGAGCTGAACATCCGCGACAAGGGTATAACGGCCCTGCTTGGCCCTTCGGGCTGTGGTAAGACCACGCTTTTGAAGACCTTCAACAGGCTAACCGACCTATACCCGGATATCCGTACCGAAGGCGAAGTGTTGTTTGAAGGCGAGAACATACTCGATAAAAAAATAGATGTATACGACCTGCGCCAGAAAATGGGGCTGCTTTCGCAAAGGCCGCACCCGCTGCCGGGAACCATTGCCGATAACATCCGCTATGCCCTAAAGCTGAAAGGTATTAAGGATAAAAGCGAGCAGGATGGCCGCATAGAGTACTATCTTGAAAAAGTAGCACTGTGGGGCGAAGTGAAAGAAAGGCTTAAAAAACCGGCCAGCGGGCTTTCTATAGGGCAGCAGCAGCGCCTTTGCCTGGCACGCGGACTTGCGATACAGCCGAGGGTTATCCTTGCGGATGAGCCTACCTCTGCACTCGACCCAATTTCAAGCCGTAAGATAGAGGAACAGTTCAAAGAACTAAGTAAAGAATTCTCTATTGTCTTGGTTACGCATACGCTAAGACAGGCGAAAAGGCTGGCCGACTACGTAGCCTTCATGTACCTTGGCGAGATCGTGGAAAAAGGCCGCCCCGAAGTAATATTCGAAGACCCTAAAACAGACACTTTTAAAGAATACCTGCTCTCAGGACATTAATTAAATACTTACTGAAACATTTTTCTTAAGGGACGTTTTGAGTTTTCAAAGCGTCCTTTTTTGTTAGGAACATGAAGTAAAGGGAAGTAGCCGGGTGATTACAATTTATTATATAGTTGAATCAATTTTATTTGACACAAATTTTATTTGCACGCAGATAAAATTGTATTTCACGCAAAGTCGCAAAGACGCAAAGCTGAGCGCTCTAAACATTGCTGCGCAATGCTTTGCGGCTTTTTACGGCCTAAATTCGGCATGAGTCTTTGCGGCTTTGCGACTTTGCGTGAAAATAAAATCGACATATTGCAGAATTGCATTTTGTATGGATTTGATTATAGATTTTTTTAGGAGCGAATGGCTTGGGCTTTTTTTGCCATCCATTTTCCTGCTTTCCGTTTCAATCTTTTTTGCAAAAAGGATTTCCACTTCAATCAGGGCTATAGGGAATTGTATCGGTTATTCGGGCTGAGAACTGCGACTGCGACTGAAAACTAATCAAAACACTCCATCATCAGCAGGTCACCCTCCCTATGTTCTATCACCACCATGCCGTCAGCCAGCGCTTCATTGCTGCTTCCGGTGCGGTAGCCAATGGTCAGCTCGTCATTGTTAAGCTCGTATTTCAGGTTTTTGGAGTGGATGCCCGATACTTTTCCAATTGGGATCAATGAAAGGGGAGTACCTGCGGGGTACCATTTTTCAAACTTTTTAGGTAACAGGAATATCTTCGAATGATCATCAAGTACCACGACCTTCAGCTTATCACGATAACGCACAATATTGGTGATATTGGTAATGGTATGGTCGGCGCGCTTTCCGGTGGCCCAGATTACATTGGCAGCGGGAAACTTCCGGTCGATAAGGAAATCGAAAGCCTTCTCAAGGTCGGTCTTGTCCTGGTCGGGAGTATATACAATTTCCAGCGGGTACTGCATATCGCGGTATTGCTCCGGATCAAGCCCACGGTCGAAATCACCCAGCAGCACATCTACTTTCACACCAAGGTTGATGACGCGTTCAATAGCGCTGTCGAGCACGATAACCAGTGGCGACCATTCCAGCAGCTGGCCCATAAGCTCTTTGCTGCATTCAGCCCCATTGGCAATGATAAGTGCGGGTTCCTGGTCGTCGCGTACAATGTGGTGTGATGACATGCTTTTTAATTTGACGTAAAAATAAGATATTTTAAGGAACCCTGCTAAAGCTGGACAGGCTACGTATCAGGCGGATTTCCACGGATCTCAATTTCTGCTTTAGCAGAAATTACTTTGAGTCCTTAGTTATACTTGAATCAATTTTATTTTATACAAATAAATGAATTTCACGCAAAGACGCCAAGACGCAAAGCTGAGTGATCCAAACATTGCTACGCAATGCTTTGCGGCTTTTACGACTTAAATCCGGCATGAGTCTTAGCGGCTTTGCGCCTTTGCGTGAAAATAAAACCTGCAAATTATAGAATGACATTTATATAGATTTGACTATACTAAAAAACTTTGCGCATCTTTGTGTCTTCTTTGTGCAACTTTGCGGTACAACTTAAAAATAAAAAATGCAGGTAAAACAAGCCACACCCAATGACCTAAATACTATAATGCCCATTATTGATGAAGCCCGCCAAATCATGCGCGAAAGCGGGAACATGACGCAGTGGGTGGGCTATCCTTCGCAGGATATTATTTTAGAAGATATCAATAACGGCCACGGATTTGTTTGTGTTTTAGATAATGAAATCGTCGGCTATTTCTGCTTTATGGAAGGAGAAGACCCGGACCCGAATTATAAAGTGATCGAAGATGGTTCCTGGCTAAATGACAAGCCGTATGGAGTAATACACCGCCTGGCATCGGGGCGCAAAGCCAAAGGTATCGCCCAAAAAGCATTCGATTTTGCTTTTTCAAAGATCGGTAATATTCGGGTGGATACGCACCATGACAACCTGCCCATGCAGAATTTCTTAAAGAAGAATGGCTTTACTTATTGCGGGATGATCTATGTAAGCGATGGCACACCAAGGGACGCTTTCCAAAAGATTATTTAATCATCCAGTTCTTCCTGCAGGATAATGCCATTGGGCGCAATAAGGTAATTTGCTTTACCGGCATCTGCTTCAAAGTAGTCCTCATATTCCCGGAAATTAATATAGTCGTATTTAAAAGGGATAACTGTTTTATTTTCAGTAGTCACGACACCAACATGCCCGTTCTTTTTCAAAATAACATATTTGAAGTTCACCACTTCACTGATATCGTCATATTCAAAAGGGAGCAGTTCTTTCATGTCCAAAGAATATAAGCCGTATTTGCCTCCTGTGTTTTGCAAAACAAGATAGTCTTCTGTAATATCAAAAGGCTTGTAATCCGAAGTAATAGTGTTTGCCGACTGTAAGGGCAAATTTAGAACCTTTTCACCTTTATCATTAGTTAGATATTTAGCATCTCCGTCGGTAACAATATAAATGTCTTTACCCAACTGTTCGAATTGATTATATAAAGCTGCCATTAATGTTTTTCCATCATTTCGTACTATACCCTGCTTCCCGTTTTTGGTAAAATATAGCAGCTCCATCGTATAGGCCTCTAATGTGTCGCAATCCAGATTGAACAACAGTTTACCGCTTCGGTCCATAACAGAAAAGACATTTCCTTTGTTAGCAATGATAAATTCCCCTTTAGCGAATGCAGTATCATATTCTGCGGGCAGAAGTATTTTAGCATCCTTATCGGCTACGCCAAATTTTCCATTTTTTTTCAGGATATAAACACCCTTTTCTGTATTCATCCAATTATAAGGATAATAGGTAATCGCGTCATATTCAAAAGGGATTGCGACGCTTTCCTTTGTAATGATTCCCATTTTGGTGCCGCGAGTTGCAATATAATACAGGTAATCGTACGTTGAAAGTGTATCATTCAAAAACGGTGACACCATTTCGCCCTTTACATTTACAAGGCCATATTTCCCATTTTGTTTATGAATGTATTCCAGTTTGCTTTTTTCGTAGCTGTACAATCCCTCTTTAGGGATTGCAATGATAGACAGCAATTTTCCGGAAGTGCTGTATTTCTCTATACCTCTTCGCTTGCCATATTCTTCAATAACTGTAAAGCCGCCATCCGTATCTTCGCTAAAATTATTGGCTTTTACCTCAAGGTCGGTTTTTTGCGTCAAAAGGTTATACACCCTGATATTGGGGTACCTGATGATCAATTGGTTATTCTGTGTAATGTCGCTGTATTTTAGCTGCCAATTTTTGTAAACATTGAAAGACGCGATCTTTTCACCTTCGAAATACAGGTCGGTTTCCGCAGTATCGCCTTTATATGTTTTAGCAACCATTATCCGGTCTAAATATTTCCCGATGGCCTTCATCCTGTCGGCTGTAGGGTAGGGGTCATCGGCAGTACGTAATGCTATGCTTATATCATCATAGGTATCGGCAGGGAAAAGTATCTTTCCATCTGCATCGATAAGACCGCATTTCCCAGACCAATCATAAAATTTAAATACACGGGAGTATGCAGCCTTCAGTTCGGGAGCTATATAGCTTCCGCGGTCAGTATTGCTTAAAAACTCCAGCTTCGGATAGGCAAATTTCGAAACAGTATGATTCTCATCCATTACCTTCATGCCGCTGCTGTCTTTTACAAGGTAATACCCATCTTTATAGCCTGTCACTTCTATATCCAGCGGGGTTGCAGTTAAATTCTCGTCCAGCAGGGTATCATATTTTTCGCCTTTCATAGCAACAATGCGGCCATTACCTACCGGTAAATACTTTTTATAAACAGCATCTGTCTTTTTGCCTGTTTCCTCGCTGTAAAAGCCAAAAAGCGGACTTCCGTAAACGGTATACACAACAGTGTAAGAATCCGGATGGTCAATATATTTTATGTCGGTGCAGCCGCCAAGCACCTTCGTTATTTTTCCATTTTCATAAAGCAGGAGTGCCTTGCTGTATATATCACTGTCAAATACGGGCTCGCCATATTCATCCAGCTCTTTCTTCTTTTCGAGGACCTTATTTTCCACGATCTGAAAACACACTTTACTGTAATCTTCATTTAACGGCATCGAACCTTCTGAAGACAATATCTCAAAAGGATAAAGCTGGTTGCCTCTCGCATCAAAAACCGACGACACATTCTGTTTGTAAACATAGAACAGGTTGTCCTTCAGCGCATCACCTTTAACAGGGCCAATGCCACTATATATTAGAGGTATTATAATCTGCCCCTTGCTGTCCAGCATCCCGTGCAGTGTATCTTGCGAGACGATATAATTGCCATCCATCAGCGGGTTGATCATATCATATTTTGCAGGGATTATTACGTTTCCTGCGGGATCTTTCACGCCGTTCTTTTTGCCATCGGTAAAAAAGAACGTAGCAGGTTTCCATCCGCTGAACCAATATCCCTGTACAAACCCGTAGTACCTTTTAATGATTCGTTGCTGCTTTGCTCTCTTTTGTTTTTTTCCGGCAGGCTGCCCATAAATAGTGTACTTCGTTTGGACTTTATTGCTGTAGGCTATAACGGTTGGATATTGCGTATCGAAGTCAGTATAGGCTACCATATGATCAAATTTGGGCTTTACCAGGCTTTTGTCCTTATCCGCATTTATAAAACCCCACTTATCTTTCTTCCTGAAAAAGAAAAGCCCGTACGATTGCGGTATGATCTCATCATATTCTGCTTTCAGGATAGTTTCACCTGATATTTTCTTTACGCCATATTTCTTGTCTTTAATGAAAACAACGCCCCGCGGGTGCTCCAATATCAGTTTCGATAGTTCTTCCCCATACAGCAGGTTGCCCCATTTGCCATTAAGAAGGAAATTACCGATAGGGGTAATGGTGTCATACTTTACTTCGGCGTAAATACTTTTAGCGGTCTCGTTATACACGCCATACTTCCCGTTTTTCTTTACGATAAAGTAGTCATTGTCTATTTCCGTTGCATCCTCAAATTGTTTATTCAGGATGAAGTTGGCTTTATAATTAATGAGTTCCGACACTTCATAACTATCATCATTTTTGTAGATGGTATCGAATGGGATCTGCGCGAACGCATGAAAGCCTGCCATAAGGAATAGTAATGTTATGGCAGGCTTTCGGGTCATATTTTGGGTTTTGGTTTATTCTTACAAAAAGAATGCCAACTATTGTATTACATAATCCAATGTGTCGACCTGGCCCAGCCTGAAATAGCCAAGGGCATAGTTATCGGGACTGGCCTGGTTCACGATGTTGCCGCGCACATTAGCCGGAACCGTCTGGAACGGGCCGCTGCCTGCACCTCCTTCGGCAATGTCAATCAGCTGGTCCATATAATTATAGTAACGCTGCGAAACACCATATAGCCTTATTTTCAGTACGTCGCCCGGCTCAAAATCCTCATGGTCATAAATACCAAACATCTCATTCCCCTGGAAAAACTCATCGTCTATAGCATCATAATCAGGGTATGGCATCAGGTCGGTATCAAAGCGGTATATGTAAAAGTTGTCCTCCGAACCATTGTCCATAAAAAAGAAGCGTACCTCGACAGAATCGTTGAAGAAACCACCTTCATTATCTTGGGTCGTATAAGCTATATCAGGGGTGGCGTACAGCTTGTCTGTTGCAGTATAGGTTTGTCCCTGGTAATTTATGGTCAGTACATAGGTCTCGCCAATTTGCGGGACAAAGTCGATGCAGTTATAGTTGCCTGTGCCCGGATCTTCTATGAAATTGAATACATTACCGGAGGTGTTGGTAATAAAAACCGTAGCGCCCGATGCCGGGGGCACTTCATTCTGGTAATAAGGCGCAGTTGTGGTAAGCCTTATGGTCTGCTGGCTTCCATCAGTATCTTTTTCCCAGTTGATAGAGGCATCTACCACAAGCCGTGGCGGAGCCGTATCAAGATCAACATCCACCACATGCTCGCAGGAGGCAAGCAATGTGATAGTTATAAGAAGCAGTATATATTTGATATTTTTCATGATATATTGTTTAGGCCCTTCGACTGCGCTCAGGGTGACAGTGTTTTAGAATTTAAAGTTGTACGTTACACTCGGTATGATTCCGAAAATGGATAATTTCACGGCCTCATTATGCCCGCTGTCCTCATTTTGCCTGAAAGTGATAGAGGCGGCGTTCATCCTGTTGTACAGGTTGTAAATGCTGAAAACCCATTCGCCCTGCCATCCTTTTTTCTTTTCGGGTTTTGGCGTATAGGTTGCCGAAACATCAAGGTGGTGGTAGGCCGGAAGGCGGCTGTTATTGCGGCCTTCAAAGGTTGGTATCGTGATGCCCCCATATTGGTATTGCCCGTTCGGGAAGGTAGAAGGCAGCCCCGACTGCAATACGAATATCGCGCCGAACGACCACTTGTCCGTAAGTTCGTAAGTGCTGGTAATAGAAAGGTTGTGAGTTTTGTTATAGCCTGTCTGGTACCACCTGCCATTATTTATTCCGGTTTCACCCGGAGCCCTTCCCGGGGTCTGCTGCTCGGCATGCGATAGTGTATAGGATATCCAGCCGCCCAGCTTGCCGGTGTTTTTCCTTAGCAGCACTTCGAGTCCGTAGGCCCTTGACCGACCTGGAAGCACCACCTGCTCTATGGCTTTGTTAGCGATCAGGTCGGCGCCGTCTATATAGTCCAGCCTGTTCTTTATTTTTTTGAAGAACGTTTCCACTTCCAGCGTATAGGCATCATTCTTAAAATTCCTGAAATACCCTACAGCCACCTGGTCCAGCAATTGCGGCTTAAGATAGTTGTCACTCGGCGCCCATACGTCGAGCGGAGTAGGGGAAGAGGTGTTCGATATCAGGTGCAGGTATTGTGCCATACGGTTGTAGCTCGCTTTTACCGATTGGTTGTCATCCAACTGGTAAGATATGGCAGCGCGGGGTTCCAGGTTGCCAAAATTGGCTATAACATCACCACTGCCATAGGTCCTTGTGCCGGTAGGCATGGCTTTCTCATATATTTTCAGTTCTTCGTCAAAAGTAACCGCCTGGTTATTGGCATAGGTATTGAACGTCTGGCTGCCAAGGCGGTAAAACATACTGTAGCGCATACCATAGCTTACGGTGATATTGTCGGTAAGCTCCTGTTCGGCATCAAGGTAAATAGCCGGTTCAAAGGCGTGCTTCTTTTCCAGCGTTTCGGCATTCACGGCAGAATTCGGGCCATTAGGGGTTATTTCCCCGGGATTGAAGTCATAGTAAATAGTGTTCAATCCATAATTCAGCTTGAGCTTATCCGAAAGATAATGCTTTAGGTCGTACTTGAAATTGAAGTTCTTAATGCCGGAATCCCAGTTAAACCCGATAAAATCGAGCTGGAGCCCATAATAATAATCGCTGTATATCATGCTCATGTTCGAGAAAAGCTTCTCGCTGAACAGGTGGTTCCAGCGCAAATTCACTACCGAATTCCCGTAAATATTATTAAAGCTTTGGTTGATGTTAAAAAGGTCACGGCCAAAATAACCAGATAAATACAGGTTGTTATTATCATTAAGCTTATAGCTTAGTTTTGTATTCAGGTCATAAAAATATGCCGAGTTATCATTATCGGTCAGCTTCAGGAACAGGTGGGCATACGAAGCCCTTCCGCCTATAAGGAAGGAGCCCCTTTCCTTTACTATCGGCCCTTCGGCCAAAAGGCGGCTCGATATGAGGCCTATGCCGCCATTCATGTGGAATTCCTTATTGTTTCCTTCTTTCTGGTAAATATCCAGGACCGATGATACCCTTCCGCCGTAGCGTGCCGGTATACCGCCTTTGTAAAGCTTAAGGTCTTTAATCGCGTCCGAGTTGAATACCGAGAAGAAACCAAATAGGTGGGAAGAGTTGAAGATGGTCGCTTCATCCAGCAGGATAAGGTTCTGGTCGGCAGCCCCACCGCGTACGTTAAAGCCCGACGAGCCTTCGCCCGCATTGGTTACGCCGGGAAGCGTGAGTATGGATTTTAATACATCCACTTCGCCCAACACAACAGGCATTTTCTTTATTTCCTGTACCGAGAGCTTGTTTACGCTCATCTCCGGCCTTTTGATCTCGGCCCTGCGGCGGTCGTCAGATATAACGACTTCCTGCAGCTCCTCACTGCTCGAGACCAAGCTGAAATTCTTCCGCACATTGCCGTTCAGGACAATAGTTTCTTCCTGTGTGCCAAAGCTCACATAACTAACCTGCACTGTGTACGTGCCTGCGGGAAGCGAAATTGAAAAAAAACCGTACTCATTGGTAGTGGCGGTTTTTTGTACTTCTTTAATGTAAACGCTGGCTCCGATAAGCGTTTCGTTGCTGCTGCCATCAGCAATGGTACCGCTAAGGGTAAATTTTTCCTGGGCCAATACGCTCCCCAGGAACATGATGAGGAATACCGTAAGATACCCTTTCGTTCGTAAAATCATGATGTGGTTTGTTTTATTGATTGATTGATGAACTGTATGCAAAGTTGCAGCAATTTTCCCGGATACATTTATGTATTTCCGGCAAATACCTGCAATTTTTACAGCTGCTTATTTTTCTTTTTCGGTTTCATAACGCAGTATGACGAATTAAATTGCAGTCTGTTACAATAAATTACAGAAAAATAATACAACTAAATCTTATTCCAGCAAAATACCGCTTACTTCCTGCCACAAATTCATTAGCTGCGTTTCCTTAGCGGCATCGGTAAGTGTACCCGTATTTGTGCATAATACGATGCTCGTATTTTTTGATGGGAAATAAAATGCATAGGCGCCGGCACCTGCACCGCTTCCGTCATGCCCTATGGCATGCACGCTGCTGTCAGTTTTATAAAAATGCAGGCCAAGGCCATATATTGGCTCGCCCTGCAGGCTTACAGTTGTTTTCATTTCTGCCAATGAAGCTGCCGATACTAAAGAACCGTCGTGTAACAGCTTATAGTAAAATGATGCGATATCTGCTGGTGCAGCAACAATACCGTCATCGCCAATGAACGACAGTACCGTGCCCAGCTGCAGCGCGCTTATATCTGTAAATGTATTGCCATCTGCGAGATAGCTGGCCACAGTACCCGCAGGCGCGGCTGTAATATCAGAGCCTGCTATATAGTACGTGTTGGTAAGCCCGGCTGACCCGATAACATTCTGGGTGATGTACTGGCGGTGGCCGTTTTCGGTAACACTGTCGATAATCAGGGCGAGCAGGTGATAATTGATGTTGCTGTAGCTAAAAGATGTACCGGGAGTAAAGTTGGCAGGTTTACCATATATGTAGCCAAGTATTTGCTCACTGGGCATAGGCAGCGGACCCGAGAGCACATCCTCGAAAAATAAATCATTGTCAAGATAATCGGGCAGCCCCGAAGTCATGTTCATCAGCTGCCGAACGGTAATGCTATTCCCGTTGGCTAAATTATTACAGATATCCGCAGGAAGATAGGTGTTAATCCTGGCATCAAGGTCTATTTTGCCTTCTTCTTTAAGTTTCAGCACGGCCACCGCTGTAAACGTCTTAGATATACTCTGCATATATTGCAGGCTGCCCGTTTGCATTGGTGTTTGGCCTACGGCAGCATCGCCTGCTACAAGAGTATAACTTTCAGTCGGTGTTTTTACGCTGAGGCTGAGGCCGGGAAAGTCTGCCAGTGCGGCGTTAAGCTTTTCCTGCAACAACGGCTTTTTGTCGACAGACGGCTTTACATCGTCATCGTTGTTACATGCTACAAAAACAAACAGATACAATAGGGGCAATAATTTTAAAATTTTCATGATTTCGATTTTTTTGATTGATGCCGCAAATTTATTTTAATGGCGATAAATATAAATTGACCTAAGTCAATTCGGTGATTTTGCCCTTATCCTGCTCAGACGTTCCTGCGAAATGCCAAGGTAGGAAGCTATATATTTTAGCGGTATAAGCTTTACCTCGTCCGGCTGCCTTTGGTATAATGAGTGGTAGAGCTGTTCGGCAGTATAGGTCTTGAATTCAATATGCCGCTTTACCAACACTTCAATATAATGGGCCAAAAGGTTTTCGGTAAAGTTTTTCATTTCGGGATAAAGCTCTTTCAATGATTCCAGGGTGTTGCGGTGCACTTTGATGATTGTACTGTCAACTATAGCTTCGATGGTTTCGGTACTATAGGAGTTGGTAATAAAAGCATAGGGCGCTGTATCAATATCGCCGGCAAAACTAAATCCGATAATCATTTCCTTGTCATTTAGCAGCCGGTATGCCCGGAAGCTCCCTGAAATGACAATGAAAAAAAAGTCGCAGCGCTGGCCTTCCTTTATTGCCGGCTGCCCTGTTTTAACCTTGGTTTCGGTACCGTTCTCAGCGAGCAGGCGTATAAGCTTTTCTGTAGCGCCATCAGCAGCTTTATCAAACTGGTTTTTAGGATTGATATACATTTCGCAGAAATTATTTTTACAAATGTAAGACTTGTTTTAATAAAGTTATTCTCCAAAACTTAATCTACTTTTCCCATCCTGTCTAATAGTAAATAGGTGCATTTCTTTTAACCGGATATGAGGCCAGCAACAGGGAAGTAGTATTTGTTTCATAGCTACAGTTTTAAAAGTAATATCAAAACCGGGATAAGAGTTATTTTTAGGTACAAGTTATCGGAAATAAAAATGCCACCCTCACGGATGGCTTGATGATCAAATTTATTTCATATGTGGCTTTAGGCACCCCCCTTTGGATAAATTCCATTTGCTTTTCCAGTTTCCCCGGAAATAATATCGTTCCTTTTATTCTTCCAATTTTTATCAAAAACTATAAATTGGAAATTTGGATTTATTTAGGTCTTCTATTTTCATGGCTATTCAATATTTGTAATTCTCATCTCCCTAATAATCCTGCTAAATACTTCTCTGAATTTAATTGTATAATCAACTAGCCAATTTAGAGCTTCATCTACTAATATTTTGTCATCAAAATCCGTAGAATGAGCTAGCAAAATGATCTTATCTCTATTGTCAGGATTTGGATCCCATTGCAGCGGTAAACCAATTAGATCTTCAATTTCTTCTTTTCTATTTTCCAGATAGGGAAATACTACAGGAGCGATTTTATTTCCTACATAAACTCTAATGCCAACTGTATTCTGTTCTGTATTGCAAATATTTGAGAGAGTAAAATAGCTTTTTCCTAAACTTATATCATACCAATATTGTGGACGTGGTGTTTGGAGAGAATTTATTTTTCTTGTTAGCGCAAGTTTATCTTTAAATCTTGTCCAAAATTCCAACTGAAATTTTTTCTTATCAGAAAGATCTTCTGCTGCTATAGTCCTGGCGATTTGCCTAACAGCTTGATTGGGCTGGCTTATAATATTAAATTTTAGTGCAGGATTACTATTGTCAATTTGCCATAATTCAATTTGTACCCCATAAAATGAATTTCATCAGATGTATGATCATTTAACCAATCTAATGCTTTTTTATGTTCTTCTGTAAAATTTGTTGCAATCCAAATTATTGT
The DNA here is from genome assembly GCF_003096035.1 of Flavobacterium album. Lineage (NCBI taxonomy): Bacteria > Pseudomonadati > Bacteroidota > Flavobacteriia > Flavobacteriales > Flavobacteriaceae > Flavobacterium > Flavobacterium album. Next base: position 3,065,529 of record NZ_CP029186.1, on the reverse strand, counting down.
CGAGGCATCTAAAACCGAAGCATAAGTAATAGCCTTTCCCAAATGGTCGTGATCAGTTTTTTCTAACTGATTTTCAATCACTACAAATTTACTTGTTGCTGTATCTTTGGCTAAAATATCCGCTGAGTATGGCCCGCACTTTACTTCAATATTTTCTACTTCGAGTTCAATACCCACGGCATTACTCAATGATAAAATATTTTGTGCAAGCCATGGAGTAAAGTCCTTGGCTTCACTAATCCATTTCTGTCTTGCTGTAACAGTTCTAAGTATTCCCAGCTCCATAAGTTCTTTAATTTATCAAATTAAAAGATTTATATTTTAATTACCAACTTAAAATAAAAGCCACCCTCACGGATGGCTTCAATATAATATAGCATTAATCGCTTAATTCAATTTAGCCAGGATGCTGTTGAACGTCCCGCTTGGCCTCATGGCTATATCAGTCAGGTTAAAGTCAGGGTGATAGTAGCCGCCAATTTCCTGGTGCTTGCCCTGCGCCCCGATAAGCTCGGCATCAATTTTAGCTTCGTTTTCAGTAAGTTCCTTAGCTATCGGCTCAAATTTAGCTTTCAGTTCAGCGTCTTTATCCTGTGCGGCAAGCGCCTGTGCCCAGTATAAGGCAAGGTAAAAATGCGAACCACGGTTGTCGATACCGCCTACTTTACGTGCAGGTGATTTGTCGTTTTCGAGGAATTTCTCGTTGGCTGCATCCAGCGTTTCAGAGAGAACCAGTGCTTTCGCATTGTCCTGTGTCTGGCCGAGGTGCTCCAGAGAAACACCTAATGCAAGGAACTCGCCAAGCGAATCCCAACGCAGGTAGCCTTCTTCAACGAATTGCTGCACGTGCTTAGGAGCAGAACCTCCCGCGCCTGTCTCGAACAACCCGCCGCCATTCATCAGCGGAACGATAGAAAGCATTTTTGCCGATGTACCAAGCTCCAGGATAGGGAAGAGGTCGGTGAGGTAATCGCGAAGTACGTTCCCGGTTACAGAGATCGTATCTTCACCTTTTATAATCCTTTCCAGTGTAAAGTTCGTTGCTGCGATAGGATCCATGATCCTGATGTCAAGGCCATTCGTATCGTGGTCTTTCAGGTAAGTATTTACTTTTTCGATAAGCTGCCTGTCGTGCGCACGCTTGTCATCCAGCCAGAATACCGCAGGGGTAGCCGAAAGCCTCGCCCTGTTTACGGCAAGCTTTACCCAGTCTTGTATCGGAGCATCCTTGGTTTGGCACATCCTGAAGATATCGCCTGCTTCAACTGCCTGCTCCATATATATGGTACCGTTATTATTGTCGATCACCTTTACAACGCCATCAGCAGCAACCTGAAAGGTTTTGTCATGCGAACCGTACTCCTCGGCTTTTTGCGCCATAAGGCCTACATTTGGTACGCTGCCCATATTTGCAGGGTCAAAAGCGCCGTGTTTTTTGCAAAAGTCTATCGTAGCTGTATAAAGCCCTGAGTAGCACCTGTCAGGGATAACCGCTTTGGTATCCTGTCCTTTACCCTCAGCGTTCCACATCTGTCCTGAAGTGCGTATCATGGCCGGCATAGAAGCATCCACAATCACATCGCTTGGTACGTGCAGGTTGGTTATTCCTGCATCTGAATTTACCATCGCGATTGCAGGGCCGTTTTTCATCGCCTCATCAAGGGCAGCTTTCACTTCAGCTTCCTGAGCATTGCCTGCTATCTTGGCATACACATCGCCAAGGCCGTTGCGCGTATCTACACCCAACTCTTTGAACAATGCTGCGTATTTCTCAAAAACATCCTTAAAGTAAACTTCTACCACTGCGCCGAAGATGATAGGGTCAGACACCTTCATCATTGTCGCTTTCATATGCAGGGAGAACAATACACCCTGTGCTTTAGCGTCAGCTACTTCTTTGGCAACAAAGGCTTTCAGTTTGCTGAGGCTCAACGCCGACGAGTCGATTATCTCGCCTGCTTTTAGCGGCGTGCTTGGTTTTAGTACGGTAACAGCACCGTCATTGCCTGTAAATTCTATCCTTACATCAGTGGCTTCTTTTACGGTAACCGATTTCTCGCTTCCGTAAAAATCGCCTTCGCTCATGCTGGCAACATGGGTTTTAGAATCTGCCGACCATGGCCCCATCGAGTGCGGGTGTGCTTTGGCATAATTCTTAACGGCCCTTGGTGCCCTGCGGTCGGAGTTGCCTTCGCGTAAAACCGGGTTTACAGCAGATCCCAATACTTTGGCATATCTGACTTTTATTTCTTTTTCTTCATCAGTCTTTGCATCTTCAGGATAATCTGGCACTTTGTAGCCCTGTCCCTGTAGTTCTTTAATGGCTTCTTTCAGCTGCGGTACCGAAGCCGATATATTTGGCAGCTTTATTATGTTGGCTTCCGGGGTGGTCGCCAACTGGCCGAGCTCGGTAAGCGAATCGCCCGTCTTTTGGGCGTCGGTCAGGCGTTCCGGGAAGTTAGACAGTATCCTTCCGGCAAGGGAAATGTCGCGGGTTTCAACCTCAATTCCGGCAGGGGCGGTAAAGGCCTGTACAATAGGAAGGAAAGAATGCGTGGCCAGCATAGGGGCCTCATCAGTTATCGTGTAAAAAATCTTTGATGTTTTGGACATTAGATTAATTTTAAATGGCCCCTTTCCGAAGTTGGAAAGGGATTATTAATAAGTTATATTGTGTTTGTTACTGTGCTTCGCTATAATGAAAGCAAGGCTCGCAAATATAGCAAAATCTACCGGAAACGGATACGGCAAAACCGGCAAAAAAACGATTGAAATTTTACGAATTTTGCTTTAATTGATTGATGCGCTCCAGCACGGAAGTCGGGAATTCTTTTGTAATTACTTTATTCACCTGGCATTTTGCGCAATCCGGTATGGAATAATATCTGATGTGCGTGTGCCGTTCTTTACCTTTGGCGGTTACAATTTCCTCAACCTCATAAATATGCGAGATATTTATGAAGTGTACACCGCCGCGTACGTCGGCTATTTTTATAAAGATAGGATCCATATCCAAATGTAGTTTTTAACGGTGTAAGAACATAATGTTTTCAATTAATTTTTTTGGGCGCGCTAGTTCGGCTTTCAGCGTCAAGTCGCTGTATCCCTTCGCAAGCCTGCCTTTGCCGGCAGGCAGGCTACGGGATGCCGTCCCGAAAGCTTTCGGGATCCTCACGCGGACGTTACAATCATATTTTTAGTTGCTAAAGACCCCAAAGGTTTTTAAAATACAAGAGTTCGGAAGAGTGACAAATAATCCACATGTCACTCCTTCGGAGTTCTAAGGCATTCATGTTCAACATTTCTATAAACATATCGCCCCGCCGGGGCTGCCACTGATGAGTCCCGGAGGGACGGAATATTTATAGCAAAATGTAAGCGAAACCTACTTGAGCTCCGGAGGAGCGGCATATAAGGATATCGATTAAATTTCTAATCCTTGCAAAATCAAGTAATTTAAAAACTTAATTTATGCATAAAGAACCCTATAGTCTTCCGAACACCTATGTTTTTAAAACCTTTGGGGTCTTACATAAAAAAAATCCCACCGCAATGCGATGGGATCCTTGTATAATTCCGAAAGTTTGGATTATCTCCTTCTTTCTTTGATTTTTGCTTTTTTACCCGTAAGGTCGCGGAAGTAGAATATACGTGCCCTGCGAACTTTACCTCTTTGGTTAACTTCAACTTTCTGAAGAGCAGGCATGTTTACCGGGAAGATACGCTCTACACCTACGGCACCTGACATTTTACGGATTGTAAAAGTCTGGGTGATACCAGCGCCTCTTTTTTGGATAACTACTCCTTTAAAGAACTGTGTCCTTGTTTTTTCACCCTCTTTAATTTCATAATACACAGTGATAGTGTCACCTGCATTGAAATCAGGGAAGTCTTTTTTTGCTACGAATTCGTCCTGAACAAATTTTAATAGATCAGACATAATTGTTAATTTTAAATGATTGATCCAAAGCAACATTCACGATTTTCGTCAGAGGTTGGTCCGAATGAGGGTGCAAAGGTAAAAATTATTTTGAAGCAGCAAAAAGTTTAAGGTTTAAAGTTTAAAGTTTTTTTGAAAGTTTTGGGTCTGATAAATCCATGCTTAACTATTATGGACAGAGCAGCAACCTGAAACCTTAAACCTGAAACAAAAAAACTATTCCAAAAGATCCGGCCTCCTGTTCTTCGTATGTTCCAACGCCTGGTCTTCACGCCATTTGTCTATGTTGGCAAAGTTGCCGCTGAGGAGCACATCCGGTACTTTCCAGCCTTTATATTCGGCGGGGCGGGTGTAGATAGGGGGGGAGAGCAGATTGTCCTGGAAACTGTCGGTAAGTGCAGAGGTCTCATTGCTTAGTACCCCCGGTATCAGGCGTATGATAGCATCCGAAACCACCGCCGCGGCCAGTTCGCCACCCGAAAGCACAAAATCCCCGATAGATATCTCTTTGGTAATAAAATGGTCGCGCACACGCTGGTCAACCCCTTTATAATGCCCGCAAAGGATAATGATGTTCTTTAAAAGCGACATGCGGTTCGCCATTCCCTGGTTCAGCGTTTCGCCATCAGGGGTCATATAAATCACTTCATCGTAGTCGCGCTCACTTTTCAGCCTGGATATGCATGCATCGATCGGCTCAATGGACATCACCATTCCGGCACCCCCGCCAAACTGGTAGTCGTCGACATTCTTATGCTTATTGGTGCTGTAGTCGCGAAGGTTATGGAGGTGCACTTCCACGATACCTTTGTCGATGGCGCGTTTTAGGATCGAGGCCTCAAAGGGGCTTCGTAATAATTCGGGAAGTACGGTAATGATGTCGATGCGCATTGGTAATGTATCAATTTTTATAATTTGCAAATGTAGCAATTGCCACACCGCATGCCAATTGTTACATTAATTAATTGCCTTATTGTTACATTTAAACCCCAAACTGCCTTAAATGGTGATCCAGGTGCTTCCACTGCGCGTGGTCTATTTCCTCATAGGTCATTTTACCGAACAGCGGGTGACTTGTAACCTTGATACCTGCATGCCCGTCGCGGGTAAATTTTGTAACAAGCTCCAGCAGGCCTTTTTTTGCTTCCTCAAAGTCAGGGTGGTAAGTGACCTTGAATTCTTTAGCTGTCGGCAGGCCTTTCCCGAATTTTTTCTCTCCTGTGAACATCTTCTTGGCGCTACGGCCAAAGCACAGCTTCATGAGCCAGTTTACCTTGATCTCTTTAGTGCCATAAACTACCTTAAGCGGCATCTGGCAGTGCTCCATCATTTGGGCAACGGTCATTACGCCCCATTCTGAGAGCTTTATAGGTGTGAGTTGGTGTATGCGTTCTACTATTTTTTGGTTCCCGTGTGGGTCGAATAAGCTTTCCATAGTGGCGATTTTTAGCGAAACAAATGTAGTAATTATATGTAAAAATATTACAGTTAGAAATTGGTGTTTTGAACAAAGTTATATTGCTATATTGCGCCAAAATTTGTAATTTATGCTTTACCCATTACGATATCACAGCCATAGAAGTTTTGGTACTGCCGACCTGATTATTCTTGCCGTAGTAGTTATCATTGCAATAATTATTTCTTTTTTTACCCGCAAGGCAATTGTACGCCGAAAGCTCAAAAAGGCACCATTGCGCAGCCTTGCAGACTTTAAGCATGGCGAAACCGCAAAGATCGTCGGCCGGGTAGAATTTGTTGATGAGCCTCTTGAAGCGCCGCTTTCCGGAAGGGAATGTGCATGGTACTGCGTCCGTATAATGCAGAGTCACGGAAAAAGTTCGTCAACGCTTATAGAGGCGGAGGATAAATGCCGCTTTGTACTGCGTGATGGCGATAAGGTTGCCTATATTAATGACAACACTATCAAAAAGTATATTGAGATGGATAAGCGATACCACTCGGGTACTTTTGAAGATGCAGGCCCAAGGCTTGAAGCTTACCTGAAAAAGCACGATAAGAAAAGCCAGGGTTTCCTTGGCCTGAACAAGTCTTTACATTACAGTGAAGGCGTGCTGGAAAAAGGAGAAGCGGTCGCTGTGCTTGGCAAAGGAGAGTGGCGCGATGCTGAATCACTGGGGTTGCCCCGCGAGTACGGAGTGGTACTATCGATAACCACATCAGAAAATAATCCTGTTTATCTTAGCGATGATCCCGATACGGTTACAGTACATGGTAAAAGCTCATAACCTTTATTTTTTCACCGCCATCAGCGAATATACCATTGGTACTTTATTCCCAAAACGGATTATCCTGAATTTTCCCGGCTCAAACTCCTCGGTGCCACTAAAGCAGTTGTAAGGCGAGTAGTCGTATTCATTGAATGAATGTATTTCCAATCCCCTGGCGATAAGCGCTGTAACTACTTCTGATAGTGCGTGGTTCCAACTAACCATTTCGTGCTCGAGCGGCGCTGTAACATCGGCATAGGTGCCAAATTCCGTTTCGATAATGGCATCGGACTTAAAATAATTGTACTGTACTTTTTCAAAATTATTGTCGAACATCCATACCACAGGATGGAATTCTGCAAAAACAAACCGGCCTCCCGGCTTCAGGAAATGCGAGACCACGCCTGCCCATTTCGCAAGGTCGGGCAGCCACCCTATTGTGCCATAGCTTGTAAAAACAATGTCAAACTGCTCGTCAAGATGGTTAGGAAGGTCGTATACATCGCAGCAGATAAATCGTGTTTGTGTACCTAGCCGGTCTGATAGCTCGCGGGCTTTTTCAATGGCTTTATCCGAAAGGTCCATACCTGTAGCGACCGCTCCCATGCGTGAAAAAGAGATGGTATCCTGCCCGAAATGGCATTGCAGGTGCAGTATTGTCTTACCACTTATATCGCCCAATAAGGCAAGTTCAATTTCATTAAGGCTGCTTTTCCCGTTCACGAAGGCGGGCATATCATAAAAATCGGAATCTACATGAACCTCCGTACGCTGGTTCCATGCCTTCCTGTTTATATCGAGGTAAATATCTTCTTTTTTCATTTTCTTTTATTTAATCCGATAAGTGGGAACACGACTTTCCTGATATAGTCCATTATTTCCCAGTTTTTTGTTTCATCTATAAGATGCTTTCGATAGCTTAATTCAGGAATAACTTTGTCAGCGATTTTTTTTCTTTTAATGTTTTCCTCATCCGTGTACTCTTCATTTGCAGCGACATTGTCATAAACTATGATACATAAAGCAGCAAGTAATATGTTTAGCTTTCTTTGAGGATAGAGTTTATTATCTATTGCATTTAAAAACAATGGTATATTCTCTTCTTCGGCAAGTACAATATCTTCATCCTGGTCCATAAAATAGATATTAGGATCATTACCCCATATTTCAAGCAATTCAGTATCCAGGTCAGGTCTATTATGTGCGTAAAAATTCCATCTCTCAGAACCACAATTGGTGCATTTGCTGTTTTGAAGCGTACTATCTTTCAGTGAAAACGCAGCCTCTGTTTTGGTGAGCTCAAAAATATCTTTAGCGCCACATTCTTTGCAAACTTTTTCCGCCGTGTATTCCATACTGTTTTATTGAACCAAATTTACAATTTGTTATGAAATCCATGCCGCTGCGGTAGTAAAATAATTCGTAAATTTGCCCTTCACAAACGAAAAAACAACTCACATAATGGAAAACGGAATTTACGCAAAATTCAATACCAATAAAGGAAGCATCCTTGTAAAGCTGACTTACGACCTGACTCCGGGAACTGTAGGCAACTTCGTAGGGCTTGCAGAAGGCAACCTTGAAAATAACGAAAAGCCGCAGGGCAAACCATACTACGACGGACTGAAGTTTCACCGGGTTATCCCTGATTTCATGATACAGGGTGGATGCCCGCAGGGAACAGGTACCGGCGGGCCGGGCTACCAGTTTGACGATGAGTTCCACCCAACTCTTACACACAAGGGGCCGGGTGTACTTTCTATGGCGAACGCAGGGCCTGGTACCAATGGGTCGCAATTCTTCATAACGCATGTAGAAACCCCATGGCTGGATAATAAGCACACTGTTTTCGGTAACGTGGTAGAAGGCCAGGATGTAGTTGACCGCATTCAGCAGGGCGATGTTATCGAAAGCCTTGAAATCATCCGCGAAGGCGAAGAGGCTAAAAAGTGGAATGCTATAGAGGCGTTCCGCACCTTTGAAGGTTCCCGTGAAAAACGTGTTGCCGAAGCAAAGAAACAAGCTGAAGAAGCTATGGAAAAACTGGCTGCAGGATTTGACAAGACTGATAGCGGGCTTCGTTACAAAATGATCCAGAAAGGGAACGGCAAAAAAGCCGAGAAAGGCAAAAAAGTATCAGTTCACTATTCAGGCTCATTAGAGAACGGGCAGGTATTTGATTCTTCTTACAAAAGGAAGCAGCCTATCGATTTCCAGCTTGGCGTTGGACAGGTTATCGAAGGATGGGACGAAGGTATTGCACTGCTTCAGGTAGGCGACAAAGCGCGTTTCGTTATACCTTCTCACCTTGGTTATGGTTCACGCGGCGCAGGCGGCGTTATCCCTCCGGATGCCACGCTGATCTTCGATGTAGAATTGATGGAGGTGAAGTAACGTATTCAAAAAGAACTTCATTTGAGCGCATTAAAAATATACCACCTTGTATTACTATAGTTTTACATTGTGCGTGAATAAAACTGTAAAAACCCTAATGTCGTTAGATATTAGGGTTTCTTTTTGATAAAGTAATTTTTTGTTATATTTTAGCGAAATGATGAGTCTGCAGCATATTCCGATACATCCTGCCCTTAAGGGGTATGTGGAAAAGGTATGGATTTTCAGGTCATCGGAAAAAATCGCTGATGAAGATATGAAGTTGGTAGTTCCAAACGGGCTTCCCAAGCTTGTAGTGCCTTTTTGTAACGGGTTGTCGGGAACTATGCCAGGATGGAAACACATGTCAAAAGAAAACAGTATTACCCTCATAGGTATTTGTGATGTTCCTTCAATTGTTGATGTACAGGATGATGCGGAGTCAGGTACAATAGGAGTAGAATTCACCCCAATGGGTATAAGCCGATTTTTTAATATCAGACAGGCGGACATACATAATCGAATTTATGCACTTATAGATGTGGTGGGAAAAAAAGCATTGGAAATTGAAGAACAAATTACTGATGAGCCATCGCCGGAAAAGAAAGCAATACTTCTACAGCATTATCTTCTCAAAATTTTTAACAATGGCCGAGACCCCATATTTGAATATTGCGTTAGCAGGATCCGCTCATCTAAAGGAATGGTACAGATTAAACACCTGGAGCGTGAAACAGGCTACAGCAGTCGCTGGCTTACAGCAAAATTTGATGAAAAATTAGGAATCAGCCCGAAAAACTTATGTTCGGTCGTGCGTTTTCATACTGCCTATCAGGCGTTCTCTTTTAATCAGCCCATTGATGTTTACGGACTTTATTATGATCAGTCTCACTTTATCAGGGAATTTAAAAGGTTTACAGGCATGCCACCAGGAAAATTTGAAAAACAGGTAAACGATTTCGATAAGATATTCTACCGGTAACTTCCGATTTTTACAATTTTTTCTGCGCTCTAAAATATAGCTTTGCTAAAAAAATAATCATTATGAGTTCAAAATTATTATTGAGAATTGCGGCTGTATTAATTACCATACACCTTTTAGGGCATACAATAGGTCATCTTAATTGGGATAATCCGACAGATCCCGGTATGGCAAAAGTGGTTCGGGTAATGAAAGGATATCAGGCTGACTTTATGGGGGCATCAAAAAGCATGGCCGACTACCACACTGGATACAGCATTATGATATTTGGCCTTTTTGGTATGTCGATAGTCATATTGTGGCTTACATCCGGATTTATTAATGAGAATCGCCTAATAGCAAAAAAAGTTGTATGTCCTGTAGGTTTTGCCTATATTTTCTTTGGTATAGCAGAGTATATGTATTTTTTCCCATTTGCAGCAGCGACATCATTCATTGCAGGTTTGCTTATTATGATCGTGTTAGTAAAGAAATAAGCCAGCCATTTTAATGGAATAGTTTTTGAAAGTAAGATTTATAAATCTTACTTTTGCATATTATGAGGTACATTCTATTTTTTTTTCTGATTATTTGTTTTAATTCGCAGGCACAGGTGATGCATTGCGGCTATGACTTTACCTCCTATGTGGTGCTGGATGTGCACGAATCCGGGAAGAAAGAGAATATTAAGAATCTCAGGATAACTATAGTGGATAGCCTTGGCAACGATCTTGTCAACACCGCTAATAAATACAGCTTTAAGAATGCCGATGAGCCGATGGTATTCAGCTTCAATTACCTTATAGGTGATGACAACAAGCGCCTTCCCGAAGGTGCTACCGCTGCAAAAGAGCGCTGGTTCTTCCCGTTTGCCAAAGACAATTACCTTATTTCTGTCGCTAATACTTTCCAGGCCGACCGATTCCAGATAAAGATAGAAGATAAAGATGGTAAAGATAATGGCGGTAAATTCAAAACCGTAATACTGCCTCTTTACAGCTATAACATGTATATGCTCTGCTCTAACGAAAGCCAGCAGGCCGCCATGAAGTTTGGGCGCAAAATGAACAAGCCGATTGATGTGGTTTTGGAAAAGGAATAATCCAATGTATCAATTTTTCAATGTATCAATTCTGTCATGTGAAGCTCAATTGGTACATTACTATATTTAAATAATTGCTTAACTATGCTAACCTGGGAAGAATTTGAAAGAACAGAAATGCGTGTTGGCACCATACTCGAAGCCAATGATTTTCCCGAAGCACGAAAACCGGCCTATCAGCTGACTATAGATTTCGGTACTGAAATCGGTATACGCAAATCCTCGGCGCAGATTACAAAGCGTTACACCAAACAAGAATTAGTTGGAAAGCAGATTGTAGCTGTCGTCAATTTCCCTAAAAAGCAGATCGGCAAATTCATGAGCGAATGCCTTGTGCTAGGCGCAGTAGGGCAGGAGGGCGATGTGATATTGCTTTCTCCTGATTTTAAGGTTGAGAATGGGTTGAGGATTGGGTAGTTTCCATTCTCAAATTTGAAAACTGTCCATTATTTGAATTACTTCAGGTAACAGGTTGTCAAATTCACTATTCAAGGCTGTAAATGTCAATATATATGCTTTTTCATTTTTTAAAAAATAGTATTGTAAAAATTTAACGTTATAATCTGGAATCGATACTTCAAATGTAAGTTCCTGAAATTCTTTCCCATTTGCAGATTTCTTACGACTTGTAATTAATTTCCCTTTGGAATTAATCTGGTTTTTAGATAATTCTGTAAAGGTGTCAAGATTTAAATTCGTGCCTTTGAGGTTTTGTATTAATAAATTGATGTTGTTTCTAAATTTTCCTGTAAATGTCGAGGAAATTAAAATAAAATCAGATCCATTTCTTCCTGTTTCGTCAAGTTTCCAATTTGAGGAGTAATTGATAGAATAATCTGATTTTATAATATTTTTATCTAAGGTTTGGCTAAATCCTTTTACTGTGATTAGGAAGAATAGTATTAAGTATTTTGTATTCATATAATTTTCTTTTGCAATTTCACTCAAATACTTCACTTAGCCTAAAAAGTTTTATAATCACTAATTCAAAAACAAAAAAGCCCAAAACCAAACAGATTCCGGACTTTGTGATCGCTAATTGTGACGGCTGTTAAATATCGTCAAAATTTACATCGGTAAAGTTTTCGGTGGCAGAATAAGATACTGCCTCTTCTCCTTTTTCACCAAAAAGTTTCCTGAAATCTTTCTGGTGCCTTTCAGAAATAACTTCTTCGCCTTTGTTGGAAAGCACATAGTTGGTCATTTCGTCAAGGATCTCCCTGAATGCAGTGAAATCTTCTTTATACAGGTAGATTTTATGTTTCTTGAAGTGAAAAGAACCATCTTCCTCGGTAAACTTTTTACTTTCGGTAATGGTAATGTAATAATCATCGGCTTTTGTGGCCCTTACATCGAAAAAATACGTTCGTCTTCCCGCCCTTAAAACTTTAGAAAAGATCTCTTCCTTTTCCAGCATGTCATGTTCTCTCATAATCCTGGGTTCTTTTATATTGGTCTATGTAGCAACCAAAAATCTAAAAAAAATCTAAATAAAGCAACAAATTATTGCAATTCTTTTTCAGAAAGTTGTTTCAGGTATAATTCTTTATAGTAACCGGGCTGGCTTACCAGCGAATTATGTGTGCCCTGCTGGATGATCCTGCCGTCCTCCAGTATGATTATCTTATCCGCATTTTTTGCAGAAGACACCCTGTGGCTCACGATTATAGTGGTCTTATCCCTGCAGAATTCAAGCAGGTTGTTCAGGATAGCTTCCTCGGTTTCGGTATCCACGGCAGATAGGCAGTCGTCGAGCAGGAGTATCGGCGCATCTTTTATCATGGCGCGTGCAATAGACACGCGTTGTTTCTGTCCGCCGGAAAGCGTTATGCCACGCTCTCCCAATATCGTTTCATACTGGTTTGTAAAGTTTTTGATGTTGTTGTGCACAACTGCTTTTTTGGCTACCGCGATAACTTCATCATTTGTGGCATCCTCATTCCCGAATTTGATATTGTTCTGTATCGTGTCAGAGAACAGGAAGGCATCCTGCGGCACAAAGCCAATGCTATTACGGAGGTCGTACAGGTTGGCCTCTTTAATGTTTACACCATCAACGGTGATGGTGCCACTCTCTGCATCATAAAGCCTGCTGATAAGCGACAGTACGGTTGATTTTCCCGAGCCGGTACGCCCCAATATAGCAAGCGTTTCCCCCTTATTTACTTCAAATGAAACATTTTTAAGTGCGGTGATATTGGTATCGTCATATGTAAATGTCACATCGTTGAATGCGATCTGTCCTAATATAGGAGTATGTTCGGTTGTTTTGTTTTTGACTTCAGGTTCAATCTTCAGGAACTCATTTATCCTTTTTTGCGAAGATTCCGCTTCCTGTATCATCGAGGATATCCATCCTAATGACGCTACCGGCCACGTAAGCATATTGATGTACAGCATGAATTGCACTATGGTGCCAAGCTCTATCCTGCCGTTGATGTACATCATCCCGCCAACGTAGATCACCACCAGGTTGCTCAGGCCTATCAGTAATATCATTAGCGGTCCGAACTGTGCGTTCACTTTAGCAACGCTCATATTCTTTTTAACGCTGTCGCGCGACAGCTCATCAAAAGCAGCCTGTTTTTGCTTTTCGAGCGCATATGCTTTTATTATCCTGATGCCCGAGAACATTTCTTGGGTAAAACTGGATAGTTTGGAAAGGTTCTGCTGGTACAGCGTACTCCTTTTATTGATCTCCCTGCTGATCTTAAAGATACTCCAGGCAAGCAGCGGCAGCGGGATAAGTGTATAAAGGGTGAGCTTTGGCGAAATGATGATCATGTGCGTTATCACGACCACTGTCCTTACTATAGTATTGAGCGAATACATAATGGCAGGCCCTACATACTGGCGCACCCTGTCTACATCGGTACTGATGCGGTTCATAAGGTCGCCGGTGCGGTTCTGCTTGTAAAAACTCTGTGTAAGGTTCTCGTACTGCCTGAATATCTCGTTCTTAAGGTCAAACTCCACATGGCGCGACATTACAATGAGTGTCTGGCGCATAAAAAAGGTGAGTACACCGCCAATTAATGTTGTGGCTATAATAAGGAGAAGGTTTTCGCCCAGCATGTCATAAATGGCTCCGGCAGGCACATTATCCTTCTCGAGGAACTTCTGTGTGGAGTCGATGGATTCCTTAACAAGCTGCGGCGTAAACAAAGAGAATATTTGCGCGGCGATAGTTATTAAAATCCCTAGAAGAAATTGAAATTTATATTTTATAAAATATTTGTTTAAATACTGAAGTTCTTTCATAGTATAATGCAGAATGCAATTCTTTTATAGGCTTAAATGTTAAAACCTTATTCTTGGTAAGGTTTTGTGAGTATCAAAAAAATATACGTTTAATTATTGAATACGTAAAAAAACACAAATATATTGTCTTATCTTAATTATATGTGTAATTTTGTAACCTGTTTTTGAATAATTTCAAATTTAAAAAATTCTATTATGATAACAGAAGTTATTAAAGCTAACGAACTTACGAAGGTCGATCCGGTTTTTGGACAGGCATCTTTCAACGATCATGAGCAGGTGGTTTTTTGCCATGACAAAGATACAGGTTTAAAAGCAATTATTGGTATCCATAACACAGTTTTAGGCCCTGCGCTTGGAGGAACGAGGATGTGGAAATATGCCAATGAGTGGGAAGCCCTGAATGATGTTTTGAGGCTGTCAAGGGGTATGACCTATAAGTCGGCCATTTCAGGATTGAACCTGGGTGGAGGCAAGGCTGTTATCATTGGCGATTCGAAAGTAGACAAGACACCTGAGATGATCACAAGGTTCGGGCAGTTTGTAGATTCGCTTAGCGGAAAATATATCACTGCTGAAGACGTAGGTACAACTACTGCCGATATGGACCGTATACATGTAGTTACAAAACACGTTACCGGTATATCAGAATCTATAGGAGGTTCGGGCAACCCATCTCCTGTAACAGCCTATGGCGTTTATATGGGTATGAAAGCTGCAGCAATGCACCAGTTCGGTTCCAATAACCTTAGCGGTAAAAAAGTATTGGTACAGGGAACAGGCCACGTGGGCGAAACCCTTATCGATTACCTTACAAAAGAAGGCGCTTTGGTGCAGATAGCTGATATCAACCAGGCTAAAATGGAAGAAGTAGCCATAAAATACGGCGCTAAAATATACGAAGGCGACATCTACAGTGCAGATGTTGATATCTATGCTCCATGTGCGCTTGGTGCTACCATTAACGATGACACCATCAACAAGCTTAAAGCTAAAGTTATCGCGGGCGCTGCCAACAACCAGCTTGCAGTAGAGCAGGTGCACGGAAAGATATTGATGGAAAAAGGGATTGCTTATGCACCGGACTTCCTTATCAATGCCGGTGGCATCATCAATGTTTATGCTGAGATCGTAGGCTATGACAAAGCTGAAGCTATGAGAAGGACTGAGAATATCTACAACACTACGCTTGAGATATTCCATTTCGCTGAAGCGAACGGCATCACTACGCAGCAGGCAGCAATGTCTATCGCACAGAAGCGTATTGACGACAGGAAAAAAGAAACCGCTAAATAATTAGCGTAAAAAGATATTATTCTTAATTTTGCGAAGCGAAAGAATTTTTCTTTCGCTTCGTTAATTTTTAAAGGTTCTTAAAGGAGGATGTTAAACAGAAGACATATTCGGGTGAAGGTGATGCAGTCTATTTATGCCATGCATCAAAATGATTCAGACAATCTTGAAAAGGAAGAGAAATTTCTTTTTAACAGCATAGAAAATATCCGTGACCTCTATCTTATC
The DNA here is from genome assembly GCF_003096035.1 of Flavobacterium album. Classification (NCBI taxonomy): domain Bacteria; kingdom Pseudomonadati; phylum Bacteroidota; class Flavobacteriia; order Flavobacteriales; family Flavobacteriaceae; genus Flavobacterium; species Flavobacterium album. The sequence goes on along the minus strand of NZ_CP029186.1, from coordinate 3,050,143 downwards.
ATGCTTTCGGCATTGGTAGAAATAAGGAACAGCGAAGAAGATTTTATTGTAAAATCCCAAAAAAAGCACCTCGCAACTGCCGAGGACCGCAACCCCAACAAGAAATTCATCAACAATAAGGTACTGGAGATCCTTGCCGAAAGCAATGCCCTGAGCATAGCGCTGGAAGACCGCAAGATCAATAACTGGAAACTTAACGATGATTATATACTCCTGCTTCTCGAAGATGTGAAAAGCAGCGAGGTATATGAGAAATACATGCACAACAGGGAGAACAATTTTGAGGAAGACCGCCAGTTTGTGCTGGACCTTTTTACCGAAGTTGTAGCGCCTAACGAAAAGCTGTACGATTACCTCGAAGATCACAAGCTTACCTGGGTAGATGATATCCCATTGGTGAACACGCTTATCAGCAAGCAGCTGAAACAGCTTACCATTGAAGGCAAAGATGCATTTTATGTGCCAAAATTGTATAAAGATGCCGATGATAAGGAGTTTGTGCGCAACCTGTTCCGCAAAACGGTGCTTAACGAGGTAGAGCTTGCCAAAGAATTTATCGATAAGACGCCTAACTGGGATACCGAACGTATTGCCGAGGTGGATGCTATCATCCTTAAAATGGCAATATGCGAATTCCTGAAATTCCCTTCTATCCCGGTAAAAGTAACGATAAACGAATACCTGGAGATCGCAAAGGAATACTCGACACCGAAAAGCAGTATTTTTATCAATGGTATTCTCGATAACCTTATTAAGGACTATCAGGCCAACAATAAATTAGTAAAAACCGGAAGAGGTTTAATGTAAAACAATTTAAAAAAAACAATAGTTATGATTAAAAGATCTGTAGCTATGCTTGCCATAGCAGCTTTAGCGCTTACATCATGCAAAAAAGAAAATGCCGCATTGCGCATTGACGATGCCACTGCCAAAAAAGCAGAGCTTGCCCATGCAGAATCCGGAAAACTGCCGGTGATAAAATTCGCCAGTATGGATCACGATTTTGGTACTATAGAAGAAGGTACTACGGTAGAGCATACTTACACTTTTACCAATGAAGGTACGGCCGACCTGGTTGTGAGCAATGTAAAGGCAAGCTGTGGCTGCACCATACCAAGCTATACCCAAAGCCCTGTGAAACCGGGTGGGACGGGCGAGATAAAAGTTACTTTTAACTCAAGCGGCAAAAGCGGCAACCAGTCAAAACAGGTTACGGTAACCCTTAATACAGAGAAAGGAACCGAAATACTTAACTTTAAAGCCAACGTTACGCCAAAAGCCGGCGGGATAGGCGTTGTAAAACACTAATTCATGGAACAGTTACAAACATTTTTACCATTAGTCTTAATGTTCGTGGTCATTTATTTCCTAATGATAAGGCCACAACAGAAAAAACAGAGACTTGAAAAAGAATTTGAAAAAGCCCTTAAGATAGGCGATAAAATAATTACCAAAAGCGGCATCCACGGAAGGATATCCGAACTTGCTGAAGATACTGTGGTTATAGAAACTATGGCCGGAAAGCTAAAAATGGAACGCAGTGCGATTTCCCTTGAGCTAAGCCAAAAGGTAAGTGCACCGGCAAAAGCATAACGAAATCCCCATCGAGAGATGGGGATTTTTTTATATATACAGTATTAACATGAGTTTAAGCTCTCTTTAAGAGCAGGGTAACAATTCGTTGTGTACCTTTACATTATAGACAGGAAACAATACAGTACACGATGTCGAAGCGAAGATGACGGGTAGTCAGTTTTGCCGCTGGAGGCTGTAAGGGGTGCTGCACTTTCCACCCGTTCGTGCAGGATGAGAACCTACGCCGGCGCTTTATGCGGAAACCGGTCAGCAACACGGCAAATATCGGCGAATAAGTGTACGATAACGTATTTTATCTGTCCGCTGTAATATAATAACAGCAATAATCCCCATCACGAAATCATGATGGGGATTTTTTATACAAATACTTTATCCGGCTGAAGCATGTTACTGCGGCTGAAAACTATCTGTATCTATCGTTCAGGCCCCTGCCTTCCAGTATCATCGGTTTCGACTTTTCAAGCCGTGCTTTCTGTGTTTCTTCACGCTTTGCAGAACCAATAAATTCTAAAAATTCCTTTTGCTTATAAGGTGAAAATCGGGCGAATGCTGCAGCCATTTCAGGTGAGGCATCAAGTTCCTTTTGCAGTATCTCCGGCATTGCGAATTGTTTCGGTTCGGGCTTTACGGCCAGCCCCGCCTTTTCTATTTCAACAGCCTCGTTAATGTATTGCAGCAGCAGTTTTTCGTCAATCTGGCTTATATTGGTAAACCGCCACTGCCGCAGCGATTTAGTGGTGCCTTCCTGTGCATTGATCAGTACACCTGCAGGATCTTTCAGGAAAACCCCTTTGTGGAACCAAATAGCGAAATAGTTGGTAAACCCTCCTATAGCCAGCACATTTTTTCCGTTATAAGTATAGGTTGGCCCGCCCCACTTGGTGGTTTCCTCAAGTCCTGTGGTATTGATGATGGACTTTAGCGCATCCAGCCCTTCAGGCCACAGGTGTTCCTTATTCCAGGTTTTCTTAGGCTGCTCCATGGCTTTTTTCTATCGCGGTAAGCTCGGCGATCCTTACGATCACTTCCACGGCTTTTTGAATGCTTTCTACAGGCACATACTCATATTTGCCATGGAAATTATGCCCACCGGCAAAGATATTCGGGCATGGAAGCCCCATATAGGAAAGCTGGCAGCCGTCAGTACCGCCGCGTATCGGCTTGATTATTGGCGTTATGCCAAGGTCTTTCATCGCCTGCTCGGCAATGTCTACAATATGGAAAACAGGCTCTACCTTTTCCTTCATGTTGTAGTACTGGTCTTTTATCTCGGCAGTGGCAATGTCGCCGCCAAATTGCTTTTCGAATTTTTTGTTGATGCTGTCGGTAATTTTTTTCACCAGCTTTTTACGCTTCTCGAATTTTTTCCTGTCATGGTCGCGTATGATAAGCTGCACCGTAGTTTCCTCAATGCTTCCGTTAATTCCTGTAACATGGAAAAATCCTTCATATCCGGAAGTATGTTCCGGCACTTCTTCTTTCGGCAGTTTCGAAATGAACTTATTGGCGATAAGCATCGAGTTGATCATTTTGCCTTTCGCATAACCCGGATGCACGCTTTTACCTTTAAAGGTTATTTTGGCACCCGCCGCATTGAAGTTTTCGTACTCCAGTTCGCCAATCTGGCTGCCGTCCATAGTATAAGCCCAGTCGGCCCCGAATTTTTCCACATCAAATTTATGCGCACCGCGTCCTATCTCTTCATCCGGTGTAAAGCCGATGCGTATTTTTCCGTGTTTGATCTCAGGATGCTGTATCAGGTATTCCATTGCCGTAACGATCTCGGTAATACCGGCTTTGTCATCAGCGCCCAAAAGGGTAGTACCATCGGTGGTGATTATCGTTTGCCCTTTGTATTGCAACAGGTCTTTAAAATAGTTCGGCGAAAGCACAATATTCTGTTCCTTGTTCAGGATGATATCTCCACCATCATAATTCTCAACGATCTGTGGTTTGATATTGGCCCCGGTAAAATCGGGTGTGGTATCAAAATGGGAAACGAACCCTATTACCGGAACGTCGTGTGCCACGTTCGATGGGAGTGTCGCCATGATATAGGCATTTTCATCAATGGTTACATCTTCAAGCCCTATGGCTTTCAGCTCTTCTACAAGTTTGTTGGCTAAGTCCCATTGCTTTGCAGTGCTCGGCGTGGTATCAGAATTCGGGTCAGATTCGGTATCAACGGTTACATAGCTAATGAACCGGTCTATAATATGCTGCATGTTCGTTTTGTTTGTTGAAGCACAAATTTACGATTTACAGCATTTAATTGCCTAATTTGAACAGTTAAACAGTATATTATTTTTCAGATTCCCATAATGACCCAATTAATCTACTCTTCTGATTGTTTAATCTGTTCCCGGGATGCTTGCAGGCGGTTTTTTCTGCGGATCAAAAGGTCGTACTGAAGTGTCAGGAAACCAAGCAGGATAAAAACGGCATACGTCAGGGCTGAACTGACACTAACTAAAAATATTGAAATAAAGCAGGCTGCAAAGCCCATTGTTGAGAAAAAACCGGCCTGGCTGCGCTTTAACATGAAGCCATCGCGCGCAAAATTATTTTTGAGAGGAATAGTAATGAAGGGTATCCAGAAAAAATAAAAGAAGAATAGTTTTTGAGAAATGCTCAGGTCGTCAACAAAATTCTTTTGAAACTCATCACGAAATTCTAAAAATACTTTTTCCTTGTATTTTACCACATCCTGCTCGTCCACATTTCTTTTTGCAAGCTCCTGGATTGCAATAGTTACCGCAAGCTCTGTATATTCAAATTTCCGGTCGATGATATCTATCAGTTCAGAATTGGAAAGCTGCAAATATCTTTTTTCAAGGTCTTCTTTTGTAACCATTGTACTGTTTTATCCGTCAAATTTAAGTTTTATCCTAGTAATTCTATTTCCCTCTTTAGGTTTTCGCGGGCTTTTGCCTCATAATTATCCCTGAAAAATTCTGTCTTAAAAATATGTTCCATGTCCAGGAAATGCTGTAAGACTTTCTTCCGCCCGGGGTTATACATAAAGTCAGGATATATGGAATACTCTTTACGCACATTCTTGTAATAGGCCGCATAATCCTCCCAATTGCTCCCTACTATTGAAAGGTCGGCATCGGTAAAAAGGTTGGTGTCATTGTCATCACTAACCGTATGCGATTTAGTAGCCATGATCTGCGAGTGGCATAAATCTGTTTTATCAGCAGAGTAACCGATCGCCTTTAAGGCTTTAACTGCGGCTTCAGCGCTTTTCTCCTCATTATCTTTTGCTGTTGCTTTATAAATTATATCATGGTAAAACATTGAGAACAGCAGGGTATCCCAGTCCTGTATGCCACTTTTACAGGTTTCGAGCTGTGTGTAAAGGTTTTCCAGATGCGAGAGGTTGTGGTAATATCGCCCTTTGCCAGAATACTTTTTCTGTATCTCTGCCCAGAGCATTTCGGCAAGTGGTGTATTTGAAGTATAGCTTCCTGCGAGTTGTAAAAAAATGGTTTTAAGCATAAGGAACGTTTCGTGGGATAAATTTACGGAAACATTTATTTATACCGCTTATAATCTTATTTTTGCACTAACAACACAACAACCATGTACAAATCAGTTATCAGGCCATTGCTTTTTCGCTTCGACCCCGAAAAAGTGCACCATTTTACTTTCTCGTCGATACGTTTTCTCAACAGCATTCCGGGCATCCCGTCAGTTTTAAATTCCGTTTATGAAGTTTCCGACCCAAAACTGGAGCGCGAAGTTTTCGGGCTGAAATTTAAAAATCCTGTTGGCCTTGCTGCCGGGCTGGATAAGGATGCCAAACTTTATAAAGAGCTTTCCGGGCTTGGGTTCGGTTTTATAGAAATCGGGACGCTTACGCCAAAACCGCAGGAAGGCAACCCGAAGAAACGTTTGTTCCGCCTTCGCGAAGACAGCGCTATCATTAACCGTATGGGCTTCAATAATGGAGGAGTAGCCGCCGCTGTGGAAAGGCTGAAGAAAAACCCAAAAGGCAAAGGCCACGTGCTGATTGGAGGCAACATCGGGAAAAATAAAGTGACGCCCAATGAAGATGCCGTAAGCGATTACGAGATATGCTTTGATGCCTTGTACGACTACGTAGATTATTTTGTGGTGAATGTGAGCTCACCCAATACGCCGAACCTGCGGGAGCTACAGGATAAGGAACCGCTGACAAAACTGCTTCAAACACTGCAGGATAAAAATAACACCAAACCAAAAGCAAAGCCGATACTGCTAAAAATTGCTCCCGACCTTACCGATGATCAGCTGCTGGATATTATTGATATTGTAAACATTACCAAAATTGCCGGTGTAATCGCGACTAATACTACCATTTCCCGCGAAGGGCTGCAGTCTGGGAATAAGTCGGAAATGGGCGGACTGAGTGGAAAACCGTTAGCAAAACGCTCTACAGAGGTTATCCGTTTCCTTTCAGAGAAAAGCAATAAGGCATTCCCCATCATTGGGGTAGGCGGTATCCATACAGCAGAAGATGCCATGGAAAAGCTGGAAGCCGGAGCAAGCCTGGTGCAGCTTTATACAGGCTTTATTTATGAAGGTCCGGGACTTATTAAGGATATTTGTAAGCGGTTATTAGGTTCTTAGCTATTTAGTTCCTGAGGTGCTTAGAACCTAAGTGCCTCATAACCTAAGCAACTTAAAAAAAACGTTTTCGTAAACACCAATTCTTTTTTATCTTTGGGCTTCTATGAATAAAGTCAAACTTATCGAATGTCCGAGGGATGCCATGCAGGGCATTAAGGCATTTATACCCACCGAGAAGAAAGCAGCCTATATACAGTCCATCCTGCGGGTTGGTTTTGATACCATAGATTTTGGGAGTTTCGTGTCGCCAAAAGCCATCCCGCAAATGCAGGATACGGCAGAAGTTTTAGCTATGCTCGACCTGTCTGCTACCGAAAGCAAGCTGCTTGCCATCATTGCAAACACACAAGGCGCAGAAGCAGCAGCACAGCACAAGGAAATACAATATCTTGGGTATCCGTTCTCTATCTCGGAAAACTTCCAGATGCGAAATACCCACAAGACCATAGCTGAATCGATCATTACATTGCAGGAAATCCTCAATATTGCAGATAAGTCTGATAAGGAAGTTGTGGCTTATCTCTCTATGGGTTTCGGCAATCCGTATGGCGACCCATGGAATGTGGATGTAGTGGGGGAGTGGACCGAAAAGCTGGCCGGGATGGGCGTAAAGATTTTATCCCTTTCAGATACCATAGGCAGCTCGACCCCTGAAGTTATCGACTACCTGTTCGCTAATCTTATTCCGAAGTATCCTAATATCGAATTCGGTGCGCACCTGCACACTACGCCCGATAAGTGGCACGAAAAAGTGGATGCGGCGTACAAAGCAGGCTGCCTGCGTTTTGATGGAGCTATACAGGGCTTTGGCGGCTGCCCCATGGCCAAGGATGAGCTGACCGGCAATATGCCTACCGAAAAAATGCTATCGTACTTTACCGCCCAAAAAGCCGACCATAACCTGCGTGCCATGAGCTTTGAAAGCGCCTATAATGAGGCTACAAAGCTGTTTGGGGAGTATCATTAAAAGTGTTTGGGATATTTTTGATGATTGGACACATGCCTATCGGATCGCAGCTTTATCTGTAGCAACCGTATAACCGGGATCTTCTTCAATATTTACATTGATTACAGCCGCAGCATTTTTAAGCAGTTCGCGGCAATCCGGGCTCAGGTGGCGCAGCTCTACAGTCTTTCCGGACTGGGCATACTTTTTCGTGATGGTATTTAGCGCTTCAATGGCCGACATATCTGCTACCCGGCTTTCCTTAAAGTCTATGATCACATACCCCGGATCATTTTCCACATCGAACTTCTCTGCAAAGGTCATTGCCGAGCCGAAGAACAGCGGCCCATAAATTTCATAATGCTTACTGCCCTGTTGGTCAATATATGTCCTTGCGCGGATGCGCTTAGCACTCTCCCAGGCAAAAACCAACGCCGAGATGATGACTCCTATGAGGACTGCCAGTGCGAGATTGTGAAGCACAATTGTAATTACCGCAACGAGTATACCAACAAAAATATCGTGCTTTGGCATCTTGTTGATTATCCTGAAACTGGACCACTCAAATGTGCCTATGGCAACCATGATCATCACACCGGTCAGGGCAGCCATAGGGAGCCGTCCTATTACCGGGGCACCAAAAAGTATGATAAGCAATATGGTAATGGAAGCAATGATCCCCGACAGGCGCGCCCTCGACCCTGCGGAAAGATTTACAAGTGTTTGTGCGATCATAGGACAGCCGCCCATCCCGTAAAAGAATCCGTTTGCTATGTTCGACCCGCCCTGTGCAATACATTCGCGGTTACTGTTGCCGCGGGTGCCGGTAATCTCATCGGTAAGGTTTAGCGTAAGCAGGCCTTCTGTGAGCCCCACAGCAGCCACTATAAGTGAATACGGAGCAATAATCTTAAAAGCTTCATAGCTAAAAGGGATTTGAGGTATGTGGAATGGCGGGAAGCCCCCTTCTACAGAAGCTATATCGCTCACTGTTTTTGTATCGATATCGAAAAGCAGCACGACCAGGAAAACAATAATTATTGCTACCAGCGATGCAGGAACTGCCTTGGTTATTTTTGGAAAAAGGAGTACTATGCCTATCGTAAGGGCTACTAGTCCCGTCATTATCAAAAGAGCATTTCCTGACAGCCATGAGCTTTGCCCGTTGATAGCGGTTTTAAACTGCTCCAGCTGCGACATGAAAATAATCACCGCGAGCCCGTTTACAAAACCGAACATAACCGGTTGCGGTACCAGCCTTATAAATTTACCCCACTTAAACAGGCCGATAAGTATCTGGATAACCCCTGCAAGGGCAACAGCAGCAAATACATATTCTATGCCGTGCGACTTCATAAGGGCTATCAGCACAACTACGGTCGCGCCTGCCCCGCCGGAGATCATTCCGGGCCGGCCGCCAAAAACTGCTGTTACGAGGCCAGCAATAAATGCGGCATAAAGTCCCACCAATGGCGGAAAGCCTGCAAGAATGGCAAAGGAAAGCGATTCAGGTATCATGGTCATGGCCACTGTAAGCCCTGCCAACACCTCGTTTTTGTAATTTACTTTTTGGGAAAAATCGAATAGGTTTAAAATTTGTTTCATGTGCCGCAAAAGTACGACAAATATGGGGCTATAAAAAACTCCCAGGCCTGGCAGGTACAAATGGCCGTTCGAACAGATAGTATTATTCGGAACTTGTAATTAAATTTTCTTCTGCCATGATCTCCAACGCATTTTCCGTTTCAGCCGGTCCTCCCGACAAGGACCCGGGAAGCAGAATCAGCCTCTTTTTTATTTTACCATTATCTTCAAACAGTACCTCAAACCGTGACCGGGTAAGGCCGGGAATGGCTTTTTTATACGTGACCGACTTAATTGTACTTCGCTCTATAACCGGCGCAGCAGAATTGTTGATGCTGGTAGTGATCCCGTAGATGAGATACAGGCCTGCTGCACAGTATAATGTACAAAAAACAACCTCCCCGTCAGTATAGCTGTTATAAGCCTGATAGAAAAAAATAGCAGCAATAATTCCGTAAATTATCAATATCCTGGCGATTTTATTCCCAACAGATGCCTTAGCTATATTGCCAATTGTACCATCCCTGGTCAGTATGATCTTATCGGGTAAGATATGGCAATAGCCGGTTTTTGTGCGGAATGTTTTTTCCGATGCTAAAAACATTAAATCATTAATTTTTGAAAAGTAAATTTACTATTTCCGACAATGGATTCTTTCCTGCAAATGACTTTAATTTACGATGATTGAATCCCGGAAAAATTAAAGTTAACATTAAGGTTAAGATACCTGACAACGAAGCTATATATATTATTTTCTGAACTCTTCGCTTCTCATAACCCAAATCCTTTTGAGATGATATGAATACAATAACATCTTTGTCTCTTATGCCTGGAGTTATTTTGTGAATAGCCTTCAGCGCATGCTTTTTTTCAATAGAATACATTATTCTTTCAAAATGGTTTGCATGATAAGCATATCCTCTTTCCTTAAAATCTTTTTCCGCTGTCTTTATAAAATCGTCAAAGTATTTATTGCGTAGTTCCTTATCAATATCAGTGCTTTGCTTATTGTAATATTCTTTTATTATCCAGTATTTATAATTATCTGAATATCCGTTTTTATCCCTAATAAGAAATGGGGCAACAAAATAAAGATCCATATAATAATACCTCTCTTTTTTGATCTTTTCTATACTATAAGAAAACGAGGTGTTTCTGGTATCAATAGTATAATCTTCAATTTTATAAAACCTGGTTTTTATATTTTCTGATTCTTGTACATTATTAAGACTAATAAGTGGATTTGTAGCCAAAACCAGCCATGAGGCAGCTGCTACCATAAGCCAAGTCATGTGCCCGATGCATATAAAATAATAAAATAGTAAGGGATCTGAATTACTGTTAAAAACCAAAAGCTTTAATTTTGGGCGTATCCATATCGTAGTTGAAAGCGTTGATAGCCCCACAGGCAAAATGTAATCAGTGAAGTAATCTATAAAGTGAATTTCTATTTTTATTACAAAAAGATAATAGGATAGTAAATAAAAAATTACTGTCGTAATAGTAACCTTTATAAAGATTATTAATATATGCCGCAATTTCAGGCCATAGTCTTTCATGTAAAAAATTCTGAAGCTAAATTATAGAATTATAATAAACTTATTACTTTACATCGTGAATTTGTTATTTGTCTTTTGTAATTTAATTTTTACTATATTTGCATGCAATTTAACTACAAATTGCAACGATGAAAGCACACACAACTAAGATCATCGGAGAAGGCCTTACCTATGACGATGTTCTCCTTGTTCCCAACTACTCTGAAGTTTTACCTCGCGAAGTAAGCATACAGTCGAAATTTTCCCGAAACATTACGCTCAATGTCCCTGTGGTGTCTGCCGCTATGGATACCGTTACCGAGAGCGCTATGGCAATTGCTATGGCCCGCGAAGGCGGCATTGGCGTACTCCACAAGAACATGACCATCGAGCAGCAGGCCACGGAGGTCCGCAAAGTGAAAAGGGCAGAGTCCGGCATGATTATCGACCCGGTGACACTGCCGCTTACAGCCGTAGTAGGCGATGCCAAGAATGTAATGAAGGAATATGGCATCGGGGGTATCCCGGTAGTCGATGAGAACGGCACCCTGAAAGGTATTGTAACCAACCGTGACCTTCGTTTTGAGAAAGACAACAGCCGCTCAATCCTTGAAGTAATGACCTCGGAAAATCTTGTAACGGCAGGCGAGGGAACAACCCTTGATGTGGCGGAAGGCATCCTCCAGAAAAACAAGATCGAAAAGCTACCTGTAGTCAATGGCGATTACAAGCTGGTAGGCCTTATTACTTTCAGGGACATTACAAAGCTGACACAAAAGCCAATAGCTAATAAGGATAAGTTCGGCCGCCTTCGCGTAGCCGCTGCCCTGGGTGTTACTGCCGATGCGGTGCAGAGGGCCGAAGCGCTTGTAAATGCAGGTGTTGATGCTGTTATCATTGATACGGCTCACGGTCACACCAAAGGTGTTGTAAATGTCTTAAAAGAAGTAAAGGCTAAATTTCCTAACCTTGATGTAGTCGTAGGTAATATCGCTACTCCCGAAGCTGCGCTTTATCTTGCTGAAAATGGCGCTGATGCTGTTAAGGTAGGTATCGGTCCCGGTTCTATATGTACCACACGTGTAGTGGCCGGTGTAGGCTTCCCTCAGTTCTCTGCAGTGCTTGAAGTTGCCGCTGCATTAAGGGGAACAGGTGTGCCGGTGATTGCCGATGGCGGTATCCGTTACACAGGCGATATCCCGAAAGCCATTGCGGCTGGCGCCGATTGCGTAATGCTTGGCTCATTGCTGGCAGGGACTAAGGAATCGCCGGGAGAGACTATTATATTCGAAGGAAGGAAATTCAAATCCTACCGCGGCATGGGATCGGTAGAAGCCATGAAAGAGGGATCGAAAGACCGTTATTTCCAGGATGTGGAGGACGACGTGAAAAAACTGGTACCGGAAGGTATCGTGGGCCGCGTGCCGTATAAGGGCGAACTGTTCGAAAGCATGCTCCAGTTTGTAGGCGGGCTTCGTGCCGGTATGGGCTATTGCGGTGCAAAGGACATCTCTACATTGCAGGAAACAGGAAGGTTCGTACGTATTACGTCAAGCGGTATTTCCGAAAGCCACCCGCATAATGTAACGATTACTAAAGAGGCTCCTAATTATTCAAGATAATTCTCAGGATAAATATTTCAGCCACGAATTACACTAATTTCACCAAATCACTTGGTAATCGGTGTAATTCGTGGCTTATTTGTTTTATGCAATTATTTCGTAATATGCTCCAAAGAGGTATATTTTAAAGTCAGAAAGAAAAATTGGTGCAATTTGTGAAATTCGTGGCTAAATCTATTTAAGCGATTCCTCAAATTTTTCATCCATAAGATTGGCAAAGGCATTTTTTATAGTGCCGTCGGGGTTGAGGATGATGGTGCGGTTTATCTTGGTGATAACCCACTTTTCGCGCAATGCTTTAAAGTCAGCCGCACGGAGCTGCAATACATTTTGCGAACTGAATTGGGTTACCGTTTTTTTCCATTCCGTGGCTTCATCTACATTTACAGCTATAAACGCAACGTTACCATACGTCTTTTTCAGGCTGTTTATCTTTTCATAAACCATTTCAGCCTGGGCTTTCGCGCAGCCGGTCCAGAAAAAGATCACGGTTTCTTTTTTTATACTATTAATGTCAAACGGCTTGTTGTTACCGTCAACCAGTTTTACATCAGGTAGTTTGCGGCCTTCTTTCAGCAGCTGTATGGCATTGCCGATCTTTCGTATCTCATTGTCACCGCTGTCGTCAGTGGAGAGCTGCAGATAACGGTCGAGGAATTTTTTATTGTTCGTTATATTTTGGTCTTCAAGAAGGTAGCTGAATGCAATATTGTTAAGCACCACATTTTTCACCGCCTGGTTAGAGAATACCGAGTCGGCGATATTCAGCTTTTCTATGTTATCTCTATAGAGTTCTTCCTCGAGGCTGCCGCTTTTATGGTCTTTTGTAATGGCCATATTGTTGAGCATAGCCGTTAAATAACGCAGGTAGGGCGAATAGTGCAGCAGTTTGGTATCATTATAATTAATGGTTTTCCTGAAATCGTAAAAGTTTCCGGGAAGCTTTGATTTTACTTCTTTACCCGTTCTCCTGAAATGCAAATAGGGGTAATACTCCTTCTTAGTATAATAGTTCAGGTTAACCCGCGACGACGCATAAAAATCAAAGTCGCTGCTCCAATTTATCGCTGCCTTGTTCTTTTCGTAAAAAGCTTTGCGGAGCTGGTAGGTTGAATCGATGGACTTTACGAATTCCGGGAATTCCTTGTCATACACATTATACGCTTTGTTCCTGTCGGCTTCATGAAGGAGGAATAACTCCATCATAAAGTTATTTTTCTTTTCCCCGCGGCCGCTGAACACTATCGACTCATCAAAATCGGAGGGATCGATGGAGACCATGATACTGTCATTCTTTTCAAAGTAAACATATTGGTAATCAGGTTCATTCTTAAAGCTGTAAAGCCCCGGTGTAAGCGAATCGAATTTTATGAAAAAGCGGTTGTTCTTATCCAGTCTGAGCGTGTCTATTACCTTATCATCTTTGCTGAATACAATATAGTTGTTGCGGGGATTTATCACCTGTCCGCCAAAATAAGCAGTAAAATCATCATCTTTTTTACAAGATGTGATCATTAGCAGGATGCCAAATAATAGTACGGCCTTATAGTAGTTTGACATTAGGTGATAATTGCGCAAAAACAAAAATATTTTATTACTTCTTTAATAGTGTTAAAACGGCGTTAAAATAAGAATTCGTTATCCATTGTAATGCAACATACGTAATCCTCCCTTAATTTTTGTACTTTTGCAAAAATTTTTTAAAATGCTATCAGTTTCAAATTTATCGGTACAATTCGGTAAACGAATTTTATTCGACGAAGTAAATACATCATTCACACAGGGCAACTGTTATGGTATAATCGGCGCAAACGGTGCAGGTAAGTCAACATTCCTTAAGATATTGGCAGGAGATATCGACCCTACTTCAGGGCACGTGTACCTGGAGCCGGGCAAAAGGATGTCGGTACTTAACCAGAACCACAATATGTTCGATGAACATACCGTGCTCGAAACGGTAATGATGGGTAACAAGACCCTGTATGCCGTTAAAAAGGAGATGGACGAGATTTACCTCAAGCCCGACTTTTCTGATAAAGATGGCGAAAGGGTTGGAGAACTGCAGGTGATCTTCGAAGAGATGAATGGGTGGAATGCCGATTCTGATGCTGCCGCGATGCTATCTAACCTTGGTATAGGCGAAGAATTCCATTATACACTGATGAGCGATATGGACAGTAAGCTTAAAGTGCGTGTGCTATTGGCGCAGGCCTTGTTTGGCAACCCGGATGTGCTCATTATGGATGAGCCTACCAACGACCTTGATTTTGAAACCATTTCGTGGCTCGAGAACTTCCTTGCTAATTATGACAATACTGTAATTGTTGTATCGCACGACAGGCACTTCCTGGATGCGGTATGTACCCATATATCTGATATTGATTTCAGTAAGATAAACCAATACTCGGGTAACTATACCTTCTGGTACGAGTCGAGCCAACTGGCTGCAAGGCAAAGAGCCCAGCAGAATAAGAAGGCCGATGAGAAGAAAAAGGAGCTTCAGGAATTCATCATGCGTTTCAGTGCCAACGTAGCTAAATCAAAACAGGCTACCAGCCGTAAAAAAATGCTTGAAAAACTGAAGGTGGACGATATCAAGCCATCAAGCAGGAGGTATCCGGCCATCATATTCGAGCAGGAACGTGAAGCAGGTGACCAGATACTTAACGTAAAAGACCTTAGTGCATCGGTAGACGGTGAAGTGCTGTTCAAAAACGTTGACCTCAACATGGCCAAAGGCGATAAAATTGTTGTTTTCTCAAAGGATTCAAGAGCAACCTCTGCTTTTTATGAGATACTTAATGGCAATATGACACCGGACAGCGGTACGTTCGACTGGGGTATCACAACCATCCAGTCCTACCTTCCGGCAGATAACCATGCGTTTTTTGAGAATGACCTTACGCTGGTTGACTGGCTTCGTCAATGGGCCAAAACCGAAGAAGAGCGCGATGAGGTATATATCCGCGGGTTCCTGGGCAAGATGATTTTCAGTGGGGAAGAAGCTCTTAAAACAGGCCGCGTATTATCGGGAGGTGAAAAAGTGCGCTGCATGCTTTCGCGTATGATGATGCTTCGCGCCAATGTGCTGATGCTCGATGAGCCTACCAACCACCTTGACCTTGAGTCGATCACGGCATTCAATAACTCATTGAAGAATTTTAAAGGCTCGGTGCTGTTCACGACCCATGACCACGAATTCGCGCAAACCGTTGCCAATCGCGTACTGGAAATTACGCCAAAAGGTGTTATTGACCGCTACATGACGTTCGATGACTATCTCGATGATGACAAAGTAAAAGAGCTGCGTGCGAAAATGTATAACTAATATACGATTCCAAGTCTGCTGATAATGTAAAAAGGCCCAAAGGTTTCTAAAATCTTTGGGCCTTTTACCATAATAATAAATATTATTTCCTGAACCGGCTGATAAGCCAGATGATAAGCCCTATTACAGCGATTACCACAATAACACCGACCCACATACCGGCCTTAAAAATATCGCCCACTACTTCGCAGCCTGTCACTAATGATAACAGCATTGCAAATAAGCTGAGTTTGATTACCCTGTTTTGCATGATTTTTTGTTTTTTAGGTTACATACATAAAGTTACTGATGGAAAAACAGGTTTTTGTTAAAATTGAACTAATTGGCTTCATATTAGGATTTTTGGAAATGCCGTGTCGGTTTTAATTTTTTGAAATTTTTACCTACTTTTACAAACCAAACACAACACCGCATTATGAGCCAGAAAATATTGCTCACTTCAACGGAAGTCAATATCATCCTCCACCGTTTGGCCTGCCAGTTAATTGAAAAACACCTCGATTTTTCCGATACCGTACTCATTGGTTTACAGCCTCGTGGACGTTTCCTCGCAGCACGCATTAAGGAAATATTGGAAAAGGAATACAGCGTACCTGAAATAAAATTGGGATTCCTCGATATTACCTTTTTCAGGGACGATTTCCGCAGGCATGATAAGCCATTGGAAGCCAACCGTACCGAAATCGATTTTTT
The DNA here is from genome assembly GCF_003096035.1 of Flavobacterium album. Taxonomy (NCBI): domain Bacteria; kingdom Pseudomonadati; phylum Bacteroidota; class Flavobacteriia; order Flavobacteriales; family Flavobacteriaceae; genus Flavobacterium; species Flavobacterium album. Next base: position 3,034,222 of record NZ_CP029186.1, on the reverse strand, counting down.
GGTGGAAAATAAGAAAGTGATCTTTATAGACGATGTGCTTTACACCGGGCGCAGCATCCGGGCCGCACTTACCGCGATACAGTCCTTTGGCCGCCCTTCGGAAATTGAGCTGATGGTACTGATAGACCGCCGTTTTAGCCGTCACCTGCCGATACAGCCCGACTATCGCGGCCGCCAGGTAGATGCCATTAACGATGAGAAAGTAAAAGTGTCCTGGAAAGAGAATGAAGGCGAAGACGGTGTTTTTTTAATTTAAGGCTTAACTACAAACAACAACAATGAAAGAACTAAGCGTTAATCATTTACTCGGGATAAAATATATCAATAAAAGCGATATTGACCTGATATTTGAAACTGCCGACCAGTTTAAGGAAGTGATCAACCGCCCCATAAAGAAAGTCCCGTCACTGCGTGATATTACCATAGCTAATATATTTTTTGAGAACAGCACGCGCACCAAGCTCTCTTTTGAGCTGGCGCAAAAAAGGCTCTCTGCCGATGTGATAAGCTTCTCTGCGGCACAATCGTCGGTAAAAAAAGGCGAAACGCTGATCGATACCGTGAATAACATTCTCTCTATGAAAGTAGATATGGTAGTGATGCGCCACGAAAGGCCGGGTGCTGCCCATTTCCTTTCTAGGAATGTGTCTGCAAGCATTGTAAATGCCGGCGATGGGGCGCACGAACACCCAACACAGGGATTGCTTGATTCGTATACCATTCGCGAAAAGCTGGGCGGGGTAGAAGGTAAAAAAGTAGTGATTGTAGGTGATATTCTTCACTCGAGAGTTGCATTATCCAATATATATGCCTTGCAGATGCAGGGTGCCGAAGTAAAAGTATGTGGCCCGAAAACGCTGATACCACGCTATGTAGAATCGCTTGGGGTAACTGTAGAACCCAACCTTCGCAAAGCGATGGAGTGGGCCGATGTTGCCAATATGCTTCGCGTGCAGAATGAGAGGCTGGATGTGAATTACTTTCCGTCTACGCGCGAATATGCACAGCAATACGGGGTCGATAAGGAATTTCTCGATTCATTGGATAAAGAGATCGTGATCATGCACCCGGGCCCGATAAACCGCGGGGTAGAGATTACCAGCGACGTAGCCGATTCCCAGCAGTCGGTAATACTGGAGCAGGTAGAAAACGGCGTAGCGGTCAGGATGGCGGTAATATATCTGCTGGCCTCTAAGATAAAGCAGTAAACAGTAAACAGTCGCAGTTTTCAGTCGCAATCGTAAATTACTATATATACAATGTAGAGACGTTGCATTGCAACGTCTGGGAACTATCATAATAAAAATTCAATGAGATATAGTAATAGTACTATGTCTCTCCAGCGGTTTTAAGCTCATAAAATATTTTAAAGTCCAATAGAAATAATAATGAACTTCGTATCTTAGCTTTCAGTCTAAAAATCTAACTGTCTAAGAACCTCAGTATTTAAAAGAAAATGAAAGTAGAAGAAAAAGGGCACACCATAACCATTAAGGACACGCAGGGGGACATAGCATCGTTCCTGGATAAAGTGACTGCTGAATACAACAGCTATAAAGACCACAATCTCATCCTCGACATAAGTCAGGACGGAAACATTACCCTTGATGCCGTCCTGACATTCCTGCCATTGTCCAATAAGCACAGGGAAGCAAAGAAATCCTTTGTGCTGGTGGCTAAGGATATCGACTTTAACGATGTGCCTGAAGAAATGGTCGTGGTCCCTACACCTTTGGAAGCGAATGACATTATCGAAATGGAGGAGATAGAGCGCGACCTGGGCTTTTAAATTTATTATTTTTTATTGATTATTTTCTATTGATGGTTACGGGTAACAGGCGCAACCTGAAACTTGAAACCTGAAACAAATGAATTTGACAATTTTAGGCTGTTATGCAGCAACACCACGTACATTAACCAACCCTACATCGCAGGTACTGGAAATGAAGAACAGGATGTTCCTCATTGACTGCGGGGAAGGTACGCAGGTGCAGTTGCGAAAAAACAAGCTGCGGTTCTCTAAAATAAATCATGTATTCATATCGCACCTGCACGGTGACCATTACTATGGGCTGATAGGGCTTGTCTCCACTTTTTCATTGCTAAATCGTAAGACTGACCTCCATATTTATGGCCCCAAAGGCACTAAAGAGATTACATTACTGCAATTGAAGCTATCCAATTCGTGGACGGGCTATAACCTGTATTTCCATGAGTTGGAATCCAAAGAACCCGAAGTGGTATTTGAGGATGATAAAGTTATCGTTTCCACTATCCCGCTAAAGCATCGGGTGTATACCAATGGCTTTCTGTTCCGGGAAAAGCCTGGCGAGCGCAAGCTGGATATCAACGCTGTGCAGGCGCATGGCATCCACACTGCATATTACCAAAAGATAAAAAACGGCAGTGACATTACCCTTGATGATGGTAGGGTTATTCCAAACAGTGAACTGACATTCGACCCACCCGCGCCAAAGAGCTATGCCTTCTGTTCGGATACCATATACGATGAAAGCATCGTGCCCCTTATAAAGGATGTGGATGTCGTTTATCATGAAAGCACATTTCTGGATTCAGAAGCCCACCTTTGCGAAAAGACCATGCATACTACTGCAAAGCAGGCGGCTACAATTGCCAAAATGGCCAATGTAAAGCAATTGATACTGGGGCATTTTTCTACGCGATACAACTCTATAGAGCCATTCAGGGAAGAAGCGCAAACTATCTTCGAAAATGTACTATTGGCAGACGACGGAAAAGTTTTTGAACTTTGATATTTCAGATTTCAGAATGTAGATTTCAGATTAAACTTCACTCATGACGATTATATTGCTTATATTGCATTGTGTATTATAATTTGAAGATAGGCAATAAACAAATTGTAATTTTACCAATTTTTTAAAGTTAAAACGAATCTATAACTATTTGGATTCGAGTGAAGCTCAATCTGAAATCTACATTCTGAAATCTGAAATCAAAAATGACCGACCTAAGCAGTTACCGCAAATCCTACGAAAAAAGCCAGCTTATAGAAGATAACCTCCCGGAAGATCCTGTCACGCTTTTCAGGAACTGGTTTGTGGAAGTAGAAGAATTTGGCAGTGCCGCCGAGGTGAATGCCATGACGGTTTCTACTATCGGGCTGGACGGCTTCCCAAAGTCGCGCGTGGTGCTGCTTAAGCAATTTACTTACGAAGGTTTTGTTTTTTATACCAATTACAGTTCAGAAAAAGGAAAAGCGATCGCCGCAAATCCGCATATATGCCTGTCGTTCTTCTGGCATGAAATGGAAAGGCAGGTAATCATAAAAGGTGTTGCAGAAAAAGTGGCCGAAAACCTCTCTGACGGTTATTTCGAGAGCCGCCCGGAAGGCAGCAGGCTTGGCGCAATAGTATCGCCGCAGAGTGAGGTAATCCCGTCGCGGAGCTATCTTGAGAATAATTTAAAAGAGCTGGAAAAGGAATTTTCAGGCAAGGAAATTCCGCGTCCTGATAACTGGGGTGGCTATACTGTAAAGCCTGTAGAAATGGAATTTTGGCAGGGGAGGCCCAACCGCCTTCACGACAGGATAAGGTATAAACTTATGGAGGACTTTTCCTGGAAAACCGACAGGCTGGCGCCATAAATGCAATATTAGTACCGAATTAACATTTCGTAGGGAATACCGCTTCTTATTTTTTTAGACATTTAAATTTCTGATACATACAACCTAAACCTGAAGCGTATGAAAAATTTAATCCTGATCCGACATGCCAAATCAAGCTGGGATGCTCCACTGGTAGATAAAGACCGCCCTTTATCTAATCGCGGCATTTCCGATGCGCACCTGATGGCTGGGGAAGTAGATGAGTTCCTGCCAAAATCGTTTGTTGTGTGGAGCAGCACTGCGCAGAGGGCTAAGAACACAGCTTATATTTTTGCAGAGAACCTTTCTATTCCGATAGACACCATCGTTTTTAAGGATGACCTTTATACGTTCGATGAAAAAAAGCTTGCGAATATCATAAAAACCTGCGATAACCAATTTGATAACCTAATTCTTTTTGGACATAACGACGCTATTACTAATTTTGTTAATACCTTTGGGAACCATGCTGTGGACAACGTGCCGACAGCAGGTTTCGTATCGCTGTCATTTGAAGAAAATGACTGGAAGGCGATCCGGAAAGGCAAGATTAAAAAAACGTTATTTCCAAGAGAATTAAAAAAGCATGATTCACCATTCACCGGTAAACAGATACATTGACAGGGAAAAAAGCTGGCTGGCATTTAACGCAAGGGTACTACAGGAAGCAGGCGATGAGAAAGTGCCGCTTTTGGACAGGCTTCGGTTTTTAGGAATATTTTCAAACAACTTCGACGAATTTTTCAGGGTACGGTATGCCGCTATCCGCCGGCTGAGCCTCGAGGGCAAGACCGGTGAGAAAATTCTCGGTGGAATTACCGCCCAAAAGCTGCTTAAGGAAATTACCGAGATTGTAATTGAGCAGCAATCGGACAGCCTCCGCATTTTGAGTGTTATCGAAAAAGAGCTCGAAAAGGAGAATATCTTTATGGTCAATGAAACCCAGATCAACAGGGAGCAGGAATTGTTCATCAAAGATTTTTTCATACAGAAGGTAAGCCCTGAGCTTGTTACCATTATCCTTAACGACCTCGATGAATTCCCTTTGCTGAAAGACACCTCAGGATATCTGGCTGTAAGGCTTGCCCTTAAAGATGATGGTGTGCGTTTTGCGGTTGTAGAAATACCTAAAACCATAAACCGCTTCGTACAGCTGCCATCCAACAGCGAGAAAAAGTATATCATTATGCTTGACGATGTTATAAGGCTCAACCTGGAGAGTATCTTTAATATTTTTGAATACGAAAGCATCTGTGCCCACATGATCAAGATTACGCGCGATGCCCAGCTGGAGATAGACAGCGACCAGAGCAAAAGCCTTATGGAAAAGATCTCAACGAGCGTGAAGGATCGCCGCATAGGCGAACCGGTGCGTTTTGTATACGACCAGGCGATAGGCAGTGATACGCTCGAATTTTTCCTGACGCACATGGAGATCGACTCTTCCGACAGTATTATTCCGGGAGGGCGTTACCATAACCGAAGGGACTATATGGATTTCCCCAGCCTTGGCAGGCAGGACCTTTTATACCAGCAAAATGTGCCGCTTCCCATTACAGGATTAAGTCTGGAGGGGAGCATCATACAAAAGCTGAAGCACAAGGATTATCTTTTGAACGCACCGTACCAGTCGTATGCTTATGTGATTAAATTTTTGCGCGAAGCAGCGCTCGACCCGAAAGTGGTCACTATAAAAATTACGCTCTACAGGCTTGCCAGGAATTCACAAATTGTGAGCTCGCTTATAAATGCAGCCAAGAACGGAAAAAAAGTTACGGTACAAATAGAGCTGCAGGCCCGTTTTGACGAAGCCAGCAATATCTCGTATGCCGAACAGATGCAGACAGAAGGCATCAACCTGATATTTGGGGTAAAAGGATTGAAAGTGCACAGCAAAATATGTGTTGTGGAACGTGTTGAAGAAGGGAAAATAAAACGCTACGGCATTATCTCAACGGGGAATTTCAATGAATCGACGGCAAAAGTATATACCGATGTGACATTATTTACCAGCCACCCGCAGATCATGAAAGAGGTGAGCAAGGTATTCGAGTTTTTCGATGTCAATTATAGGGTGCACCGTTACAGGCACCTGTTCGTTTCGCCGCACTATACAAGAAGCAAGTTTTACAAGCTTATCGATAGGGAAATACTCAATGCCATAGGCGGCAAGGAGGCTTATATAAAGCTGAAAATGAATAGCCTTACCGATTACAGGATGATCGACAAGCTTTACGAGGCGAGCAGGGAAGGCGTGAAGATACAGCTTATCATTCGTGGCATTTGCTGCCTCATACCCGGCGTTGAAGGCATGAGTGAGAATATCGAGGCCATCAGCATTGTAGATAATTACCTGGAGCACTCCAGGGTTTATATTTTTGCCAATTGCGGCGATCATGAAGTTTACATATCTTCGGCCGATTTTATGACACGCAACCTTGACGCGAGGGTGGAGGTAACCTGCCCAATTTATGATGCGGATATAAAGCAGGAAATGCTGGAGGTATTCGAAATAGGGTGGAAGGCCAATGTAAAGGCGCGCCTGCACAGCGAGACGCTCGAAAACAAATACAGGAAAAAGCCGGACGAAAAACCGTTCCGCGCCCAACTGGAAACGTACAATTATTACAGAAACAAGCTCGAAGTTATTTACGAACAATTATAAAGCGCAAGGGACTGAGGTTCTGAGTTGCTTAGGGCCTAAGAACCTAAGTGCCTAAGCACCTCAGCACCTTCCTCAGAGAGAATGATTACACTAAAAAAATATGCAGCGATAGATATCGGGTCCAATGCCATGAGGCTATTGGTTACCAATATCGTAGAGCAGGAAGGTAAGGAAACACAGTTCAACAAAGAATCGCTGGTGCGTGTGCCTATACGCCTGGGACAGGATTCATTTACCGTAGGGGAGATATCCGAAGAAAATACGCAACGGATGATCGATGCGATGAAAGCCTACAAGCTGCTGATGAAAGTACACAAAGTGGAACGTTACATGGCTTGCGCAACATCGGCAATGCGTGAGGCATACAATGCTAAGGATGTCGTGGATATTATCGAACAGGAAGCGGGCATCAGGATAGAGATCATTGATGGAAGGAAAGAAGCCGGAATTATCGCGGCTACCGATCTGCACCATTTCATCAAACCGGACCATACTTATCTTTTTGTGGATGTAGGTGGCGGCAGCACTGAGTTCTCTTTATTTACTGAAGGCAAAATAGTGGCTTCCAAATCGTTTAAGAACGGGACTGTACGCCTGCTTAACAATATGGTAAGTGAGCTCGTGTGGCAGGAAATAGAAAAATGGATCAAGAAAATAGTTGAGCCTTATGATAATGTGATCCTTATCGGGTCGGGTGGGAACATCAACAAACTTTTCAAAATGTCGGGCAAGCAGCAGGAAAAGCCGCTGTCCTATTTTTATGTAAATTCGCAGTACCAATTCCTCAATGGACTCAGCTATGAGCAGCGTATCTCGGAGCTCAGCCTTAACCCCGATCGTGCCGACGTTATTATCTACGCGGCGCGCATTTACCTGAATGCCATGAAATGGAGTGGCGCACGCAACATTTATGTGCCAAAAATAGGGCTTTCGGACGGTATTGTAAAAGCCATGTATTACGGAAAGATATAAGTTATGGAATCTAAAATAAAACTTGTCAAAGGCGATATTACCAAAATGGAGACCGATGCCATCGTGAACGCGGCCAACTCGTCGCTTCTTGGCGGTGGAGGCGTGGATGGTGCTATACATATTGCGGGCGGCAAGGCCATACTTGATGAGTGCATTGCAATACGCAACAGGCAGGGTGGCTGCCGTACCGGAGAAGCAGTAATTACGACCGGAGGGAGGCTAAAGGCTAAATATGTGATCCATACCGTTGGGCCGGTTTGGAACGGCGGTAAGAGCGGGGAAGAAGAATTATTGAAAAGCGCCTATGCCAACAGCATGAAACTTGCAGTTAAAAATGGCATCGAAACTATCGCTTTTCCAAATATCAGTACCGGCATTTACCATTTTCCGAAAGACAAGGCTGCAAAGATTGCAATCGGAACGGTTTCGGATTTCCTTGCAGAAAATGACATTATCAAAGAAGTGATTTTCGTCTGCTTTGATGAGGAGAATTATAAATTTTATGATGATATTCTTAGGTGATTAAGCTTGTTATAAAATTTTAATCCTAATATATTGGTGCTCTTCACTTACCTCTCCATCAGGTGTCCAGTACGTTTTCGGGTGATTTACGGAGATGTAAAGCCAGCCATCACTGCCATAAAACGATTCCTGCGGCATCCAGTTGGTAAAGCCGGCTTTCAATAAAGGAATAATTTCTCCTCCTTCGATCCTTTCAATGCTCATTTCCGCCGATTGAGGTGAATGGGTGTTCGCATAGAGCGAAACGATGTATTTTTTATCAGGTGATATAAGTGGGAATGCCTGATAGGTAGATGTATTATAACCCGTATCCATATTGAAGAGCATATAACCGTAATCTTCATAATATGTACCCAGGACCACAAAATGATTAATGACCGGCAGTCGGCCTTCGTAACTGAATGTGCGGTGCATTTCGGTGTCGGTTAGATCATCTATAAACGTTAGTACCGTGTCCCTTGTCTTTAAGGTAAGCACCGTATCGATCTTCACCGCGCCTTTGGCATCTTCATCCCAAAAGCTAACAGGATTCTCCTGCATCTTTTCAAACAGTCCCCTGCCGATCATTTCTATTTGCAGGTGTGAGGCCAGTATGCTGTCGGAATTGTGCTGTACCATATTAAAATTTGCAAATTCTTTATTATAAAGGGACAGTGAGGCTTTCATCACATTTTCGGGGGTAACTGTGGTTTCCGCTATAGTCTCAGTATTTTCAGGCAAAGAGGCATCGGGATGCGGCATTTTACTTTTGCAGGAGAAGAGAAATAGTAAAAAAAAGGCAGCGATTAATGATTTCATATTTTAATTCTCAAGGCAGTTATTTTATTTAACTTCTGATAGAGTCAGTTTATTGCTCAATTACAACCGAAGATTATAATAATCCAACCTCCAGTAATCTAAATATCCAAATCAAACATTTTCCTCAGCGTTTCCACAGCAGGGTTAATGGCCTTAAGCTTTTCGAATTTTTCCTGAGGGGTAAAGGCATGCCTTGAGGAAACGACCTCATTTACGTGTACATCAATAACAATGTCATGGTTGTGCAGCTTACCGCGTAGGTAGCCAAGCAATTCGTGCTTATTGTTATCAAAATCCACTTTAGAGCCTGCGTTCGGAAGTTCCAGTCGAATGGTAAACCCATCGGCATCCAGCACCGGGTCGTTGATCTGCATGTAGGTTGCCATAATCTTCTGGCCGCTATCGCTAAGGCGCTGTGCAAATTTGTTCCATTGCAGGCGCATGTCGGTCTCGTTGAACGGCTCGCGTGGCAATTCGTCGGCATTGCGTACCTGTGCCTTCTGGCTTTCCTGCAGTTCCCGTTTCTTTCGAAGCCCGGCGAGCGAAAAAGCGGATACTCTTACCTCACCATCGTTATCCTCAACCTTAACGGCAACAGGCTTTACGATTTCAGGAGTATCTACTTCAAGTTCGGTAGTAGGCAGCGGGGTGATGGCAGCCGGCTTTTCCTCTATAGAAACCGATACGGTTTCGAGGGTAATTTCCGGCGTTTGTACAATAGTTTCCTCAACCCTGACCTTAATAGCCGGGGCATTGTCCTTATAATAATGAGGAGGGATTATAAACCGGTCAGCTTTTTTTTTTCTCCATCAAAGGTGATGGAGGCAAGCTGCATAAGGCAAAGCTCAACAAGGAGTCGCTGGTTTTGGCTCACTTTGTATTTCAGGTCGCACTCATTGGCAATGTCTATACCCTGCAATAAAAAGTCCTGTGATGCTTTTTGCGACTGCGCCCTGTAGAGCTGCTGGGCCGTTTCACCAGCCTCAAGCAATACAAGTGTTGCAGGGTTTTTACACACTAACAGGTCACGGAAGTGGGAGGCAAGCCCTGCCACAAAATGGTGCCCGTCAAAGCCTTTCGCAAGGATGTCGTTATAAGTAAGTAGCAATTCAGGGATACGGTTTTCGAGTATCAGGTCGGTTACCTTTACGTAGTACTCATAATCGAGTACGTTCAGGTTCTCGGTTACAGCCTGGCGCGTAAGGTTATTGCCGCAATAGCTCACCACACGGTCAAATATCGAAAGTGCATCACGCATAGCGCCATCCGCTTTCTGGGCAATAATGTGCAGTGCGTCATCTTCAAAAGTGATACCCTGGCTGCGTGCCACTTCAGCAAGATGCTCTTTGGCATCCTTTACGGTTATCCGCTTAAAGTCGAATATCTGGCAGCGTGAAAGTATCGTTGGGATGATCTTGTGCTTCTCGGTAGTAGCCAGTATAAAAATGGCATGCCTTGGAGGCTCTTCCAGTGTTTTCAGGAACGCGTTGAAAGCGGCCTGAGAAAGCATGTGCACCTCATCGATGATATAAACCTTGTATTTCCCTGTCTGTGGCGGTATCCTCACCTGGTCGATAAGGCTGCGGATATCATCTACAGAGTTGTTGGAAGCAGCATCGAGCTCAAATACATTAAAGGCAAAATCCTCATACGGGTCATCATAGCCTTCCTGGTTGATCTTGCGCGCAAGGATACGCGCGCAGGTGGTCTTGCCCACGCCCCGCGGTCCAGTGAACAATAAGGCCTGCGCTAAATGGTTGCTCTCAATGGCATTCAGCAGCGTATTGGTAATAGCCTGCTGGCCCACGACATCCTTAAATGTCTGCGGTCGGTATTTACGGGCTGATACGATGAATTGTTCCATGGAGATAACTGTGGAGCAAATATATTGAATTTAAAGATTTAAAGATTGAAAATTTAAAGATTCATGGCAGAAAAATGCAAATATGATTAAGGCTTTGACTGATAGCTGCTTTCGTAAATCCAAGCTTAATCACATATATTTCAGATTTAAATTTTCAACCTTTAATTTTAATGCATTAGGCTAATACTTCCGCGATATCTTCAGTGGAAAGCAATTGTAGAAGCGACTTCTCCTGCGCGTTCAGCTCACCCTTCATAGGCACGTCGTCGCATTTATATTTTGAAATATTGCCGCTTTCAAATGCCGCGATAACAGTAGGGTGAACGTAGTATTTTTTACATACAGTGCGTGTGTTCCCCAACTTTTCGGCAACAGAATCCAATACGGCAACAATCTTCTTTTTGCAGTCGCTTTCGCTGGTAAATTCGCCGCACTCATGAAAAGCACATAAGGCATTCAGGCTGCCTGCCCATGCACGGAAATCTTTGGCGGTAAAATCTTCTCCCGAAATTTCCTTGATGTAATGGTTCACATCTCCGGATCCAATTGTGTGATGCTTCCCATCGTCGTCATAATATTGGAAAAGCTCTTGTCCGGGAATGTCCCTGCATTTCTTTACAAGGTTGGCCATTCTGCGACTTTGTAATTTTATCTTGTGCTTTACGCCTTTTTTCCCGACAAAATCAAATACTACGGTTGCCCCGTCAAACTTAACATGTTTGTCACGCAATGTAGTAAGCCCGAAGGAGCCATACAGTTTTTTGTAGGCATCGTTGCCTATCCGGATGTTTGTGAGCTCAATAAGCTTTACTACAAGGGCTATCACCTTTTCATAAGGCAGCCCCTTTCGCGCCAGGTCTTTTTCTACCTGCTCGCGGATATGAGGCAATGCATTGGCAAACCTTCGCAGCCTGAAGAATTTTGACTGGTTGCGTATTTTGTTCCACTCCGGGTGGTAGCGGTACTGCTTCCTGCCTTTGGTATCAATACCCGTAACCTGCAGATGCCCATTCTCAAAAGGGGAGATCCACACATCTTGCCATGCGGGAGGTATCACCAGCTTCTTAATGCGGTCGAGCACTTCCTTATCCTTAACTGTTCTACGCTCTTCGTCTATATAAGTAAAGCCGCTGCCCTTCCGCTTCCTGTAATAGCCTTTATCCGACTTTAAAGAATAACGCAGGCCAACGGCTTTGGCGGTAATTTTGGGATCGCTCCCTATTTTTTCGAGCCTTTTCTGAAGCCTGTTCATGTTTATTGCTGTTCTGCGCGGCCTTTTATAGACATGTCAAGCAATACTTTTGCTGCGCCGTCTTCACTAAATGCGCCGGGGCTAACAACGAATACGCCTTTCTCTCCGCCTTTCGATTTAATGCCGTATACGGTAGCTTCATCGCCGGGATCGCTTTCTCCTTCATAACGGTAAATGTGCGAAATTTCAAAGTCTTCAGAATTGGTTTTAATACGTTCTTCCTCAAGGTTGAAGTCGGTTGTATAGCCTTTGTCGTTCAGTTCCTGTAACGCCTTAGATACTGTGGCGTAATGATACATCTGTCTGTCCATGATATTTTGATTTATGTTAGCTGTTTTATTTACTTAAAATTAGCCATTCTATAAGTGTTAATGCGCCAATGAATTGTTAAGGTTTTTCTTAAAGAATGTTAGATTTTTGGATAATGATAAGTCCGAAGTCGGAAGTCCGGTGTACCGCTTCGTAACCTATAATTCACAAGAGTGAGCAAATGAAAACTGTGACTGCGACTGAAAACTCATTTAAATAACGTACTTTCGCGCCAGCAGGCCGCCTTATCGCGTTCTAACCACAGAGCGAGGAAAGTCCGGACACCAGAGGGCAGCATAGCGGGTAACGCCCGTCACTGCGGGATGCAGAACCGCGGGAGGACAAGTGCAACAGAAAGTATGTACAGGTAATGCTGTAGTGAAACCAGGTAAACTCTATGCGGTGAAATGCCATGTACACCGGCTATATGTAGGACGGCCCGTCCGATGCCGGGGGGTAGGCAGATAGAGCCATTCAGTAATGAATGGTCCAGATAAATGATAAGGGCCGCGTCGTTGACGGGCACAGAATCCGGCTTACAGGCCTGCTTTATTTTTTGTTAGAAAGATAACTATATCTTTAGTCTATGTTCGTCTATTTGTTTTTGATATATATTAAGCAACTCGTCATAATTAATATTTGAAACTTTATTTGCCAGATGCTCGATTCTACTCCAGTTAACTTTTGAGTTGATATTAGACAATCGTTCAGTTAAAAAGAATGATTCTTCAAGTGTTAGCGTTTTATCCCTATTATTTCCAAAAAAATAACGTGAGGCTCTTGCTAATCCGTATATACCTTTCTCATACCTAACCGAGACGATATAAAGTTTTAGTATTTCATCTTTGGTGAATTGATGATTGAGCCAAATGGATAAAAGTATTTCGGCAATTTTACGTTTAAATTTATTTTGTGTGGCGGGAATAAATAAGGATCTTGCTAATTGCATTGTAATTGTAGAACCGCCGCTTTGTATAAATCCATACCTAATTCGCAGGGATTTAGATTGACTTAAAATTCCTCTAGCAATTGACTTGAATACTACACCATTATTTGAATGAAAGTTTTCATCTTCAATCTTTACTATTGTATCTTTTAAAAAATTATATTTAAGATTCAACCTGTCAGCCTCTAAATAAGATAGCTTTGCCCTATATAGGATATATTCGAAATTTTCTAAAAGTTTGATTCTTAAAATTGCACAAAAATTTTTAGTAAAAGTTAGAAAAAAGGTTTCATGTCGATCATATAATGATGTTCTGAAAATTACTATGTAGGTTAATGTGATTATAACATATCCGATTTCCCAAGGTATTAAATATTCTGTATCAAGAATACTAAAAAGAATTTCTTTGCTATTTAAAATTGATAAGTACCAGATTGTATTTATTGATATACTCAAAAGCCAAAACGGCATACTTTGAAAACTAAACCAGCTATAAAAATATTTAATTGCAAATGGATTATTAGCTCCTTCAACACGCCAGTTAGGTAATGTCAAATGTATGTGGCCGTAGTCTAATCCAAGCAATGTTCTGAGTGTAACAACCTTTCTTGCATTGAGAGTAATTTGTTTTTGTAAGTCAACAAAATATCTCAATAATATTGCGCCAAAAAAAAACAGTATTATAGCAAAAAAGACTTTATGAAATGTCAAAAAAAGTTTGACTCCAGAATTATTAATGAAATTTTCATCAAAGAAAAATGTAAGAGTAAATGTAGCAATTGCTAAAAGTATATTTGTTACTTGAGCATAAACTTTTAATTGCCCATTCGCAATTTTTTGAGCTTCCTCAAATTCTATAAGTAAAATATCTCTTTCACTTGATTTATAAGTAGGATAAAATTGGTCGGCTTTAGTTTCCATATTATTATAGTTGTCCAGACTAATTTCCGTTATCCTTCCTCCCAAACTCAAAAAAAGAAAATATACTTCCGCCATATTTCTTATCAAAAGAAAAATGCTCCATGTGATTTAAAGGCGTGTGCTTGGAGTGCTCTATTATCATCATGCCGCCTTCATTCAGTAGCCCGTTTTCAAAAACCTGTGTTACCACCGTTTCAAATTCTTTTTGGGAAGAATTGTAGGGCGGGTCGGCTACAATAATGTCGTAGGTCGATTTATGCCCGGCCAGAAATTTAAATACATCATTCTTTACGGCGGAAATATTAAAATCAAACTCAGCCGCTGTCTGCTTTATGAACTTTATACAGCCAAAGTCGGCATCCACAGCGGTTATGCTGCTTGCCCCGCGCGACCCGAACTCATAGCTTAGGTTGCCCGTACCGGCAAAAATGTCGAGCACTTTAAGCCCTTCAAAGTCGAAGCGGTTGTTCAGTATGTTGAACAGCGACTCCTTCGACATATCGGTAGTTGGCCTTACGGGCAGCCCTTTTGGGGGACTTATCCTGCGGCCTTTATATTTTCCTGAAATGATCCTCATGAGTTGAATAGTATAAAATGTTCCAGCGTTTCGTGTTGGCTTTTGCCCCATTTTTCCTGTAGCGCTGTTGTATCAAACAAGGCAATATTCCTTATATAGGTATATCCCAGTGTAAAACACGGATGGCTTTCGTCGATCTTACCAAGCACGCTTACCTTTGCCGTTTCGGGGTTCAGGAACAGCTGCTCCATCGTGAAGAGCAGGTAGTATAAAAAGTCTTCGGGCGTTTTGTATTCGAATGAATTGTACAGCAGCAACTTTTGGTTGCGTACCACAACGATCTCAAAATGGCTGTCCTGCACATGTACATAGACCTGCTTCTCATCGATATTTTTGGATGCATCCAACAGCTTTGCAACAAGCACGCTGTTTACGTTCTTATATTCAAAAGCGCCAAACTGGTCGATGAGAAAGTTATTCACGTTCATCATCGGTACATAAACGTTGTTCAGCTCATAGCTTCCTATGGCATCAAACGCAAAGAAATCCGTTTCAAAAACTTTGGTATTGTACTGGAGATAGCTGCCAATATAATTTTCGTCAAAAAGCGCATCTGGCACAAAGGTGTTGAAGCTGTTGTCATGCAGTACCATGATCTCATCATACGGGCGTGTCAGCTGCTGATGGTTCACAAACGCCTTCCAAAGCTCTTCCTCAATAGGTGTGTACTTTGAAAACGCCACCGACTTGCAGCTTGTGATTTCCCAATTGAGTGTATCAAAGCAGCAGAACGACATCCCGTTGTGGGCGATCCGGAGCGACAGTTTCTTGTAATTTTTTGAGGTAATGGTCTCAGTCATCGAACAACTTGGGTTGGGTTACAAATTTACATTCTTTTTTGGTTAATCATACTGATAAAAGCCGTAATCGCTTATATTTGGCTTCAGGAAATAACCAATATAAAAATACGCCTGTGGAGAAATTAGAAGATTACAAAGAGGACATAGATAAAAAGATAAAGAGCGGCTTTTTTGGATCAAATGACATTATATCCAGCTATTCGGAAATAGGGCTTGACCGTGAGGAACTGGAAGGATATGTAAAACAAACCGCACAACAGCATGCCGCCGCTGCCCAGGTTTCGGCCAATTTGCTTTCACTGCAAAAAGTATTTGACGAGCTTTCCGCAGAGGGCTATATCACTTTGCATAAGGCAGGCTTCACGAGTTCTGATGCTTATGAGGTGATCGATGAGGTGCTGGCAGAAACGAATTTTAAGCCCTACGGTTACATACTATATAATGAGCAGGATTTAAACAGGTGCCTTGATGACGGCGAACTGACGTTGTCATTCGGTGCTTTTCGCGATACCGAACAAACGCAGTCCAATGGTAAAAATAAGGCAGAAACAGGAGCATATTTTCAATCAAAGCTTGAAGAAGCGGGGTTTGTTGTCGATTGGGATGGAAGCCCTGACAGAAAAATAACGCTGCTTGGTTTCGATTTCAAAAACTATTTTGATGGTACGGACTGGTACTACACAAGGAGTCTCGCTATTTTAAATAAGAAAGCAGTTTAAGATCAACTGTATAAAGAGAAAGTTAGCCACAAATTGCACTAATTACACAAATTTGACAATCGCCCGTTTTAAAACATTCGGTTAATTAGTGCAATTCGTGGCTAAAACTTTTACCTATCTTTGGGCTTTAAATAAACTGTTCCCGATTAATGAATCCCCTGAATTCTATAAACTCCTTCGCCAAAAATTCCCATTCAACCCCACAGTTAAGCAGGATATTTTTTTGCAGAAGGCAGCCGGATTCATTATTAATGACAGCCGGGACGAACTTTTTGTATTGAAAGGTTATGCAGGTACAGGGAAGACCACCATCATTTCCACGATAGTGAACTATTTGTCAGAAGCCAATAAAAAATACGTGCTGCTGGCACCAACCGGCCGTGCCGCTAAAGTGATCGCGGGCTATTCTAACAAGCCCGCATTCACAATCCATAAGCGCATTTATTTCCCGAAAAAGGGGACTGGCGGTATGGTGGGGTTTACGCTACAGCCGAATAAATTTACAAATACTGTTTTCATAGTCGATGAGGCTTCGATGATCTCGGACACATCACAGGAATCTAAAATGTATGAGAACGGCTCATTGCTGGACGACCTGATATCCTACGTGTATTCCGGCAAGAACTGCAAGATGATGCTGATAGGCGATACGGCACAGCTGCCACCGGTTAACTCCGAACTCAGTCCCGCGCTGGACATCGAATCGCTGGCGCGTAATTATTACAAGGACATACAGCACATTGAATTGGACGAAGTAATGCGCCAGGAAGAGAATTCAGGTATCTTGTATAATGCGACTGAACTTAGGGAGTTGCTAAAAACTGCTTTTTTTGATGCATTCCGGTTTAAGGTAAAAGGATTTAAAGACATCATCAGGCTGGTGGATGGTTATGATATACAGGATGCTATCACACAGTCCTACAGCAACTACAGTATTGAGGATACGGCTTTTATCGTCCGGTCTAACAAGCGCGCCAACCAGTACAACCAACAGATACGCAACCGGATTTTATCGCGCGAAAGCGAACTTTCTACCGGAGATTATATGATGGTAGTAAAGAATAACTATTTTTGGCTTGACGAAAAGAGTGAAGCCGGGTTCATTGCCAATGGTGACATCATTGAAGTGCTTGAGATTTTCAGGATCGAGGAGTTGTATGGGTTTAAATTTGCCCGCGTAAAGGTGCGTATGGTAGATTATCCCAACCAAAGGCCGATAGAAACCGTGCTGTTGCTGGATACTGTGGAAAGCGAGTCGCCGTCCCTGACCTATGAGGAATCGAACCGCCTGTACAACGAAGTGATGAAAGATTATGAAGGCGAGCCGCAGTACCGCAAGTTCCTGAAAGTTAAGAATAATATCCATTTTAATGCGCTGCAGGTCAAGTTCTCCTATGCCATCACCTGCCATAAATCGCAGGGCGGTCAGTGGAATACCGTGTTCATAGAGCAGCCGTATTTACCAGATGGTATTACAAAAGATTATATCCGTTGGCTGTATACGGCGGTAACCAGGGCAAAAGATAAATTGTACCTGATAGGGTTTAAGGATGAGAGTTTTGAAGAATAGAAATACTTATGAATAATATTTTTGATATTTCAGACGGCAATCTTATTTTTTCTAATAATTGTCCTTTATTTTCTGATGTGCCATTAATATATCATAAGGATGACCTGAGGGAAGATATAAACCAGATCACTTTTAAACATATTGAAAATCTCTGTATTGATATCGGATGGTATGGAGGTGATTTCGAATCAGGGACCGGATTCTTTAGTATTATGATTGTCCGGGATGCTGATTGGGATAATCCGTTATACAAAAAAGATTGTAAAACGGTAAAAAAGTTACAGGTACTTCTGCATGAAGCACTTGATTATGTAAAAAGAAATAAAGATTTAATTAAATGAAAATAATAGCTGTAATCCCTGCACGATATGCCAGTACCCGTTTCCCTGCCAAGCTGATGCAGGATTTGGGCGGCAAGACCGTTATAACCCGTACCTACCAGGCAGCGCTCAACACTGGGCTGTTCGATGATGTGTTTGTGGTAACTGATTCCGACATTATATATGATGAGATCGTTTCCAATGGCGGAAAGGCTATTATGAGCATAAAAGAGCACGAAAGCGGCAGCGACCGAATTGCAGAAGCTGTGGAAAATCTTGATGTAGATATCGTTGTAAACGTGCAGGGCGACGAACCGTTTATCAATAAGGAACCTTTGGCAGATGTGCTGGAAGTTTTTAAAAGTGATACTGCACATGAAATCGACCTTGCCTCTGTGATGATGCATATTACCGATTGGGAGAATATAGAAAACCCTAACAACGTAAAAGTAATTGTAGACCAGAAAAATTTTGCTTTGTATTTCTCGCGTTCGGTTATTCCGTATCCCCGCGATAAGGAAGCAGGAGTGAGGTACTTTCGTCACATAGGGATCTATGCGTTCAGGAAACATGCGCTGCTGGATTTCTACAAGCTGCCAATGAAATCACTTGAAGCTTCGGAAAAGCTGGAGCAGCTGCGTTATTTGGAGTACGGCAAAAAAATAAGGATGGTCGAAACCAGCCATGCCGGAATCGGTATTGATACGCCTGAGGATTTAGAGAAAGCGCGGAAGATGCTGGAACAAAGATAATGTAGATAAATCAATTGTATAGACTACAGGCAATCTGTGAAAATCCGCCCGATCTGTGTCATCCGCGTTCCATTTACCACTATCCTTATTTCAATTTCTTTATCGTAAAAAGCTCATTATGGTCCTCTACCTTCGGGTACATCCGCACTGAATATTGTTCCGAAAAGCGTGATCGATACGATAAATTCCTTTCTTTATGTTGGTTAGTTAAAGTCATGGTATTAAATAATATAAAACCATTTACTTTAAGTAGAAAATTGATCCTGTTTATCCAGAAATCCTCAAATAAAAAGTTAGGCATTTCGGTATCTTTAAAGATATCTATGATGATGAGATCATACTTTTCTTTTGTTTTCAGTACAAACTCAAAAGCATCATCGATCACTATGTCGCAGTTTGTTATTTTATCCAGTCCAAAGTAGGTATTGGCGATCTCAATGGCCGCCGGGTCTATTTCCACGCCGGTTATCTTTCCTTTAAATTTTATTTCTTCCGCAAGTGTTTTTATAACGCTTCCCGCAGCGACGCCAAGGACTAAAGCATTCTCAAAGCCGCGTATCCTTTCGAACCCAATATAATGCAACCCTTTTCTAAGGATGCGCTGCAAGCTGCCGTAAGAATAATTAGTGTTTTTAGAATCAAGTACCAATTGGCCATTGTTCCACGTCACCTCCAGTTTCTGGCTGGTAGTTGAGTGTTGCTTGTAAATATTGACCGGGATAAAAAAACTTAAGATGCGCTTTAGCATGGTATCACTGTTTTTTCCGACCATTGCAGGTTTCCCGGTAGTTTTTTATTGCTGAACTCGATATGGATTACCCTGCGCCTCGCATTGTTGGTTGTCCTCCCTGAGCTGTGGAGCAGGAGTGGCTTCATCAGCATGATTCCGCCTTTTGGGACGTTGCAGGTTATTTCTTTTTCCTTTTGCCAGTCAATGGTTTCCGGACGGTAAATCCCTTTTGAGTGAGATTTTTCAATGACCTTTAGTGCTCCATTGTTCTCATTGGCTTCATCCAGATGGATGCGGATAGTAAAAATATCCTCAAGTATATCGAGTGGTGGCTGTACGGCAAACTGCCCCTGCTTTACCGTCCATGGCCCGAAGTTTTCTGTTTCAATTCGTTTAGCAACCGATATGGTTAGATCCTGATGATACGCCACAAACCAGTTTGATTCGCCCGGCTTGTCAAAAAAAATAGACTTTACAACGAAGCAGCTTTCGCCACAAATTTCTTTTATAATATGCTTCAGTTTATCAGTAAAAATTAGTGGTAATGTTTCAGGTATCTCTTTTAAAAACTGCCTGATAGCAAAAAGGTTGGCCGATTTCCGGAAAGTTTCCCCCGATGTATCCACATTTTCGATTGCAGAAAGAAGCTGCTGTATCTCAGAATCATCGTAAATGCCTTCAATGACCGAGAAGCCATTTTCCCTGATTTCTTTTTTAGCGTTTTGTGTAGCATTAGCAGTAGTGACCGCGTTCATTCGTATATTCAACAGATTAATTTCAATTGGTAAATATATACTATTTTTACAGCCAGTTTTTTATAGATACATGAAAAAAATATACCGGTTTATCTTTTTCACGCTAATGGGCTGGAAGATAAAAGGGACAATGGATCCGGACCTCAAAAAATGCGTAATGATCGTAGTGCCCCATACCAGCTGGATGGACTTTATTATCGGTGTACTCGCCCGGGGGTCTATCGGGCTGGAAATGCATTTTGTAGCAAAGAAGGAGTTGTTCAGGTTTCCATTCGCGGGCTATTTCCGGTGGATGGGAGGAGCACCGCTAGACCGGCAAAAAAATGAGAATAAAGTGGATGCAATCGCGGCTATTTTCAGGGAAAGAGAAATATTCCGTCTTGCCATTGCACCCGAAGGTACGCGTAAGAAGGTAGAGGAGTGGAAGACAGGATTCTATTACATTGCCCTGAAAGCGGATGTCCCGGTAGTTGCTGTGGCCTTTGATTATGCAAAGAAAGAGGTGGTATTCGCTGCACCTTATTATCTTACAGGCGATAGGGCTGCGGATATGGCTGTTTTGGAGAGCAATTATATAGGAGTTACGGGATACCGACCCGAATATAGCTTTAAAAATGATTAAGAACAGTTTAACCTTTCATTACAGGTTTTTAACAAATACCCGTTGTAAATTTACAATACAGATTTGAAGATACAAATTAGTCAATAAGATCAACTTAAAGAGTTACCTGTTAGAAGGGTTATTTGTAAAGAAAATTTGTGTTTGTTTTATTGGTTAATGGCCCCGGCCCTGCTTTTTATAAAGCAGCCGGGGTTTTTTAATTTTCAGGGGTATACTCTTTAAAAGTCCCGTCAGTATAAAACAGCAATACCTTTTCTATTTTTTTAGCTGTTTCCGGTTTTTTTACCGCCGCCTTATTTACCGGTTCGATTTCCTGTGCTGTAGCAGGAGCAGGCTCAGCTATTTCAACCTGCGAAAAAAGATCGGTGATAATAGGTTCTGTTTTTTCACTGACGGCAACCGGAGCAGGCGGGGGGAGAGTTTCTGCTACAGGACTGGCGGCAGGAGAAGCAACCGTAGTTTCTATTTCTTTCGGGAATGTGCCGGTTCCGTTCAATAGCCAGTAGAGATCGACTTCAGGAAAGCTCTCCATAATCTTCATTATAAAATCCAGGCTCGGCTTATTCCTTCCTGATAATAAATGGGAAAGGCCGGAGCGCTGTACGCCAACTTTGTCCGCAAATACCGATGCAGAGATTGCGTAGTGATCGAGGAGTATTTCGATACGTTTTATAAAATCGTCGGTGTTTACCATTGTAACATACTGGATTAATTGATATATATTACAAATGTAAACAATTAATTCATACAAAATATAAAATGTTTCAACACAAGGATAATATGTAAACTTCGTATTTAGATGAATACATTTAAAATATTGAATTACAATGATTTTATAAATAAAAAGTAACTGAATCGCAAAAAACTTTTTAGTAAATAAAACCGCTGTTACAATTGTAAACAATTACAACATTACCATTGTTTACAATTGTAAAAAACAAGATGTTTACTTTTGTAATTAAACAAAACAAACATGAATTTAGAATCACTATACACCAACTATAAAGAGGAGTTCCTGTATGGGCGTTATGTTACTAACACTCATATTGAGCCGCTGCTTGAACGTTATAAAAACTGCTTTGAGGTTAGCGAGCAGGGTAAGTCGGTTTTGGGGAAGCCAGTCTATAGCGTTATTGCAGGAACCGGAAAAACCAAAATCTTTATATGGTCGCAGATGCATGGGAATGAATCAACAACTACTAAGGCTGTTTTTGATTTCCTGTCATTCCTCAAAAGCGATAATGACTTTGCGAAAACGCTAAAAGACAATTTTACCTTCTTTATCCTGCCCATAGTAAATCCGGACGGTGCTGTGGCTTACACGCGGGTAAATGCTAATGGAGTTGACCTGAACCGGGATTCGGTAAACCTCTCGCAGCTCGAAAGCAGGATATTACGAAAATGCTTTGAAGATTTTAAGCCGGACTACTGTTATAATATGCACGACCAGCGTACCATTTTTGGTGTTGGGGATGTACCCACACCGGCTACTGTATCTTTTTTGGCGCCTTCGTTTAATGATGCCAGGGATGTGAATGAAACGCGCCAAAAGGCAATAAATGTTATTGCTGCCATCAACGAAACGCTACAGCTTTATATACCGGGGCAGGTAGGGCGTTTTGATGATTCCTTTAATATCAACTGCATAGGAGATATGTT
This sequence comes from Flavobacterium album, assembly GCF_003096035.1. Classification (NCBI taxonomy): domain Bacteria; kingdom Pseudomonadati; phylum Bacteroidota; class Flavobacteriia; order Flavobacteriales; family Flavobacteriaceae; genus Flavobacterium; species Flavobacterium album. The sequence goes on along the minus strand of NZ_CP029186.1, from coordinate 3,011,844 downwards.
CCAGTCGCTTGGCGTACCTACGGTGCTGTTTGAGGCCGGTCACTATGCGGGTGATTATGAAAGGGAATTTACCCGGAAATTTATCTTTTTTGCATTATTAGCAGGATTTAATGCAATTCACGAAAACGTTATAGTTGTTAACAAAAGCGTAGATTATTTCAATATTCCTCAAAATAAGATTGTTTTTTATGACATCATGTACAAAAAAGTCAAAATAAATTATGAAAATAAAGAAAAAATCACGAATTTTGCATCACAATATAGGGAAGTGCTATTTGATAATTCTGTAATTTTTCAAGCTATTATTAGCGAAATAGGCAATTTAGATGGTGTACATGGTCACGCAGAATTCGACTGCAACGGCGAAGAATTTCACGGGCCAGACGGAAGCAAAATGCCAAAAATTGAAGAAAAAGCAGATTTTTCTATCGGTAAGGATAGGAAATTTGTTAATGGACAGGAGGTTTAAACAGCTGTTTTCTTATAAATGTAATTTATTATTAATTTGATGGGCAATGCCCGACAACCTTAACCAACTAAAACATACATTTATGAGTAAGTTTCGTTTAGATGAAGTTGATCACCAAATATTAGACATGCTGATCGACAATACCAGGGTGCCATTTACTGACATTGCAAAAAAACTGCTGATCTCTGCGGGGACAGTGCACGTGAGGGTTAAGAAGATGGAAGATGCAGGGATCATTATGGGGTCTTCACTTACGCTGGATTATGAAAAACTGGGCTATTCTTTCATAGCTTATGTTGGGGTATTTCTTCACAATACATCGCAGACTAAATTTGTACTTGAGAGGATAAATGAGATACCTTTTGTTACTGTAGCTCATGTTACTACCGGAAAATTCAACATCTTCTGTAAGATCAGGGCTAAGGATACCAAACATGCTAAAGAGGTTATCTTCATGATAGATGACATCGAGGGTGTTTACAGGACCGAAACGATGATCTCGCTTGAAGAAAGCATCAACGACAAGAAACGTCTTATGCATACGATATTTAAAGATCTGTAAGATTTTTATCAAAATATTATAACCCCCATGCTTTTTTGCATGGGGGTTTTTTATTAAATTCAACAAAAAATTACCGTATGTATCCTTCTACGAGAATTGAGCGCTTCAACGAAGAAGTACAGCTCAAATACCAGCTTTTCAACAGTATCTTCATAACCCTTCCGTTTCAGTCGATTGATAATACAGGCGTATTGCTGCCCCTGTTTTCCGAAATTTGCGATGAGGGCTACAAGAACAAAAAAAGCCCGGAGCAGATATTCGATGAATTTGCAGACAAGTATTTGCAGGACGCTACGCAGGAAGAAAAGATTAGCCTGATGTTCCGTTTTATACAGTATGTAGAGCGGCAGATCGTGCTGTTTGATGCAATAGAGGATGCAGCATTTACAAGCCTTAATAACCTTGAAGGCAATGGCTCAATACGAGACAGCCGCGAAAAAGCAGAGAACCGTGGGCAGATGGAGGAACTGCGGGAATTTCTCGAAGATTTCCAGGTACGTGCGGTACTCACGGCTCACCCCACGCAGTTTTATCCGGGTGCAGTGCTTGGCATTATTACCGACCTGACTTCGGCAATAAAAAGAAACAGCCTGGCAGAAGTGAAGCTCCTGTTGTCGCAGCTGGGTAAAACGCCTTTTATAAAAAAAGAAAAGCCAACCCCGTATGACGAAGCCGTAAGCCTGCTATGGTACCTGGAGAATGTATTCTACAAGGCTGCCGGCGATATTTCCAACTTCGTGCAGGGCGCCATATATAAAGAGGGTGCGCTAAAGCATCCGGTATTGTCATTTGGCTTTTGGCCGGGAGGCGACCGCGACGGCAACCCTTTTGTAACTACAGAAATCACCCTCAAGGTGGCAAACAGGCTGCGCTGCTCTATATTGAAATGCTATTATAATGATATACGCCAGCTGAAAAGAAAGCTGACGTTTACAGGTGTAGAAGAAAGAATTACGGATATCGAGCAAAAGCTGTACAGGTCGGTATTCTATTCAAAAGGAGAGATTTATATTACGCTTGAAGAACTTAAAAAAGCCTTGGTAGATATAAGGGACCTGGTTGTCAATAACCACCAGTCACTGTATTCTGATGAGATAGACGGGCTTATTAATAAGGTTAACCTTTTTGGGTTTCATTTCGCGTCGCTGGATATCCGGCAGAACAGCAGGATACACGATGCTGTATTTGAAAATATAATAAACTTCCTGTCAACAGACAACAAGCAGCTTTTAGGATATGAGTCATTTGATGAAGCAGGAAAAATAAAGGTACTGGAAAGTTTAAAAGTTACCATTAATCCGGAAGACTTTGATGAAGATACCCGCAGCACGCTCGAGTCGATCCTTCTCATAAAAACCATACAGGAAAATAATGGAGAGCAGGGCATCAACCGCTATATAATAAGCAATAATGAAAGTGCCCTCAATGTGCTGGAGCTTTTAACTATGTTCCGTCTTTTGGGTTGGGAACAGCCGCCAATAGATATAGTGCCGCTATTTGAAACTGTGGACGACCTTAAAGCTGCCGACTCGGTAATGAAACTGCTTTATACAAATGAGTTATACGCCGCCCACTTGAAGCGAAGAGGCAACAGGCAAACAATAATGCTGGGCTTTTCGGATGGCACCAAAGACGGCGGTTACCTGATGGCTAATTGGAGTATTTATAAGGCAAAAGAAAACCTGACGCTTATGGCTCGCGAACATGGGGTTAAGGTCGTGTTTTTCGATGGCCGTGGCGGGCCGCCGGCAAGGGGCGGAGGCAAGACGCATAAATATTATGCTTCACAAGGGGCGAGTATTGAAAATAATGAGATACAGATTACCATACAGGGGCAAACGATAAGCTCCAATTTCGGTACGCTCGATTCGTGCCGCTTTAACCTGGAAAACCTTTTGAGCGCCGGTATAACCAATGGTGTTTTCGAGAAAGATAAAAAGCAGTTTACGGAAGAGCAGAAAACAACTGTTGATGACCTTGCGCGCCTTGGCTATGAGAAATACACCGCCTTCAAGCAGCATCCTAAATTCCTGCCGTACCTCGACCAGATGAGTACGCTGAACTATTATGCTAAAACCAATATTGGAAGCCGCCCTTCGAAAAGGAGTAAGTCAGACGGGATCGTGTTTGCCGACCTGCGGGCTATACCTTTTGTAGGTTCCTGGAGCCAGTTGAAGCAGAACGTGCCCGGGTTCTTTGGGGTAGGCTATGCCTTAGGGCAATACGAGCAAAAAGGGGAGTGGGAGAAGGTGCAGGCACTTTATGATAATTCGTTGTTTTTCAGGACACTGTTAGAGAACAGTATGATGTCGCTTTCTAAATCGTTCTTTCCACTAACCTCCTACATGAAGGACGACCCTGAGTTTGGAGAATTCTGGGAAATCATCTATAATGAATTTTTAGAAACCAAACGCCTCCTGCTGAAAATATCAGGTTATGAAGAGCTTATGGAAAATTACCCTGACGGGAAAGCGTCAATAAAAATGCGCGAACATATTGTTGTGCCGCTGCTAACGATACAGCAATATGCCCTTAACAAAATAAGACAAATAAAAAGCGGCAATGGAGATGAAAGTGAGCTGGAGGTGTATGAAAAAATTGTAACACGCTCATTGTTCGGGAATATCAACGCCAGCAGGAATTCGGCTTAAATATAATTCATTTAAAACTACGAAAATGCCACATTTCAGTAGAGTGAAATGTGGCATTTTTGTAGCTTTGCTATATATCCAATTTATTAAACTAATGAAAATATCTGATATTACTCCTGACGAATACGCACCCTACCAGGAAGAAGCCTACATCCACTTAGTTAATCCTGAATATAGCCTGACGGAAGAGCTTGAAATAAGCGTGCACAATCTTACCCATTTTGTACGTGAGATCCCAATGGATAAATACGACTACCGTTATGCGGAAGGCAAATGGACTATAAAAGATATTTTACAGCACGTTATAGATTCTGAAAGGATATTCGCCTACCGTGCACTACGATTTTCGCGGAATGACAATACGCCATTGCCTGGTTTTGATGAGAACAGCTTTGCGGCCAATACCGATGCCACCAAAAGGAGCATCAATGACCTGCTTACCGAAATGAGCGCCGTACGCCATGCTAATATCATGATGTTCAAATCTTTTACGCAGGATGAGCTACTGCGAAAAGGCACGGCTTCCGGATATACGGTATCGGTCAGGGCTTTAGGCTTCCTGCTTATCGGCCACCAAAACCATCATATAAAGATATTTAAGGAAAGATATTTATAGGAAAAATGGAACGCGGATGACGCGGATTGAGCTGATTCACGCGAATTTTGCCACTAATTCCACAAATTAGCACTAATTATGAAAGGCGTATGATTTCATCAATCTGTGTAAATTCGCTCAATCCGCGTTCCACTATATTACAGCTTATTTACAATCCACTTTATCCAGTACTTCTTTCGAAGTAGCATTCATATCCTTATATTTCCACACGCCATCTTTGCCTTCAACCATTTCGCCAAATTTCACTTCCAGGTTCTTGTCAGTAATGATAAAGACAACTTCTTCTTTGTAATTCATTCCTTCCTGTTGGGATGATGCCACTACATTAGCGGTGTTACCATTCATCACGCCCTTATACGTGCTTATTTTTTTATCCTTTTCGAAAGGTTTCCAATGGTATATTCCATGAATGCTGTCGCCGTCGCGTTCAACCTGAACAATGATACTGTCCTTCGCTATAACTTTCAGATAGCATTGTTTTTCGGTTACTGTAGTAGCAGCGGGCTGTTCAATAGTGGTTTCCGTCTTTTCTTCTTTCTTTTGGCAGGAAGCCAACAATAATCCTGATGCCAGGATAGCTATGGTAGTTTTCATCGTTATGTTTTTTTGTAAAAATAATCCTTACAAAACAAAAAAAGAACCCTGTTAAGAGTTCTTTAATATAATTTTAGGTAGAAGATTAGTCTTCATCCTCGTCTTCGTCATCTTCAATTTCGTCAAGGCCTACATTTCTGCGCCTTGGCAAACCATCCTCATCTTCATCATCGTCGTCATCACCGTCTGCATCGTCATCCGTATCGGCGCTTTCTTCCTTTTCATCAGCATCATCATCGCCAACTTCAAGGTCTTTCAATGCATCAAGGTCATCTGCCGGCTCGTCGATATCATCGTCATCGAAATTCTCGATCCTGTCGGCAAGCTTGGTGCTCACTTTTACAAGGTAAATGGTGTCTTCCGTCCTTACTTCTACGGCTTCAATGGTTTCGTTACGGGCATTCTTAAAGCGGACGATATTAGAATCATCATATCCTTCGGGGAACTTTTCAACCAGCAGGGTCAAAATTTCATTAGTTAATTTGGCGTAGTCAACTATAACTCTTTTCATAAAGCAGTATTATAAATCTAACAAGTAAGCAAATATAAGCGGTGCAACGATAGTTGCATCAGATTCGATAATAAATTTTGGTGTATTGATGTCAAGTTTCCCCCAGGTGATCTTTTCATTAGGCACAGCGCCGGAGTAAGATCCGTAACTTGTCGTAGAATCAGATATCTGGCAGAAATAGCTCCAGAACGGCACATCATGCATTTCCATATCCTGGTACAGCATCGGCACTACACATATCGGGAAATCGCCAGCGATACCTCCACCTATCTGGAAGAATCCAACACCATTGCTGCTGTTTTTAGTATACCAGTCGGCAAGGAATGTCATATATTCAATACCCGACTTCATGGTAGACGCTTTCAGATCACCTTTAATAACATAAGAAGCAAAGATATTACCCATAGTGCTGTCTTCCCATCCTGGTACGATGATCGGCAGGTTCTTTTCGGCAGCGGCATACATCCAGCTGTCTTTCAGGTCAATCTCATAATATTCTTCCAATACGCCCGAAAGCAGCATCTTGTACATGAACTCATGCGGAAAATAGCGTTCGCCTTTATCGTCTGCATCTTTCCATATTTTGTAAATATGCTTCTGCAGGCGGCGGAAAGCTTCATGCTCGGGGATGCACGTATCGGTCACACGGTTCAGGCCTCTTTCAAGAAGGTCCCATTCCTGTTGCGGCGTAAGGTCCCTGTAATTTGGAACCCTCTCATAATGCGAGTGTGCCACAAGGTTCATGATATCCTCTTCAAGATTCGCACCGGTACATGAAATGATCTGAACCTTATCGCGGCGGATCATTTCGGCAAAGATCTTCCCAAGTTCAGCCGTACTCATAGCCCCGGCAAGGGTCACCATCATTTGGGCACCGTCCTGCAATTGCTTTTCGTAGCCTTTAGCGGCATCCACCAAAGCGGCAGCATTAAAATGCAGGTAGTACTTTTCAATAAATTGGCTAATAGGTCCTTTGTTCATTTCAGTTATTTTATTTTCTAAGTTCTGTTTATTTGTTCTCTTTCCTGCTGTAGCCGAGGATGTCTAATATCTCATCGGCCTGCTGCTGCTCAGAGAATACTTCTGTTGCCAGTATGCCATTCTCATCGCGGTCTATAAGGATGTGCTTAGGCTGTGGTATCAGGCAGTGGTGGAGCCCGCCGTAGCCACCAATCGTTTCCTGGTACGCCCCGGTATTAAAGAAGCCAATGTATAAAGGCTTTTCCTTATTGTATTTCGGCAGGTAAATGGCGTTCATGTTTTGCTCTGAGTTGTAATAATCGTCGCTGTCGCATGTCATCCCACCCAATAAAACCCTTTCATACTGGTCGTTCCAGCGGTTCACAGCAAGCATGATGAAACGCTTATTGATAGCCCAGGTGTCCGGAAGTGTGGTGATGAACGACGAATCGATCATGTTCCATTTCTCCCTGTCATTCTGCTGTTTTTGGTACAGCACCTGGTATATCGCCCCTGCGCTTTCGCCAACGGTAAATGAACCGAATTCGGTAAAGATGTTCGGCACATCCACTTCAGCTTCATCACAGGCGATCTTTATCTGGTTAATGATCTCATCGATCATGTACTGGTAATCGTATTCAAAAGCCAGTGAATTCTTGATAGGGAAACCGCCGCCGATGTTAAGGCTGTCCAGTGTCGGGCACTCCTTTTTAAGGCTAACGTAAACTTTCAAACATTTCACAAGCTCATTCCAGTAATAAGAGGTATCCCTTATACCGGTATTGATAAAGAAGTGAAGCATTTTCAGCTCTACCTTTTTGTTCTCGTGTATTTGCTTACGGTAGAAAGGCAATATATTTTTGTAGCCAATTCCCAAACGCGAGGTATAGAACTCGAATTTAGGCTCTTCTTCGGCTGCGATACGGATACCTATTTTAAACTTTCCGGGTATCTGCTCCTGAAGCAGGTCAAGCTCTTCATAATTATCAATGATCGGCATGGTACGCGTATGGCCGTTGTTTATCAGCCTCGCAATATTCTGTATGTACTGGTCCCTCTTGAAACCGTTGCAGATAACATACGTGTTTTTGTTGATCTTCCCGTTTTCAAGCAGCTTTTCAACGATGTTGATGTCGAAAGCCGAAGAGGTCTCAATATGTATATTATTCTTAAAAGCCTCATCCATGATATATTCAAAGTGAGAGCTTTTCGTGCAATAGCAATAATAATATTTACCGTCGTATTTGTTTTTCTCCATCGCATTCCTGAACCATGTCTTGGCTTTACGGATGTTATTGGAGATTTGCGGCAAATAAGTGAACTTCAATGGTGTGCCATACTGCTCCACCAATTTCATCAGGTCTATGTTATGGAACTGAAGGTTATCTTTATTAAGTGTAAATTCTTCCTGAGGGAAATAGAATGTTTGGTTTATCAGGTCGAAATATTTTGTGTTCATGTTTTTTAAGGGATAAATAAGATAATAAAAATAAGAAAAATCCTAAGATATCACCTTTTTTCAAACCCTTATATTGGCATATATTATCTGGAGCTTTTCCTGGCAGTTCGATATGCTGTGAAAAGCCTCACCCGCGGTTATATTCCTCAACGAAAACGTTACCTTGCCAATGTTTGCCAAAGCCATGTATTTGCTGATACTCCCGATGAGGGAAAACATGTTTTTGTTTATTTTCATCCCGGCAAATGTAAAAAATAATAATCCGTATTTAAAAACAAATCTCTTAAAAAATTGTTACTTTTGATAGTCTTCGAACCCATTGATTATCAATGCGTTTTCCACCTCCTGATTTATCACTGCATTTCCGATGCTTTCCAACAGTACGAACTGTACCTTCCCGGCCTCGTTTTTTTTATCATGTACCAGTAAGGCCATTATACTTTCTATATCCTCTGATGTAAAATCATTCGTGCCAAAAATAGAAAGCAGCACCGATTTTATAGTTTCATATTCTTCTCTACCAATAAAGCCCTTTATCATCGAAAAATAACTTTCAAGAACCATGCCTGCCGCTATAGCTTCGCCGTGGAGCAGGGGAGTAGCGCTGTTCAGGAAATGCGATTCTATGGCGTGCCCCATCGTGTGCCCGAAATTCAGCACTTTGCGAAGCCCTTTCTCGTTAGGGTCCTGTTCTACGATACTGTTCTTTATCTCAACCGACCAATGGATCAGCACACCCAGGTCATCAGTTGTCAATCCGGTTAGGTCCGAAAAATTATCCCAGTACTTCTTGTCGGCTATCAGGCCGTGCTTCAGCATCTCCGCCAGTCCTGATCGCATCTCCGGCTGTGGCAGTGTTTCAAGGAATTGCGTATCGATGAGTACAGCAACGGGATTATTAATGACCCCGATCTGGTTCTTAAGCACGCCCAGGTCGACCCCTGTCTTGCCACCAACCGATGCATCTACCATTGCCAGCAGCGAGGTAGGGGCATTAATAAAATCCATGCCGCGCTTGAATGTTGATGCCGCAAACCCTCCCAGGTCAGTCACCACGCCGCCGCCAACATTAATGATAAGGCTTTTCCTGTCGGCGCCCAGATCGGTCAGTGCATGCCATACCTCAATGCAGGTTTCTATGGATTTATTTATTTCACCGGCTTCGATTTCAATGATCTCTATCGGCAGCTCTGTTGGCACCTGCGCCAGGAAATTAGGCAGGCAGTACTGCGAGGTATTGGTGTCGGCCAATATAAAGATACCGGAGTATTTTTCATAGGTAAGCACTTCCTGCAGGTAGCCATAGCAGTCGTCATTAAAGTAAATGGTATATCCTGAAGTTTTTATCGGCTGCATGATGATCTTTTATCGAATAAGCAAAATAAAGTATTTTATACCATTAATTATTGCACAGTATTTATATTTGCATAAATTTTTTAAAACAATGGAAAAAATCTTCAACAATACGGCCGATGCTTTTGCGCTGAAAAGCGATACCGAACTGGACAGGGCTTATTTTCTCTTTAAAATGATAGCTTCCCAGCCGTTGGTGCGGATAGGTACGGCAGTGACCAATTTTGCGCTAAACCTGCACCTGCCTGTTGAAGGGCTTATACGCGCCACTGTTTTCGATCATTTTTGCGGAGGCACTACGGAAGAAGATTGCCTTCCTGTTGTTGACAAGATGTTTACCAAAGGCGTGTCGTCAGTACTGGATTATTCGGTGGAAGCAAAAGAAGCCGAATCGGAATTTGATAAAGCTTTAGAGAAAACATTGAAGACGATTGAGTTTGCCAAAGAACGGACAGCGATACCTTTTGCGGTTTTCAAGCCTACTGGTTTCGGCAGGTTTGAATTATATGAGAAATTAGGCGAGGGCAAAACTTTTACCGTAGAAGAGGCTGCTGAGTGGAAACGCGTACTGGAGCGCTTTGAGATAGTGTGCAAAACGGCCCATGCCAACGATGTGGCGCTGCTTATCGATGCCGAAGAAAGCTGGATGCAGGATGCCGCCGACGAACTGGTAGCCGACATGATGCGCAAATACAACAAGGAGAAGGCCATCGTTTTCAATACACTGCAAATGTACCGCCACGACAGGCTCGATTACCTGAAAAAGCTGCACGCACAAGCACAGGAAGAAGGATTTTATATCGGGATGAAGATCGTGCGCGGCGCCTACATGGAGAAGGAAAACAAGCGCGCTGAAGAGAAGGGTTACCTGTCGCCGATATGCATATCCAAAGAAGCAACCGACATCAATTATAATGATGCGATACAGTATATGGTTGAGCATCTTGATAAAATGGCGATCTTTGCCGGTACGCACAACGAGGAAAGCTCCTACATGCTGATGGGACTGATGCAGCAGAACAATATTGCTACAAACGACACAAGGATATGGTTCGGGCAGCTGTACGGCATGAGCGACAATATCAGCTTTAACCTTGCGGCACATGGCTATAATGTGGCGAAATACCTTCCGTTCGGGCCGGTGCGGGATGTGATGCCTTACCTGATAAGAAGGGCAGAGGAGAATACCTCTGTAGCCGGGCAGACCAGCCGCGAGCTGAACCTGATAAGCGCCGAAAGGAAACGCAGGAAATTACACGATTAAGCTTTTAATTATATAAAAACACACCGATGAAATTCGTACACAGGCTGGCATATTATCTTTTAGGCTTTCTTATAGGGGGCGTATTCCTGTATTTCATATTCTCCGAAAAACGTACCGAGTTCTGCTACATGCCGAATTGCAGGGTCCTAAAGGACATTCGTACCAAAGGAATACTAATATCTAAACAGGCCGAAGCAACCCTGAAAGAAAAATGGGTAACTATGGACGATATAAAACGCAGCCTGCAATATGGCGATGTGGATTTTTCTAAAAGCAATAAGCCGAATCCGGGCGGGGGCAAGCTGTATGTTATAGAAGGGAAAACCATTAAAGATGAGCCGATTGTAATTGAAGTTGTGAATTTTAGCGACCGGGCCGTTTTGCAGGATGTAAAAAAACAGTAATTTTTTTTCCGAAATCCTTGCAAATACAAATACTAAGCGTATATTTGCACTCGCAATACGGAACAAGATTGCAAAACATATTAGGGCGATTAGCTCAGTTGGTTCAGAGCATCTCGTTTACACCGAGAGGGTCGGGGGTTCGAATCCCTCATCGCCCACCACAAAGGACAAAGAAGTTTTTACTCTTTGTCCTTTTTTTTATGCTTGTCTATTTCCTTGTTAATGGATCAATACCAAAACTGCATCTATCTGTATCTGGAGGCGGCAAGACATGCAGGGCCATCCAATAGATCAAAAACAAACTTTTGCGCATAAAAAAACCGCAGGCACGAGGCCTGCGGTCATCCAAACCCAAAGGCAACCAACCTCTGGCATCCAACTAATCTACAATTATTTTGTAGCCTGGGATTTTCACCCCCGTGAAAAATAAACCGCAGGCCCGAAAGCCTGCGGCTCCCCAAAAATGAAGGCTGTTGACACCTTCCACTTACAAAATATTTCTCTTTTTCAAATTTTTTTAAAAAGCAGCAGGGCAGGGGGGGCTAAAAACAATCGCGGCGCACTAAACTCTAATGTAGCGAGACCGGAAGCCTATCATGCGGCTCTTAACCGGATAAAAGCAGCACGGCTACCAACCGTGCTGCGGCATCCCCAAAAAATACAATACAGCACTACCTCTATTGCCCCAACAAAAAATACGATAGAGGATAGGAGACTGTATTGCGCTACTAAAAAAGCTACTATTTAAAGAACAATAGTACGATTCGTAAATAGAAATACTCCAGCCTCTGCACGTAATTCCTCTTCTCCGGCATATTACCTGTTGCTGCTTACAGCTTTATTGATCCTGACGGCCATGTATTTGGCATCGTCTTTTAAAAACCGGTCCACATCCACATCGATACGGTTGCCATCCCTGTACACCAGTGTCATTTTATATTTTACACTTTTGTAAAAGATGGCAAGACCCAGGAAAACCACCGAATACAGGAGGATAAACACCCGCTCAAGCCCTGTATAACGGCCCATGGCGGCATTGAGGCAAAGGGCCAGCGCTGCCAGGAAGCTCATCAGGTTGATAGTGATCCCGCGCCTGCGCCAGATCTTTACATTCCTGACCTCTTCAAAATAAATCGGCTTCTTCCTGCTTACAACCGGCAGTATCGCCCGGTCTTTAAACAGTACCCCGGCAGCATTGATGTGCATTATCTTTCCCGGTTCCTGGCCCGGTAGTTTCTTTTCCATTGTTTGCAATAATGTTATGAGCAGAGTTTTATAAAATTGCCTGCTAGCCTCATAATGAAATTACTTAGTGTACACAATTACACAGCCGGCATCAGCAGCAGAGTTATTAGCTGTAGGGTTAATACCCATTCCACTGCCATCTTCGTTGAATGCTGCAATGGCGATAGACCGTCCATCAGAATTTATGCTCACGCCGGCACCAAAATAGTCACCGCTTGTTGAACCTACCGCATTAGGCATTTTCAACATATACGAATAAACCCAGTTGCCTCCAACTAAACTAAACAGGTAGGCAGCTCCGCTATCTGTAGTGCTATTATTGTCTGCCGGGTTAATGCATCCGTTCGATCCGTCTTCACCAAAAGCCCCTAAAATAACAGAAGCCCCGTCATTAGCTATGCTAACAGAATAACCAAAATAATCAGAAGCAGTCGGATTTGAGGATTTTAGATAAGCCGACTGGCTCCAGGCAGTTCCCGATCTTTTGAATATGTATGCCGCACCGGCATCAGCTGTACTTTCATTAGCTCCCGGGTTAACTCCTTTACCACTACCATCATCTCCGTGTGCACCAACTAACAGGGTGTTACCACTGCCGTCCAAATCCACATTTGCCCCGAATTGATCGGTTGCGGATACATTTCCTGCTTTTAAATAAGCTTGCTGGGCCCATGTGCCGGCATTTTTTTGAAACACATATACTGCACCGGCCGCGCTGGTGCTGTTGTTGACGACGGGGTTAATACCCGGGTTGCTGCCGTCTTCATACCGCGCACCTACGGCCAGCGTTGTACCATCATTATTGAGCTCAACAGAACAGCCGAAATGATCTTCTGAATCAGGGTTTGACGCCTTAATGTAGGTGCCATAACTCCAGACACCACTGCTACGGTTGAATATATGGACTGCACCGGAATTGGCCTTGTTATTATTAACTGCAGGATTTATACCCGTACCGCTGCCATCCTCGGCAGGCGTTCCTACGGCCACTGTATTGCCATCGCCACTCACGGCAACGCTTGATCCAAAAACATCATTCGCATCGCTTTGGTTAGCTTTAAGGTATGCCTGTTGGCTCCAGGTACTGCCACTACGGGTAAATACATACGCTGCACCGGCAGCGCCGGCTGAGTTATTGTGGGCCGGATTGACCCCGGTCCCGCTTCCAGACTCCCGAATTGACCCTACCACGAGTGTATTTCCATCATTGCTAAGATCCAGTGCGTTTCCAAAAATATCGCCTGCGTTCAATTGCGAAGGCTTTATCTTTGCCTGAAATACCCAGTTTGCTGTTATTGATGAGCGCGTATACACATATACTGCTCCCGCAGTGTTCCAGTTATCGTTATTGGTGGAATTGATGGGGCCGCCTGTTAAGTCACCGCCTTCCAGGATAGCGCCTATAGCTAATGTCAAACCATCGGCCGATATTTTCGTTCCTTTGCCGTAAAGGAATGATGACGTATTTAACCTGCCTCCGAATTGGTCATTAGCTCCCGCATTACTTGCTTTGATATAGGAAACCCCGGCGCTTAGTGACGCACAGCTTAGGGTATTAAAGGCCGGTACTGTGGTGGGTAGCCCAGCAGTTACGTTAAATGAACAGTTGGTAAAAGTAGTGGCAGTATTGCTTACCACAACCGTATAGCTGTTTGTGGCCGCTTCTGTAGGAGTTCCGCTTGCGGTAAGCGTTACATTCAGCGGCCCTGCAGCCGCAGCCGTAGCGCTGCCGCTAAAGTAAATGCCGTTGACAGTATTGGTGCGTATGTAGAAAGAGCCGGCCTGGCTAACGGTTAAGGTAACCACTTTGGTATTGCCGCTGTTCATTACCGTTCCAACCTGATAGGTGCCGCTGAGGGTGCCTGAACAGGTTACCCCTGAGGCAAGTCCGGTTCCGCTCTGAACAGGTACCGTGAAAGAGCAGGCATACCCATTTATTGAATAATTGACGGTACTGTTTCCGGGCATAATCGGTGTACCCGACAGGAAATAATCAATAGGTGCACCACTTGTAATAAATGTGCCGTTTACCGGCTGGTTGATGCGTATCCCATTTACGGTTGAGGAAGTAATTCCATATACCCCGCCACCAGTGTATGCAGGACCTGCTGTATAACTTTGAAATACATCGCCAACCGCTATGGGTGCATTAGCATATATATTTCCGGTAAGGCTTCCTATGGTACCACAACCCGTAATAGTAGCAATACCGGTAGTAACATTGATAACAGTTGTACAAATGCTATTATTAACTTGCAGTGACACGAAATTAGTTCCGGATACGAGCGGATAACCCTGCCCAACCAATACGATATCCTGCGTTCCCAAAGTTGTGAATGTACCGATCGCCGAAAAAAACATACCTGCGGCATTGCTGACAATATTGTAAGTTCCCAATTCGGCAACATTAACAGATACGGTTATGTAATTCGTTTCAGGATCGAGAGCCGTACCCGTTGCATATGTCCCTGAAACCACCAGAGTGCTGCAATCTACCGAGAAATCTGCTGTGCCTTCTGCCTCGTTACTGCAAATAGATTTCCAGCTACTGCTTGCAGCATTGTAAATATTAATACAATCTTCACTTGTATTATATATAAGCAATGCATTGGAAGGATTGCTTATGGCATCACGCTGGCTTGCCGTCATACGTGGCAAGAGCATACCTTTATCAGTACTTTCCATTTCCAGTACCGCGCTGGCATTCACGTTTGTGGGGTTGTCCCCAACTTTTACCTGTGCAGTGGCACAAAGGCCAAGTAGCAGGAGTAACGAAGTAATACTATTTTTCATTGTGATTTATTTTTCAGAGTTGAACTTATCTATATAATTTATCAGTTAAGTTCATCGATTACTAATGGAGATTCCCCGTTAGACTGTGAGAACATCTTACTATTACCGCTGGTACCTGTTACTTTAATTTTAACAGTTTCATCACTACTTCCGACCCGGTAAAAGCCACAGGAAGGAGTGGAACTTTGGTTATGGTCCTGCCCATAGCAGCCCCCTATGTTAATACCGCTCAGGTTGGTATTAGCACTATTGGCGAACGTGAAACCGATGAATGGGTTGGTAGTACTACCACCCAGCCTCACGTGTTGAGCGATGCGGTAGACTTTACCTGCCTTCAATGTAATATTTTGCCCAGAGATGGATAGGCCTCCGGTACTGCTTGTGGGAGTATTGTAATTAAGGTTCGCATTTACTGAGGAAGTATTCTGTTGGTCAACGAGTGTACTGGTGAGGTAGGATGCACCGGTAATCTCTTCCACAATCAATACGCAATTACCATTAGCATCATTAGCACTAGTCAATGATCCTGATCCAGGTGCAATTCTTAGCTTTATTATTTCATCGCTGGCACCAACGGTATAAATACCGGTAGCTGGGGTACAGCTCTGCGAGGTGTACGGAACTATTATAATTCCGGTGGAAGTACCTGTAAGTTTTGTGTTTGAAGCATTTGCAAAATAGAAATTCGAAAAATTGCTTACTGCGCCATAAGCCCTGATGGCAGCAAACAGGCGATAGGTTTTATTTGCCTTCAATGTAATACTGCTGCCTGATACTGATACTCCTGCATTTGAGCTGACTGCGGTACCCCATAAAAAATCCGATGCCGTAAAAAGGTTTTGACTAGATGATCCCGCTAAAGCTGACAGGTATCCCCTGGAACTTCCAACCTCTTTAATTATGAGCGAACCACCACCGTTTGAATCGGAGTAAACAGCTACGCCATTAAAGGCTACCACTTTCAGGCTGACAATTTCATCGCTAGTGCCCACAGTATAGAAACCTGCGGCAGGGGTGCTACTTTGGTTGCTAGCGGCAATACCTCGTGATGTACCAGCCAGGCGATTGTTGGAGGCATTCACAAATTCAAAAGCAACATAGCCACCATTTGGAGCCAGCGCCCTCAGGCTGGCTTCCAGGTAATAGGTTTTACCAGCCTTTAATGTAATATTACTACCTGAGATACTAATCCCGCCTGCCGAAGCTGTGACATTGGAATAAGTAAAGTAATTGTTTGTAGATGTGATAGTTAATGTATTGGTAGTTGCTGACAGGAATTGCTTTTCGGCTGTCACGGTTACGCTAAAAGAACAGCTGGAGGTAACATTCGTTCCTGTAACCGTGTAGGTAAAAGTACCTGCCGCCAGAGGCGTACCACTGGCTGTAAGCGTAATGGTTTTTACATTATTTACATCTCCAGCCACAAATGTTCCGTTAGCTGAAAACGTTATCCCGTTAACCGGACCTGCAGTATAACTATAATAACCAATTCCTGTAGGAGTAACGGTAATATCTATTTTTTCTGCACTGGTGGTTGAATTATTAGTTACATATCTACCCGCTGCGCTCCCGCTACAATTTGTTTGGTTATCCTGTAGTGGAGCTGGCGGATTAGCATAAGTTACATCAAATGTACAAGTCTGTCCAGATAGGGTTACAGTGTATGTGAAAGTGCCTACAGCTGTTGGTGAACCCGAGGCCATCAGTTTCAGTTGCGTACCGGCACCCACAGAGGAAATGGTTCCTTCCGCAGCGAATTTGACTCCATTCAATTCATTACTGCTGGCTGTATAATCCCCTGCTGAAAGTGTAGTAACAGTCACAATCTTGTAGTTAGCCTCAGTCATGGCTACTGTCGCAACATAATCGCCTTTCAGCGAATTAGTTACCGCACAGTTTAATGTACTGGCGGTAAAAGTCGCATTGATATTGGCCTTACATAAGTTTTTCCATCCCGTAGTGCCGGTTCCGGAAACTCCTATACCTAAGAACGTTTCGGTACAGTTGGTTTCGGTGTTATAGATCATTAGCCCTTTTGCAGGGTTGCTAATAGCGTCCCGCTGTGCGGTCGTCATCCTGGGGGGCAAAAAGCCTTTGGTCGTACTTTCCGTTTCAAGTACGGCGCTGGCATTCACTGCCGTTGGATTGTCCCCAACTTTTACCTGTGCTGTGGCACAAAGGCCGAGGAACAGGAAAAGAATAAATATAATTTTTTTCATTGTTTCGATTATTAGATTACTATGTAGTAAGGTTAATTTTTAAGGGCAGTTATAAAGTAACCCTGCCGCCCTTACGGCAGGGTTGGCCAAAGACAGCCTTACAGCAGGCAGGCGGCATCTTTGGCATAATGCACCGGTTAAAACTATAACCAACTTTATTCTCCGGACTTGCCTGCCAAAGCTTATATGTTAGTAGTTGATGAGTTTTTGGCTTACAACAGTCCCGTCCTCCATCTTTATTTTGGCTAAGTATACCGCCTGTGCATGGTTGAACGGCCTAACGACAGATGTGGCATTGATGTTTCCATACTCCTCCACGAGGCGGCCCGCCAGATCGTAGATTTCTATATGGGCCATGTTCCTGCCCGACTGTGCGTTAAAATATTTGTTGTAGGTATAGGCTACGGTCCTTGTTTTCTTTAAATCGTTGGTGCCAAGGGACTCGTCCATATACACAATTTCGAATCGGGCATTGTCGGTACCCTGCGGCTGTACAAACGTATACGGCCCATCGGTACCCAGGTTGTGGTATACATCCAGCACTTTGTCGTGTACATATATCCCTATGGTCCCCGACTGGAAAACACCTGTCGTCTCCACAAGGGATAATGACATTACCTCATCGGCCCTTTGGACAACCTGTACCGGGACAACATCGTTGATCTCGAATGCCGGACGTGTTTGTATGGCGTAACCGGAATTCTGGCCTTCTACCATGGTATTCAGTTCGGAGGTAAGGCCACCCGGCATCCTTGCCGAATCGTACCCATTGTCATAACCGTAGGTCCTGTCGGCATCGTAGGCTACCAGCACCTGGCTAAAGGTTGTAGCCCCCGACATGTTTATCCTGTACTTACCTTCGGCGTTTTGTGCCGTCCTGAAAAAGTTGTTGTTGCCATCGAGTTCGCGAAGGCAGTTGGTCAGGCTAAACGTGATAGCGCCCGGGTTGAGCTTCCTTACATATACCGACTGCATTGTGGCCACATAGCCCGTAGGCACCTGGCAGGTTGGGCATGCAGCTACACCGCCGGTATAATTAAAGATGGCATAATCGGCAGCATTATAATTGCCCGAAACATTTGCCCAGCTCTGCCTCGGGGAGTTGTAGGTCCAGAAATAGATCGTTTTCCTGAAATTGTCGCCCATAGCATCAAGAAGCTTCTCTGCGTTCATCGGCGACGGATAGGGATTACCGATCCTTACCCAGCCAGCCGCGGTGGGTACCGGTACGGTTATGGTACCGTTGTTGGCCGTACCCGCTGCTTTAATGTGTACGGGATATTTTTCGAGGTCCCATGAGTGCGGCTCGTTGCTTATGGCATAGGGGCCCTGCAACGGATCTACCGTAGCGGCAAAACCCCTGCCCACAGGAACGTTTGATGCGGTAACGGTAACCGAATTGTTTGCATCTCCATCGGTATATAAATTATAGAATGATGACAGGGGATAGGTACCGAAGGCTCCATTGACAGCTACATTGGCCGGACTGTTGATCTGCTGGAAAAAAGTAGCGAAATCATTAAGCGGGCTGCTCAGGAACACGTAGTCGAACCTGCGCATCGGGTTGGTTACTTTTGTCATCTCGATAGCCGGTGGCACTCCTGACGGACTGCGCTGCAAAAGGCTCGCCCCGGAGCTCATTATTACTTTCCCCGTACCCGAAAAGCCGTTTGCTACCTCAAGTTTATCACCATCGGCCAGGGTGATGTCTGCATTGAGCGTTACCGAGTAGCAGGAAAAGCTTCCGTCAGAATACGGCTGGTTGATGACCACAGGGTCGTTAAGCCCCGGTGCGCCGGGCAACCAGTCTGTACCGTTCCATACCTTTGTGTTTCCTGATGAGGCCACCATGGGGAAGCAGGAAGCATTTTCTTTGACTGCGATCGTGAATGCCTGGTAGCCGGAAAGGTTAACAGCGCCCAGTGATGTCACCGATCCCACTGTTACCGACGATGTGCCGCCGAGTATGGATGTGTTGTCAAAAAATGAAGGTATCTCTACCCACTCCGATCCATTGTAGCCGGCGATGGTAATATACGATAGCGATGGCGTAAGCAGCATGCTGCTTAACCCGCTTGAAGCCCTCCATGTCAGAGATATAACGGATGACCCCGCTCCTGAAATTTTCCAGTATTCTACCCCGGAGATGGCCGAAACAGCGCTGTTCAGGGCCGTGCCGACCGCAGAAGGGGCTTCATTAAAATAGGCGGCATCTACGCCTGAATTGTCTGAAGGAGTTATCCCTGCAGGGGCATAAATGTTATCGCCAACAGGCGCAATGAACGGCGAGGTGCCATAATACCTTATATAGCCATCAACAAAATGCGCGGCGGAAGCATTGCTCCACGTGGCATTTCCGGCAAATGCAAGCACCCCGTTGGAGGAGGCCCTGGAAGTAGCCGTTTGCGCTGGTGCTGCACCAAAAGCAAAGCCGGAATTGGCTATGTACATTACACCTCCTTCGGCTATATAAAGCGAACCGTTGTTCTGGACCTGAGCAGATGCGCCGAAGGAGAGCATGATCATTAAAAATTTACCAATATTTAATGACCTTTGGTGTTTTTTACTCATGACTGGTATCCTTTTTATTGATGAATATTTTTCCGGGCCGTGCAGGATACAAAACCTTAGGGCTTGCACGCCTGAACACAAAATAGCCGAAGGAAACGCCTACAGCCAGAAGCAGGTACGAGTAGCTGTTTATAGGAGCGGGCGGTGGCGGGTCTTCTGTGGGCGGCTCATCTCCATCGTCATCGAACTGAACCACCGGAGACATGCCCCCTGAGTTTATACCTGGCAGGGCCATCGAATAGCCAATACCTGAGCATAATACAAATACGGTTAACAATAATAGTTTTTTTCTCATTTTCTCATTATTTAATTAATTGGAAAAACCGGCAACAGGCGTTTCCTATACTGGTTGAAGCATAGCGCAGACTTATTTCTCCCCCGGACAGCTATTAGTTGCTGTTGCTACGCTATGACTTCTGGTAGAAAGGAATCCTGTTTAGGTTTAGGTATTGCAAAGGTTCTATATAATATTCACTGTTTCGCTGTCAAGGTAGCAAGTGGCGGAACACAGGTAGCCAAATGCAGATATAAGGATTGTGTGGTTTCAGATTTTATTTAAAATTTAGCTATAGTCTTCAAGCCTGATGTAGTTATTGAATTCCAAAGCCTTTCGTCTGGAAACCGACACTATAGTGCCATCGGAAAGCTCGCATTGCAATCCGTCCTTCTTTATTATCCGTATTACAAAATCAAAATTTATGATGTGAGAACGGCTTACCCTGAAAAAGGACTTGTTATGTTCCAGCAAATTGCTGTATGCCCCTAAATGCCTGGATGAAAGTATTTTTCTTCCATTTTTTAGTTTAAAATGCGTGTATTTGCCCTCGGCAGTACAGTACATCAGTTCGTTCAGCTTAATGATTTCATAACTGTCGAATGAAGACACTGCTATAAAATCCTTCGATGCCTTTTGTCCTCCTGCAGGCTCCGGTAACTGGCTGTTACTTTTTATTTTTGCCAGGGCGGCCGTAAGAGTGTTTATTAATTCCTCCTTGTTGAAAGGCTTTAATACAAACCCTGCAGCATTATGCATAAAAGCATTATATGCATATTCCCTGTTGGATGAAAGAAATATTTTTTCATGAGGGTAGTCGAGGTCTTTAACCAGTTCAAAGCTCTCCCTGTTTCCAACCTCTACATCCAGTAAAAGAACTGTGGGACGATATTTATTTATTAACTTTTTTGCATCATCCAGATTTAAAGCATGTCCGACAATATTCAACTCTAATAAATTTTGGCTGACAATCTTTCTAATGATATCGATTACAATAGGTTCGTCATCCACAATTATGGTGCTCAGCATGGTCTTCTGTATTAGTATGCAGCAAAGTAATGTTGGATATTATTTATGTTACTACTAAAAAGAGCAGTGAAATATTAAAAAGTAGATTTTTAGTTATATTTGGATAACATTATGGTAATGAAGTTATTTTTCCCCCGATAGACAGCAAATAACTTTAATTATATGAAGAAATTGGATAGACTGATAATGGCTATGCTGTTTTTACCCTTATTGAACAGCTACTGCCAAACTGAAGTAAGCAGGGAAAAAGAAGCATTACTGGAAGTCCTGGCTTCAGGATTACACGACACCCTTAAGGTTGGCCCGGTATACAGATACATAAAAGCTGTGAGGCCTAATAACATAAATGAGGCAAAAACCTATACCGCCACTTTATTTGATCTTGTACAGCAAAATAATTACCGGAAAGGGTTCGGGATTTATTATCTTACGGCAGCAGACAATGAAATTGCTGAATATAAGTATGACAGCAGCTTAAAATATGCGGGAAAAGCAGCAGACATTTTTGAGGAACTGAAAGACTGGCAGGATTATCTTGTTGCAGTGATGCGGGTTTGCGAAATTAATTCAGCTTATGGGAGGAATGACCTGGTTATAGAAATAGCTACCGGGGCGCTGGAGAAAACAAGAAGTCAAAAGTTTATAATCCAAAAATGCAATATCAAAGTACGCCTTGCCGATGCATATGTGTCAATGTCAAAATATGATGAGGCAATCAAAATTTACCAGGAAGCACTGGAAGGTTTTGGTATTACAGACTATACTCCGGGTATGCGCCTCGCCTGCACTGAAATAAGCCGTTTGTACACAAAAATGGGTTTGTATGACCAGGCTTTGGAGTATTGTGACAAAGCATTCAACCTGGCAAAGCGGTATGAAACATATTTTGATAATACAAAACTTATAATGCTCTTAGATAAAGGTACCATCCTGCTTAACCTCAAGAGATATAAACAGGCTGAAACCACCTTTAAAGAAGCCATGAAACTTGCGTATAAGGAGGAAATTAAACTATTTATACGGTCCAATTTAGCGCTGATTAACTATTATCTTGGAAACACAGATAAAGGCAGGCAACAGGCACAGCTTGTTATAGACAGGAGTAAAATATATACTGCCAGCGAGTATTGGTATCCTGAAACGCTGGTTTTCTGCAATTATACTTTAGGATTGACATATTACTCCAAAAAAGAAATGGGTAAGGCAAAATTTTTTTTTGATAATACCGTGAGCCTTTTGAAGGGCAAAAGTCCGAAAACGTATAAGGATCTTGATATTTTGAAAGAGTGCAAAAAACACCTTTGCAAAATAGAAATATTTAATAATGAGACAGAAAAATCTGTTTCGCTTTTAGAAGAAGCAGTGCGCTTTGAAAGTGAAAAGGAAAAAATACAAAACAATTTTAATCTCAACAATTTATCCTCTGCGGTTGACCTGGCCCAAAAAAATGTGGAGGTAAAAAAATTAAATGAAGAGAACATAAAACATAAGGAGGCAATAAAGAAAGAGCACATAAAGGCAATACTGCTTATAGCTGCTTTGGTGATGACTGTAGTACTTATGATCGTTATATTTAAAGATTACAAACAAAAAATAAAGAAGAGCAAACAGCTGGAGATAAGGAACAATATCGTGAACCGGCAAAAAGAAGAGCTCGAAAAAAATCTTTTAGAGAAGAACCTCTTAATAAAAGAGGTGCACCACAGGGTAAAGAATAACTTCCAGATGGTCATCAGCCTTCTTAACCTGCAGGTAGACTCAGAAAATGTAAAGGATATTAATGCTTTCCTGGAAGAGGCTACCTCCCGCATTTTATCAATGGCCCTGATTCATCAAAGCTTATATGAGGAGGAAAATATAAGCAAGATTGATTTTCACAAATTCGTTAATGAGCTTATAAGCTCAATGGACAATGCTTTTAAAAGCAATACCCATAAGCTTATATTTGATATTGACATTCCACACTACATGTTCGATATCCAAAAAGCAATTCCGTTAGGGCTAATTTTAAATGAGATGGTACTGAACACTATAAAGCACGTGCATACGAAACAAAAAATTACGGTAATTAGCATTAACCTTCAATATGAGGAAGGTATTTTCGAGCTATCCTATTCAGATAATGGCATCAAACAAATCGGCAAATCGCAGCCTAAAAACTCTTTTGGAAGAGAGCTTATCTACCTTCTTATCGACCAAATAAAAGGCCGCGTTAATGTCAGCGAGGAACAAAATTTATGTTACAATATCACTTTTCAAAATAATTAGGTAACAATGGAAAGAAACCCTGCGCTTGTACTTATTGTTGAAGATGAATTGCTGATCGCAAGCGACATAAGAAGGATACTGTCAAAAGAAGGCTATGACTCCATTATTAACATAACGGGTTATGACGAGGCCGTAAAAGCGATCGAAGACAAAAAACCTGCACTTGTAATAATCGATGTGATGTTGCGGAAAACCTATGACGGTATAAAAATTGGCGAATATTTGCATTCCAAAGGCAGCATCCCGTTTTTGTATATGACATCCCTGTATGATAAAAATACTATAAACGATATAAAAAAAACATTCCCGTTCGGTTATATTGTAAAACCCTATAAAGCCACCGATATAATTGCCAATGTAGCGTTGGCGCTCCATAACTTTAAATATAAAAAAATAGACATCAGCAGGGTTACTTCGCCTGCAATAAAAGATGAAACCCCATACCATATAAAGAAAGTAATCAAACATATTAATGATAATATTCTTGAAAAAATATACCTTCAGGACCTTATAGACCTGACCCCCTGGAAAAAGCACCGTTTTATTGATATTTTTAAAGAATATACCAATACTACGCCACACCAGTACATTATGCATTGCAAAATGGAAAAATGTATGGCATATTTAGACAGGTCAGAGCTAACCTTAAAAGATATATCTTATGAATTGGGCTTTAGCAGCTATAGCAGCTTTAGCAAATTGTTTAAAGAAAAATTTGGGGTTAATGCAGAAGAATACCGAAGGATTAACAGCCTTAAATTGTAACCATAGAATTCACATCTTTAAAAATCAAATAATTCCCCATAAGGAAAGTAAAGCTGCACATTGTGCGGCTTTTTTGATTTAAGGGTTATGGTAGATGGAGATTTGTTGGGTTATCATTGGTTATTATTTTTTTGGTACAGAATTATTCAGGCAACCAACCCTGTTTAAATTGCCCGATATGTTCTTCAAGCTCATTGCTTCGATCGATTCCATCCAGATCTGTACAGACAACCGTAAGATTATTTAAATCCACATTTTCAGGAAGAGAAGTTGCAAAGAAGCATTGCCAAAAAACATCTGCAAGGCTCTGATCGTTATGCCACGTAGTCACTACTTCAATTTTGGGATGGCCTTCCATAACTTCAATAAACGAAACAATAGAATCAAAATTATCATGAAGCAGCTCTCCGTATTTACCCCAGGCTTTAAATTCAAGTAAGCCATTAGCAACAGACGCGTTCACGAAAGCTTCAAAAATATCATCATCAGGCACATTATTAGCAATAGCAAGGCATATCCAGTTATTAGCCGGTAATTGTTCAGGCAAGTCAGCATAGTCAATCCAGCATACTTTTTGGTTATTATAGGTTGATAAAAGTTTCATTGCTTGTTTATTTATTAAATTGAGGTAGCTCCTGCATTTCGGTGCGTTTGGGAGCGGGGAGGGTGGAGAGGTGGATGGAGATTTGTTGGGTTGTGGTCATTAGAAGTGTTGTTTACTCTGGTTTATTTACAGATCAAGGTACAACATCATATTTCGTCTCTTCATTATTCCCAAATACATCTCTCTGAATTTTCTGCGCTATTACAGCAGTTTCTTCTATATCAGAATTTGTCAAGATCTTCAGCACAGGAGCCTCAGGCGCATCGTATTGGGGCTTGTTGCCGTAGGTCTTCATCTGGGTCGCATATCCGTTTTGGCTTGCAAAAGCTTTCAATTTATCAATAAATTGGATCTGATCGTTACCCATCGCTTCAAATTCGATCTGGAATTTGTTGCTGTCTTTTACAAAATAAATACAGTCAATCCCATTGGAGGTGATGCCGATTAAATCAAATTCTGTTTTATGCTGGTCCAAAAGTTTTAATTGCCCGTTCAGTTCTGTGATCACGATCTGCTTTGCTCGAATAGAACTATCCGTTAGTGATGCATTATTTGTGCAGCCAAATAGAGATAAAAACCCGCTTAATATTCCCATTCTTATTATTGATTTCATTGATTTAAAATTAGTTATTGTTGGAAACCACCTTGCCTTCCACATTAGTACCATCATGGAACCACAGCCTGGCACCCGGCAAGAGCTTTAGGATGCGTTCGTGAAGTTGCTGCATTTCGGCGCGTTTGGGAGCGGGGAGGGTGGAAACGTAGGAGTTGATTTGTTGGGAGGTGGTCATAAATGTTTGTTTAATAGTTGTGGTCGCTAGCGGGGGAATTTTATCTTAAGATATTTAGATTTTTGAATAAATAAACTCTTGATTGCTTGGTTGTAACCCCCACCTAAAAGCCATATGAACTTCCCAGTCATATCCAAAATCCTCAAACTTAGGTACTAAATATCTATTTTCTTCAAAGTCTTTACGTTCAATAAACCCGTCATCTTGAGGTTTTGTTGCAGTCAAAAAATTGATTTTATATAAAAAGGCAGCTAAGTCTTTCGCATAAGCTTTTCGCCCATTCGAAAAAAAGAATTCGCCTCTTTCTCTAATCTTATTTATTTTTTTTAACAAACTCTCAGTAGTATAGTAGAAACTTTCGGAAGTTTTAGAAGTCATTCTATCGGGTTTCATTCCAAATAACAATCTTTCTATCGCAGGTAATTCAGATTTATATTCATTAATTGTATCTTGAATTCGATCTAATGAATATTCATCAAAAATCGCCTTCATATCTTGTGTCATTATTATCTTTGAATTTCTATTATCAGCATTCCTTGCTGCTAGAGTGAGTAATTTAACTAGATCCCTTGGTCGTTTACGAATAACAGACAAAAGCACTTTATACATTTCTTTATTTTCCCATTTTCCTTGGCCAGCATATATTGGCTCAATAATATTATCTAAATTCTTAGCAAGGTCTGCTTGATGAGCAGATCGGAGCAAACCTTCATCTACATCTTTTCCAAAAAAAGTTCTAACTCTTTTAATTAATAAACCAAGTATCTCGTGTTGAGTCCATTTGTACCAAATTACTGACCCTTGAGTTTTATCTGTGCTTTCATCAGATGTTCTATACAGAAAATACACATCAGATCTTAGGGAAACCTTGAATTGTAGTTTTCTATTTTCCGTTCCGATAATATCTCTAACTGCATTCAGAAGTGCTGAAATTTTTGTAATGTCATATTTCGTACCTTCCCAACCCCTATCTAAGTCATCAATGTAAACGTTGATAACAGGGTTGTCTATAAACCTTTCTATGCTTCGAAGATATTGTTCATTTATATTATCTTCTTCTAATTCTTGGCTCAAAACTGAGACCAAGGCATCTAAAAATTGTCCCTCAATATCTTCAAAATCTATATCGAAGGTTTTTTTAATTCCAAAATATACTAAGGCTTTTTTAAAAATAAGACTGAATAATCCTTTTCGCCAGCTACTAATAGCGTCTGAAAAATCAGTGGTTCCCTTCCCAAGGTTAGCGACGTCTCCCGGCTTTATTTTGATTGGTAATCGTCCAGCATCTTTATCTTCTAACATGGAAACATTGAAAAGTGCAGATTTGCCTATTCCTTTATGGCCGACTAAAATTCTTAATGGCAAGTCAACTGCTATCTTATCGAATATATCATTTTTAAAATAATATTCTCGCAATCTATCAGTGTCTTCATCTTCAGCAGCTTCATTTCCAAATAGCTTTTGGATCGTAACTTCATCAAATCTAAATCCTGATGCTTCTCTCGATTTTTTATGTGCTTTTGAGTTTGCCTCTGCCTGTTTAGGCAAAGTTCTTAACCAATCTGAAATCTTCACAATTTCATCAGCATTAGCTCTTTCATTACTAGTCATTCTCCTCAAATACACCTGCCCCTTTTCAATAATCATCCCAGATGTGAAGGTCGGTAAACAAGGGCTTTGATTCCATACAACAGGAATTTCAATTATCTGAAATTTTAAACCGTCTTCATCATAAAAAGGGTAGGTGGATAACTTTGGTAGTGGATAAACTTTGTCTTTAATCTTACTCTGTAATACAGCCCCATCAACAAAGTCATCTTCTGCGATGCCAATTTTATTCCCATCGTCGTCTACTCCAATTATAATATAAGCATTCTCGTCGCGTATTGTATTTGAAAGTGCTAAAACATCTTTTATGAAATCGTTATCCTTGTCTTTTTTGGAACTGGACACATCCTCTACAAAATACCCTTTCAATTTAAAATCTAAAGTGTCAGCCTCGCCTCTGCTGAGAAGTTCATTAAATAATATTTGATTCATTGGTTTGTAAGGTTAAAATTATTTATATAAACCTACAAAAAATTTCTTAACAATTTTAACAAAAATAAATTCCCATAACATTTTTCCCTACCTCCTGTTATTTTCTTACTTTTGGGCAACCTTAACGATTATTCAAAAAACAAGATGAATTTCGATAGAAAACAGTTAACCAACGAACAATTACTCGATTTATATAAGAAATTACTAAAGCCAAGGCTGATAGAGGAGAAGATGCTTATTCTTATCCGCCAGGGCAAAGTGTCCAAGTGGTTCTCCGGCATTGGGCAGGAGGCTATCTCGGTGGGCGTTACCGCTGTGCTGGGCAAAGACGAATACATTCTCCCGATGCACCGCAACCTGGGCGTGTTCACCGGCCGCGACATCCCGCTGTACCGCCTGTTCTCGCAGTGGCAGGGCAAGGCCAACGGCTTTACTAAGGGCCGCGACCGCTCGTTCCACTTCGGTACGCAGGAGTACAAGATCATCGGGATGATATCGCACCTGGGCCCGCAGCTTGGCGTTGCCGACGGTATCGCGTTGGCGCACAAGCTTCGCAAGGAAGGCAAAGTGACCGCAGTGTTTACCGGCGAGGGCGCTACCAGCGAGGGCGATTTCCACGAGGCGCTCAACATTGCTGCCGTGTGGGAACTTCCGGTGATGTTCATTATCGAGAACAACGGCTACGGACTTTCCACGCCGACCAACGAGCAGTACCGCTGCGAGAACCTGGCCGACAAGGGCATTGGCTACGGTATGGAATCGCACATCCTTGACGGTAACAATATATTGGAGGTGTACACCAAGCTGGAGGAACTGGCTACCTCGATGCGCGAAAACCCGCGTCCGGTACTATTGGAATTCAAGACGTTCAGGATGCGCGGGCACGAAGAGGCGAGCGGTACCAAGTACGTTCCGCAGGAGCTGATGGATGCCTGGGCCGTAAAAGACCCGGTAGAGAATTACCGCAAGTTCCTGAAAGCTGAAGGCGTGCTGACCGACGATAATGACGATGCCATCCGCGCAGAGCTGAAAAAGGAAATCGACGAGAATTACCAGCAGGCTTCTGCCGAACCGGCTATTGAAGCCAGTTTGAGCGAAGAATTAAATGATGTTTACAAACCCTATCAGCATGAAGAGGTTAACCCTTCATCGGATGTGGAAAATATACGTATGATCGATGCCATCCAGCAGGGGTTAAGGCAGTCGATGGAGCGCCACGAAAACCTTGTTATCATGGGTCAGGACATCGCCGAATATGGCGGTGCGTTCAAGATCACCGATGGCTTTGTGGCACAATTCGGCAAGGAGCGCGTACGCAATACTCCTATATGCGAGTCGGCCGTGGTGTCGGCAGGCATGGGGCTTTCGATCAACGGCGTGAAGTCGGTTATAGAGATGCAGTTCGCCGATTTTGTGTCCACGGGCTTTAACCCGATCGTGAACTACCTTGCGAAGGTGCATTACCGCTGGCAGGAAAACGCCGATGTGGTAGTGCGTATGCCTTGCGGCGCGGGCGTTCAGGCGGGGCCGTTCCACTCACAGACCAACGAGGCGTGGTTTACCAAGACCCCGGGACTCAAGGTGGTGTATCCTGCATTCCCGTATGACGCCAAAGGCCTTTTGGCGACAGCCATCAACGACCCGAACCCGGTGATGTTCTTCGAGCACAAAGCGCTATACAGGAGCGCCTACCAGGATGTACCTAAGGATTACTACACGATCCCGTTCGGGCAGGCAGCAATGCTCAGGGAAGGGGAGGATGTAACGGTGATCTCGTTTGGTGCGGGCGTACACTGGGCTCTAGAAACACTGGACAAGAACCCGGACATCAAGGCCGACCTTATCGACCTGCGTACCCTGCAGCCGCTGGATACGGAAACGATATTCAGGTCGGTTAAAAAGACCGGTAAAGTCATCATACTACAGGAAGATACGCTTTTCGGCGGTGTGGCCAGCGACATCTCGGCCATGATCATGGAGCAGTGCTTCGAATACCTCGACGGCCCTGTGAAACGTGTAGGCAGCCTTGAGAGCGCTATTCCATTCACCAAAGCGCTGGAAGACCAGTATCTATCAAAAGGCAGGTTTGAAGGGGCGTTGCTTGAGTTAATGGCCTATTAAGTTTTGGATTGAAACATAGTAAGCTGCCTGAATTATTTAGGCAGCTTTTTTATTGGCTTTGGTTTTGTCACGCAAAGGCGCAAAGCCGCTAAGACTCATGCAGGCGCAATGTGCCCATAAGCCGCAAAGTTATTGCTACGCAATGTGTGGTCTTCAACTTTGCGTCTTCGCGGCTTTGCGTGAAATTAATCCCCAAATTCTGCTTTAGCAGAATGACTTTGAGTTCTCAACCGTCTAAAACTTTGAATCTTCGCGTCTCCTTTGCTCATCTCTGCGGTATAGTTAAATACCACTATAAACAAAATCATTTATGATATCTCAAAAAGATATAGCTTATTCCGTAATTTTGGATAAGAAAATAAAGAATGAGAACTTCAAAAATACTTGTCACCACCGACGCCGTAATCTTCCGTAAGGCAGGCACAGGCCACGAGATACTTTTCATAAAACGCAAGAACGAACCCTTTAAAGGCCAATGGGCTATCCCCGGCGGATTTGTAGATGAGGGCGAAGACCTTCCCGATGCTGCCCGCCGCGAGCTCAGCGAAGAGACAGGGCTTGTAGTAAGGGAGCTGGAGCAGCTTGGCGCGTTCGGAAAGCCGGGTCGTGACCCAAGGCAGCATACTGTATCTGTTGTTTATGTAGGTTTTGCTGAAGAAAATGCCGTTGCCGTAGCCGCTGATGATGCTGCCGAAGCGAAATGGTTTTCGGTTAAAGTCCTGCCGGAATTAGCATTTGACCATGCAGATATCGTAACTTTAGCCTTACAAAAGTACACGCTATGAGATTCCACACACGCAAATGGGTAAAACCCGAAGACCTTAACCCCAATGGTACCTTATTTGGCGGCAGGCTGCTCGCATGGATAGATGAGGAAGCTGCATTATACTCCATCATACAGCTTGAAAACCAACGGATCGTGACCAAGCACATGTCAGAAATCAACTTTATGAGCTCGGCAAAACAGGGCGATATTATCGAGATAG
Organism: Flavobacterium album; assembly: GCF_003096035.1. Taxonomy (NCBI): domain Bacteria; kingdom Pseudomonadati; phylum Bacteroidota; class Flavobacteriia; order Flavobacteriales; family Flavobacteriaceae; genus Flavobacterium; species Flavobacterium album. Next base: position 2,981,295 of record NZ_CP029186.1, on the reverse strand, counting down.
GCATTGATGTGGTGCGTTTCGGAAAAACATCATTAGTACTACGCTCTGAAGTGCGCAACAAAATGACACAGGAAAAGATTATTACGGTAGATAATATCACTATGGTCAACCTCGACAGTTTTGGCCGCCCTTCCGCCCACGGCAAGACCAGGATAGAATATGTGAAGGACAGGATATTAAAGCCGTAGTTTTTCTGAAATTCCGAATTCCAAAAAATAAATTCGAAACTTTAGGTATTCCAAAAGTCTAAAGGTCTGATAATCCAATATCTTTTCAAGGGCGTGCCGGCTCCTCCCGATAACTATCGGGGATACGCCGTCGCGCTCTCCACTTTATCCCTCAACAGCTACGGGGATGCCGCTGCGATCGCTCACGCGAGCTTCACTCGGACGGAAATTGACTGTCATTTGAGTGAGCGATTATGAGTGAAGCTCGGCCTTAAATTTTTCGCGTAAAAATTAAGGGAAGGTTCGGCGTTGGGAGAAGGAGAGCGACCCGCGAGCGAAGAACTTGTTCGAGCGGCTCGGGTTGCGAGGGGAGAAATTTGCTGTAGATTTTAAGTGAAAAATTTGAAGCCTTGAACTTTTACTTCTTTTGTTTCAAGACAAAAGAAGAGTTTATTCCTCCATATACCCTTTACCCGTAGGCAGTTCAAAAATCTCCAAACCGAAATACGCTACAGAAGCAATCACGTGGTCAAAAATATCGGCCATGATATATTCGTAATTCAGCCAGCGCTTATCAGAAGTAAAAAGATAGATCTCAATAGGGATGCCTTTTTCGGTGGGCTGCAGGTGGCGGCACATGATAGTCAGGTCCTTATTAGCGCCGGGATGCGTCTCAATATAGCTGTTGATGTATTTACGGAATATCCCGAGATTAGTGAGGTTTCGGCCGTTTATGGATAGTGACTTATCAATATTGTTTTCGCGATTCCACTTGTCGATATCAGCCTGTCGGTGCAGCAGGTATTCAGAAATCAGCTGTATTTTGCTAAGGTCTTCAATTTCATCGCGGTGGATGAAACGCACGCTATTGGCCTTAATCAGTATATGCCTTTTGATGCGCCTGCCATCCGAATCCATCATTCCGCGCCAGTTCTTGAACGAGTCGGAGATCAGGCTGTAGGTGGGTACGGTAGTAGTGGTGTGGTCAAAGTTCTGCACCTTTACCGTAGCGAGGTTGATCTCAATAACATAGCCATCGGCGCCGAACTTTTCAATGGTTATCCAGTCGCCTATGCGTACGATGTCGTTTACCGTAACCTGTATACTTGCCACAAACCCAAGGATGGTATCTTTGAATACCACAATAATTATGGCAGATATCGTACCGAAAGTTCCTAGTAGAAAAGTAATCGTAGTATTAAATAGTATCAGTATAATCCCGGTTATCCCGAATACCCACAGCACCAGCATTACAACCTGTATATAACTGTCGATGGGCTTATCATTGTAATCAGGCTGCTGCTTAAGGTAATCTTTCAACGCGTTGAAAATACTCCTGATGATCCAGAGGCTGAGCATGATAATAGATATCGAGGTACCTTTTGAGATCATGTTCTCCCAATAAATAAAATCCTTCAGGACGATGGGGAGTACTTTATAAATAAAATAGAGCGGAATAAGGTGGGCAACATATTTTGCCGTCTTGTTCTCAACGAGGAAATCATCGAAAGTAGTTTCCGTGCGGCGGGCGACCACTGCCAGGGCAAATACGAGTATCTTTTTAAAAACAAAATCCAGAATAAGGGCAATAACGGTTATAACAACAAGATTTACTGCCAGGTTGCCATACAATGATGTAGTGCGCCCGAATTCGAGCGCCCTAAGTGCCTTATATGCCCAGTTGAAATAATCCATTTATGAATTTGATGGAGTTCTGAGGTATTTCCATTCCATTATAAAAGTACCAAATGGAGGTATTGACGCGAGACAGATTATGATAAATTTTTTCCACGGCCAGTTCATTTCAAACTTCAGCATTGTGGCAAAAATAATATAGATCGTGAACAGCACACCGTGCGCCATGCCGGTAGGGCGAATGTATTCCGGTGTATCCCAAATGTATTTTAGCGGCATTGCAACAAAAAATAAAATCAGTGCAGAAATACCCTCAAGGGTAGCTATTATCTTAAACAGGCGTATCATGGTATAAAAATTTCTGCAAATGTAGGCAATAGCAGATTTTTACAGCCGGTTTAACACAGGGAATTTTGCACAAAGGCCATTTACGTATTGATTATAACACTTGAGGTATAGCCTGGGATTACTGCTTTTTTTTTTCGTCGTCAAGCGAGGAGGGCATAGGCGGTATGAACTTCACGTCGCGCTCTGTCTCTTTTTGCTCCACATATACGGCATAGTCGGCAGGCTCAATGCGTGCGCCTTTGAAACTCGTATAGGCCCTTGTAAATTCCGCCCCAAAATAGAGTATTGCTGCCGTATAGTACACCCAAAGAAGAATGATTATTATAGACCCTGCGGCACCATAGGGAGATCCTGCAGCTGTGGTTTCAATGTATAACCCTATCAGGTAACGGCCCAACAGGAAGAGGCAGGCTGTAAAGAAGGCTCCGGCCCTCACGTGCTTCCATGCGATCTTAGCATCCGGCAGCACTTTGAATATTACCCCGAAAAGTATTGTAATTACACCAAAACTAATCACCAGATTGACAATATTCAAAATGATTATAGTAAGGTCAGGGAAGCGTGCTCTGAGCATGTCGCTAAGCGCCAGTAGTACACCATTTACCATCAAGGTAACAATAAGCAAAAATCCAAGCCCAACAATTAAGGAACCTGAAAGCAGCCTGTCTTTCAGTAGCTTTACCCACCCTCTTTTCGGTTTGGCCTTTACTTTCCAAATGATATTGATCGAATCCTGTATTTCGCCAAAAACCGTTGTTGCACCAATTATAAGTGTAATAGAACCGATGATTACCGATAATGTAGTTTTACCCGAAAGCTCAAGATTTTTGATGATCTGTTGAACCTGCAGGGCTGCTTCACTGCCAATGAGGCCGTTTATCTCCTCGAATATTTTACCCTCACTGGCCTCTCTTCCAAAAAATGCCCCCGCAAGCGATATAATAAGCAGCAGCAGCGGCGCCATAGAAAATACGGTATAATAGGAGAGGGAGGCGCTCAGCTTCAGCCCCTTGTCGTTCGTAAAGCCTTTAAATGTGTCAATTAAGATACATTTAATATTTTTAAATGTGTTTTTGCTGAAAACGTTTTTCATTTCTGGATCTTTACCATAAAAATAAGCATAGCATCAGGCAAATACTACAATATTAACATAACTATAAAATTATAATATCACGACTGCGGAGTTTTGTGCTAAAGAATTAACTTACAATTTAAAATAGCCAATTATTTCATAAATTTAAAAGTGATGGGCTAAAATCATTGTGTGCTAACAGTAAAATCCATAACTTTATTGGTGTTAAGCAGCAGTATTCTAACCTGCATAAAAAAAATTTCATGAAAATAGTTATAATAGGAGGAGGGTTTGCCGGTATCAATCTTGCAAAAGGCCTCGCCGGGGATAAGAACTTTGATGTAACTTTGGTTGATAAAAATAATTATAATTTTTTTCCTCCGCTGATCTACCAGGTGGCAACAGCCTATCTTGAACCATCCAGTATCAGCTATCCTTTCAGGAAACTTTTTTCGGGTACAAGGAATGTTCACTTCAGGCTGGGAGAGGTAATCTCGGTAAACACTGCCGAAAACAAAGTTGTGCTGCATAACGGCGAACTGGAATACGACCGCCTTATATTTGCGACCGGTGCCGAAACCAACTATTTCGGGATGGAGAATGTCCGAAAAAATTCCATTCCAATGAAAACCCTGAATGATGCCATAGAGATGCGCAACAAGTTATTGCAACGCATGGAAAGGGCATCTATTTGTAAAAACAGCAGGGAACGCCGCAAGTACCTTAATATAGTAGTTGCCGGTGGAGGGCCAACGGGAGTAGAAGTATCAGGTATGTTTGCCGAAATGCGCAGCGGCATCCTGCGTAGGGAATATCCCGAACTTTCTACGAGCGTAAGCAACATTTATCTTGTGGACGGCGGCGACGCATTGCTTTCCCCTATGAGCAAAAAATCACAGGAAGACACGCTGAAAGCCCTGACTAAAATGGGCGTTATCGTAAAACTTCATTGCCGTGTGACTGACTATACCGAGGATACCGTTCACTTAAATACCGGCGAGACCATCTATTCAAAAAACCTTATCTGGGCGGCAGGAGTATCGGCAAAAATATTCGAGGGCATACCGGCAGAAAGCTATGGCCGCGGCCGTAGGATGAGCGTAGATGCCTATAATAAAGTAGTAAATACCGATAATATTTATTCCATTGGCGATACCTGCATTCAGCTTACCGATACGGCTTTCCCTGACGGGCATCCGCAGGTTGCGCAGGTTGCTATACAACAGGGGCTTAACCTCGCCAAAAACTTTAAGAACGAACTGAAAAGCAAGCCGCTAAAAGCCTTTAAATACCATGATAAAGGCTCTATGGCAATTATAGGCAAGAATAAAGCTGTGGTAGATTTACCAAAGCCAAAAATGCACTTTAAAGGCTTTATCGCCTGGCTGATGTGGCTGTTCATCCACCTGATGTCGCTCATAAGCTACCGCAACAGGGTAACGACTTTCTACAACTGGATGATTGCTTACTTCTCCAAGGACCAGTCATTGCGCATGATCATCAGGCCAGATAAACGTTCCAAAACCTGAGTACTATAATAATACCGTGACAGTATTTAATGTATTGAGCAATGCTGTCAGGTGCTCAATCTCAACATGGTCCATTACCACTACTTTATACCACAGGTTTGATGGGTCGTGCTTTTGCGGTACCAGGTCAAAACGCGCTGCAATTTCATCCGTGACAAATGCGGCATTTATGGTAACAATATTCATGTAAGGCTCCCGGAAATAGGGAATCCCTTTTTCTTGCAGTACTTTGCAGAACCATGAGGTGCGCATTTGCAATACGCTTATCTTTTCAAACCACCCATGCGGCCCGTAAGTAGACAATATCATCCATACGGCAACGGCATTTACACCCGGCCGGCTTCCGCATAATGTCAGGTCCATGCCTTCTACATATTCAGCCTCTTTGGTAAGCGTGTTTTGGATGAGCCCTTTCCTGCAAATAAAGATTCCCGTGCCATATGGAGCCTGGAGCATCTTATGCGCATCGATAGTTACAGAGCTTATATTTGGATTGTTAAAATTGATCCTGCTGTCGGGATTACTGAAAGGGTACACGAAGCCGCCATAAGCGCCGTCAATATGCAGCCTGTAAACAATGCTGTGCCTGTCATATATACTGCTGTAGGTATCAGGGTCATCTACAGACCCGAACATGGTGGTACCCATATTCGCAACCGTAATGAAATACTTTTTACCGCGTGAACGGGCTTCAAGGATAATGCCTTCCAGCACATTTTCATCAATGCTTCGGTTGTTTTCGTCTACAGGAATTTTAAGCCATTCCAGCATTAGCAGGTTGGCTCCCTTTGCAATAGAATAGTGTGTGTCCTCTGAGGCTACGATAGCAATTTCCTGTGCTTTGGCATTATATTCATTGATAAAATAATTTCGGTACATCCATAAGGCCTGTATATTAGCTTCGGTGCCGCCGGGGGCAATGTAGCCATCAAAGCCGCCGGGTGGAGCTTTGAAAATATCAACCGCGATCATATTGAGGACATCCACCTCAATTTCCTGCGTGCCTTTAAACGCTTTCTCCGAGGTCCCGCAGGTATGGCAGCCAATGTTGTTAGGATTGTTTACAAAGACCTGAAGCAAGGGAGCATCTTTCAAAAAAGGGGCTTCTGTCGAAAACACTTTCGGATCCAGTTTTGATGCAGGATATCCCAATGATGTGTCGGTTGAAAAATTGACGTTGTCTTTGAGGGCCTGCTGAATATATTGCTGCTGGTTTTCAGCAGTTCGTTTTTTCCAAAAAAGCATATTGTTTTTTCGCAAAGCTACTGCGGGCTGCTATCCAAAAATATGACCGTGATCATTTAAAAGGTATTTACTTCGATGAAAAATATAAATTAAAACGGATATCCTATCGCTAAATTGAAAACCAGGTTTTCCCTGCGCCAGTATTTGCTTCCAAAATCTATATCGTCAATTACCCAGCGCTGGCCTTCCGGCAGCCAGGGTTTGCGCAGCGGGAAAGCAAGGTCAAGGCGCAATATCAGGAAAGACAGGTCGAAGCGCAATCCCGCACCGGTTCCCACTGCAAGCTGCTCATAGAACTTGCTTGTAAATTGCGATCCCTGTTTATCATCATTTTTATTCCAAAGCCAGATATTTCCGGCATCTACAAATAGCGCCCCGTGCACTACACTAAATAGCTTTGCACGGTATTCGGTATTCATTTCGAGTTTCAGGTCGCCACTTTGATCGGGCAGGAAGCCGTTGGGGTTCGTTTCAGGCCTGTAGGTTCCCGGCCCGATAGACCGCGCCCGGAATGCCCTTAAACTGTTGGTCCCCCCAATAAAGAACTGCCGTATAAACGGGAGTTCTGTCGAGTTGCCATACGGTACGCCAACGCCGATAATGATACGGTTGGCAAGCTGCGAATTATCACCAAGCTTTAGGTAGTATCTGAAATCCTGCTCTGTTTTTACGAATTGGCTAAAAGCAACGCCCAGTATTTGTTCAGGTTCTTTTGTTTTGGCATCAGCGCCGGTACCAAGGCCGGCGATTGTTCCCGCTACATCCAGCGATCCTTTGTAGTAAAATGTATGTTTCTTTCTTTTCTGTGCCGTATTGGTGTAGGTATACGAATATGTTGGACCGAAAATAAGCTGCTTGTCAATTACTTTGCGCAATGCTTCGCCGGTACCATCGTTAAGGGAATCCGCTGCCGTTATCTGGTCCCGGTATTCCTGAGTTACTGTTGCGGGGCTTACATAATTTACATCAAAAGGATTCAGGTTATGTTCCGTCCGGATATTGTCTTTCCACAAATAGCCGAACTGTGCCCTGAAGGAATTAAGGGAGTACAGCCGCGCCCTGTTCTGGTATTCGTAGCTGACAAGCGCCCGCGTACGTGGCACAAAAGCGCTCGAGTCCTGTATCTTTATCGGGGTGATGAACCGCGGCCATACAATGCTGGCCTCGCCACCCACACGGTAAACGTTGTATCCTTTATTTTGGCCGGATGCCTGTATCTCAGCGCCCCCGAAAACCGACAGTGAAAGCAATTCTGCTGCCCTGAAGGCGTTGCGATTACTCCAGTTCACGCTGGCCTCGGTACCGTTGTAGTTGGCCGAATTGGTCTTGCCCAGCACTTCAAAACGTATCGATTTGCGTGGCAGGGGAGTGAGGTAGTAGTAGGTGTCCAGTACGCCATCGATAGAATCCGAAGGCCGGAACTCATTCTTTACGAATTTAAAAGTGCCCAGGTTCACCAGCCTGTTTAGCGAAAGGTTATGGTCCCTGCGGCTGTAGATGTCGCCTTTACGGAAAAACATCGTACGGTCGTAAATAATAGGGCGGAACGTATGCTGCGGGTCTATGATCGTGAAGTCCTTATATTTTTCTATGGAGTCGGTAGCGGTAAGCAGCGTATCTTTCGCATTTGCGATCGAATAATTAGGATAGATAAAAATATCCCCGATCTTGTAAACCCTTTTGGCGCGTTCGGGAGTTTCATCCTTTACCTTTACAATCAGGTCTACCTGGTGGTTGCCCACGGTGCTGTCTACCTGTACCAGTATATAGTCGGGGCTGAAATAGAAATATCCCCTGTTTTTAAGGCGCTGGTCTATCCTTTCGCGTTCTTCTTTAATTACATCCAGGTCATAAGGCTGCCCTTTTTTCAGGCGGCTCCTGCGGCGTATGCTGGCAACCGTACTGTCAATTTCCGTTGCTGCCGAATCGCCGGGGAATTTCACTTCCCTTATTGTATATCGCTGTTTTGGCGTTACCGTATATATTGCTTTTGCCCTTTTATGACGTGAGGTTGAGTCGGCTGCTGTACGCACTTTAAAGTAGCCTTTGTTCTCGGCATAGTTCTGCAGGATATCCGCATTATAATCAAGGTCCACCTGGCTGAACAATACAGGCGGTTCACCCACCTTCGTCCGCAGCCAGTGCCGGAAGCCGCTATCTTTCTTAGGCTCTCCCGCAAGATTGTAGATATAGAGCTTTGGCCTGAGCCCCAGGAAACCACTGTTGGGTTTTGGCCGCAGCAATCCTTTCATCACTTTTTCCATAGCTTTTCGTTCCTTGCGGGGCATCACACTGTCTTTTACTTCAACCTCGCCGCCTACGTAAAGCATGTCACCTTCGGGCAGGTATTTGGTATTGCTGCAGCCATAGGCGAACAGCAATGCTAACATCACATAGTATGTAAGCTTATTTTTTATCATCGTCATTGGTACTGTTTGGTGGCAGGTCTTCTTTGGCATCCTCTTTTTTCTCAGCTTCTTTTTTTTCTTTTTCTTTTTTCCGCTCGGCCCTTTCGCGTTCTTTACGCTCTTTTTCCTGCCTGCGCGCTTCTTTTTCTTCCTCCGTGCGATGGAACAATTCACGGAACTTGTTATAATCCATCGTGATGACGAATGCAACACCGGTCTCAATCACCTGGCCCTGCAACGCAACCTGGTATTCGTTCTTGCGATAGGCGCGTACCATATACCTGCCGTCCTTGGTCAGCTGGTAATCTACAGAAACGTCACCCGCAATATTGGTGGTTTCCTCATTGGCCTGCTGCGGGCCTTCAAGGCCAAAGCTGCTGCCTATGGTAACTTTCAGCCTGTCGTTCAGTAGTTGCTTGGAGACTGCCACATTCAGGTCGGTGCGGTTTTCCTGCTGCCCCGTAGTATAATCGTCGGTAGACTCGAGGTCAAAGTTAAAGTCGACACCCTTTACCAGGTCGGCAGCAAGGTTATTCAGCTGTTGTGAAAGCAGCTTGCTCACACTCTGCCTCGCCATAGATTCTCCGCTCGTACCGCCGGCCTCACTGGCAAACGGGTTTTCGCCGATGAAGCGGTTAAGCAGCAGCACGGCAAAGACCTGCTTATTAAGTTCTGATGGTTGTTGGCGCAACTGCTCCAGTTTCGATTTCGTCAGGCTTATAACCGATGGGTCTACGTTGTAATTCCCATCCGGGACAATAATGTCAAATGTAAGTTCAGGTTTTAGCAGTTCGCCATTGATCTTTAAAAGCGTTTGAATGGGGATCTTCTGCTTGTAAAGGTTCCTTTGGTTGGGGTTTGTTATCTGACTGTCAACAAGGTCAATAGGTGCGATATCGGCTTTATAAACCGCTGTAATGCTTACGTCTGCCTGTGTAGGGTCGCCTGTCCAGAGAATGTAACTGCCTTTTTGTATATCGAATTTACGCTTAATAAGGTTAAACGTCATCTGGTAGGAACCTTCATCAAACTCATACCGTCCTGTCAGCGTAGTTTTTCCTGACTGGTCTATGCCGCCATTTAGCTTGGCCTCGCCTTTCAGTTGAAGGAAGTCGCCATTGCCTTTGTCAATAATCAGGTTTAGTTCAGCTTCTTTTACGATCTCGATATTAACCGAAACATCCATGCCTTTAAATGCCGTTGAATTGACGGCTTCCTGAATTTTCAGGCGTTGCTGCATTTCCATATTATCCTGGTCAATGAACTCCACAATGCCTTCCCTGTCCGCAATCCTCGGATCCTGTTGTGGCAGCACTACTGTAAATTCAGTATCCTCGTTCACACGCAGGTCGCCATCAACAACAGGGCTGTCCAGTGTGCCTTTTACCGCAAGGTGGGTATCGATAAACAGGTTCCCATAATAAAAATCATTATCAGAGGCTTTGGAGTTTACTGCCCTGAAATTCTCGGCATCCACCTTAAGGTTAAACCCGAAATTCCTGTAATCAGTAGTGGCTACTGTACCATTTATGGTCAGCTCGTTGCTCTTTTCGTCCTCTATATTAAAATTGTCAAAACGTATGCCGGCATCTGTAAAGGTGATATCGTCATTCATACCTTTAAAGAACGAATTCAGCTGGGTCACCCGCAAGCCTACATCATTGAATTTTAGGTTTCCGGCTACATTTGGGTCGGGTACGGTCCCGGTAATATCGAATTTTCCGGAAAGATAGCCTTCACCGTCTTTTACCTGCCCGAAGCTGAACGCCTGAACGCTGGCAATATTCAGTTTTTGGATATCAAGGTCCAGATCAAAATTCTGGCCCACAATATTGTAGCTTCCGTCAAGGTTTACCTGGTTGCCCTGCCCTGTGATCGATACTTCTGCGGCATAGGTGTTGGCAACCTGGTTGTTTACGCGTATCCTGATATCGCCTACAGTATCTTTAGCCACAGCAAAATTCCTAATGTCCAGGTCGGAAGTGAATACAGGGCTTGTAGTAAGGTTGCGCACTTCGGCCGTACCATTTATGGTTCCCCTGAATTTCTGCTCATCCTTCTGTATCATATTGGTCAGCGTCTCGATCTTAAAATTATCCAGCTCCACATTCAGGGGTGCATTAGGCGCTTCTGATTGTGACTGTAATTTGATAGATCCGCCATCATTGCTTATCTCAAAGTTATTAGCATAAATACCGCCCTTGCCAAAACGCAGCAGGTTATCTACCGCTATATTCCATGGCTCATAATTTAGCTTAAGGCCTTCAGGGTCAAGCTGTAATTCGGTATTGCCATTAGCGGCTCTCAATTGTCCCGCAAGCAGGTATTGCTCTTTTTCCTTAGTATCCAGTATCTGCAGTTTATAGGCTATAACATTGTCTTTCACATTTCCTGTCAGGGACGTGTGTGGTAATGTAAATTGCGCGCCCTGTACCTGGTCTATCACAACACTATAGCCCAGTGCATCTTCTTCATTTTTTATATTGAGTTTTGCACCCGACAGTGTGTAATTGCCATACACTACCCGCGGAATGTCGCTGTTTATTACAATGCTGTCATTCACGCTGTTGTAGCTTCCTTTAATGTTTATTGGCTCTAGTCTTGTAATTTGTGGCACAAGTTTGTACAGTACAGGGTCGTTATCAATTACAAGCTCGATATCAAATTGTTGCGGGCCGGTCGCTTTTTTAGGTGCGCCCGGGTTAGTATTATAATATTTAGCGAAGGTATTGCCCAGGGCGGTACCAACCTCAGTCAATTTATATTTCCCTTTTATGCTTGCCTTTGCAATTGACGATTTTAATTCTATCGAAGTGGTATCCGGTTTTGTGACTGTAATAATATTGATGGAATCGAGGGCAAATTCCTCTTTTTCATTAGCGAACATAAAGTGGTGCAGGCTGATGGTGCCGTTCAGGTTATCCGGGTTCGCATCAGTAATATCGGCATCCACATTGCCACGCAGCTTTAGCGGACCTGCATGAAGGTTGAGCTTGTCAAGATCGGCAATATCTACATTAAGGCGGATCTTCCCATTAGGGTATTTTCCTTTAAACCCACCGCTCGCCACCAGCTGGAAATCAAGGTTAGGATCGTCCATAGCGGCTTTAACATCAAAGCTGCCGTTGCTTATTTTTCCGTTAATAGCCAGGTCACGATACGTGTAGCCATTGAATTCCGCTTTAGCTAGTTTTCCGGCAAGGGTAGCATTAGCTGTCTGAGGGTTGAGTCCGGTACCCTTAACTTTAGCTTTAAGTGTAACTTTACCCAGCGAATCATTCATTATCAGCTTACCGATATCAAAATTCACAATATCTACATCGGCATTATAGTGCTCGTAGTTCTTACGGCGTTGGTCAAAAGTAGCTTTGATATTCGCATTCCCAAAGCTGCTAACCAGGTTAACATTGGTATTAAAATTCTGGAGTGTCCCTTTAAATTTGGCTTTCGCCGAAAGGTTTGCCGGAAGCTGTATATTGGCAGGTATAGTACCGGGAGGAATATAGCTGTTGATATCTTTAGAGGTAGAACGGAAGGCAGAAACATTCAGGTCGAAATAAGCGGTCTTTACATCAGGAAGGCCTTTTATCCTGCCGCTTGCCGCGATGGATGTCCCCCCAATGCCGCTTACTTCCAGCTTTGCGATACTCAGGTCGCTCACTTTGCCTTCCATGCGGCTGCTGATATTCAGCGTACCGTTCGGGTTCCCTTTAAAAGGAGGGGTATCAGCCAATGCAGGGGCAAATAGCAGCACATCCTTAAACCCCACTTTACTGCCTTCCAGGTTAGCGTCAACTTTCAGGTCGCCTATATTCTCTTTAATGGATTCCAAAGAAGGGTAGGCCACAATAACCTGGTCTTTCAGCAATGTATTCGGTGTTTCGAGATACAGGTTTTTCAGTTCAGCGCCTTTCGGGCCGTAGAAGAAGTTGGTGCGCAGCTCCCTAATATCCACACCGCTTTTATCGCGCACAGTGAATTTATCAATATCTCCCGAAATGGCATCAGGCCCATACGAAAAGTCCTTAGCTGCAAGTGTGAAGTCAGAAATATCAAGATGGTTAAAATCAATGCCTTTTGCAACGGGGGCAGCATTTTGGTTATCGAATTTAAAAGCAACATCTGTAATATCCGCATTTGCCAGTTTAAATTTCCATTGTGACTGTGCCACTGCGGCACTTTTTTCAGGAAGCGCTTTCTGTACCTGCTTTTCAAATTTCCCAAAAGCCAGCTGGCCTTTCAGCCCGTTCAGTTCAATGCTTTTAAGGTCGATTAACTGTGTTTTCAGGTTGATCTCATTCACCTCCAGCGCCAGCCTTTTCAGTTTTATCCCTGTATCCAGGCGGCTGCCCTCATTATCGTAACCAATATCAATATTGGCCAGTTCTATATCTCCGAGTTTTAGTTTCAGGTCGGGTTTTTTAGATGCTTCCTCGGCTGCTTTCTGTGTCGTTTGGGCTACCTGCGCCACCATTCCCTGTTTTAAAGTAAGTTTGAGTCCGTCAAGCTTTATTTTCGGCACTTCAAATTCCATTTTGTCCAGGTCGAATGTCTTTATACGCGTATCAAAATGTTCTATGTTGGCTGAAAGATTGTTTTTTGTAATGGCATCGTCATATTTTACATGAATCCTGTCAAGATTTATTTTGTCTATCGAAAACTTCATGGGGGCAGCGGTAGTATCCTTTGGCTTGTCCGATGCAAAAGCTTTTATGATATAATCAAAGTTGAAAACGGAATCTTTATTGCGTTTTACATTGGCGGTGATCCCTTCAAGGTCGATGGAGTTGATCTCGACCTCATTGCTCAACAGCTTAAAAAGGCTGATATCCACGGCAAGCTTATCTCCGGCAAGGAGCGTATCGCCCTGCTGGCTTTCCAGATATAAACCTTCCAATATTACCTTTTTTGGCAGGCCGATCTCAATACGGTCCAGCTTTACTTCAGTGCCGATTTTGCCCTCAAGATAGCTGACTGCCTTGTCTTTAGCAAGATTTTGGAAGTATGGGATTTGCAATAATAATACAACAAGCAGGAACAACCCAATGACAGTTCCTATTATCCAGAGAAGTATTTTTCCGGTTTTCCGTAAGTATTTTTTAACCTTTGTGTTCATTAAAGTTAAAAATAGGGATTTAATGAACAGTGTTATTCTAAAGTTTTGCTAAAAAATCTTACAACATTATATCCTGAACGATATGCCTACTGTTTCAAAATATTGATGAAAGTGCGCATTCGATGTCAATTCATAGCTACCGGCAATATCCAGCTGCAGGTTGCTCGTCACCAGCCATATAAAACCACCGTCTACCCAATGTTCGGGATGCTGATGTTCAGGTAGATAGCCGTAGGATTCTACGAATACCTTACATTTGTCATTCAGCTTAAAATCAGGTGCAAAGGTATAGGCATATATCGGGTCGGGCGATTCACCATCCCATTTTACGCCGATATTATAACCGAGGCTTGCCTTGTCTGATAATTCATTATCAAAAAGAAATAGTAATTCCGGTGCCAGCAGGTTTGCCTTTAGGTCTTTTGAAGCCACTTTCGGCAGTACCAGGTGCGCAATAAACGAGGTTTCAGGTAACAGGCCTTTCTCCTTAAAAAGGTTAACCTTAAAACCTACGGTTACAGGTGACAAGCCCGTGTCAATACTGTCTTTATATTTGTTGTAGGTAAGCTCTGTTATCAGGCGCAGTTCAACACGATCATTGAGCCCGAATTTCCATAATGTTTGCGGCAGGAAAAACTCTTTGGCATCTTTATCAGTTTTTGTAAGCTGAAACCCGCTCTCCGACTGGAACCGGCCCGCAGGCACTATAGATGCGGTTTCGGTATGGTCGGGCCTGTCAGTCTCTATCTCATCCTGCGCGCTGATATCTGGTGAAAAAAAAGACAACAAGAGAAGCGGGATAAATCGTTTAATAAGCATAGTTTCGGTGTTTACCTAAAACTACTTATTATATGAAAACGCCAGTTTTAAAATTTTGCCAAAATATCTTACAAAATTTTTTGTGTGGATGAAATATTCTCTTATCAGACATCAAAGCCCTCAACTTCCTTTACTTCTCCCGGCTGCAGATCACCCAACGCAACATTACCGACACGCACACGTACCAATCGCAGTGTAGGAAATCCAACCGCCGCTGTCATTTTGCGTACCTGGCGGAACTTGCCTTCGGTTACCGTTACAGAAAGCCATGAGGTAGGGCCGTGGCGCTCATCGCGTATTTTTTTACCCCGCAAAGGGAAGTCAGGCGCATTTTGTACTATATGGGCTTCACACCGCAGGGTAGTGTAGCGCAAGCCTTTGAAGCCAATCTCAACGCCATTCTTAAGCTGCTCAATAGCTTCTTCAGTAATGAGTCCGTCTACCTGTACATAATATTCCTTTTCCACTTTTTTACTGCGCACGATCTCGCTCATCATCCCGTCGGTAGTAAGCAGCAGCAGGCCTTCAGAATCTTCATCGAGCCGCCCGATGGCCATGGTGAATTCAGGGAAATCATAGAGTTCGCCAAGCAGCTTTTTATTACGTTTCAGGTTGTAGGTAAACTGGCTTAGGTAGCCGTAGGGTTTAAATAATATGAAATGGCGGTAAAGGCTCATAGCTTAGGTTTGGCTACCCATGCAGAATCTATGGATTTCAATTCTTTGATCATGCCTTTTTCATGGAGTGCGCCATACATTACGATAATTTTTTTAGAGGGTTCCGCTACAATGGCTTCGGCAAGGTGCCTGTTGCGATAGTCCAGTATCATGGCATTCGATTCCTTTGTAGCTATCCTTCCGCATTCATATTTTTTGTCGAATGCCAGCACATAATCGCAGTCATTGAGTTGTATCGGGCCGTATTCGTCTTCGTACGCTTTAATGAGATGGTTCATAGGTACGTCTACAACGCGTCCCTTTAGGGTGTCAACACCCATCCTGGAATATCGGGGCTGGTTGATAAGGCCTTTTTTATTTTTGAATTTGTGTCCCATCAGCGTACCGTTTATGGTATCAATATAACCGGATTGGCTAATCGATATACCTGTAAGCTTCCTGATCTTCCACTTCAGCGTATCTTTTTGCTGAGGGGTCAGGGAATCGGTCACACGTACGCTTTCCATAAATACAATATAGCCTTCCCGCTGTAGCGAATCTACTTTGCTTTTTACATTTCCATAAAATTCCTTCGGCCCAATGTGCTTCATTGGGATGTATGCAACAGTTTTATCAGCATTCGAATAATAGGAAACACTGCTTTCCTTGTCATAAGCGCCAATCATTTTCAGGGCTAAAGACATACAGGAGGTGCAAAGCATCGCTGCGATGGTGGCGAAAAATAACATTTTTCTTTTCATGCATCATAAAAATTTTAATCCCCCGGGCAGATACCAAACTTATCTACAGGCGCGGAATCGCAATAATAAAACCCTTATAAATTCTCCGTTTTCAGCAAGCTAACTATCTGCTCTGCCAGCTCAGTGCCTATACGGTCCTGTGCTTCAAGCGTTGCTGCGCCTATGTGTGGGGTAAGTGATACTTTAGGATGCATCAGTACCTGGATGGCAGGTTTTGGCTCGTCTTCAAAAACATCAAGGCCCGCAAATGCTACCTTACCGGATTCCAGTGCATCGATAAGCGCTACTTCATCAATAATGCCGCCACGTGCAGCATTGATGATACCCACGCCATCTTTCATGGCTTCCAGTTCTGCCGCTCCAATTACGTAGCCGCTTTCCTGCGCAGGAACATGCAGCGTAATAAAATCGGCATGCTTCAGGATATCTTCCATAGGCTCCGTAGGGATATCTACATTGATGAACTGCCCGTTGTAGAAATCAACGCGTATTTCGGCATTGCCTACAAATTTATCAGAAGCGATAACACGCATTCCTAAGCCTAAAGCTATCCTGGCTACCGAACGCCCTATACGCCCGAAGCCGATAATGCCCAGTGTCTTGCCGCGAAGCTCGATACCGTTGGCATACGTTTTTTTAAGCCCTTCAAAATTGGTGTCACCTTCCAGTGGCATATTTCGGTTGGCATCGTAAAGAAAACGCACTCCGGTAAACAAATGCGCAAACACCAGCTCTGCCACCGAATCGGATGACGATGCCGGGGTGTTGATTACGTGGATGCCTTTTTCGCGGGCATACTCCACATCGATATTGTCCATTCCCACACCGCCGCGGCCTATGATCTTAAGCCTGGGACAGGCATCGATAATGTCCTTTCGTACCTTGGTTGCACTTCGCACAAGGATTACGCTTATATTATTATTATTTATATAGTTAGCCACCTGTTCCTGGGCTACTTTGGTCGTGATCACTTCAAAACCGGCTTCTTCAAGGGCGGCAATACCGCTTTTAGAGATGCCGTCGTTTGCTAATATTTTCATTATAGGATTTCAGATTTTAGATTTCAGAATTCAGATTGAACTTCACTCGGACTTATAAGGTCATGAGTGGCAACCTGAAACTTTAAACTTTAAACAAATTAAACTTTCTTTTCCAGTTCTCTCATAACATCCACCAACACCTGTACACTCTCAATCGGCATGGCGTTATAGATGGATGCGCGATAACCGCCAACCGACCTGTGCCCGGCAAGCCCGCTGATGCCTGCTGCTTTCCAGAGTTTGTCAAATTGTTCGTTGTGCGATGCATCGTTCAAAAGGAAGGTAATGTTCATTTTAGAACGGTCTTCAGTTTTCGCAGTACCGACAAATAGCGGGTTGCGGTCGATCTCAGCATATAGCAGCTCCGCTTTGGCATCGTTTTTCTTTTCCATGGCTTCAATACCTCCATTGTTTTTGAGCCACTGGAGTGTTAAGTAAGAAGTATACACCGCAAATACCGATGGCGTATTGTACATGCTTTCCTTATCGATGTGCTGCTTGTAATCCAGTATCGACGGGATATGCCTGCCGGTCTTGCCCAGCAATTCCTCCTTAACTACCACAAGCGTTGTACCCGCGGGGCCCATATTCTTTTGCGCACCGGCATAGATCATCCCGAATTTCGAGAAATCCACCTTACGGGAAAATATATCAGAACTCATATCGCAAACTATAGGCACTTCTGTTGCCGGGAAAGAATGCATCTGCGTACCGAATATCGTGTTATTGCTGGTGCAATGGAAATAATCTGCATCAGCAGGTATAGTATACTCTTTTGGGATGTAATTATAATTATCAGATTTAGAAGAGGCTACGACAATCGTGTCGCCAAACTCCCGGGCTTCTTTCAGCGCTGCTGCTGCCCAGGTACCGGTATCAAGATAAGCGGCTTTTCCGCTTTTGGTCATAAAATTATAGGGAACCCTCACGAACTCCATGCTGGCGCCACCCGAAAGGAATAACGCCTGGTAGCCTTTTCCGGTAAGCCCCATTAGTTCCAGCACAAGAGCCCTTGCTTCTTCCATTACCGCAACAAAATCCTTGCTGCGATGGGATATTTCCAATAAAGAGAGCCCGGAATTATTAAATTCAAGCACCGCCTGTGAGGCTTTTTCGAAAACTTCCTGCGGCAGGATCGAAGGCCCTGCACTGAAATTATGTTTTTTCATTTACAGATGTAATTTGGTCGTGCAAATTTCCAAAATAGGAACTGAAAAACGCAGAAATTATTACAAATAATTCCGCTATATTTTTGACAAAAATGCAATGGTATCCACATTATCGGCATAATCCCACAAGGCAGGTTTTTGTGTCTGCCCAAAAGGGATGCTGCCCTTTATAGTTTCTTTACCTACGATACATTGGATCTGCCCGTTTTCGGCAGTAAGCCTTGCCATCACTTCATTAATATCATCATAATATTCGTAGAATACACTCGAAATAGGGGAGGCATAGCTGCTGTCTTCTTTAAGCGTAAGGAATTCGTTATCCAGGAGCTTAAAATTGCTCATCAGGAAAACTGCCTTATTATAGTCGTAATTGTTGGCATATTTCTCATAGAAGATCACATCCCTGTATTCATAGATTGCTTCAAAAAAATCTTTAAAGTCATAACCTTTCGGAACAAACAATTTAGATACATTGCGGCATCCCAAACCAAAGTAACGGAAGATGTCTTCCCCCAGGCCAACAAGCTCTTCTTTGCTTTCGTTGCCCGTAAGCACGGCTACCGAGTTCCTGTTTTTGCGAATGATGGAGGGCTTGTCCTTAAAATAATATTCAAAATAACGGGCTGTGTTGTTGCTTCCGGTAGCGATAACGGCATCGAAATTTTCGAGCTTTCCTTCCGTAAAAACAATGCGCTCTTTCAATTTTGGCTCTACAGCGATGAGGTATTTCTCTAAAAACGGAAGCAGATGCTGGTCGTTCGACGACATCTTTACCAGAGCGGTGTGCCCTGTGATTAGCACCGATAGGAAATCATGAAACCCTACTAACGGGATATTGCCTGCCAGGATAAGCCCTACCGATTTGCCGCCGCTGTTCTCAAGGTTGTAATTTTCAAGCCATTTATCCAGATTTTCAGGAGTAAGCGCTTCGGCCCAGGACTTTATTGAAAAATAAACCTGCTCTTCGGTATACCAGCCGTTGTGCGACCTGGAAAGTTCTATAAGCGTTATAA
Source organism: Flavobacterium album (assembly GCF_003096035.1). NCBI lineage: Bacteria > Pseudomonadati > Bacteroidota > Flavobacteriia > Flavobacteriales > Flavobacteriaceae > Flavobacterium > Flavobacterium album. The sequence continues at coordinate 2,962,317 of NZ_CP029186.1, read as the reverse complement.
AGTTATCGTAGAAATCTTCATTATGAAGCACTTCCGGGTTTTTATGATTTCCATCTAAAGAAAATTGTGATAGGAATTTACCCAGCTCTATGAATGCTTTTTTTGTTTCTGTTAACGTCATTATGTTTGCGTATGAATTGATTTGGACGTAATTTTGCTGCAAATTTACGTATTAATACTAAGACATAAGCCATGGCTATTATTATAACAGACGAATGTATCAACTGCGGTGCCTGCGAGCCCGAATGCCCAAACACGGCCATCTACGAAGGTGCCGATGACTGGAGGTATAAAGATGGTACTGCACTAAAAGGAAGGGTAGTACTACCTACCGGAGAAGAAGTGGACGCGGATGAACCACGCACACCTATATCGGATGATATTTACTATATAGTGCCCGATAAATGTACGGAATGCAAAGGTTTCCATGACGAGCCGCAATGTGCTGCCGTTTGCCCGGTAGATTGCTGCGTGCCCGATGATAACCACGTGGAAAGCGAGGAAACACTGCTTAACAGGCAGGCATTCTTACATAATGAATAGGCTTAAACGTTTTATAAACAGACAACTTATCTCAAATAAAAAAATCCTGAAGTTAGGCTTCAGGATTTTTTGTTTATTAATAGAAGATATTAATTAGTTACTGAGTTAATAATAGCGCTATTATACACCTCTGAAGAACATGTTTTTGTTGCCCATACGCCGTTATTAAAGCCATGGACATTATTGCCGTCCCTGATGATGAAATTACCATTAGAACTAATTACAGCACTGTTATATACCTCACTCGAGCAGGTTTTAGTAGCCCATGTACCGTTACTGAATGCATGTGCATTATTCTGGTCAATTATTATAAAATTACCTTCAGAAATTATAATGTCTGAAGCATATACTTCCCCTGAGCAGGTTTGTGTACTCCAGCTTCCATTGTAAAAAATATGGACGTTGCTTCCATCTCTTATGGCAAACTTGCCACCGGACGTAATGATAGCTGAACTGTATACCTCTCCAGAGCAGACTTTTGTACTCCACGTGCCATTGCTGAAGCCATACACCTTATTGTTGTCTATCACGGCAAAGTTTCCGTTAGAGTTTATTATAGACGAACTATAAATCTCGCTGGTAGCTGTTTGTGTATACCAAGCACCGTTGCTGAATACGTGAACTTTATTATTATCTATAACTGCGTAGCTGCTGCTTTTTAAAGCTCCGGTGCCAATACCGGCAAGAGCATTATCACCAACGTTTTGTGCATATAGCGCATAAGGCACGCTCATAAGCTGGTTAGTGCCTGTAATACTGTAAGATGTGCCACCTGCAGGGTCTACCTCAACTTTAAGGAATTTTGTATTAACGCCCCAGCTTATAGCGCTAAAGGTCCCGGTAACTGCTGTTCCCTGGCCTATGTTCAGGTTGAATAATCCCTGGGCATTAGTAGGTTTACTGTGAGTTTCTGAGTAAACAACGGTACCGGTTGCCGAGTTATCCAGTATGCTTATCCTGATGCCTACAGTACCGTTAACCACAGGGTTGCCGCCACTGGTAAAAGCCACTGCCTGGTAACTGATACCCTGAGGGCCCTGAGCGAACGTAATTGCAGATAATAAAAGAAGAGCGGAAAGTAATATTTTTTTCATGTTATTTCTTTATAACTTTAAATGATTGATTGTTGTTTGTCCTGATAATGTAAGTGCCGCTTTGCAATATGCTAAGGTCAGCCTGGTTGTTTTGCGGTTTTAAGGAAATTACAAGCCGCCCATTGGTATCATATACTTCTACATTGCTAATTATTTCTGTCGTTTCAAAATAAACAGAATGTGCCGTAGGGTTGGGGTAGACTTTAATACCTTTTTCAGTAACTGCTATTTCGTCAATGCCAAGGAATTCAATACGCGATATGGCGCCGATGGTACCCGATGACGCACCGTTGGGATTTCCAACCGGCAGCACATATATCTCACCTACAGAATAGATAAGGCTGTTGCCGGACACGGCACCGCTGTTTACACCGCTTTGTGCGTAAACACCCGATACGGCCAGGCCGAAAAGAATGAGTAATTTTTGCTTCATTTAAATTTAGTATTGGTTAATTGCTTTACGGGCAAATATATAAAACTATGTGTCAGTAATTTTCGCTGCTGTTAAATTTAATCATTACTAAATTGCAACAAAAAATCCTGAAGCATTACACTTCAGGATTTTCTATCATAGCAAATTTAAGCCGATAAATTACTGCCTTACCTTTGTATAGGTTTCTACCGTTACTCCGTCTGATTTGTCATCATAAGATTCTACCACAAAATTACCGTTGGCATCAATATAGCCTATTGCTGTTTTGTCTTTTGAATGGTAGATGTACTGGCCATTCGATGTTTTACGCATGACGCCGAAATCATTCACATTGGTAGAGGATGATACCTTGTAGCCATTTCTGTCGGGTACAAAAATGTAACGCTGCCCGTTGGTCTCATAATAGGTTGGTATCCCGTCGCCGGACACAGTCGTTGAAGAATTTACCTCTACCGGTGTCTGCTTAACGTCTTTATTTAGTTTGTTGCTGTTGGCGTCCTGCAACTCAATATTCTGGATAGCTTCCGTATTTTGTGTTTTAACCACTTTCTTAGGTGTTCCTGTGCCGTTATTTACAGTTACTGTGGTAGTGGTACTTTCTTTCGTTACATTTTTATTTACCTGGGCATGGAGCATAAGCCCCATTGCCAGCATTGCAATTACTGCGATATTTTTCATGCTTATTGTCTTTTAAGGTTATGGAAAACAAAGTTATGAGCGTATTGTTAAATGAGTTATTAGAAAAACATAAAGTAATTATAAAACAGTTAATTAGTTTAGGGTTTAGAGTTCGGAGTTGCCAATCGAAACGTAGGTATTGTTGGATGCACCAAAAACCCCGAACCCGGAACTTTGAAACTCGGAACCAAAGTGTTATCTTTGCACCCTCAAAAAATCAGTAATAAATGAAAGCAGGGATAGTAGGATTGCCTAACGTAGGGAAATCGACACTTTTTAATTGTTTGTCAAACGCCAAGGCGCAGAGCGCAAATTTTCCATTTTGTACCATCGAGCCGAACATTGGCGTAGTGAACGTTCCCGATCCAAGGCTTGAAAAGCTGGAGGAGCTGGTAAACCCGGAGCGCGTTGTTCCTGCTACTGTTGAGATCGTAGATATTGCCGGACTTGTAAAAGGCGCCAGCAAAGGCGAGGGGCTTGGCAACCAGTTCCTTGGGAACATCAGGGAGTGTAATGCCATCATCCACGTGCTGCGCTGTTTTGACAACGACAACATCGTGCACGTTGACGGCAGTGTGAACCCTATCCGCGATAAAGAGACCATCGATATAGAACTTCAGCTAAAGGATCTTGAAACGGTTGAAAAACGCCTTGAAAAAGCGAAGAAAGCAGCTAAGGTAGGAAGCAAAGAGGCGCAGACAGAAGTATCACTATTAGAGAGAATACGCGAAGCATTGCTTCAGGCGAAGTCGGCCCGTACTGTAGTGCCGCAAAACCAGGATGAGATCGACCTTATAGAAAATTTCCAGCTTATTACGACCAAGCCGGTGCTGTATGTATGCAACGTCGACGAAGGTTCCGCCGCTACAGGCAACAAATATGTAGAACAGGTGCGCGAACTTGTGAAAGATGAGAATGCTGAGGTAATGTTCCTTGCTGTGGGAACCGAAGCTGACATTACTGAACTTGAAACCTACGAAGAGCGCCAGATGTTCCTGGAAGACCTTGGACTGAAAGAGCCGGGCGCTTCGGCACTGATCAGGTCGGCTTATAAATTGCTGACACTGCAAACGTATTTTACCGCAGGTGTGAAAGAAGTTCGCGCATGGACTATCAATATTGGCGATACAGCCCCACAGGCAGCAGGCGTGATCCACTCGGATTTCGAGAAAGGCTTCATCCGCGCAGAAGTGATAGGTTATGATGATTATGTTACCTATGGCACTGAAGCGAAAGTAAAAGAAGCAGGAAAGTTAAAAGTAGAAGGAAAAGAATATATCGTTAAAGACGGGGATGTAATGCATTTCAGGTTTAACGTGTAAGGAATTACGAATTATAAATTACGAATTACGAGCCTGTTGGATATATTCAGCAGGCTTTTTTATTCCCATCCCGGGCCTTTTTTCTCTCCACTGTAAGGCTCAATATTTTTAAGATGGTTTAATAATTGAGGATTTTCACCGCGTTTTATTCTTTTATGCATGTCAAGAAGGTTCTTCATCAGAAAAATGATGCCTTCATATTTTTCATCGTTGGCAATAATAAGTTTACGTAAAGCATTTTGTGCACCTTTCCAAAAATAGTTCCTGTTCGTTTCCGTAAATTCACGCAGGTCGATTTCTGGCATGATATCTTCGCTTGTGCTTGCCCTGATAAAGCCGCCATAGCCATTATATTCATCGGCTTCTTCATCCCAAATGTAGTGATCGAGGTACTGTGAAAAATCTTCGGCACCATTTATCAGCTTAATCTCATTATTAATAAGCTTAAGCATATAAAACATTCCGGACCACCGTCTTGCAAACCCCCTGCCATCTTCTAAGTACCAAAAAGTTGATGCCATAGCTAATCGTTTTGCCCTATAACTTCCAGGTCTTCTTCGCTTACTATTGATTTGGCCCGTTTCTTTGTTTTATGTGACAGATAAAAGAAGATGAGTGCTACATAAAGGAAGAGGCTAATGCCTAGGATATAACCGGTGAGCATGCCGCCCGACATATTCATCGATTCGGGATTACGCAATTCGCCCATGTAGGCAGACAACTGCAGGATCAGGAAAAATATACCAAGTCCGTTATATATTGTGGCTTTCCTCTTGGCGCTTTGGCGTGCTGTTTTACTCATAAGGTTGGTTTGGTTATAAATATAGTCTAAAAAATAATTCCGGCTTTCTGAAAATTCTACCTACTTTTAACGAAAGATAAATGTAAAAATTATGAAACTACTCGCCTTTGCCGGAAGCAGCTCCTCCACATCCATCAATAAAAAACTCGCAACCTACGCCGCAGGGCTTATCGATGCAGCGGAAACTGAAATAATCGACCTCAACGATTTTGAACTGCCGCTGTTCAGCGTGGATAAAGAAAAACTGATCGGAGCGCCGCCTGTAGCACGTGTATTCCTCGACAAAATAGAGTGGGCCGATATGCTCGTGATTTCTGTAGCCGAACACAATGCGGGTATGACGGTTGCCTTCAAGAACATTTACGACTGGGCTTCCCGACAAAAGAAGCTGGTGTTTGACAACAAGCCGATATTGCTGCTGTCTACATCGCCGGGCGGATATGGCGCTAAAAACTCCCTTGAGGCTGCCAAAATAAGCCTCCCACGTTACGGCGGTGATATACGCGATACCTTTTCGCTGCCAAAGTTCCATGAGAATTTTGATGTGGAGGCGGGAAAAATATCCAATAAAGAGTATGATGATGCGTTAAAGGAAATAATACGCAATTTCGATCATGAACAAAAAGCTTAAGCAGGCATTCAAATTCACGGGCAGGTTTATTTTAGGCATCGTTGCATTTCTTGCCGTCTATATACTTGCGATACTCATCTGCTCGCATATTACCGTAAACAATGAGCCGGAAGCAAGCAGCGATGTGACCATTTTCATCAACTCTAATGGCGTGCATACCGATATTGTAGTCCCCGTAAAGAATGAAATAAAAGACTGGAGCAAGGAGATACTTTACATTCACACCAAATCGAAGGATAGCATTATGAAATATGTGGCTTTCGGCTGGGGCGATAAGGGCTTTTACCTCGATACGCCCGAGTGGAGCGACCTCAAGGCCAGCACTGCGGCAAAGGCGGCTTTTTACCTTGGTACATCAGCAATGCACACCCGATATTATACCGACCTTAAAGAAGACGATAGCTGCGTAAAAATCACTATAAGCAAAAAGGATTATGAAAGTCTGGCGCAGTACATCAGTGACAGTTTTCAATATGGGGAGGATAAAAAAAACCTTTGGATAGCTAATCACAGCTACGGCCAGTACGATGCGTTTTATGAAGGCAAAGGCAAATACAGCCTGTTCTATACCTGCAACACCTGGGCTAATAATGCTCTAAAAGCCGCTAACCAGAGAGCCGCACTGTGGACGGTTTATGAGGGTGGGATATTTACACATTACAGATGAGTTTAGTTGATGATCCAAAGAGGAATTGGGTGATACCGCCATTTTTGCTTATAGCGGCATCAGTTATTGGAATTGTATACGATTTCATCAGCTTTTATTATAATTTATTTTGGATAGTGGGTTCGGTCATAACAATTTGTATAGTGTTTTCGGTTATTTTTTCAATAGTAAATTCGATTGTGATGCTGAGGAATTATTTAGGAGAAAAAGAGCATTTTACTTGGTGGAAAGTGCTACTGAATTTAACTCCACTTCTTTTACTTGCTTATTTCCTTATAGTTGTAGTGCTGTATTAACTAAATCTGGCATTCTTCTTGGATAGAAATACTCATGAAGGCAATTAATCTACTCTTTATCAGTATCCTTTCGATAGGATTCGCACAGGCCCAGGATTACCCAAAAGTCGATGCGAAAGTAAAAACCTATCCAAAAACATTTACCACAACCGACAGGCTGGCTTCGCAAATAGCGTCCGATTTTAGCAGGCAGGATGAGCGGGCACGCGCGGCATACACATGGATCGCATTGAATATAAGCTATGACAGGTCGCCCGGCGCACCGGGTCGCAAGCCAATTCATTTTTCGGCAAATAATGAAGCCGAACGAAAGAAAAAGATTGCCGCTATAGAGAACGACCTGGCCAATAAAACGCTGCTTTCCCGTAAAGGAGTTTGCCACGGCTACTCGATGCTGTATAAAGTAGTTGCAGAAAAACTCGGCTTGCAAAGCGAAGTGGTTTACGGTACGGCCAAGTCGGTGCCTTCGGACATTGGCAAGGCACCTGCAAAAGGCAACCACGCATGGAATGTAATACAGGTCAACGGCCAGTGGAAGCTGGTGGACGTTACCTGGGGATCGGGTGGTATTTCAGGCGACCTGGGGTACGATGCTAACTATTTCTTTACCAGCCCGCAGCAGTTTTTTCTGAACCATTTTCCGGATGATAAAAAATGGCTGCTCACAGGCAAAAGCGAGTCGGAGTTTGCGGCGTTGCCATTATATTACAACCTTGATTACGAAGTTATCAGCCCAACGGCAGGCATAATAAAATCCACAGGTTCGAGGTTAGTACAGTTTAAGATACGCGGACTCAAGCCTGGTGATGATGTGCTGTACCAATACACCTCAGGCGCATTTTCGCACAAGGTTACCCCGAAAATAAACAATGGAGTAGGAGAGTTTACAATTGTTCTGGATAAGTCAGCAACAGGCACGCTTACAATATTCGCGAATAGGAAGTCGGTAGCGGCGTATAAGATTAACTAATCTGGCACTCTTTTTGAATAATTAAGAAACATGAAAAAAATACATAATCTATTCTTTATAATACTTTTGCTAATATCGGGCTGTATGTCTGCCCAGGATTTCGCAAAAGTAGATGCTGTCGTTAAAGCTTATCCTGATTTTAATGACGCGGATAAATTTGCGGCCAAAGTGAATGCCGACTTTAAGCGCGACGATGAAAAAGCACGCGCCATTTTCACATGGATCGCAACACATATTAAATACGACCTTGCTGCTTATGGTGCTAATGAACGGCCTGTCGCGTATTCATTTAAAACACAGGAAGAAAAGGAAGCAAAGCAGAAAAAATTTAAAGATGACCTTGCACAGAAAACATTAAAGTCGAATAAAGGTGTCTGCCAGGGCTATGCTACATTATTCCTTGTTGTATCCGAAAAAGCCGGTTTGGAATCCGTTATGATTACAGGTACATCCAAATCGCATCCTGCCCACATCGGGGCAGCGCCCGGTGCGAGCGACCATGCCTGGAATGCCGTTAAAGTAGGCGGGGAGTGGAAGCTGCTTGATGCTACATGGGCTGCGGGTACGGTAACAGGAGAGAAGCCGCAGTTTGGCTTTAAGTTCAATGACAAGTACTTTTTCACCAACCCGGACGTGTTCTTCTTCAACCATTTTCCGGATGATAAAAAGTGGCTATTTACCGCAAAGACGGAAAAGGATTTTGCATTGCTGCCGTTGTATTATGGTAATTACCTGATGGGCGGCTATGAATTCATAAATCCTGATGGTGGTACGTTTACCAACCCAGGCTCAGGGTTTATTTCTTTTAAGCTAAAGAACCTGCAGCCCGGTGATAAAGTGAGTTATGCATTTAGTAAAGAAAAAGTCTTTAAGGATGCTAATTCCGTAACCACTGCCGGTATTACCGAATTCCAGGTGCCTTTGAGTAAGGCTTCTAATGGTATTCTGACGATCTATATTAATCAGAAGTCGGTAGCAGCGTATAGGATACGGTAAGTTTGGTTTGAGTGCGGTTTTTCATTTCGACCGGAGCGCAGCGGAGTGGAGAAATCTCAGATTACCGAAAACATTTTGAGATTTCTCCTGCCGTCGAAATGGAAGACGCACCGAATTAAAATCTTTAGCAAATCAAGCAGCTATTGTTAAGACCCTTTTAATAAGTTTCTGTCCCCAGGCTTTCATTTTTTGTGCATTTGCGCTATATTAGCGGAAAATCCATTAAATTTTATGCTGGAGCAGAATCAGTACACTGAAGACAATATCCGTTCACTCGACTGGAAGGAGCACATCCGGATGCGTCCGGGTATGTACATCGGTAAGCTGGGCGACGGCTCTTCTCCCGATGACGGTATCTACATCCTTATAAAAGAGGTGATTGACAACTCCATTGACGAATTCGTAATGGGTACCGGCAAGACCATCGAAGTAACGCTGAAAGACAAGACAGTGAGCGTGCGCGACTTTGGCCGGGGCATTCCGTTGGGCAAGGTGGTGGATGTAGTGTCGAAAATGAACACGGGAGGTAAGTACGATTCGAAAGCCTTTAAGAAATCGGTCGGGCTGAATGGTGTGGGTACAAAGGCAGTCAACGCACTGTCCAACTATTTCCGCGTGGAATCGGTGCGCGACGGGCTTATCAAGGCGGCGGAGTTCTCTGCCGGGGAACTGACCAGTGAGGAGGAGCAAACCGAAACGTCTAAGCGAAAGGGTACGAAAGTGACCTTTACCGCCGATGAAACCATATTCAAGAATTATAAATACCGTAACGAGTACATCGTAAAGATGCTCAAGAATTATTGCTTCCTCAATACGGGGCTGACAATAATTTATAACGGTGAGAAATATTTTAGCGAAAACGGGCTTAAGGACCTCTTGGGTGAAACCATTGCCGAGGAGGACCGCATTTATGACATCATCCACCTGAAGGACGATGACATAGAGATCGCCATGACGCACAGCAAGACCCAGTACAGCGAGGAATACTACTCGTTCGTCAACGGGCAGAATACCACGCAGGGCGGTACGCATTTAGGTGCTTTCCGAGAGGCGATCGTGCGGACGATAAAGGAATTCTACAACAAGAACTTTGAAGCATCCGACATTCGTAAATCTATCGTAAGTGCCATTAGCGTGAAAGTGGAGGAGCCGGTTTTCGAATCGCAGACAAAAACCAAGCTGGGTTCGACTGATATGGGGCCGAATGCGCCGAGCGTGCGTACGTTCGTTAACGATTTCATTAAAAATAAGCTTGATAACTTCCTGCACCGCAACCCGGAAACCGCTGATGCGCTGCTGAAGAAAATATTACAGGCCGAACGCGAGCGAAAGGAGCTTTCGGGCATTCGTAAGCTGGCGAGGGACAGGGCTAAAAAAGCCTCCCTGCACAATAAAAAACTACGGGATTGCCGTGTGCACCTTACCGATGCCAAGAACCCGCGGAGTCTGGAGAGCACGCTGTTTATTACCGAGGGGGACTCGGCTTCGGGATCCATTACCAAGTCGAGGGACGTGAATACCCAGGCGGTGTTCAGCCTTCGCGGTAAGCCGCTGAACTCCTACGGCATGAGCAAAAAGATCGTGTACGAGAACGAAGAATTCAACCTGCTCCAGGCCGCACTCGACATTGAGGAGGAAATGGAGAACCTGCGCTACAACAATATTGTGATCGCCACCGATGCTGACGTTGACGGTATGCACATCCGCCTGCTGCTCATTACGTTCTTCCTCCAGTTCTTCCCCGAGCTTATCAAGGAGAACCACCTGTACATTTTGCAAACGCCATTGTTTCGCGTGCGCAACAAAAAAGAAACCATATACTGCTATAGTGAAGAGGAACGCCGCAACGCCATAGAAAAGCTGTCAGGCAAGCCGGAAATAACACGATTCAAGGGATTGGGAGAAATATCACCGGATGAGTTCAAGCACTTCATAGGGCAGGAGATACGCCTCGACCCGGTACAGCTGGACAGCGCGACCTCCATACAAAACCTGCTGGAGTTCTACATGGGCAAAAACACCCCGGACAGGCAGGAGTTTATCATTAATAATTTGAAAGTGGAACTGGATGCGGTGGAGTAGGTTTTCATATATCAAAACTTTAATATTTTTTACTGTTCTTCTATCTCTTGGAAGCTGTAGCAAAAAAATGGAAGACACATTCCCTTTCTCGCAAACTGAAAAAATAGAAGTTATTTCATACCCGGAAAGAAATTATTGGGATACGCTCCGCAGAGGTCCCCGTGATGGAATGGGGTTAGTTGTTGAAAATAAAAAGTTTGTACTCGACAGTTCTTATATAAAAGAAAGAGTATTCTTAGATGATAAATTTAAGAAACTTGTTTTTGATTTGCTATTTATTAAGAAGCGAAAGGAGGAATGTACTGCGGCGGCATGTTTTATTCCTCGTCATACCATTCTGTTTTACAATAAGAAAATGGAGATTATTGCCGATATTGAAGTTTGTCTTGAATGTGGAACATCTTATGGAAGTTTTAAATACAATTCAATGTGCTCTGAAGGTACAGAACATTTAAAAGAGATATTCAAACAAGCCGGAATAAAATATTTTGGAGATTAAATGAACGAAGAAGAAGAAAATATAAACTCCTTTGAAGGGGAGCATTTTTACGAAAAGGACGACAACCCCGATTCGCAGGATACCATAACTAAGGTAACCGGCATGTACAAGGACTGGTTCCTGGACTATGCGTCGTATGTGATCCTGGAGCGTGCCGTACCCGCCATTGAAGACGGCTTTAAGCCCGTTCAGCGACGCATCATGCACTCGCTCCGCGAGCTTGACGATGGCCGCTACAACAAAGTAGCCAACGTGGTAGGGCATACCATGCAGTACCACCCGCACGGTGACGCGAGTATCGGCGATGCCATGGTGCAGATAGGGCAGAAGGAACTCCTTATCGATACGCAAGGGAACTGGGGTAACATCCTTACCGGCGACGGGGCCGCGGCATCGCGTTACATCGAGGCACGCCTTTCGAAGTTTGCCCTTGAGGTATTGTACAGCCCCAAGATTACGCCGTGGCAGCTGTCCTATGACGGCCGACGCAACGAGCCGATCAACCTTCCGGTAAAGTTTCCGTTATTGCTGGCACAGGGCGCTGAGGGTATTGCCGTGGGGCTTTCTACCAAAGTGCTGCCGCATAACTTCAACGAGCTTATCGACGCTTCGATTAAGATATTAAAGGGCAAGCCGTTTACGCTGTACCCGGATTTCCCGACAGCCGGTATTGCCGATGTATCAGGTTATAACGACGGTATGCGTGGCGGGCGTGTGCGTGTGCGTGCGAAGATAGGCCAACAGGACAAGAGTACGCTGGTCATTACACAGATCCCATTCAGCACAAATACGACTACACTGATAGACAGTATCCTTAAAGCCAACGAGAAGGGTAAGATCAAAATCAAAAAAATAGAAGACAATACTGCCGCTGAAGTTGAGATATTGATCCATCTTCCGCCGGGGGTATCGCCGGATAAGACTATAGATGCACTGTTTGCCTTTACGGCATGTGAAACTTCTGTAGCGCCGTTGGGCTGTGTTATCGAGGATCACAAGCCGCGTTTTGTGGGCGTAAGCGAAATGTTGAGGATTTCCACGCACCGCACGGTAGACCTGCTGAAACGAGAACTGGAAATTGAATTGGACGAACTTGAGGAAAGCTGGCATTTCCAGTCGCTTGAGCGTATCTTTATCGAGAACAGGATTTATCGCCTGATTGAGGAGGAAGAAACCTGGGAAGGCGTTATAAAAGCCATTGACGAAGGATTAAAACCATTCACAAAACACCTGAAGCGTGCTGTTACCGAAGAAGATATCGTACGGCTGACAGAGATCCGCATCAAGCGTATTTCGAAGTTCGATATTGATAAGGCACAGCAGAAGATTGAAGCCCTTGAAGGTGAGATTGAGCAGGTAAAGCATCATCTTGAGCATATCATCGATTTTGCGATCGCCTATTTCCAAAACCTGAAAGACAAGTACGGAAAAGGCCGCGAGCGCAAGACCGAGCTCCGCAGCTTTGATAATATTGAAGCTACAAAAGTAGTATTGCGCAATATCAAACTCTATGTAAACCGTGAGGAGGGCTTTGTGGGCACAGGCCTCAAAAAAGATGAGTACGTGGCCGACTGTTCGGATATCGACGATGTTATCGTGTTCCTGCGTAACGGCAGTATGATAATTACCAAAGTAGATGTCAAGACCTTTGTAGGTAAGGACATTATACACGTTGCAGTGTTCGATAAGAACGACAAGCGTACCATATACAACATGATTTACCGCGACGGAAAGTCGGGGCCATCGTATATCAAGCGTTTCAATGTTTCGGGAGTGACCCGCGATAAGGTGTATGACCTGACCGCAGGGACCAAAGACTCGATGGTGCTTTATTTCTCCGATAACCCGAATGGCGAAGCGGAATTGATCACCGTACTGCTGCGCCAGGTAGGAAGTGTGAAAAAACTGAAATTCGATATTGATTTTGCAACCATTGGCATAAAAGGCAGGGCTTCCAGGGGGAATACCGTTACCAAATACCCCATCAAGAAGATTGAACTTAAGGAGAAGGGCATTTCAACTCTCAAGCCGCGCAGGATATGGTTTGACGACACCGTGCAGCGCCTCAATGTGGATGGCAGGGGAGAGTTGCTGGGCGAATTCAGGCCGAACGACAGGCTGCTCATCATTAACCAGTCCGGAAAGGTGAAAACCATTATTCCGGAACTGACGACGCATTTTGATGAAGGGATGATCGTCCTTGAAAAGTGGAACCCAAACAAGCCAATATCAGCTATTTATTATGACGGTGAAAAAGAACGCTATTATGTGAAACGTTTTCTGGTAGAGAACGAGAACAAGGAGGAAATCTTTATATCTGAGCATGATAAGTCGCAACTTGAGATCGTTTCTACGGACTACAGGCCGGTAGCTGAGGTTATTTTTGCCAAAGTAAAAGGTGTACAGAAAGAAACCATTACGGTAGATATTGAAAATTTCATTGCTGTAAAAGGGATAAAAGCTTTGGGCAACCAGCTTACTGCTGATAAAGTAAAACAGATCAACCTGCTGGACCCACTGCCGTATGAAGAGCCGGAAGAGGTAGTACCTGAAGAGATTGAAGTGAAGGATGGGGTAGATATTACCGACGAGAATACGACTATTACACTGGACGAGGACGGGCAGATAACGTTAAGCCTTGAGTAATAAAAAACGGCATTCTTTTAAGGATGCCGTTTTTTATTGTAAGGAATAGCCGCCGCTAATCAATTTTTGTAACCGTTCCTTTTTGCTTCTTCGTATCACCTACAAGCGAGAACTCGAACGTATAAGAATTTGCATTGGTAGTAAGTATCTTAATGCTCACAGCCTTTTTTTCCTGCATGTTTTTTGGATTGATCTTTTGCATGACATATTCACAGTCATTGACCCACCTTATCGAAGCCGAATCAGTTTTTCCGCCAAAATTTTCGATTTCCAGGTTTTCGGTACGCTCAAATGTGGAGGCCTGCTTCTTGCCATCAATCTCGTATTCGGCCCTGAATTTTCCCGTTTTAAAATCTTTGCAGTTACGTTCCTGCTGGTAGCATCCGATAAATAAAAAACTTAAAGAAAGGAGTGTGATATAATTTTTCATGAGTTAAAAAGGCTTTTCATTATAGTGCGCAATCCCAGGAACATCAGTAAAATGGCAAGGACACAAAAGATAATACCCAGCCCTAATACCGGTATAAAGAACGGGTGACCCTGGTTTTTAAACGAGCTGTGAATTACTACCGGCCCCATTAGTATCAATGGCAGAGCACCGCCCATGTATTTAAGGCCTTTTACAAGTACTTTTTTATCGGTTCCCATACGCTTCTATTGCTTTTCTTACGTTTTGATGCTCTTCAAGAAGCATTGCAGCTTCTTCCTGCTCTATGCCAAGCTCATCCATGATCATTTGTACACCGCGGGCTACCAGCTTGTGGTTGCTCAGCTGCATGTCTACCATTTTGTTGCCCTTTACGCGGCCAAGCTGTATCATTGTAGCAGTAGATATCATATTCAGCACAAGTTTTTGTGCCGTACCCGCTTTCATGCGTGAGCTTCCGGTGACGAATTCCGGACCTACCACGACTTCCACAGGATAGTTGGCGACAGCTGCCAGAGGGCTTCCCGCATTGCAGGTTATGCATCCTGTAGGAATGTTATGTTCATTGCATTTGTCTAACCCGCCAATAACATAAGGCGTTGTGCCCGATGCTGCTATGCCCACAACCATATCATTCTCATTGATATTCCATACAGAAAGGTCGGCCCATGCCTGCTCATCATCATCTTCGGCAAACTCTACCGCTTTGCGTATGGCTGTATCACCGCCTGCAATGATGCCGATAACAAGGTCGAACGGAACGCCGAAGGTAGGGGGGCATTCGGAAGCATCCACAATACCCAGCCTTCCGCTGGTGCCTGCGCCGATGTAGAATAAACGTCCGCCTGCTTTGAGCTGCGCTACAGTTTTCTCCACAAGTTTTTCAATCTGCGGAAGCGCTTTTTCTACAGCAAGCGGTACGGTCTTATCTTCATTGTTGATATTGGCAAGCAGGTCTGCTACAGGCATTTTTTCAAGATGCCCGTACTTTGATGATTGCTCGGTAGTTCTTGTAAACGGCATAGGTTTTTATGGTAAAATTAAAGAAAATAAGCCATGATTACCCCTAATATGATAACCAAAAGCTTGGCAAGGTTAAACTTGTGACCCTCGCTGCTTTCGAAAATTATTGTTGATGAAATGTGGAATAATATCCCGACAACTATGGCTGATATTTCAGTATAATAATCGCCTATAACATGCAATTGCCCGGATGCCAGTGTGCCAAGCGGTGTCATAGCGGCAAATACCATCATAAACAGGAATATAGCTGATTTATTCAATCCGGAATTGATGAAGAAGGCCGTAAGGATAATGGCGATAGGGAAGTGGTGTACCGCTATGCCCCAGGCCAGGTCGTTGTGGTGGCTTACAGGCATGCCTTCCAGCAGCGCATGGATGCACAGGCTAAGGAAAAGCAGCCATGGCATGGCGTTGGAATGCTCATGGTCGTGATCATGCGAAGAAGCATGTACATGGCCATGCTCGGCGCCTTTGGAAAAATATTCAAGTATGATCTGGAAAACGATACCCGCCATGATGTAGATGCCAACAATATTGTTGTGTGTATGTTCATGCCCGTGATCGTGCCCTTCATGGCCCTGCATACTGCTTTCATATACTTCGGGCAGCAAATGCATCACCGTGAGGGACAGCAGGAAAGAACCGCTGAACGCAAGCAATAGTTTAAGGCTTTTTTTATTGCTCGGTTTTAATATCAGAGCTACCCCATAGCCTAAAATGACCGATAATAAAGGTAATAAGTATATCATTTTATTTAAAGATCATTATTAATCGCTCCGACTCATTTTTGAAGAATTTCCTCAGCTTGTAATCGCCAAAAATATCAAGCAGGTATATCCCGGCTTCTTCCATCATCCGTTCAAAATCTTCCAATGTCAGTGCCTGTACTTTTTCGGTAAAATGGTATTTTTCTCCACAGGCCTCGAAATCAATTTCCTTAATTATATGGCCCTCCTTTACATACCTTTTTATATGGAAATCGATGCCTTCAACAGTTTTTACTTCTTCGGGCACAAGGTTATTGATCACGTGGTGCACATTCATGAAATCGATAACGCCAAAACCGTATTCGGCAAGGCTTTCGCAGATGGCTTTTAGTGTTTTAAGGTTATCGGCATCATCTTCAAAATAGCCAAAGCTGGTAAAGAGGTTGAATATCGCATCAAACTTTTCATCGAAAGGCTCCCGCATATCGTGTACCGTAAAATGCAATTTTTCGTTGCTGTATTTAGATGCTTTTTCTATGCTGTTTTCAGATAGGTCGGCACCCGTAACATCATAACCCAACTGGTTCAGGTACACCGAATGGCGGCCTTTCCCACACGCCAGGTCGAGTATTTTAGCATCTTCAGGAAGGTTAAGGTAATTGGTAAGGTTGTCCATAAAGAGCTGTGCTTCTTCATAGTCCCGGTCCTTATAAAGTATGTGATAATACGGAGTGTCAAACCAGGAAGCAAACCATTTTTTTTTCTCTTGATGCATAGCGGGCGTACGATATCTCGTTTAAGGTTAAACGGCAAATTTACTATATTTTCTATGGTAGTACTATTAAATTACATATAAAAAGCCATGGTTTGGGCATGAAAAAGCGCGTTGGAAGCTTTGGCGAGGTTTGCGCCCGATTTCACATTTGTGGTATTTACCAAATTAAATTTGCATTTTAATAAGAAACGCAAGCTAAAAACCTGAAGAAAAATTACTATAATTACTAAAGGATTGTATCTTTACAACACCAAAAAACAAGCAAGATGAGTTACTATCAGGTAAAAAGCCTTGAGCAATATTTTAAGCATTATAATAAGTCCATCCGCGAGCCCCGTAAATTTTGGGATAAAATAGCCGATGAGAACTTTACATGGTACCAGAAATGGGATAAGGTTGTGGAATTCGATATGCAGGAAGCCGATGTAAAATGGTTTCTGAATGCCAAAGTAAATATCGTTAAAAACTGTATCGACAGGCATTTAGCGAAAAGAGGCGAGAAGACCGCTATCATTTTTGAGCCTAACGACCCCAAAGAAGAAGCGCTCCATATAACGTATAATGAATTGTACGACCGCGTTGCCAAAATGGCTAACGTACTGCGTGACCAGGGCATCAAAAAGGGCGACAGGGTATGTATTTACCTCCCGATGATCCCTGAACTTGCAATTGCCGTACTGGCTTGTGCACGCATAGGCGCTATACATTCGGTAGTGTTTGCAGGGTTTTCTGCATCTGCTGTGGCAGCAAGGATAATGGACTCGCAGTGCAAAATGGTGATAACGTCGGATGGCGGTTTCCGTGGCAATAAGACAATCGACCTGAAATGCATTGTCGATGAAGCGCTCGAAAAATGCCTTTCGGTGAAGCAGGTTTTAGTAGTAAAACGTACCGGTACGCAGGTGAACATGAAAGAAGGCCGTGACCAGTGGCTGCAGCCGCTGCTCGATGATGCTGTTGCTAATAACGTGGCAGAGATCATGGATGCTGAGGACCCATTATTCATCCTGTATACTTCAGGATCTACCGGAAAGCCAAAAGGCATGCTGCACACCACTGCAGGGTACATGGTACATACCGCTTATACCTTCAAGAATATTTTTGCCTACGAAGAGAATGATATCTTCTGGTGTACAGCCGATATAGGCTGGATCACGGGGCACTCCTATATTTTATATGGCCCATTATTAAATGGCGCTACAACAGTGATCTTCGAAGGTGTCCCTTCATACCCTGACTTTGGCCGTTTTTGGGAAGTTATAGACAAGCATAAGGTTACGCAGTTCTATACAGCGCCGACTGCTATACGTTCGCTTGCCAAAGAGAATTGGGAATGGGTAGACAAGAACGATCTTTCTAGCCTGAAGGTTATCGGGTCGGTAGGGGAGCCTATCAACGAGGAGGCATGGCACTGGTACAACGATCATGTAGGCAAAAAAAGAGCCCCTATTGTAGACACCTGGTGGCAAACAGAGACGGGCGGCATCATGATATCGCCGATACCTTTCGTAACGCCGACCAAGCCAACCTATGCTACACTTCCGTTACCGGGTATACAGCCTGTACTGATGGATGAAAAGCGCAACGAGATAGAAGGCAACCAGGTAGTGGGCAGCCTGTGCATAAAGTTCCCGTGGCCGGGAATGGCGCGCACGATATGGGGCGACCACCAGCGCTTTAAGGAAACTTATTTCTCTACTTTCCCTGGGAAATATTTTACAGGCGATGGTGCGCTTCGTGATGAAGTAGGCTACTACCGCATTACCGGAAGGGTAGACGATGTAGTAATCGTTTCGGGGCACAACCTGGGAACAGCGCCTATTGAAGATGCCATCAACGAGCACCCTGCGGTGGCAGAGTCGGCTATTGTAGGCTATCCGCACGATATAAAAGGAAATGCGCTCTACGGCTTCATCATCCTGAAGGAAACGGGTGAAGGCCGCGACAGGGATAACCTTAGCCGCGAGATCAATGAGCATATTTCGAGCCACATCGGGCCTATTGCCAAGCTGGATAAAATACAGTTCGTATCCGGCTTGCCAAAAACACGCTCGGGCAAGATTATGCGAAGGATACTACGCAAAATAGCAGAAGGTGACTTCTCTAATTTCGGGGACACAAGTACGCTGTTGAATCCTGAGATTATAGATGAGATAAAGGACGAAAGAGTATAATTAATGGCAGCTACGGCTGCCTTTTTTGCTTTATAGCTTTTGCTCCAAGGTTTTCGGCCAACTTTGCGAAAAAAGACGAAGAGTTAAAATATTGGCAAAACTATAACATCCGTGTTCTAACCCTTTCCCTAAATTCGTTTCATGGAAAGAAATCCCGACGTACTTATTGTTGGCGGTGGCCTTGCAGGGCTCACGGCGGGCATTCACCTGTCCCAAAAAGGGCTGTCGGTTACAATTATAGAGAGAACATCATACCCAAAACACAAAGTATGCGGCGAATATATTTCGAATGAAGTAATGCCCTATTTAAAATGGCTTGGCGCCGATGTCTCCTTCCTGAATCCTGTGTCCATCAGCAAGTTTGAATTCTCATCCGTGACCGGCCATCCTGTAACGGCACAGCTCCCACTGGGAGGTTTTGGCGTAAGCCGTTATGCGCTGGATAATTATCTGTGCGAAAAAGCGAAGGAAAACGGCTGTAAAGTGATTTTGGGGGAAGTAAAAGGTGTTAATTTTATCGATGATAAATTTTACGTGGAATCTTCCGATGCGATATATACATCGAAAATCGTGTTGGGGGCATTCGGTAAGAGGTCGAACATTGACAAAGAAATGAACCGCGAATTCATTCAAAAGAAGTCACCATGGCTTGCTGTTAAAGGGCATTATAAAGGCGAATTCCCTAATGATACCGTCGCACTGCACAACTTTCCCGGTGGCTATTGCGGCGTATCGAAAGTAGAGAACGATGTGGTGAACGTCTGCTACCTTGCCGATTATGAAACCTTTAAAAAATATAAGAATATTGAGGAGTTTCAGCTCGAAGTCCTTTATAAAAACAAAAACCTGAAAGCGATACTGGAAAACAGCACCCCTCTTTTTGACAAGCCACTGACGATAAGCCAGGTATCGTTCGATAAAAAACTCCCGGTTGAAAATCATATCCTGATGATGGGCGACACCGCGGGGCTCATCCATCCTTTGTGTGGCAACGGTATGGCGATGGCAATACACAGTGCCAAGGTCGCTTCAGAATTTGTATCTTCCTATTTCGATGGGACGATCACCTCACGCGAAGAACTCGAAAAAAGGTATGCCGGCGAATGGAAAAAGCAATTTAGCCAACGGCTGAAAACCGGCAGGCTATTGGGGAGCGCCCTGCACAATAAATTGCTTACACGGCCATTACTGCATGCGGTTACATCGTTTCCGTCGCTGCTGCCGAAAATTATAAAGCGAACACACGGCCAACCTATAGATATTGCTTCGTAATGGGGATAACGACCAAACACCGTACACAGGAGCCTGAGATAATGGATGACTTTTCACTGGAAGGCGAGGAGTTGCGCGATGCATTGGACAAGATCGCTTCCATAAACCAATTATTGGGTGGCAACAAACTTACACTTGAAGGTGTGGAAGAATTGCTTAAAAAAACAAATACAACCAAAACGATAACCATAGCCGATGTGGGCTGTGGAAACGGCGATATGTTGCGGATGCTTTCGGTGCATGCCAAAAAACACAGCCTGAGATTTAAGCTGATAGGGATTGATGCTAACCAATTCACTGTCAATTATGCCGAAAAGCTCTCAAAAGATTTTCCGGATATCGAATACAAATGCATTGACATCTTTAAGGACGAGTTTGCAACCCTGAAATACGACATTGTATTGTGCACGCTGACGCTTCACCATTTTAGAGATGAGGAAATATTAAAAATAATGACGACCTTTAACAGGAATGCGTCAACAGGCGTAGTGATAAACGATCTGCACCGCAGCAAAATAGCCTACAGGCTTTTCGAAATGCTCTGCCGGATCTTTGCCCTTAACCGTATGTCCCGCGAGGATGGACTGGTGTCGATATTAAGAGGATTTAAAAAGGAAGAGTTGCAGGCATTCGCCAAAAAACTAAACATAAAAAACAGCAGCATCCGCTGGAGGTGGGCATTCCGCTATCAATGGGTCATTTCAAAAGTATGAGCGTAAAAATTATAACGGTTGCCAAACAACTGCCCAATTATTCCCGGACCACAGAAGAAATATTACCTTTGGTGGGCATGTGGCTTGATGGCCAGGATGAACGCTTTATCCGGAAAGTAAAGAAGATATTCGAGGGTGCTGCCGTAGATAAACGCTATTCCATCATGGAACCTGAAGAGGTTTTTACAGCAACTTCGTTTGAGGAAAAGAATGATATTTATGTCCGCGAGGTTATTGAATTGGGTGAAAAAGTCCTGCAAAACGCTTTAGATAAAGCAGGATGGGAACCGAAAACGCTGGATTATATCATTACGGTGAGCTGTACGGGTATCATGATTCCGTCACTCGATGCTTACTTGGTCAACCGTATGAAGCTGAAACAGGACATCGTTCGCCTGCCGGTTACCGAAATGGGCTGTGCAGCGGGAATTTCGGGAATCATTTATGCGAAAAATTTCCTCAAGGCTAATCCCGGCAAGCGTGCCGCGGTTATAGCCGTGGAAGCCCCAACTGCTACGTTCCAGCTTAATGATTTTTCGATGCCGAACATCATCAGCGCGGCAATTTTTGGCGACGGCGCTGCGTGCTGCCTGCTGTCATCTTATGAAGAAGATAAAGGGCCGAAAATACTGGACGAGCAGATGTACCATTTTTATGATGCGGAACACATGATGGGCTTCAAGCTAACTAATGGAGGCCTTCAAATGGTACTGGACATTGAGGTGCCGGAAACCATAGCATCGCACTTTCCGGATATTATCCACCCTTTTTTGGAAAAGAACAATTTGAAGATAGACGATATAGACCACCTTATATTCCATCCCGGAGGGAGGAAGATCGTGAGTACCGTAGAGGAATTATTCTCATGCTTGGGAAAAAACATTGACGCGACTAAAGAAACATTAAAACAATATGGCAATATGTCGAGCGCAACAGTGTTGTATGTATTGGAAAAAATTATGGATACCAATCCACAACAGAGAGAGAAGGGAGTTATGCTGAGCTTCGGGCCGGGGTTCTCGGCGCAACGGGTTTTATTGGAGTGGTAACCCGTGATCCTGCAAGGTTTTAAAAACCTTGTAGGTATAAATTAAGAGTACAGAAAACATTTAGTAATAAAACCTACAAGGTTTTGAAAACCTTGCAGGAGGAAAAACGATAATGAATAAAAACGAAATCCTTACAAAACTCCCTTACCAAAAGCCTTTCCTCTTTGTGGATGAGCTTCTGCATATAGATGAAAGCGGCATAACCGGAACGTACACTTTTGATAAAAATCTTAATTTTTACAGTGGGCATTTCAAAGGCCATCCCGTAACGCCCGGCGTGATTTTGACGGAATGCATGGCACAGATCGGGGTTGTTTGCCTGGGTATATTTTTATTAAATAATGAATTGAATACAAATATCGCAATTGCCTTAACATCAAATGAAATAGAATTTTTAAAACCGGTTTATCCTAATGAAAAAGTTACTGTGGTTTCAGAAAAAATATATTTCCGTTTCGGTAAATTGAAATGCAGGGTAGTAATGAGAGACGAAGCCGGTGACGACGTTTGCAAAGGGACGATTGCAGGCCTGATAACGAACAATAAATGAACAGGAGGGTTGTAATAACAGGTCTTGGCATTGCCGCTCCAAATGGGGTCGGCATTCCTGTGTTTACCCATGCCATTAAAAATGGGATATCCGGTATAAAACACGATGCGGAACTGGAAAGGTTACAGTTTTCCTGCCAGATTGCGGGCAGGCCAGAGATAACAGACGAATTAAAAGCAAAGTATTTCTCTGAACTGGAATTGCGTGGCTTCAACAGCACCGGGATTTTGTATGGTCTTATTGCAGGGATGGAAGCCTGGGCTAATGCCGGACTGGAAATAAATACCAGCGACGAACCCGATTGGGACAGTGGTATTATTTTCGGTTCGGGAACATCGGGCATTGATAAATTTCGCGAAAGCATTTATAAGATAGACGATCTGCAGACACGCCGCTTGGGCAGCACCGTTGTAGCCCAGACCATGAATAGCGGCATAAGCGCCTATTTGGGCGGCAAGCTGGGGCTGGGCAACCAGATAACGACGAATTCATCCGCCTGTGTGACGGGAACGGAGAGCATCCTGATGGCTTATGAACGTATAAAGTGCGGACATGCCAAACGAATGCTGGCAGGAAGCACGGGCGACAGCGGGCCTTACATCTGGGCCGGCTTTGATGCAATGCGGGTATGCACTTTTAAGCATAACGAAACACCGGAACAAGGCTCACGACCGATGAGCACATCGGCATCGGGGTTTGTGCCGGGCAGCGGGGCGGGGGCAATGGTACTGGAAGAACTGGAAAGTGCACTGGAACGAGGCGCTGTAATATATGGCGAGATACTCGGCGGGCACGTGAATTCCGGCGGGCAAAGGGGAGAAGGCACTATGACCGCGCCCAATAACATTGCGGTACAGCGCTGTATTACGGAGGCCATTTGGGATTCGGACATTGCGGCAAGCGATATTGATGCCATTAATGGACACCTGACTGCCACATCAAAAGACAGCCTTGAAATAAAGAACTGGGTGGAAGCTTTGGGCCGGAGCGGATCAGATTTCCCGTATATCAACTCATTAAAATCCATGACGGGGCATTGCCTGAGCGGGGCGGGTAGCGTAGAGTGCGTGGCATCGGTGCTGCAACTGCACGAAGGCTTTATCTTCCCGAACATAAATTGTGAGGATATCCATCCGGAAATTGTATCTTTGGTTGATCTTTTAAAGATTCCGCAACAAAAAATTAACACGGAAATAAATATTTTGGCGAAAGCCAGTTTCGGTTTTGGCGATGTGAATGCCTGCATTATATTTAAGAAATTCACAAAATGATATGAATAAAGAACAGATTACAGGCAAGCTGAAAGCCATCATAAAACCCTATACCTCTGAGGTAGAAGTGTATGACAAACTTACAGAAGACACCGATTTTATAAACGACCTCAAAATCAATTCGGCCAACCTGGTTGATATTGTATTGGATATTGAAACCGCATTTGACATCAGGATAGAAAATGAAGAGATGGAGCGTATGCTGACCGTAAAGGCAGCCCTTGACATCATAGAAGCTAAGCTTGCTGAAAAATGATAGGCAACGACGTAATTGACCTTGCAGCGGCAAAAAAGGAAAGTAACTGGCAGCGGGAAGGCTTCCTGCAAAGGCTGTTTTCTGAAGAGGAGCAGCAGGCTATTGCGAACCATCCCGAACAGGAAACTATGGTGTGGGTGCTTTGGAGCATGAAGGAAGCCGCCTACAAAGCCTGGAACCGCCAGACACGGACGAGGGCTTTTATTCCGCACTTGCTGCATTGCTCGGTTAAAGTTTTAGACTCGGAAAATTTTATGGGGAAAGTGGTTTGCGGGGATTTTAAATATCATACGCAGACATCCATTTCAGATGATGCGCTGCATACAGTGGCTGTTGCCGACAACTCCCAAAAGATACACGAACCGGTAAACCCTGAAATTATAAAGGGTGAAGGCGGCCTGCCATTTATCCGGGACAAAAAGAAACTGCTTCCGGCATCGGTAAGCCACCACGGCAGGTACCGCAGGGTTATTTCCGTATGTGATTAAATAGAGTATTTAATATACTATATTCGCTAAAATCAGCGTCAACAGTGTACCCTTTTTTACATTGTAATAATTTAAAGCCCTTTTTCCTTTTTAATTTATCCGCGAAAAATTAAATTAGCGCATATTTAATTTACAATGGATAATAACGCGATTGAAAGCCTGCGGGAAGCACTGAAATTCTCGCCAACCAACATCCCCTTACGACTACATTTAGCTGAAAGCCTGCTGAACCTTAACAGGCTTGAAGAAGCTGAAAAAGAATATAAAGAAGTACTGTCACAGCAAAACCACCCCGGAGCCAAATACGGCCTGGCACTAACCTATTTCCGACAAGGACAATATGCTACCTGCAGCGTGATACTTGAAGATGCACTGCACAGCGACCCCGACAACATTAACTTTTTGGTGCTTTATGCCAAAACATTGCTTAGGGAAAACCTGTACCAACAGGCTGTGGACACCTACCGAAAAGTACTGGAAATGATTCCCGGCTATACCGATGACGAGCTCGATGCTGAACTGCGAGTAGGCATGGGGCCGCAGCCGCAATTCCAGGAAGAAGAGAACAATGTATTCCTTACCAAACCCAAAACCAACTTTGGTGATGTGGGCGGTATGGAAAAGATTAAAAAAGAGATCGAGCTAAAGATAATCCACCCGCTGAACCACGCCGACCTGTATAAGGCATACGGCAAGAAAACAGGCGGCGGGATACTGCTGTACGGCCCTCCAGGCTGCGGCAAGACTTTTATTGCCAAAGCAACAGCAGGGGAGATCAACGCTAATTTTATCAGCGTCGGGCTGAATGACATTCTCGATATGTGGATAGGCAACAGCGAGAAAAACCTGCATGAAGTATTTGAGACCGCACGAAGGAACAAGCCATGTGTTTTGTTTTTTGACGAAATAGATGCACTGGGGGCAAGCCGGAGCGACATGAAGAATTCGGGCTCGCGCCACCTGATCAACCAGTTCTTGCAGGAGCTTGATGGTATGGAGTCGGATAATGACGGCATACTCGTACTGGGTGCTACCAATGCACCCTGGCATTTGGACACTGCTTTCAGGAGGCCGGGCAGGTTTGACAGGATTATCTTTATCCCGCCGCCGGATGAAGAAGCGAGGGAGTCTATTTTCAATATCAAATTAAAAGGTAAACCGGTAGGTAGCATCAATTTTGGCAAACTGGCCAAACAGACCGAAAATTACTCGGGCGCTGATATTGAGGCTATTATTGATATCGCCATTGAAAGCAAGCTGGAAGAATCGTTTAAAACCGGTATCCCGGAACCTATACAGGAAAAAGATTTGGCGAATGCCATAAAAAAACACAACGCCAGTACAAAAGAATGGTTTGTCTCTGCGAAGAATTTTGCGCTGTATGCCAATGAATCCGGGCTGTACAATGATGTGCTGTCCTACCTAAAAATAAAGAAATAATGACGGAAGGCCTTTTGGAAAGAGCCATGCTGCTCCTGCAGCAGCAACGCTATAACGATGCCGAAAAGATACTGGGCGAGCTCATCAGGGCAAACCCGAACGATGACTATGTGCTGTACCTGCTGAGTGAGATAAGCCTGCATAACGAAAATTATGCCAGGGCAGAAGAACTCATAAATAGTGCGATAGCACTGCACCCAACGGCAAGCCATTATTTTTTCCTGAAATCGAGGCTGTACCTGGGAAAGGAGAAAATAACAGAGGCTGAGAAATATATAACCGAAGCCATCAGCATGGATCCGTACCAGGCAGAATATTTTGCCTTTTGGGCACATATAAAACTGGTGCGTAAAAAATACAGTGAGGCACTGGATATTGCCAACCAGGCACTGGCGCTTGATTCTTCCCATATTTTTGCCCTGAATGTGCGCAGTACGGCATTGCTGAAACTCGACAGGAAGGAGGAATCATTTGATACCATTGCCGAAGCATTGAATGAGAATCCTAATAATGCCTATACGCACGCTAACTACGGCTGGGGGCTTTTGGAAAAAGGCGAGACCAAAAAGGCACTCGACCATTTTAGCGAAGCGCTGAAGAACGACCCCAATTCGCCCCACGCACAAGCCGGGATGACGGAAGCATTGAAAGCACGTTTTCTGGTTTACAGGTGGTTCCTGCAATACTCGTTCTGGATGTCGAACATGGGCGCAAAATACCAGTGGCTGTTCATACTTGGCTTTTATTTCGGTTCAAGGGCATTACGCGCATTGGCAGACTCCAATGAAGCATTGCAGCCGTTTTTGTATCCTTTGGTCATGCTGCTTTTCATCTTTGCTTTTTCGACATGGATCATCACCCCGCTGAGTAATTTGTTCCTGCTATTAAATCCTTACGGGAAACACCTTTTGGACAAAAAGCAAAAGATAAGCTCTTCGATTATAGGAGCCTTCCTGCTCATATCGCTATTAAGTGGCCTTACTTACTTCATAACAGGTCAAGACCAGTATATCATCCTTGCATTCTTTGCGTTTACCATGATGATACCGTTGAGCAAGCTGTTCGCAAAGCCATCGGGATTGTTCCTTGGTTATAACGCCGTTATGTTCCTTTCAGGCGCAACGGCTGTGGCTATGGTGTTTGTAAAAGGCATTCTTATGGAAGACCTAGCGACAGTGTACCTGATAGGGCTCGTAGCGTTCCAATTCCTGGCTAACTTCTTTGTAACAAGGAGATGAAAAACCTGAAGCAAATGATAATGGTATTGCTTATTTGCTTTACAGGTTACGGCCAGCAAAGCTATGCCTTTGATTATGTGATGGAATATGAGATTGAGCATTTAACGGAAAAGGGGAGTCCAAAGTCGAGTCATTACTGTTTTATGAGTTCGACTAAGAGCAGTTATATGATGATAGTTAATGAAATGGGTAAGGAGGTAGGAATGACGCTGGTACTGGCAGGAGGCAAATATTATTACGGCACCATCGCAAAAGATGATTTCTTTGTGGAAGCGATCAGCCTGAAATGCCCACGTAGCGGAACTTTCGCCCAGACAGAGAAAGTCAGGGATTTCGAACTGGTACCAAAAAACGACACTGTTATTGATAAGCGATCCTTCAGTCATGTAGTATTGAAGCCTGTGAACAGGAGAAAAACAGAGAACCGCGAGATATTTACCAAACATTACATAATGGACAACAGCCTTTACCTAAATTTTCCTTCACTGCCTCCGGACGATATCGGCTACCGTTTTTGGGAAGAAAAAGAAAAGATGCCAAATGGAATTTTAAAGGAATGTAATGTAACCGATGAGAAAGGCAAAGTCATAACACGCACGCGCCTCGTGCAATTCATTAAGCTGAAAAAGCTGATCATGGTCGATAAAAACTGTAAATGATAGGTTTTAAAACGTGGGACATACGTTAAAGCTTTCTTAATATTCCCCGCGATTCAGGGGTATTAGTTGCAATTTAACTATTTTTGGTACTCATCGCCTTATTGCAATTTTTAATTTAATACAACTGGATAATGAAGAGCGGATTCACAATATTTTACACGGATGATGACCAGGATGATTTAGAATTCTTTAAGGAGATTGTAGATACAATTGATGCCGATGTGAGCGTAGTTACACAAAATAATGGTTCACAGCTGCTGCATGCACTCAACAACCCACCACCGCACCCGCATCTTATATTTCTGGATATTAATATGCCCGGAATGACGGGGCTGGATATACTTCAAAAAGTAAGGCAGTCTGATAAAGAACTTCCCATTGTAATGTTTTCAACCTCGGGAGATGAGGATACGATAAAGAAAAGCAGGGAGCTCGGTGCCAGTTATTATGTGCCTAAGTCGGGGGTTTTTGATCAATTGAAAAGATCTATCGAGCATGCCCTCGGAATAAACTGGGGAAGCTTTGTCCCGGACGATAAAAATTTTGTTTACAGCTACTGATCTATATAATGAACGGAACGACCACTGTCCCCTTTTTAGACAATTTACGCCAGGCTACAGCCAAATCCCATACAGACCTTGAAGAACTGCCCATTTCAGCTTCGGTAACAGATACAAATGTTACCAACAGCGAATATGCCGGGTATCTTAAGCTGATGCGCGACGTAACGGCAGATACCGAGGAGAATATTTTTCCTTTACTGGAAGGCATCATCCCGGATCTTATGCAGCGCAGCAAAACGCATCATATTGATGCCGACCTTGCTGTATTAGGTATTGAAATCGGTACGCACAGCAGGCCGGTAACCCGCAACCTTAAAGAAATATCTACGGGTTTTGCCCTTGGTATAATGTATGTTGTAGAGGGCTCTTCACTGGGCGGCAGGGTCATCCTTAAAAATATCAGTGCTGCACTCGGCTATGATGCAGAGAATGGCGCCTCCTATTTTGCAGGGTATGGCGGCCAGACCGGCAGTTACTGGAAAAATTTCCTTTCGGCATTATCACAATATGAAGCCGAAAACCAATGTGCCTCTGAAATTATAGAAGGGGCCAATTTTACATTTGATGCAATAAACGCACATTTCAGGTCAAACGCACCTCAATAGCTGTATGAAGATAAAGGATATTGTAAACCGTGAGATTGTCAACCTCACCAATTGCGAACAGGAACCGATACACATACCCGGCAGCATACAGCCACACGGCTTTCTGCTTGGGCTTAAGGAAGGTACTTTTACCATCGACTTTTGCAGTGAGAACTGTGAGGCTTTCATTGGCCGCACCTATTCGGGATTATTAGGAAACACTTTTTCAGCAGCTTTTGGCGATGACGCACTAAAGCAGCTCAGGGATTATATAGCTAACGGCCATATGCTGTCATCATCGTTATTGAGGCTGCAGCTTAACGGCAGTGAGTTCTTATGCACTGTTCACTATAATAACACTGTTTATATCCTTGAGGCGGAACCTGTAAGTAAGGATATCAGGGACGCAAGTGAGGTATACGACCAAACCTCGCAGTTCCTTACCTATATGCACGATACGCATACACTAAAAGAGCTTTGCGGCCTTGTTGCAAAAGGTACGCGCGAGGTGACAGGTTATGATCGTGTAATGATATACCGTTTTGATAAAGATTATAATGGCGAGGTGTTTGCCGAAAGCGTAAGGGAAGACCTTGAGCCATTCCTTGGACTGCATTACCCGCATACCGACATACCACCACAGGCACGGGAATTGTATATGCAAAACCTTTTAAGGCTTATTACCGATATCAACTATACGCCGGTTCCTATATTTACCGTAGATGACGGTGAAAATAAAAACCTCGACCTTAGCCTTTCTATTTTGCGCAGTACATCGCCTATCCATGTACAATACCTGCATAACATGGGGGTGGGGGCAACCCTCACCATATCGCTTATCCATAAAAAAAAGCTATGGGGGCTGATAGCCTGCCATCATTATTCAGCTAAAAATATAAGCCCTGAAATCCGCCTTGCAGCACAATTGCAGGGCCACTTCATCACATCACAAATAGATGTCAGGCAGTCATCTGAAGAGTATGAAGAAGCTAGGAAAGTAAATCTTTCCCTGGAAAAAATGAATACGTTTAGCCTGGGAAGCGCTTCTGCCTTACAGGAAATTGCAGATGCTCAGGATATTCTCAAGCTTTGCAATGCATCTGGTATATCGATCGTATTTAATGACAAAGTATACAAGAGCGGGATCGCACCGGAAGATGACGAAATAAAGCAGCTGGCCAACTGGCTGGCAACTTATACTGTAAATAGCAGCTTCCATACTGACAAGCTTATTGACTACCTGCCTGAAATGAAAAGCACCTGCGAGAAAGCTTCGGGTATCATTTACCACTCACTGGATATAGACAGTAATAACTGTATCATTTGGTTCAGGCCCGAAACCATTACAGAGGTAAACTGGGCGGGTGACCCAGCAAAATCGATTATAAAAGACAAAAAAGGGCTTTCCCCAAGGAACTCCTTTGCGCTTTGGAAGGAGATTGTTAGCTGTAAGAGCAAGCCATGGCTGCAGCCTGAAACAGATGCTGCGGCTGCTTATGCTTTCAGCCTCCAACGGCATATCAACCTGCTCATTATCTCTTTGGAAGAGGAAAAATACCGTAAGCTGAGCGAGTTGCTGAAGCAGACCAATTCTGAACTGGAAAACATCAACTGGATAAGCACGCATGACCTTCAGGAGCCTTTGCGGAAAATCCAGCTCATTTCATCCCGCATTTTAAGCAAGGAAGCGGATATGTCGCCAAACCTGCAGGATTCACTTAAACGGATGAATACATCGGCACAGCGAATGCAGACATTGCTCGTGGATATACTCAAATACACGAAGCTGAAACATACGGATGATTCACTTGAATTGGTCGACCTGGCATCGATTATCGATGAAGTAAAAGAAGACATGACTGAGACGATCGCAGAGCATTCTACACAAGTAATTGCTGAAAACCTGCCTAAAATTGAGGGCATTCCATTTTTGCTGAAGCAATTATTTTCAAATCTAATAGCTAACTCGATCAAATATTCATCACCGGACAGGCAGCCACCTATGGTAAAAATAATTGGCGAAAAAAAGCTTATGGCTTATACTCCCGAAGATAAGCACAGGTATCAGGTGATCCATGTTACTGATAACGGTATAGGGTTTGAACAGCAGTATGCCGAATCGATATTCAATATATTCACAAAGCTGCATGCGTCTTCAGAGTTTAAGGGATCCGGTGTCGGCTTAGCGCTGTGCAGGAAGATCATGCAAAACCATAAAGGTTATATTACGGCTTCCGGGGAATTAGGAAAAGGTGCTGTTATAAGTTTATATTTTCCCGTAAACGAAATATAATATCAGTTAAAAGCAAGTTGAACAATCAAACTAATCTGGAATTATCAGGATGGGAACATTGCATGAAGTATATCAGTTAAAACCAAGGGTTTTAAATTCCGGATCCATCCTTAAGGTTAGTAAAGAGAAGGCAAATTCATTTTTAGAAAAATATCCTGCAAGTAAAAATGTTTATAATGAAGCACGGGGTTTTTCTCAGGATACCTTTATTATAAACTCTACCGATGGAAAAATTGAAAGATTTGCAATGTATACTACTGAAAGAATAATCGACTGCGGGGAACCAGGCATATACCTTTCTGTTCAGGATGGCAGTAAGCATGGATTTATTAATTTTGAGAAGTTTCTGGAGGAGTTGACACCGTATTTAGATGATGCTTTATTCTATGTAATTTGGGATCACATTATAAGTAGGTATGAGATTAAAAAGGGAAAATTTTTATTTGAAACTAAAACGAATTATGCCGACTGGGGTTATGATTTTGAAGAATATTTATTTGCGAATTACGCATATTCCGGACAGCTCATCGCCGACTACTATATTGAAAAATGCAATGAGATGATGTTGCACCATCTTGAAATAATTAATGATGGCGATGATCTTAAGGAAAGATATTATGAAGAGGAAGAGTATGAAAACCTACTGCAAAGGCTGCATGACTACAAGAAATTTATTTCACAGGAAAAATTAGGGGAGTTAGAAGAATGGCTCAGGCTTCAGCTTGTGGGTTAGACATTCAAAACTATATCTTAGTCTAGGCTGTTGTAGGCAAAGCAGTCATCTTTATAGTGATTTATATTCCCAATTTCCGCTTCAATTTTAGAAAAACAAGCGCTGTTGTATATGCATTTCCGGATGCAGTATGACGGTCGCTTTTACCTATTTTCAGGACATCGCACAATTCGTCCAGGCTTATATGACTGTCGTCCGGCAGGTCTTTCCAGCGTTGGTAAAGCGTGTTGGTATCCATAATAGGGTTTTTGAGCCGGCCCAGATCGAGTCTCTTTAGCGCCTGGTTGATCATTTCGATGTCCAGGTTCACATTATGGCCGACCAATGTGGCATCCTTTACAAAATTAAGGAACTGTATCATGGCTTCGGCCTCCACGAATTTTTCGGCTTTTGGTTCTTTTAGTACCCCGCTTAGTGCTACCGACTGAGTAGTGAACTTATCCTGCTGCACAAAAACCTGCAAAAAATCGCCTACCTCTATGGCATTGCCCACAACGCCTATAGCCCCTATGGACAATATAACATCTTCCTTCCAGTCGAGCCCGGAAGCTTCCATATCAAAAACCACATAACGCCTGTGCTCTTTGTCATCACCCTCAAAAAGGGCAACGTAATTTTTCCAGAATTGGGGCGTACTGCCACCTGTAAGCCAGTCGAATGCCATGATTATTTAATAGAGGTTAGTGAAAATCGGTGTTTTATCATATCCTGAATATCGCTTATTGGCTGGAAACAGTTTTTAAGCTTTACTTTATCTGACTTTGATAATTCATTTAAATTCAGGTATTTGCCATTGGAATTGTTTAACAGTCCTTCTTCTGTCCTGAAACGCATGAGAGTATTGAACGCTTCTGCACATTCTTCATAAAGCTCTGCGTTTTTTGGCTCCAGCTCTGCCAGCTTTTTAAAGCGGTGGTAAGTATTCGTGATCTCTATAAGGTTCATGCTTAATGCAAGCAGTCGTGCAGCATCAGTAAGCGGTTCGATAGCGCGGCTCTTAATATCGAAATAATCTTTGTGCTCCCCGTCGCTTTCTACAAGGAATTGCCTGAAAAAACCCAAAGGGGGAGGGTTTTGGAGTGTATCCGAAGCGAGGTAGGCAAAGAATTTTTTGTTACGCGAAATGTTCATTCCGATATGCGACGAAAGCGCATCTTCTATGGCCGGCGCCCCGTAAATGAAGTCAAAATCAAAGAAGATTGTGCTCACTTCTACATTTTTTTCTGCAGGTGTATTTATCCAGGCATCGTATTGCTTCATCCAGTCTGTCAGCGATTTGCACCATTGGGGATTGCTGGCCAGCAATTTGTTGGGAGAAGGTTCGTAGCCAACTTTGCCAAGGTATTCGATAACCATTTCGGCCAGCTCAAGAAAATATCTTTTTACATTATTATACTGTTCAGGCTCTACATCTTCAAAAATAAGTGCATTGTCCTGGTCGGTCAACAACAGCTGTTCTTTACGCCCCTGGCTGCCTATGTTCATCCACACAAACCGGACAGGAGGGAGGGAGCCTATTTTTTCTACCGCCAACTCGATGGCACGGCGGGTAATGGCTATATTTATCTCAGCTACAATGTTGGATATGTGCGAAATAGGGATAAGGCTGTCAATAGAGCTTTGTATAAGGTCGGTAAGTTTTTCCCGCACATATTTAAGCTCCTTGGCGTTGGAAGCCCTGCGGGTTTGTTTCAGGAGTACGCCGGGGGTATTGGTTTGCGCGGCCACTACGTCATGTTCGGAAATTATGCCGCTTACAGGCGATTTGTCGCTGCCATCACGGGTTACGCAAAGATGGCCCACATCATGTTTAAGCATCAGCATCTGGGCTTCGGCGACTGAAATATTTTCGGGAACAGTGATCACAGAGCTGGTCATAACCTCGCGTGCTTCTACATCTATGGATAATAATCCGGTAGCAATCTTCGAGCGAAGGTCCCTGTCGGTAATAATGCCTATTGGCAGCTGGTTTTCCTGAATGATAACACTTCCCACAGCACTGTTTGCCATGGTCTTCGCGATGAATTTCAATACATCATCAGCATTCGCGGTGATGGGGTTGCGTGTGTATTTTATAGGCTGGAAATACTGTATATCGGCTACCTGGTCGCTAAAAACCACATTTTCAGCCATCAGCTTGCCACTGCGTTCTTTATCATAAGGATTCCGGGTCTGTGAGGCAAAGCTTTCCAAAAGGAACTCCAAAACTTTGGGATTGCCCGTAATATAAGGCCTGAATACTTCGATAGGTATACCGTATATAATTGACTCCTCGCGCGCACGGGCTGTCATGAGGTAGTCATTTTTGGCAAAGAAAGGTCGGAGGCCGAGGATGTCGCCCTCGTCACATTTATCGATAAGGGTCTCTTCGGCATCTGAAGTAAGCGAAAGGCCTACAGCGCCGTCTTTTACCACATAAAAATCGGCATGGGTAGCATCACCTCCTTTAAATAATACCTGGTTCTTTTCGAGGTAGATTACTTTCGACTGGGCGGAAATATCCATCAGGCCGGTATATTCCAGGCTGCTGAAAGGAGGGAAATGCTTTAAAAAATCGGCAATGCCTTGGGCAACAGGGTTTTTCATAATTAGCCAATTGAAATCTAAATATACATTTTTTTCGGGTTTTGCAAAAAGAATGCTTACAGGAAAAACATAAAGGTTTGTTAAAATTACTTTTATCAGTCAGCAAAGACTGAGCCGGTAACAACGCAATTCTTAAATTTACAGTACAAATAAATTAAATAACCATGAAATTAATCACTAAAACCGTAATGCTGTTTATAGCAGTACTTACAACAACATTAGTAACAGCACAGGATAAGAAACCGGCAAGCCCTCCGGCAACGGCTACAGGCAAGATCAACGGGGCGAACATCACCATTAACTACAGCAGCCCGTTCGTAAAAGGAAGGGTTATCTGGGGCGAGCTTGTGCCATACGGAAAAGTTTGGCGTGCAGGTGCCAATAAGCCAACAACGTTTGAAACCGATAAAGCGCTGATGGTTGAAGGCAAAGAACTGCCGGCAGGAAAATATGCGGTCTATGTAATTCCTGAAAAAGAATCGGCTACAGTGATCTTTGGAAAAGATCCAACAATTGGCTTTAATAATTATGACGAATCAAAAGACCAGATTCGTGTTACAGTTAAAACAAAAAAATCGGCTAAGATGAACGAAAGCTTGATTTACACGATTAATAAAGATAACGTGACACTAATCTGGGAAAATTTAGATATCCCTGTGAAGATAAAATAAGTCTATACTTAGAATTTTTAAAGCACATTATCCTGATAGGGCAATGTGCTTTTTTGATTAGAAACAATTCATTAGCAGATAGAAAGAAGAAGTGTTTCTTGATTTATTATTTTACATAATATATATTATAGTTCAATTATATAATATTGAAAAGCGGGCATAAACCCGCTTTTAATTGCTTTTAAACTTATTTCTTGATGTCGCCTGTATAAACGAACTTCTCGCCCTGGTATACGGTAACCTGAACAACGCCTGTTTTAAGCGTGTGCATCACGTAACCAAAAACCTGGTTGTTTGGGAAACGAATATAATATGTACTGTCGGTCATTGATGGCGCTGGTTTCTTCATTTTAAAACGGAACTCGCCATCGGCCATGATCTGTAGTGTAAATTTATCTGTTTCAGCAGCTGTATACAATAACTGGCCGCCTGCATAATGTTCGGTAACTGTTTCAGGCAATGCCGGGAAATCCTTAAATGAATTTGATTTTTTTAGGATCGAATACAATTCGAAGTTCCTGATCGACAACGGCACCTGCTTATCCTGTGCTGCCATATTCATTGCAAAAGCCATCAGTAAGCAAACAAGTAATTTTTTCATTTTTGAAATTTTTTAGTTAAGGACGTAAATATAAAAAGATTTTCAATAGCCGTACTTATCACCTTGCAGATACCCTAAAAATATACTTACTGTAATTTCTGATTAAAATAATAGCTGCATATTTGCGTTGATAAGGCAACAAATCAAATAAGAACTATTATGTCTGACAATGTAAAGATTATAGAAACAACAGTGCTTTCTGAAAACTGGGGAAAGCTTAATAAGGTTAAATACGAAAACCGCCTTAAGGATGGCTCGTGGCAAACCCACGAGCGCGAAGTTTATAATCGCGGAAACGGTGCTGTGATACTCTTATATAATAAGGAAAAAGGTACTGTGATCCTTACAAGGCAATTTCGCATTCCTACATGGTTCAATGGTAATACTGACGGAATGATGATCGAGGCACCCGCAGGCCTTTTGGATGAGCACGATCCGGAAGAATGCATTCGCCGCGAAACTGAGGAAGAAACCGGCTATACGGTGACCGATGTAAAAAAAGTAATGGAAGTGTACATGTCGCCCGGATCGGTTACCGAAATACTGTATTTCTTCGTGGCTGCCTATTCCGATGCCATGAAAACAGGCGAAGGCGGCGGTGTTGAAAAAGAACAGGAAAATATCGAGGTGATAGAAATAACTTTTGCCAAAGCAATTGAAATGGTTGCTTCGGGTGAAATCAAAGATGCTAAAACTGTTATGTTATTACAATATGCGCAAATACATAAGCTCTTAGATGATTAATAACTCAGTACCTAAGCTTCTAAGAACCTTAGCACCTTTTAACTCAATTTTAAATCCATTCTGTAAGCATTTGCTTATTTTTAAATTTAAAAAAATTACAGAATGGATATTACTTTCAATAACGATCCCAAACTCACTATATTTTTACCTTTTATCTATTTTGCATGGCATGATGATGTGCTTAGCAAAAAAGAAATAACTACTATCAGTGATTTTATCAGTTCACAGGAATGGCTCACCAAGGAAGAAAAAGAATTCCTTAGTTCAAAGATCAATGCCGGCTCCCCTCCTTCCAGGTCGGAACTTTTTCATTGGAAGGAGAAGATCGATGCAGCGCTCGCATCCCACAATAAGATTGGTAACTTTACAGAGTTGGGCCTTTTAATTGCCAATGCCGAAAGGGAATCGTTCAAGGAAGAAGATATACAAAAGATGGCCCCCTCTTTTGCACAATTCGAATCGGGCCTTGGCATCATGAGCCGCGAGGTGATCTCCGGCTTTCGCCAAAAAAGGGATACTATAACTGATAAATATAAGACGGCTGAAAGCTTTAATGTTACCCAAATGACGGCTTTTCTTGACGGAAGCCAGGCGGACATCATCAAAACAGTGAAAAAACTGATTGGCAGCCAGGAATTTGCATTGAATAACATAACGGATGTGCCGGAATACCGTGAAAAAGTGCTGAAATGGTCGAAAATACTGGCTAAAAATGGCTTAGGTTCTTATGCATATCCTAAAGCACACGGCGGTAAAGACGATATTGAGGGGTATTTTTCTATTATGGAAACCCTGAGCTACCACGACCTGAGCCTTGTTATCAAGTTTGGAGTGCAGTTCGGTCTTTGGGGAATGAGCATCCTGTCACTTGGTACTGAAAAGCACTATAAAAAATACCTTCAGGCAATAGGCAAAATGGAACTTATCGGCTGTTTTGCCATGACCGAAACGCATCACGGGTCAAATGTAAAAGGCATCCAGACCACGGCAACCTATGACCATAAGAACAGGTCGTTCACCATTCATACACCGGAGAAATATGCCCGAAAAGAATATATCGGGAATGCGGCCAACCATGGCGAAATGGCTACTGTTTTTGCAAAGCTTATAATTGATGGGAAAGATCATGGTGTAAATGCCTTTATTGTCCCCATCCGTGATAAGGGAAAAAACACATTGCCAGGTGTAACCATTGAAGATTGCGGGCATAAAATGGGGCTTAACGGCGTAGACAACGGAATTATCTATTTTGATAATGTACATATTCCCTACGAGAACATGCTCGACCGTTTTGCACAGGTAAGCGAGTCGGGCGAATTTGAAACCCCTATCCCGAGTGACAACAGGCGTTTTTTCACGATGCTGGGTACACTTGTAGGCGGGCGTATAGGTATCCCGAGGTCGGCATTGGCAGCAGCCAAAACCGGATTGGCCATTGCTATAAAATATGGCGACAAGCGCAGACAGTTCGGACCTGAAGGCGGCACTGAGGTACCCATTCTCAATTACAGGATGCACCAACGCAGGCTTATGCCCTACCTCGCTAATGCCTATGCCTTACATTTCGGGCTTCAATACCTCACCAAACGCTTTGTGGAACGGACAGAAGAAGAAATGCAGGAGATTGAGGCCCTTGCTGCAGGCATGAAAGCCTACTCCACATGGAATACGCGCGACACCCTGCAGGAATGCCGAGAAGCCTGCGGCGGCAAAGGCTACCTGAGCGAGAACAGGATCGACGACCTAAAGAATGACACCGAAATATATACTACATTTGAAGGTGATAATACAGTACTAATGCAGCTCACTGCCAAGAACAGGCTGGGCGAATTCCGCAAAGAGTTTGGGGAAATGAATGTGGCTACAATATTTAATTATGTGCTGGATCAGGCAAAAACAACCGTTGTGGAAAAGAATCCTTTTACTACACGTAATACCGATGAAGAGCATTTGAAAAGCCCTGAATTTCACCTGCAAGCTTTTCAATACCGCGAAAAAGAAATTGTAAGCACCGGTGCAAGGCGTTTTAAAAAGCTTATTGATGATGGCCTTGATGCCTTTGATGCCGCCAATGTAATGCACCCCCACATGCTCCAGATCGCCGATGCCTACCTTGACAGGGTATTACTGGAGCAATTCCATATACAGCTAGACAAGGTAGCTGATGAAGACCTGAAACAGGTGCTCGAAAAACTGTACTGCCTTTTCGCGCTGAACAAAATTGAGGAGCATAAAGCCTGGTACCTTGAGCAGGGCTACATGGAAGGCAGCAAGACAAAAGCTGTACGCAAGCTTGTAAGCCAGTTGTGCTGGGAGATACGGCAGGATGCAGTGCCATTGGTGGATGCATTTAATATACCGGACAACTGCCTGGCGCCAATAGTTACTACGAAGAGTGCTGAGGCATAAGCTTATTTTGTATGTATCATCATTTGGAAACGATAGCACACCATATCGGGCTATAAATTTATTTCCCAATCAATGTCAGGATTATAAGCAAGCTCGCCATTGGTTACTTCAAGCGGCGAATCAAAATTATTGGTGTATAATGCCCCGGTGCCTAATCCCTGTGGCATGGGGTTATTTTGCAGGAACGTCCATTGCGCGATAGCGTTCAGTCCGATATTGCTTTCCAGCGCCGACGTAACCCACCAGCCGATACTGTATTTTTCGGCAATGTCGATCCATTCCTTCGTACCCCGAAAACCGCCTACTAAACTGGGCTTTAAAATGATATATTGGGGTTTGATTTTTTGCAACAGCTGTTCTTTGTTGTCTCTACCAAACACGCCGATCAACTCTTCATCCAGTGCAATAGGAAAAGGAGCGTTTTTGCACAGCTCTGACATCCTGTCAGTTTGATTCTTTGGGATTGGCTGTTCAATGCTATGTAATTGAAATTCTGACAATTGATTTAGCTTATCTAAAGTATCATTTACACTAAAAGCACCGTTAGCATCAACCCTTATCTCAATTTCTTCAGGACTGAAATTCGACCGAATGAAGCGTAGTAAACCCAGCTCTTTTTCAAAATCTATAGCGCCTATCTTCAATTTTATACAGGTAAATCCCTGCTGTAGTTTCTCTTCGATCTGTTGTTTCATGTAAGCCTCCTCTCCCATCCATACCAGGCCATTTATCGGGATGTTCTCAACCCCTTTTGTAAATGCCGAAGGGAATAACAGGTATGGTGTTTCACCTTCAAGCGAGCGGAAAGCTGTCTCCAGTCCGAATTGTATGGAGGGGAATTCAATCAGCGCTTCCCAAAGTTTTTCTTCTCTCAGGTGGATATTCTCGCAGGCCCATTTCAGCTTATCTTCATAATCGGGCCGGTCATCAACACTCAGCCCACGCAGCAGGCCACACTCGCCAATCCCGCGCTTACCTTCTTTTTCAAGAATGATGAACCAGGTTTCTTTTTCCGTCATCACCCCGCGTGATGTTCCGCTGGGGCGCTTAAAGTTGAGAATGTATTTTTTGTAGCTACAATTCATAGTATTTTCAGCCACGAATTACACTAATTTAGTTAGTGATAATTTGTGTAATTCGTGGCAAAAAAGATTTATAATTCTATTGATTCTCCAATTGGCAACAACATCAGGTCTTTTCCTTTATCAAAGAATTTTTTGATGGATTCCTCATGGTTGATTTTTATATAGCCAAAGGTATCGTAATGGTAGCCAAGCACTTTATCACATTCAAGGAAATCGGACGCAATAATGGCATCCTCCACATCCATAGTAAAATTACTGCCTATCGGGAGGATGGCAAGATCGAGCTTCGTACGCAAAGGAATCAATTTCATATCGTAGGTAAGCGCCGTATCTCCTGCGATATAAATATTCTTGTGCTCGCTTTCGATCACAAAACCACCCTGGTTTCCTCCATAGCTGCCATCCGGGAACGAGCTTGAGTGTACTGCCGTAACATATTTCACTTTACCGAAATCAAATTTCCAGCTGCCGCCGTGGTTCATCGGGTGCACGTTAAAGCCTTTCTTTTCATAATAGCTTGTAATTTCAGCATTGGAAACTATCGTAGCGCCGGTGTTATTGGCAATTGCTTCAACATCAAGAATATGGTCGCCATGGGCGTGGGTGATCAGAATGTAATCTGCTTTAAGCTCGTTGATGTTTATGTGTGATGCCATTTCGTTGGCAGTAATATAAGGGTCTACAATAATGTTTTTGCCCCCTACCTCTATCCCGAGGCTTGCGTGGCCGTAAAAAGTAATTTTCATAGTTGATGTTATATAGTTATTTGTTATTTATGTCCGATGTCGGAGGTCGGAGGTCCGATGCCTGCAACAGGGGTATTCAATCCTAAAATTGAAGCACTATGCAAAGGAGTAAAGATATAAAAAACGTTCCTAATGCTACTTTCTTCAATTCAGGATCGAGGTCGCGCGGTACGGTATTTTTGGCAACTGTTTTCAGGTGCATAATGAAAGGTATGTATGCTATTAAAAACAGGTACTGCAAAGGCTGAAAGTTACAAAGTACCGCGAATAATAGCACCAATACCAATGCTATAATTATGATAGTATAATGATATATTTTCGCCTTTTCCGCACCTATTTTTACTACCAGTGTGTTCTTCCCCGACATAGCATCCGACACCTGGTCGCGCATATTGTTCAGGTTCAGTACTGCTACGCTCAGTAATCCAACTGAAATAGCCGGAAGTACGATCAGCGGGTCGATCTCTTTGGCAAAAAGAAAATAGCAGCCGATAACGCTCACCAATCCAAAAAAGATAAATACAAACAGGTCGCCCAAACCTCTGTAGCCATAGGCCGAACTCCCTACAGTATATTTTATGGCGGCGGCAATAGCAGCCAATCCTAAAAAGAAAAAGAAAACGGAATAGGTGAAATTCTCTTTCCCAAATGAAAGATAAATCAATGTGACCGCCGTTATAAGTGTGAGCAGTGCCGTAATGATAATACCTTTTTTCATAGCTTCCACGGTAATTGCACCGCTTTGTATAGCGCGTTGCGGACCTATGCGGTTCTCATTATCCGTACCTTTCACGCCATCGCCATAGTCATTGGCAAAATTAGAGAGCACCTGAAGCCCCAGCGTCGTGAGCAGCGCGAATGCAAGTATGCCTCCGTTCATTAATCCTTTTGACCAGGCATAAAAACTGCCTACTAATATTCCGGAAACCGATAATGGCAGCGTCCTTAAACGTGCGGCCTGCAGCCATGCTTTTGTATTTGACATTTTTAATAAATGTTTATTTTGGTTATTTGTGGATTTGGTTATTTGTTACCAAGTCTAAAAATCTAACAGTCTAATATCCAATAATCTTCACGTTTACATCCAATGCTTCTTCCCTGTTTCTACCTGGTACAGCCAGTAATTTACGAACTGCTTAAGTTTTGTATAATTTGCCAGTCCGAAATAGATCGTACCACCGGCCGTATGCAGTGAAACGATGCCGATATCAGAACCTTTCTGCCAGAAATATTGCGTTAGCGAGATCGTCTGTATCTTGTGCGGGGCAACAAAATCATTTTCAACATCCCAGGCACCGCTTTGCCGGATAATAAAATCGTCATTGACAAACAACCTGCTGTGCCTGAACCCGAAATAGATCATGACACCGACAAGAAGCACATATGCCGGTAAGAACAATATAAAATTGAACAGCTTCGGGCCAACGGTATTGGCGATCCAAAAATAGGCCGATAACGGGATAATTAAAAATATGACAGTTGGAACCAGCATCTTGCGTATGTTGGGCTTTAGCACCACACCCCGATGCGGAACTTCGCCAAGCAAGAATTCAAGCAATACATCCTTTTCCGAATTATTGCAGCCCGGTATTTCTATAGCTGTTTTCTTCTGGTCATGGTTGTTAGCCTCCCTGTTGGAGGCCTGCCTGATCTTAAGGTCCTGGATGTCCAGCTTTTTCTGGAAGAAATTCCGGGTTACGGTAACAATCTGCACTTTATCCGGGCGCAATATCGTATTCTTGGTATTGATGAGCCCATACGATAATAACAGGGAGTCTTTTTGCCGGGTTATCTTATATCCGAAATATTTAATGATAGTCCTAACCAGGTTAATGACAATAATGAGCGCCATTATACCCACTATGATGAATGCAAGAAATTTGAGCATAACTTCTACAGTGATGTAATCATCCAACGGATCGGTGCTAAAGCCCGCCAGCCCTGCGTATTCATCAATGTGCTGAAATGTAGTGATCACAAATGCCAGCAGCAGTGCGAAGGTGCGCACATAATTAGATGTAACGCCTGTCTTTATGAGGCTCAAAAGGCTTATTTGTATAAAAGCATGGGATTTTGCTGTTTCCCTCTCTTCAACAGTGGCATCAATAGCATAATTAACACTTTTGCTATCGCGTGCCCCGTCGAGAAGGCGTTCTTTCAGTGAAATGGCAAGCTCGTGGGAAATAGCCTTAATAGTGACCTCTTTTTTTCCGGTCCCCGCTGTGTCTACTTCAAGGGCATGTACCCCAATGATCCTTTGCAGCAACGATTGGTTGATGCTCACCTGCTGTATCTTGTCCAGCGGAATGGCAAGCCGGGTTTTATTGAAAACACCTTCTTTAATTATAAACTCCTCATTTTCCTCATCCAATTGGAAAGTAAAATTGAGGTACCTGAAATAAGCTATAATGGCTATCAGAAGAAATACTGCCAAAGCGCCAATACCAAGATAAGCTTTGTTGAACTGATTGATCTTTAATACCCAGATGATCAGTATCGGCCAAAGCGCACGTACGGTTTTCTGGAAGGTATTCCCGAACATAATGACAACCCCTACCAGGGATTGCCGCTGTGGCTGGCTGAAATCATTGGTCATCATTATCCTGTTTTAGGATTTTGCCCATAAGCAGCTGCTTAATATTCTCTGCATGCTCTTTTTCAAGCCCCGGTATCTTTATATCGCTTTTATCACCGCCTGCCGTAAATATTTCCACCTCTGCCAGGCCAAGCCGCCGCGATAGCCAGCCTTCATGCATGGCAACGTGCTGCGCCCTGTTGTACGGTATTATGGCCGTCGTTATAGCAATGGCGCCGCTCCGGTATATTACATCGTGTGTGCGGAAAGCAAAACCCCTGTTCCTGAAATTAATGTATGATACTAGTACAGAAAGCGATAGCAGGACAAAATAGGCTATAGCAACCGGAAGCCAGTACGGACGAACTTCTTCTCCAAAATAAAAAATTGTGCCGGCCGCCAATGCAACAACTATAAATATAATAGCAAGGTTAAGCCAAACGACCTTTAAATATGATGGATGTAACGGCGTCAGCTTTTCTTCCTCAAATTTTGGAAGCAATGTGGTGTCGATAGATTCATTGGTAAAATTTTCCATCGATCAGGGTTTGTGATTTGGATATTGCTTTTTGAAATTTAAATTTAAGGTATCCA
The DNA here is from genome assembly GCF_003096035.1 of Flavobacterium album. NCBI lineage: Bacteria > Pseudomonadati > Bacteroidota > Flavobacteriia > Flavobacteriales > Flavobacteriaceae > Flavobacterium > Flavobacterium album. The sequence continues at coordinate 2,918,432 of NZ_CP029186.1, read as the reverse complement.
TTTGATATCTTTAAAGTTAGGCTTCCTCTTTTCAAGAAAAGCATCACGGCCTTCTTTGGCTTCGTCGGTCATGTAGGTAAGACGGGTAGCCTCTCCGGCAAATACCTGCTGCCCTACCATACCATCATCGGTAAGGTTGAAGGCAAACTTCAGCATTTTGATGGATGTGGGCGATTTTGCCAATATTTCCTGTGCCCATTCGTATGCGGTATCTTCAAGCTCGGCATGCGGGATAACGGCATTTACCATCCCCATCTCATACGCATCCTGCGCCGAATAATTGCGGCCTAAAAAGAAAATTTCCCTGGCACGCTTCTGCCCTACCATCTTGGCAAGATAAGCCGATCCATAGCCACCGTCAAAGCTGGTAACATCGGCATCGGTCTGCTTAAAGATCGCATGCTCTTTGCTTGCAAGCGTAAGGTCGCACACCACATGGAGGCTGTGCCCTCCTCCTACGGCCCATCCGGGAACTACGGCGATAACCACTTTTGGCATAAAACGTATCAGACGCTGCACCTCAAGGATATTTAGCCTGTGCATACCGTCATCGCCTACATAGCCCTGCTGTCCGCGCGCTTTCTGGTCGCCGCCGCTGCAAAACGAATAGATGCCGTCCCTTGAAGACGGCCCCTCGGCAGAAAGCAGTACAACACCTATAGAAGTATCTTCCCTTGCATCAATGAAAGCCTCAAAAAGCTCGGCTGTCGTTTTAGGACGAAAGGCATTGCGCACATCCGGCCTGTTGAAGGCGATACGTGCTACACCATCGCATTTTTTATACGTTATATCTTCAAATTCCTTTACGGTTTTCCAGTTTATCTTGTCCATTCCGAATAATATATTTACTGTAAAAATAAGGGATTTTTTGCATTAACCAATAAAAATTAAGATCCCCTGAATTTAAAGAAAAAGTAATAGATATTATAAATTGTTTGGAGTCAAAACATTAACTTTTCGTTAAGCAATAAATAAAATCTTATATGTTAACCTTATTTTAAAAGGTATCCCCAAACGCATTGTTTAGCTATATTTGCCGTTTTACGCATTCACAAATGAGATTTTTACGACTATTACCCTATATATTCCTGCTCTCGATTTTATCATGTAAAAAAGAGGACAAGCAAATTGCCGAAAATACAGCCGCGACAACCGGATCACCATTTTATGTAGCTTTTAACAAGCTTGACAAAAAATATATAAAGCAAAAGCAAACAAGTGTTTCCCATTATTATGGCAAGATCTGGCCAAAAGATGACCTTAGTGGCGGTTTTTTAGTAGCTAAAAACGGAGAGATAATTTTTGAACATTACGGAGGCTATTCCAACAGGAAAGATAAATCGGCGATAACTGCCGATACACCTATACATCTCGCTTCTGTAAGCAAAGTGCTCACTGCTGCACTCGTACTGAAGCTGATTGACGGGAAACAGCTGGACCTCGACCAGAAAGTAAATACCATACTGCCTGAGTTCCCATATGAGACCATAACTATAAAGATGCTGCTGAACCATCGCAGCGGGCTTCCCAATTATGCCTATTTTAGCGATGACCGGGCTATCTGGGACCGTAGCATGCTTCACAATCAGGATATACTCAACCTATTAGCAGAACATAAATTCAATCTGTACTTCCAGCCCGACAAAAAATTCGGCTATTGTAATACCAATTATGCCATCCTTGCGCTTGTTATAGAGAAAGTTACTGAGATGAATTACCGAGAGGCAATGAAAAAGATGATCTTTGAGCCACTAGGCATGAAGAACACTTTTGTTTTCGATTACGAAAAAGATAAAACCAAAGTAAGCCTTTCCTATAAAGGCAATGGCGTGCTGTATGATTTCGATTTCCTTGACGATGTATATGGTGATAAGAATATTTATTCCACTCCGCGTGACCTGCTGAAATTCGACCTTGCCACCTATTCCAAAAGCTTCCTTGACCCGAAGCTTTACAAACAGGTTTTCCAGGGATATAGCTATGAGCATAAAGGCGAAAAGAATTATGGCCTGGGTATCCGTATGCATGAATGGGAAACCGGCGAAAAGCTGTTTTACCACAATGGCTGGTGGCATGGCAATACGTCTTCGTATGTTACACTGAAAAGTGATACCGTGACGATGATCGCATTGTCTAACAAATTCTCCTACAAGCCTTATAAGATATGGAAGATGTCTCCCATGTTTGGCAAGTATCCAATAAAAGAAGATAAAGACGATTTACCGGAATAAAGTATTTTTCATAACTTAGTGAAAAATATATACGCCATGGACACACAAAGCTTAAAAGAAAAGATAATCCGGAAAATTGAGGAAACCGATGATACCGAATTGCTTTGGCAAATACAGGATGCCATAAGCAATTACCAATCCCTTGTAAAAGAGCCTGCAACGCAATATGAGGTCGAAAGCGATGAGGATATCGTTGCATATACTATTGATGGCACAGCGTTGACAAGAGCAGAGTATATTGCTGATATTGATTCGATTATCAATAGTAATGAGAAAGGAATTCCACATCACGAAGTTAAAGCTCAAATGGATAAATGGGTACAAGACCGGTTAAATGGCATCCTGTAGCTATTGAAAGCTTGAGGGATATTTTTGATTTTGTTTTTGAAGAAAGTCCACAAAATGCAGTCATAGTATATCACACACTATTTGAGTTGGCTGAAACTGCAAACCTTTTCCCTGAAAAGTATCCGGTAGAAAAACGCTATAAAAATCCGGCTGTACGATTTATCCCTAAATGGAATTTTAAAATTGTATATCAAATTCTGGATGATAAGATTCTTATTCTAAAGATATTCCCAACACATCAAAACCCTAAAAAACTAAAATTTTAAAAGTGTTTTCATACCTTTAATAAAAAATATACGCCATGAACACAGAAAAACTGAGACAAGAAATCATTCGAAAAATAGAAGAAACTGACGACACCGAATTGCTTTGGCAGATACAGGATGCTATAAGCAATTACCAATCGCTTGTAAAAGAGCCTGCAACGCAGTATGAAGTCGAAAGCGATGAGGATATTGTTGCCTATACTGTTGATGGTACACCATTGACGAGAGCAGAGTATATTGCTGACATTAATGCTGCAGAAAAAGACTTTGAGGAAGGGAATTTTTATACTTCTGACGATGTCAGGAAGATTGCTGCATCTTGGAAAAAGTAATCTGGTCCAAACGTTCCATAAAGTCCCTCAACAAAATATGGATCTTTTATGCTGAAAAAGCAGGAGTTGCTGTTGCTGACAGAATTGTTGAAGAAATAATCTCAGAATCAGAAAGTATTGTTTTTGCAACGCAATTTCAAATAGAAGAATATCTTGAAAAAGGTTACAGACGCGCAATAGTAAGGCATTTTAAAATCATTTATCTCGTCAGAAACAATGAATTCAGGATATATAACATCTTTGATTCAAGGCAAAATCCTAAAAAATATAAGTTACCCGATTTTCACTGATGTCATATTCAGCGACCCGCCTACCAATTTATCATTGAAGAAACTTATTTCATCTTTACTATCCTGTAATCCCAAAGTATAAAGCAACGGATAATAATGGTCCGGCGTAGGTATGGCAAGTGTCGCGGCCTTGTTCAGGTTTTGGTAATCAATGAGCGCTTTATGGTCACCGTTGCCTATCTTTTCTTTGAAAACTGCATTCATTTCGATGGCCCAGTCAAAACCGTACTCCGGTTCTTTCAGTTTGCGCCAATCGACCATTCGTAAGTTATGCACCATGTTGCCGCTTCCTATTATCAGTACGCCTTTTTTGCGTAGGACAGCAATTTCTTTTGCCAGGTTATAATGGTATTGCGGTGGCATTCCATAATCAATACTTAGCTGCAAAACCGGAATATCCGCATCAGGGTACATGTGACGTACTACTGTCCACGTGCCGTGATCCAGTCCCCAGTCATGGTCAAGGCCAACATTAGTAGAAGTGATCAGCTTTGATGCAGCTTCTGCCAGCTCAGGGTCGCCTTTAGCAGGATATTGCACATCGAACAATGCCTGTGGGAAACCTCCAAAATCGTGTATCGTCTTTGGCGCTTCCATTGCAGTTATATGCGTGCCGTGTGTTAGCCAGTGTGCCGAAATAACAAGCACCGCTTTAGGGCGGGCTATCTCCTGCCCCATTTTTGCCCATGTACGGGAAAATTCATTATCTTCTATACCGTTCATTGGCGAGCCATGCCCAATAAACAGCACCGGATGCTTTTCATCTTGTTCGCTTAATCTGTCTGTCCAGTTCCTGAAATTATGTAATGACATTTTAAAGTTTTTGGGTTTCGGGTTCTGAGTTCCAGGTTTTGATCACTGTGACTGAAAAATGAGATCTGCTTTTGCCAGCAGGCAGGCTGTGACTTATTCTTTTACTAAGTATATGCCATCGTCTTTTATCTCAATAAGCTTTTGTTTGTACAGCGTACCTATCGCTTTTTTGAAAGTCTTTTTGCTCATTTTCAGCACGGTCTTGATGTCTTCCGGATGGCTGTCGTCATTCAGGCGGAGGAAACCGCGGCTGGCACGAAGTTCGTCAAGCACCTTTTCGGCGTTGGGCTCAATATTCTCAAAGCCTTTTTTCTGTAGTGAAACATCAATCTTATTATCAGGGCGTATGGTTTTGATATATCCTTTTATACTGTCACCGGTACGAAGGTCTTCATATACTTCATCTTTATACATCAGGCCCTTATGCTGCTCGTTAATGATGACATTGATGCCCATATCGGTAATATGCGATACAATAAGATTCACCTCCTCGCCTTCTTCAACAGTAAGGGTTTCGTTATCCAGGAACTGGTTGATCTTGCTGGTAGCCGCAAGCCTGTTGGTCTCATGGTCCACATACATAAATACAAGGTAGCGCTTGCCTTTTTCCATTGGCCGTGCTTGTTCCCTAAACGGGACAAACAGGTCTTTTTCAAGCCCCCAGTCCAGGAAGGCGCCAAATTTATTGATGTAGTTCACCCTTAGCAGGGCAAATTCGTTAAGGATTATATAAGGCTCAAGCGTAGTGGCAACCTTGCGCTCTTCGTGGTCGAGGTATACAAATACGATAAGTTCTTCGCCGACCTCAAACTCTTTTGGCACGTATTTATTAGGCAGCAGTATGTCTTCGTTGCCATCGGTAAGGTAAAGTCCCACTTTGGTATCACGTGCTATCTTTAGCGTATTGTATTTTCCTATCTCGATCATTATGGTAAATTTCAGGCGTAAAGGTACGAAGTTATACAGTATAATTCAGGCTGTACAGCATAAAGCCGTACAGCCTGAAAATTATATTTGCTTTAAAATTACTTCGCGGCATACAGCAATCCCGCCAGGCTGCCGTCACGCCCATAAATATCATCATAGAAGGCCACATTGCCATCCTCATCGGCAAGGGCTGTAAAATAGGCAATGTACACTGGTATTTTATGCTTCAGGCTAAAGTTGGTTTCCTTATCGCTGTTCATAGCTTTATCTACTTTGCTTTCATTCCAGCCAGCCTGGTCTTTAGTAATGGCGATAGCAAGGTCGCGTGCTTTTTCAACCCTTACGCAACCGTGGCTGAAGGCCCTGTCGTCAGCGTTAAATAGGCTTTTTGCCGGCGTGTCATGAAGGTAGATATTGTTGGAGTTGGGGAACATAAATTTTACTTTCCCCAAAGAGTTCTGTCCTCCCGGTTTTTGCCTTACGCTCTCGCCATTCCATTCCATATTGTGCTCGGCAAGATAGTTGGGATCTTTAGCTATTCCGGGCTTAATTTCTTTTTCGAGTATGCTTTTCGGTACATTCCAGTACGGACTGAACACAAGGTAACTCATCTGCCCGCTGAATACCACTGTTTTATTGAGCTCTTTTCCTACAACCACATTAGAAGTAAGGAAAGGCTTGCCATCGCGCACATACCGCATCCTGTAGGAAGGGATGTTCACCACAATATATTCCTTCTGGGTATTAATAACCGGCGGTACCCAACGGCAGCGTTCCATGTTTATAGCAATCTTCTTTATAAGTTCTGCTACCGGTACATTAAGGTCTTTTATCATTGCAGGCCCAATTTTACCATCAAAAGTGCGGCTGTGCTTTTCTTCATAAAGCTTTAACCCCGCAGCAAGGTCACTGTCATATACTGCGCTTTTAGAGTCGCTTTTGATATAACCTTCAAGGGCAAGGCGTTTGCGTATCTGTACGATTGCAGCTGCCGAGTCGCCCTCCTTAAGTGATTTTACACCCTTATCAAGCGCAATAGTACCCCAGCCGCCTTTTTTCTCAATATCACGGTATTTCTGGAGGCCTTTTTTTAGATTAAAATACTGGGCAAACAATTCGGTCTTGTCACCTTTAATCAGTTTAGGGTCCTGCATCAGCGTATCCAAATAAGCTACGTAGTCCATTTTTTCGCGAGGAAGGAACCAACCGGTCTCGCGGCTTTTTTGCGCATCAAGCCCGTTCAGTACTTTTTTGGCATAGTAAAAATACATGGAACTTATCAGTAGTTCCGATTCCATATTAGGTTTCTCTCCCCTGCCGTTATCGTCAAACAGTTCGTCAAGGTTCTTTTTGTAGGGTATCTTTGAAGGAAGCCCCTCTTTGTCCAACTGGTTCACCCGGTCATACAGGACCTCGGCAAACTCGATCAGCCCCTTTTTTTCATGCCATATATAATGATTGTGCTTTTGGTACAGCTCCCTTATGTCTTTTTCAAATTCTTTGTACTGCGGGAATTTTGTAAAGAAAGGGTCAAATCCGGAGGGGTCCAACGGTATATCCTTCCCATCATGTTCATGTACTTCGGTATTGGATGTTGCTTCCCTCTTGTCTTTCTTACAGGAAACCGTAGTTACGGCAACCCCAAACATAATTGCGATTAATAAACTTACTTTTCTCATGGCGTTAGGTTCTTTTTTTTAAAAGTAGTAATTTTAACATACAGCAGCTAAAGAATATTGTCAGATTTAACTAACAATTATGAGCCCGCGAGGCCTAATCATAATTTTATGCTAATGCTTGGCTTGCTGTGATGGGTTTAGTAATTTTATACTTTAAAAAGAAAGATTATGGATAGCTTTAATACCCTTATCAATAGCAAAGAGCCGGTACTGGTCGACTTTTTTGCAACATGGTGCGGCCCGTGCAAGATGCTGGCCCCTATACTTAAAGAAGTAAAAGACACACTTGGTGACGGCATCAGGATCATTAAGATCGATGTCGATAAAAACCAGGCACTAATGAGCAACCCGCAGTTCCAGGTGAAGGGCGTGCCCACACTGATGCTGTTCCAAAACGGCAAAATGTTGTGGAGGCAATCGGGCGTAATGCCGAAAGAAGAAATTATAAGGACGATAAACAGTTTCAGGCAGTAACTTATATTGTTTTTTAGATCTTGCGTTGTTAAGGATAATATAGCCTAATTTTATCGCTTATCATCTCTATTTATGAAACTAACCATTCTATTGCTGATGTTCCTGCCTTTAACAGCAGTTTCCCAAACAACTCAAAATATCTCAGTTGTATCCGCTGAGAGGCTTAATGTAGTATATCGCGGCATTGATAATCCTGTAAAGATAGCGGTCCCGGGTGCAAGAAGCTTTACAGCAACAGCGCCCGGCATGCGAGAAACGGAGATTCCCGGAAACTACATAATAAATCCGGGATCAGGACTGGAAGTAAACGTTATTATTGAAGCAGTGATGAATGATGATTCGATCATAAAAGAAGTAAAATCGTTTAGGATCAAAGGTCTTCACAGACCAATGGCAACTATAAATGGATATAATTCTACAGACGATACAGCTGGATTGTCAAAGAAAGAACTTGCAAATGCGATTATTGGGTTAGATATGGGGGATTTTTTGTTTGAAACTAATTTCAATGTAAAAAGTTTTACGGTCAGTTTCCCTGAAAAGAAAAATATGGAGCCAATTGAAATTGAAGGCAATAAAATGAACCAGAAAGCTATTGAAGCAATAAATAAATTAAGATCAGGAGATTTTGTATTGATCAGCAACATAAGGTTTCTTGATTCTTCGCCAACTACATGTTTTCCATATCTGGCATCGATCATCGTTGAAATTGATGAAAAGCCACATAAATTAATTACAGAATAATTTACCAAATCAACAATTTTTCCACTACATCGTTATAGTATTAGCAATTTATTTACCTTTACGCGCACTAAATAAATTACCTTTACAACAAATTGCGTAAGTTACTATGAATGAATGTATCTCTGTTTTCGACATGCTTAAAATCGGCGTTGGCCCTTCCAGTTCGCACACCCTTGGCCCGTGGCGCGGTGCGGAACGTTTCCTGAAAGAACTCCGCTCCGAAGGTATATTTGAAATGGTAACCCGCGTAAAGGTAGACCTGTACGGATCGTTGTCCCTTACAGGCAAAGGGCACGCCACCGACCTTGCTGTAATGCTTGGCCTTAGCGGTGCCGACCCTGAATATGTACCTATTGACGATATAGCGAACATTATAGACGACATCAACCTGAACAGGCATATTTTCCTTGGGGGGCTGAGCTATATCCCTTTTGACATCGCTACTGATATTGTCTTCAATAAAAATTTCCTTCCCTTCCATGCTAATGGCTTTATGTTTACCGCATATACTGATAAAGGCGAGTACACATCTATATTCTACTCAATAGGTGGTGGCTTCGTCGTAAAAGAAGAGCGCACCGTGGCACAGGAAAAAGAGAAGATAAAATGCGCTTTCCCCTTCCCTATCGACCTAGCCGACGAATTGCTGAACTACACCATTATGGAGAATAAGCAGATCTCAGAGATCGTATATGAGAATGAGAAATCCATACGCAGCGAAGAGGATATCCGTAGAGAACTAATGCGCGTATGGAATACCATGCTAGAATGCATGTACATCGGCTGCCACAGCGAAGGGACACTACCTGGGGGACTCAACGTGCGCCGCCGTGCTTTCGATATGCACAAAGGCCTTATAGGTGATGCGGTTTATAATGATCCGCAGGAATGGCTGCAAACCATACGCAAAACAGAAGTAAAGTTCCGCCAGATACTCAAATGGGTGAGCTGCTTTGCACTTGCCGTGAATGAGGTGAATGCTGCACTGGGACGTGTGGTTACCGCACCAACTAATGGGAGCGCCGGCGTTATCCCGGCGGTACTGATGTATTACATGGTTATTGAGAACCACCAGGCCGATGAAAGCCATATAAAACAATTCCTGATGGTCGCCGGCGAGATAGGCAGCATATTCAAGAAAGGCGCAACCATATCGGCCGCAATGGGCGGATGCCAGGCGGAAATTGGTGTATCCTCCGCTATGGCAGCGGCAGCGCTTTGCGAAGTGATGGGCGGCACACCAGCGCAATGCCTTATGGCGGCCGAGATCGCTATGGAGCACCACCTTGGCATGACGTGTGACCCAATAGGCGGACTGGTACAAATACCGTGCATCGAACGCAATACCATGGGCGCGATAAAAGCCATCAATGCCGCAGAACTGGCATTGGAAACCGACCCCGAAAATGCTAAAGTACCCCTTGATAAAGTAGTCAATACCATGTGGCAAACAGCCCAGGACATGAACAATAAATATAAAGAAACATCTGAAGGCGGGCTTGCCGTTACGGTAAATAATGCTGATTGTTAAGCCCCCTTGCCCCCGAAGGGGGAAAGTACGGACAAACTTTGACGCTTACTCCCCCTTCGGGGGTTGGGGGGCTCTCCTCGTATCAATTATATAAACGATCTTCCATACGCCATTATCCTTATAAAATTGGAACGAGTTGACCCCGCTGTGGCTTAGCTTTCCGTTTATATAAAACTCATAAGGTGTCCAAGCATGGGCCATACTGCCGTCAACCTGTATCTTATACTTCAGCAGCCGTTCTTCAATCTTCATATCTTTAGGAATAGATGCTATTGACTTGTAGAATTCGGAAATATCCTCATGGGAAAATTTGCTGCCTTTAAGGCTTTCCATTACCGATTGCAGTATCATCTTATCGGCACAAACGGATTTGATCTTAAGCGTGTCACCGCTATGCAGCCCTTCAAAAAAAATGTCGATTGATTTTTTGATGTCGGACTCCTGGGCCTCCAGTTGCATTGCAACAACAGAAATGGCAAGTAACAGTATCTTTTTCATAGCTATAGGTTTGGTGTTACCAGATTAGTGTCTATACCGTTCAGAACGTTACAGCAATTACTAATAAATTCAGAATGCCGCCTCTATTCTTCTTACAATTCATTACTTTTACCACCTAAATTTCCACTTATGTCAGTTGCAAAGAAAGATTACAAAAGAATCACTACACGCACGCTTATCGATATGAAGGCCAATGGGGAGAAAATCTCTATGCTTACATCATACGATTTTACAATGGCAAAGATCGTAGATTCGGCGGGGGTTGACGTGATACTTGTAGGCGATTCGGCTTCCAATGTAATGGCGGGCCACGAAACCACACTGCCTATTACCCTTGACCAGATGATATACCATGCATCAAGTGTTGTCAGGGCTGCAAACAGGGCGCTGGTAGTGGTTGACCTTCCGTTCGGGAGCTACCAGAGCGACCCTAAGGAAGCATTGCGCTCTTCTATCAGGATCATGAAGGAAAGCGGTGGCCATGCAGTAAAGTTGGAAGGCGGAAGCGAGATAAAAGACTCTATCAAAAAAATACTGAATGCAGGTATACCCGTTATGGGGCACCTTGGGCTTACGCCACAGTCGATCTATAAATTCGGTACTTATACCGTTCGTGCCAAAGAAGATGCCGAAGCCGAGAAATTAATGGAGGATGCCAAAATGCTCGAAAGGATCGGATGCTTTGCCGTTGTCCTTGAAAAAATACCGGCACAGCTGGCGCAAAAAGTTGCCGAAAGCATCTCAATCCCGGTAATAGGCATTGGTGCAGGCGGCGGTGTTGACGGGCAGGTACTGGTTATCCACGATATGCTGGGTATGAACAATGAGTTCAGTCCGCGTTTCCTGCGCAGGTACATGGACCTTTATGACGGTATGACTAAGGCTATCGGGCAATATGTGGATGATGTGAAGTCTAAGGATTTTCCTAACGAGAAGGAACAATATTAATTTCAGATCGTAGATTTCAGATTTCAGATTTGACGCAACGATTGTCATTTCGACGAAGGAGAAATCTCTTAATTCAAAAGAATGAAAATTCTTTCCGATAAAAACAATCTTAACGTCCTCTACGAAGATAACCACATTATTGCGGTAAACAAACGTGTGGGCGACATCGTGCAGGGTGATAAAACCGGCGATAAACCCCTTAGCGATGTGGTTAAGGAATACCTGAAAGACAAGTACAACAAGCCAGGGGAAGTTTTTCTGGGTGTGGTACACCGGCTTGACAGACCAACAACCGGCATCGTGGTTTTTGCAAGGACTTCGAAGGCGCTTACCCGCCTGAACGACCTGTTCAAAAACAGGGAAACCCAAAAAACCTATTGGGCTGTTGTCAAAAATAAGCCGCCAAAGAATAATGACACACTTGTGCATTACCTGAAGCGCAATGAGAAAAGCAATACTTCCAAAGCATATATAAAAGAAGTGCCTGACAGTAAAAAGGCCATCCTCGAATATACTGTTATTAAAAACCTTACCAATTATACGGCACTTGAGATAGAGCTGCATACCGGGCGGCACCACCAGATACGCGCTCAGCTCGCTGCTATTGGTTCTCCAATCAAGGGCGACCTTAAATATGGATTCGATCGCAGTAATCCTGATGGCGGCATACACCTTCATGCAAGAAAGCTCGAATTCATCCATCCTGTTACAAAAGAAAACATCGTGATCACCGCCCCTGTGCCCGATGATGTAATTTGGAAAGTCGTTAAATAAGCCATATCCTGCGAATTCTAAATGGCTGCTCATTCCTGTTTTAATAAAGCTGAAATTTGCAATAAAGAATACAGCATTTTCGTATTATATTTTTGTTAAATAACAATAGATTGATTTTCAAATTCTTAAATTAGTACATAATAAACAGGCAATTATGAAAAAAACTTTACTATTCACTCTCGGGCTATTCAGCACGGGAGTTTTTGCACAGGAACATTTTTCCGGAATCAATATCTCACGCAGGACCGGGCTCCTCAACGCCTCAATCAACCCGGCAGAACTTACCAACCTGAAAAGCAATTACGAAGTTAATATGTTCAACTTCAGCGGCAATATAGCAAACAATAAAATGACATTCGGCGACCTCGTTGGCAGCAATGACAATTTTGACGACATGTTATTTGCGGGTAATGAGCCGGTAAATATGCGTGCTGATGTTGAGATATTAGGGCCGGCTTTTGGCTTTAAGATGGAAAAATGGGCATTTGCAATTACAACAGGGGCAAAAATCAAGGCCGATATCATCGATGTAAATCCCGCTTTGGGACGGGCGTTGACCAACGGTGTTAGTTCCGTGGCCGAGATCACTGCCATTACAGCCAATTACAACCAGAAAACGTCGGCAACCATCTGGGGCGAAATTGGCTTCTCGGCAGCAAGGGAACTTTATGATTCCGAAATGCATAAGTTTTCAGCGGGGGTAACTTTTAAAATGCTTTTCCCCGGTTCGTATGCCAACATAGCCGCAGGGAATTTCAGGGGAACTGTTGAAAGTAACTTTGGCGATGTAAACCTTACGGATGCAAGTGCTATGGTAAACGTCGCCTATTCCGGTTCGCTTGCCGATGACTTTACTGACAGCAGTAATTTCAGCAGCTTTTTTGGCGGCGGCCTGAATGGATTTTCTACCGATATCGGTGTGGATTACCAATGGAAAGATACCGAAAGCACTGGCTATAAGCTAAATGCCGGACTTGCGGTTCGAAACTTAGGGAGCATGACGTTTAAGGATAATAATAATGTGAGCCGTAATTACAACCTGTTGGTACCGCAGGGCCAATCATTGGATTTGAACCAGTTTGAAAACGTAAGCAACCTGAAAGAACTGGAACAGATCCTTTTGGCAAATCCGCAATTCTTTACTGCACAGGAAGCTGAGAAGGATTTCAAAGTGACGCTTCCCACTATGCTTTCGGCTTATGCGGATGTAAAGCTATACAGCATATGGTTCGCCAGTCTTTATATGCAACAGAAAATGAATAAAGACAACGATAACCAGCAGATAGCGATACAAAATATATTTACCATTACCCCAAGGTACTCTGCAAATTCCTTTGAAGTTTATACCCCCTTGTCACATAATGAGATATCAGGATTTACCGCAGGTGTAGGTTTAAGGCTTGGTGGCTTTTTCATCGGTTCGGGATCCATTCTTTCGGCAGCTCTTGGCGACACCGACCAGGCAGATGCTTATATGGGATTCCGTTTCGGATTTTAACCTGAATAATATATTTTAGCCGGACTATTAAAAATCCGCACATCGCAATCAGTATAAATTAATGAATACTCCACGCAGCAAAAATAATGGCTGGATACTTCACTTGCTTATAGTAATTGCGATGTATGCTTATTACCTCTACTTGTGGTTGGGCTTCATTTTCTATCACGGTAAGGCGGGCTGGAACGGGTTTGAAATCTTTATGATGACACTCTTTACGGCCCCGTTTTATATTATTTTCCACGCTATAGTTTTCTCATTTCGCGATCACCAGGTGCAAAGAAGGTCACAATCGTTAGCTTGGTGGGGCTTGCGGCGTGCCTGTTGCATATTTGTGCTGTTGCAGCACGTATGTAGCGAATTAAATTCCTAAATTATTCGTAATATGATTCCTGCCAAAACTAATATTTTATAACTTCATCCTATAAAATTTTCAATATATGAAATGGGGAGGCAGAAGATCAAGCGGAAATCTAGATGACCGCCGTGGCGTATCGGGCGGGCAAGTAGCTGTTGGCGGCGGTATAATTGGTGTAATCATATTGGTTATCAATATGTTTATGGGCGGCGACAGCGGTGCGGTGCTTAATGGCATAGAGAACCAGATACAAAACCAGGGCGGCGAACCTGTAGAGCTTACCGAAGAAGACAAGGAACTCGGTAAAATGGTAGATGCCATACTGGTAGATACCGAAGACGTTTGGCACAAGCTGTTTGAAGAACAAGGGCTTACTTATGAAGAACCGACACTCGTATTATTCCGTAATTCGGTACAGACAGAATGCGGCGGTGCAACTTCTGCTTCCGGGCCATTCTACTGCCCGGTTGATCGCAAAGTATATATGGATCTTGCTTTTTTTGATGAGCTCCAGTCACGGTATGGCGCTAAAGGCGGAGATTTTGCCATTGCCTATGTAATCGCGCACGAAATTGGCCACCACGTACAGACACTTTTGGGAACCTCGGAGAAAGTAACACAAATGCAACAGCAAACTGATGAAACGGGAGCCAACAGGTTGTCTGTGGCTTTAGAGCTTCAGGCCGATTTTTATGCTGGCGTATGGACGTACCACAACCAAAAGATGAAAAATTTCCTTGAAGAAGGTGATATTGAAGAAGGCCTTAGCGCTGCCAATGCCGTTGGCGATGATGCTATACAGAAAAAGTCTTCAGGTCATGTAGTTCCGGATTCTTTTACCCATGGTACATCTGCACAACGCATGTACTGGTTTAAAAAAGGATATGAAACAGGCGATATGAAACAGGGCGATACATTTGCAGAATTAAAATAAGTGGGTTTAAATGACCATCAAAAAAAGAAGCCGTCTCATTTGAATATTGAGACGGCTTCTTACGTTTTTAATTATTCTTTTTGGCGTTCATGATCTGCCACTGGTCATTAAGGTATTTTACCTTGTGGACTTCCTTCATAATGTCTTCGCGTTCTTCCTCATAATAGTCAGGGTCTTTGGAGCCGTGCTCATCAAGCTCCCCTGCCCTTTCTAAAAGGTTATCCATTACCGGTTGCAATTTATCTTTTACTATTTGCGGCATCGCACCGAATAGTTCTTCAAGTTCCTGTTTTAGCATTGGTGATATTTTAAATAGATGTCTATTAAAGATACAAAAAAATAAATGACACGATAGCCAAAAACATCACATTCATAATTCATAAAAATTCATAATTCCTACCCAAGCCAGCCTTCCCTGTCCAGGCTCCTATATTGTATTGCTTCGGATATATGCTGTGGCCCGACATGTTCACTCGCATCAAGGTCGGCAATAGTGCGGGAAACTTTTAATATCCTGTCATAGGCGCGGGCTGAAAGGTTCAGTCGCTCCATTGCTGTTTTCAAAAGCTGTAAGGAAGTCTCGTCCAGCTGGCAATACTCGCGTATCTGCTTAGTGCTCATCTGTGCATTGTAATGCACATTCTCCAGATGCCCGAAACGCTGTGTCTGGACCTCACGTGCTTTAGTAACACGTTCACGTATATCGACACTGCTTTCGGCTTTTTGATTATCAGAAAGTTTCTCGAAAGGTACCGGTGTAACTTCAATATGTATATCGATACGGTCCAGTAAAGGGCCTGAAATTTTACTAAGGTAGCGCTGCATTTCGTGGGGCGAAGAACTTACCGGCGCATCGGGGTCGTTAAAGTAACCGCCGGGGCTTGGGTTCATGCTTGCCACCAGCATAAATGAAGACGGATAGGTAATAGTGAATTTCGCACGGCTAATGGTTACTTCGCGGTCTTCCAGTGGCTGGCGCATTACCTCAAGCACTTCGCGTTTGAACTCCGGCAATTCGTCAAGGAACAGCACGCCGTTGTGCGCCATGGATATTTCTCCCGGCTGCGGGTAACTGCCACCTCCAACCAGAGCGACGTTCGAAATCGTATGGTGCGGACTCCTGAACGGCCGTTGGTTCATTAGCCCCGCATTTTTCAGCTTGCCGGCAACGCTGTGTATCTTGGTGGTTTCGAGCGCTTCCCGAAGTGTCATCGGCGGCAATATGCTCGGTAGGCGCTTGGCAAGCATGGTCTTTCCGGCACCCGGAGGCCCTATCAATATGATATTATGCCCTCCCGCAGCGGCAATTTCCATACATCGCTTGATACTCTCCTGCCCTTTTACATCGCTGAAATCGAACTCAGGAAAGTCAAGTGTTTTATAAAACTCCTCACGTGTGTTTATTATGGTTGGCTCCACTGTGCCGCGGCCTTCAAAAAAGTCGATGATCTCAGTCACGTTCTCCAGGCCGTAAACATCAAGCCCGGCTACTATGGCAGCTTCTTTTGCATTTTGCTTCGGCAGGAAAAAGCCTTTATAGCCTTCCTCCTTTGCTTTTATCGCAATAGGCAGCACGCCTTTAATGGGCTGAAGGCTTCCATCGAGCGAGAGTTCGCCCATGATAATGTATTTATCTATCTCATCAGATTTTATCTGGCCCGAAGCAGCCAGTATTCCCACGGCAAGCGTAAGGTCGTAAGCGGCGCCTTCTTTTCTAAGGTCGGCAGGCGCCATGTTAATGGTGATCTTTTTTATAGGCAAAGAATAGCCATTGTTCTTTAGCGCAGCGGCAATACGGTAGCTGCTTTCCTTTATCGCACTATCGGGCAGGCCCACCAGATGATATCCTACTCCTTTATCAACATTGACTTCAACAGTAATGGTAGTAGCCTCTACCCCAAAAACGGCGCTCCCGAATATTTTTACCAGCATATAGAAAATTTAGAAAGTGAAAGTAAGGAAAATTATGGGAAGTCATAAATTCCCCTTAAAAATAAACATATAAATTTTGGTGTTGAAAAACAATCCCTAATTTTAAGCTTCAAATTTTTTAAACTAAACAATGGGACTATTCAACGCAATACTCGGCAATGCTTCTGAAGTATCGATAGAAAAAATCAGGGCTGAATTCCAGCCAATGCTCATATCAGGCGAAAGTATTGAAAAAGCATTTAAGGTGATACGCGATATGTTCGTCTTTACCAATAAAAGGCTCATACTTGTAGACAAGCAGGGTATTACCGGCTCTAAAGTAGATTATATATCTATCCCTTACAGCAGCATCATTAAATTCTCAAAGGAAAGTGCCGGCCTTCTTGACCTGGATGCCGAACTGAAAATATGGGTGCGTGGGGAAAGCATGCCAATTAAAAAGCAATTTGGCAAGGATAACAACATCAACGAGGTGTACCAAATACTTAGCCAGTATATCTTAAAATAAATTTCCTAAACCTGATCTTTATTTTCTTTTAGCCAAAACACGCAACGTTTTGGCTAATTTTTTTATAACTTACAAACTATGGCTGAATACTTTATAGCAGACGAACACCGGATACTACTATTCATAGCGGGTTGCATGGCAATTATGGCTGCGATTATTCCTGTAATTTTACGGAAAAGGCATATATCCGAACCTATTGTATATATTTTAATTGGGGGCATCGTTTACTTTGTTTCGGGATACCGTGTTGTAAAGCCGCTTGAGCAGCTTGAAGAAATAAAGTATATCACAGAGTTTGTAATACTTGTCGCTTTAACAAACGCCGGACTGCGTATCAAAGAACCCTTTAAATGGCAAACCTGGAAGCATTCGTTCCGATTGTTAATTATCGCAATGCCAATCACCATAGCTGCGGCTGCGTTATTAGGCTGGTGGATAATAGGGCTTGCACCTGCCGCAGCATTACTTTTCGGAGCGCTCATTTCCCCTACCGACCCGGTGCTTGCCAGCGAACTACAAACCTCTGAGCCGGGGGAGGAAGATACATCTAAAGTAAAACTTGGACTGACATCAGAGGCCGGAGTTAATGATGGGCTTGCCTTTCCGTTTACTTACTTCGCAATCCTTTTTGTTACGAATGGTGCAGATTATAAAGACTGGATAGGCGAATGGTTCCTGCACTTTTTCCTGATGAAAATCATCATTGGTGTAAGCGTTGGGCTATTAAGCGGATGGCTATTATATAAGCTGGTTTTTACAATAAGCAATAAAAATACAATTGGCAGGATAAGCCGGGGCATACTTTCTCTGTCACTTATACTCCTTCCCTATTCAATCAGCGAAATTATCGGGGGTATGGCTTCCTCGCCGTGTTCTTCGCTGCATGCATGTTCAGTAATTATGAAAAGTATATCCGGCACATAAACAACCTCCACGACTTTAACGAAGAGCTTGAAAGCTTTGTTGTAGCACTAATTTTTATCGGGATAGGTGCCTTTATTGCCATGCATTATGAATTATTAGCCGACATGCAAATACTTGCAGTCGCGTTACTTATGGTGCTGGTTGTAAGGCCGGTCGCAGGTTACATATCTTTCATCAATACCGGCCTGAATCGTTTCCAGAGATTTGCGCTGTCATTCTATGGAATGAGAGGTATCGGGTCGCTATTTTATCTTGCGTACGCCCTAACTTCCGCCGAATTTGACGAACCCAAAAAATTGGTTGCTATAACTACGGCCACGATCTTTTTTTCAGTGCTGATACATGGCATTTCGGCACGATCAGTTCAGAAGCTTATAAAAAAACATGATATACTACCAACAGATGCTAAATAACAGAATTGTAATAATTGGCGGTGACGCTTCGGGGATGTCGGCGGCATCAAAAGTGCGCCGCGAACAGCCGGACAGGGAGATTGTTGTATTTGAAAAGTCGCAGTACACTTCCTACTCGGCCTGCGGTATACCCTATTTTATTTCTGAAACCGTGAAGGACATTGAAGAACTGGTAGTGCGTTCGCCGGAAACATTCAGGGAGAAATATAATATTGATGTCCGCACGATGCATCTTGTACTGGAGGTGGATACCGGCAACAAGCGCATCAGGGTACTGGACAAAGAAAAGCAACAGGAATCATGGCATGAATACGACCAGCTGCTCATTGCTACAGGCGGAACTGCTTATTGCCCGGATATTGAAGGTCATAATGCAGAAAACGTTTTTGGCATCTCTACCCTGAAAAGTGGCCTTAATATCGAACATTATATTGAAGAAAAAAAGCCAAAAACAGCCGTCATCATTGGCGGAGGCTATATAGGGCTGGAAATGGCCGAAGCGTTACTTATACGCGGACTAAAAGTGTGCCTTATCAATCGCGGAAAACAGGTCATGAATACGCTCGACCCCGATATGGGCGAGGTAATTTCGGATGCTATGCGCAGCCTTGGCGTAACGCTACACCTGGGCGAATCGTTGGTTTCCTTTGATGTAAAAAACAATTGCGTGAGCGCTGTGATCACCGATAAGCAGTCTATCCCGGCGGATATTGTGGTTTTGGGTATGGGGACTTCGCCAAACACGAAATTTTTACAAAGCTCCCAAATTGCACTGGGTGTAAAAGGCGCTATAAAAGTGGATGCCCGGATGCAGACTAATATAAAAGATGTTTGGGCTGCAGGCGATTGTACCGAAACATTAAACCTTGTCAGTAAGCAGCATACTTATATTGCTATGGGTACATTGGCCAATAAAACCGGCGTTGTGGCGGGGAGCAATATTGCCGGTGAAAACCTGATGTTCCCCGGTGGGGTGGGCACCGCTGTTTGTAAGATATGCAGTTATGAGGTTGCCCGGACCGGCCTACTCGAAAAAGAGATTAAAAAATTGGGGATAGCGTATGTAAGCGCCGTTATTGTAAGTAAAACCCGCGCGCATTATTATCCGAAATCTAAAGATATTACGGTAAAGCTGCTGGCCGAAAAGAATAGCGGCAGGCTGCTGGGCGGGCAGATCATCGGTGAAGAAGGCGCAGCAAAACGCATTGATGTGCTGGCAACCGCTTTAACGCACAACCTTACATTGCAGAATATAATCGACCTCGACCTGTCGTATGCGCCGCCTTTCTCCCCTGTCTGGGATCCTGTACAGACAGCTGCAAGGAAGCTTATTAATGAGATATAAAAAAAGGGCACTACATGCGCCCTTATGATTATTTATTGAATTTCGAAATCCCGTCTTTCAGCCATTGCTCATATTCTTCAATATTTGGTGTATAGCCTACCGGTTCATTAAGATTTTCTTCCTGGAGATTCATCAGCACATAATAAGGCTGCGCGTTGATCTTATAGCGGCTAAGCTGGAGATCGCTCCATTTGTTACCAATAGTTTTTATTTTCTTTCCGGTTTTTGAAACATATTGCTCTTTTTCAGGAAGTTCTTTTTTGTAATCCACATACAATGAAATAAGCACGACTTCATCCTTAAGGATCGGCAGGATACGCTCATCGTTCCATACATTGTCTTCCATTTTACGGCAATTCACACAGGCATATCCGGTAAAGTCAAGTAGTACAGGCTTGTTAACTTCTTTAGCATATGCAAGGCCTTTATCATAATCTTCAAATGCTATTATGCCATGTGCAGCGAGCTTAGCGCCTTCAGGCAGTTCCCCTTTGGGAGAACCCGCCCCTCCTCCTATTCCGAATGGCGATTCACTATAAGTAGATGGTGGCGGGAAGCCACTTATAAGCTTTAGCGGCGCGCCCCATAATCCCGGAACAAGGTATATTGTGAAAGCCAGCGTAAGGAGCCCTAGCGATAGCCTTCCAACCGATATATAACCGCCCGGAGTATCATGCGGCAATGTTATCTTTCCAAAAAGATATAGTGCCAGGCCACCAAAAACCGCAATCCAGATCGCAAGGAATGTTTCCCTTTCAAGTATATGCATTTGCAGTACAAGATCGGCATTGGATAAGAATTTAAAAGCAAAAGCCAGTTCGAGGAAACCAAGAAACACTTTAACGGTATTAAGCCATCCGCCTGATTTTGGAAGTGAATTCATCCATCCGGGGAACATTGCAAAAAGCATAAATGGTAAAGCCAATGCAGAAGAAAAACCCAGCATGCCAACTACCGGTGCTATCCCGCCTTTTGAAGCTGCTGCAAATATTATGTTACCAACAATAGGTCCTGTGCACGAAAACGATACTATTGCCAACGCCATAGCCATGAATAATATCCCTATAATGCCGCCCCTGTCGGCTTGCCTGTCAACTTTATTTGCCCATGAATTGGGAAGCATAATTTCAAATGCCCCAAGGAATGAAAAAGCAAAAACGATCAAAAGGACAAAAAATGCGAGATTAAACCAAACATTAGTAGAGAGTGCATTCAGTGCATCAGCTCCAAATATGCCTGTTACAACAATGCCAAGCACAACATATATTACAATGATCGAAATACCATATAAAATAGAATTTCTTATACCGGCCGACTTTGTTTTGCTCTGTTTTGTAAAAAAACTCACCGTCATTGGGATCATCGGAAATACGCATGGCGTAAGAAGCGCAGCAAAACCGCCAAGGAACGCCAGGAAAAATGTAGCCAAAAGACCTCTGTCTTCTTCTTTTTTTGAAGGCTTGCTTATTGCGGGCTTTACTTCACTTTTTTTTTCAGGTGCAGGTGTTGGTGCGGCCTCTTCAAAATTCTTGACTTCTTTTGATGTCAAACTTTTAAGGTCGAACTCAAAGTAGTTCTCGTCCTGTATACAGACTTCTTTACATACCTGGTAATACAATTGCAGCTGTGCAATAGTGTTGGCAGGATTGGTCACTTTGATGGTTTGCTTCAGCTGCACGGTATGGCTGAAAAAGTACTCATCAACCCCAAAAACCTTATTGAAGGTCTTTTCATATTTGCTTTCTTCGGCCTTGCCTACCGCTTCAAAATTACCTTTGTCATTATTAAAGGCAATTTCAAGAGGCAATGCGCCGCCATCCGGCGTAAACTGCGAGTATACATGCCAGTTTTCTTCTATCGTACCATCCAGGATAAGTACATATTCCGTATCTGATTTCTTTTCAATTTTCGAGGTCCATTTTACAGGATGCTGTATGTTCTGGGCTTGAGAAAATAAAAATGCGAATAAAAGAAAGAATGTATAAGTGAACTTTTTCATTATTATAAAACTTCTATTTTTAAAATTGTGTTTGTTGTTTTAGTAGCTTTAAAACGTTCGTCGGCACGGTGGCCTACGACCCAGATAATATTCTCGCCGGAGCATAGCAGCAAGGCACTCTCTTTTTCGCTAAGGCTGAATTTTTCATCCTTAAAGAACTTAGAGACTTTCTTTTTCTGTCCGTTCATTCCCACAGGGCAAAAGTAATCACCTTCCTGCCATTTACGAAGAATTAAAGGGTATTTTATTAATTCATTATCAACAAAAATAGTTTTTTTTGTTGCATTTTTATTAATTGTTTGAGCAATTGCCAAAGACAACTTTATCGGAGCTTCAGGATATTGCTGCCCTTCTGTGATTTCAAAGGATAGATTGTTGCCATTCGAAGAGGGTTCCAGAATCAGCGTTTCCCTGTCTTTCAACAGCCTGAAATTACCCGACAAAATATATTTACCCGACTGCGAATCCACTAAAGCATAAATATCCTCCCAGGCCGTGAACCCGAATGGGCTGAGCCATTGGTACAGGTAAGCTTTATAATTTGGCAGCCTTTTTAGCTGTTCAATATTAAAATGCTTTTGGTTCTCTTTTTCCGAAACTACCTGCTTATAGATCAAAACAGAAGCATCCTCTACCAGCGATTGTGCCTGCTGCAGGTTTTCCAATGTCTGCCGGAAAGAGTCAGCAAAAGCGGGGTTTAATTGTTTCAGGACAGGTACAACATCATGACGCAGTTTATTACGCAGGTATTTATCGGAAGCATTGCTGCTATCCTCGCGCCACCGGATATTATTTTCTTTGGCATACACCAAAATTTCATCGCGTGTAAATGGCAGTAACGGACGTATAATTTTACCATTCTGCTGCGGGATTCCGGTGAGCCCTTCCAGACCTGTACCCCGTGTAAGGTTTATTAAGAATGTCTCAAGGGAATCATCGAGATGGTGTGCGGTAAGCAGGTAATCGAGGTTGTTTTCCTGCAACAATTCGTCGAACCAAAGATAACGAAGCTTCCGTGCGGCCACCTGAATGGATAGTTTATTATCTGACGCAAAAAGTTCTGTATTAAAATGAGTTACGAAATAGTGGAAACTATTTTCCTTCGCATAATTTATAATAAAATCCTCATCGCCATCGCTTTCTTTTCCGCGGAGGTTGAAGTTACAATGGGCGATAGAAACGTCATAGTTTAACTGCTGTAAAAGATCCGTTAAAACCATGCTGTCCAAACCCCCGCTCACAGCAAGGAGCAGCTTTTTCTCTTTTAGAAAAGAAAGATTGTTATTGAGGTGATCCCTGAATTTCGAAAGCATCTTCAAAAGTACGGAATTTTCTGCAACGATTAACTTTCCAGTACCTGTCTCATTGCACGTGCTTTTAACAAGCACTCTTCATACTCAAGTTCAGGTATTGCTTTTGATGTAATAGCGCTTCCCACAGAAAAAGATACATAGTTGTTTTCCGCGTTATAAAGGATGCTGCGTATCACCACATTAAAATCGAAATCTCCATCCGGGGTAAAGTATCCTACTGCCCCACTGTACAGCCCGCGCTTTGTTTCTTCGAGTTTCTCAATGATTTCCATAGCTGATATTTTAGGAGCACCCGTCATGCTGCCCATGGGGTATGTAGTACAGATCACATCTACCGGGGTACAACCTTCGGCAACCTGCGAAACCACAGTTGAAATAAGGTGATGTACCTGTTTAAAAGTATAGGCCCCACATAGTTCTTCCACTTCCACCGAACCTTTAGCTGCGGTACGCGACAAGTCATTGCGCACCAAATCCACGATCATTATATTTTCCGAACGTTCTTTTTCGTTGGCGGCAAGTTCCTTCTTAATAGTATTATCCTCATCCGGGTCAGCGCTGCGCCTTGCTGTGCCTTTAATAGGTTGCGAAATAACTTTGTTTTCCTCCTTTCGCAGATACCTTTCCGGTGAGGCCGACATAAGATAATGCTTATAGTTTTTAAAGTAAACAGCAAACGGCGGCTCGGAAACGGCATTTAGTTTTTTGTAAGTATCAACGGGATCAATAGCTGCATTTGCAACATAGAACTCCATACAGAAATTCGCTTCATAAATGTCGCCGCGATAGATGTGCGCGAGCATTTGCTGCACTTTTTCCAAATAGCTATCCTTGGAAATACGCTGGTTTATCGTTGTCGGTTGTTGGTTGTCGATTGACGGCGTAATTTGTAATTCGTAATTCGTAATTTCTTCAAAGTCTGATCGGATTTCATCATCGCACATCCGTAAATACTGCATTTCCAGTTCATTCCCTTTCAGCAAAAACAACTTTTTAGGCTGGAAGAAAAACAAGTCGGGAAAACCAAGCCCGTCGAAATTATCAGATTGCAGGTTTTCTGTGTCATTCTTAAGGTCGTATGAAAGATACCCAAACAGCCAGTCTTTAGTGATCTGTTGGTATTCATTCAGTGCATCAAAAGCATTGTGGTAATCGGTTTTAATGGAAGTGAGCGCATCTACTGCCAGTACAGCATCATAGGATGTATACTGTTGCTTATAGCTATTGCTGTCCAGGAATACCACTTCTCGGAACTGCTGTGCCCATTGCAGCAGTTGTTGTTTAAAAGCAGCAGGTTCTGTTATAATAAATGTTGCGGTAGTTCTCAATGCGTTTATTTTGATCATCAAAAATACTGATTAAACCTGCCCCTCAAAAATTTTATTACTTTTGGGAACAACTAATAAAAATACAGTAGCATGGAAGGGTTTGAAGAAGAGGGAAACCTGCATCTAATCGATTATCTTAATACCTATAATCCAACGCTTAGGGTGATCATGTCCAAAGGCTACAGGATATTTTTGTTTCCTGATCATAGAGAAGAATTCTATGGCGATTATTGGGCCATAAAAGGCAACAGGAAGATTGTAGCCGCAGACCCTTTGCGGTTGCTTGGACTTATATCTATGTGGGAAACTTATGGTGACGGGTGGTATGGGAAATCTGACAAGACCTCTTATGAACACCGGAACCTGTTTGATGAAATTGCGGCCAGGGCTTTCCCGAATAATCCGGAAGAGATCGAAAGTTTGAGCAACGAAGAATTCAATGATTATGTTTCTGATTACAGGCTGTTTTTTAATTCTTTTACTTCTAAGGAAATACTACCTCAAAATGTCAGTCGTAAAGATTTCTATACTATCATTGACAATTTTTACAAGTGGGATCCTGAAGGATTTTATGAATTTGAAAAATAAATATAACAGAAAACCCATCCTTTCAGATGGGTTTCATTATTTTAAGCAAAATACTTATATATGTATCGGCCTGTTATCTGTTGCCGCCAGCGCTGCTTCCTTAACGGCTTCGGCATACGTTGGGTGTGCGTGGCTCATCCTTGAGATATCTTCGGCAGATGCCTTAAATTCCATAGCTGTTACTGCTTCGGCGATGAGGTCGGCTGTACGTGCGCCGATCATGTGGATGCCCAATACTTCATCCGTTTTGGCATCGGCTAGTATCTTTACGAAACCATCAGTGTCCATGCTCGCGCGGCTGCGTCCAAGCGCTTTGAACGGGAAGCTGCCTGATTTGTACTCAACTCCTGCTTCTTTCAACTGCTCTTCGGTTTTGCCTACAGCAGCAACTTCCGGCCATGTGTAAACAACGCCCGGTATCAGGTTATAGTCGATATGCGGTTTTTGCCCAGCAATAGTTTCAGCAACAAATACGCCTTCTTCTTCTGCTTTGTGGGCAAGCATTGCACCTTTGATGACATCGCCAATAGCGTAAATGTTAGATGCAGCTGTTTGCAGGTGATCATTCACTTCAACCTGTCCCCTTTCGGTAATTTTCACTCCGGCAGCCTCAGCATTAAGCCCGTCAGTATATGGACGGCGGCCTACTGATACCAATGCATAATCGCCATCAAGGGTAATTGTTTCTCCTTTGGCGTTCTCAGCATGGACCTGCACACCTTTACCAGAACGCTCTACTGACTTCACTTTGTGCGACGTGTAGAACTTCATGCCCTGCTTTTTAAGCACTTTAGTAAGCTCTTTTGATAAGCCTGCGTCCATTCCCGGTATTATGCGGTCAAGGTATTCCACCACCGAAACCTGCGCGCCAAGGCGAAGGTACACCTGGCCCAGCTCAAGCCCGATAACGCCGCCGCCAATAACGATAAGGTGTTTCGGTACCTCTTTCAGCTTAAGGGCTTCGGTAGAAGTGATTATTTTTTCTTTGTCTATTTTAATGAATGGCAATGACGATGGTTTTGAACCTGTAGCAATAATAGTATATTTTGCTTCAACCGTTTCTGATGCGCCATCCGCTTTAGTTATCTTAATGTGAGTAGCATCTTCGAAAGAACCTATGCCTTCAAGAACGGTAATCTTATTTTTGTCCATCAGGTACTTGATGCCGGTAACGTTCTGGTCTACAACACCCTGCTTGCGCGCGATCATCTGCTCAAAATTGACTTTTATCTCGCCGGCAATATCGATGCCGTGCTCTTTAAAATGCGATGTAGCATCGTGGTAATGGTGCGACGAATCGAGCAGCGCCTTAGAAGGGATACAGCCTACATTAAGGCAGGTGCCGCCAAGGGTTGGATATTTTTCTACAATAGCAGTGTTGAAACCCAATTGTGCGCAACGGATTGCTGCCACATAACCGCCGGGGCCGGAACCTATAACGACTACATCAAATGAACTCATGGTATATTTTTTTGTTGTTTGAAAATTTGTCACGCAAATTTAGGCAATCTGATTTATATGCCAATGAAAAAAGAGGAATTTGAGAGCCGTTTATTCGGGCGTGCCACACCCCAGCTTTTGGCCGATGCAGTGGCCGGGCTTTCGCCTTTATCTGCTCCGTTCCTCCGCAGGATATCGGCTCTATCCCTCACGCAGGCTTCACTCGGGCGGCCATACTAACACCTCCACAAAGTCAGAGACTTTGCGAAGCGGGTTGTTTGGGTCAAACTTTTTTTCTTCCATAATTTTAAAGAATTAAAAAAGCCACCCTAATTGAGTGGCTTTTGTTGTTAATATTTTCACCTTATTCATAGTACCTTAATGCATTAACACGATAAAACATGTGTGAACGGAGCTTTTCTTCAAGTCTTGTAAGCCCATCCACAGTTGCTTCATTCGTTATTAATTTCGAGTCTTTAATTGCATCTGCTTTTAATTCTCTTGCAAAATCTAATGATGTTTTCACATCGGTCAAGGATAAATTTTCTAATTTTTTCATTTGTCTTTATTTTTAAATTTTCCCAAATATAAAAATAAATCCTTAGTTAAACAAGCGTTTGATAGAAAAAATCTATAATGTAGGTTTTTACTGCAAATTATTTTTCAGTCCTAACTGGTATATAGTTACCATTATTTTTTCATTCTACAGTCTATAATTGTCACTTGTTAGGAGTGGGGTGACTTCAAGAAGCAAGAACCTTAAAGTATAGTTATTTCTTCCCGCTAAAATACCCATCCAAAAACAAATATCTTTCCCTGTGTTCTTCTGTATGGGCCTTAGGCTGCACACTAATATCCATAATACTCATTTCCCCTTCACCCTTGCTTACAGGCCATTTAGGCAGGCCTTTACCGTTAGGATCGCCGGTCTTTATAAAATTCGCGAAGTAATCCACGCCGGTTTGTGAAACCCTGTAGTCATCAGGCCGCCATTTATAAACTTTATTGGTAGTCAGGTTGCCTAATAGGTACTCAATATCGGCAGAATGGTTTGCACCGGGAAGTGCCGGCGGCATATTATCTTTTGCCTTCTCGCCCGGTACTGTCGGACGGGCTTTGGAGAAAATATAGGCATATACAGGCTGGCCGGAAGTCCTGCGATGGGCATCGAGCCATTTCCAGGTACCAAAAACAATGAATTGGTCGCATGCTAATGCTGTGGCCGATGCTATTACTTCTTCCTGTGTGCTGCCGGGATACAGTTTCATAACTTCTTCTGCCTTATCGCCAAAGACAGCTTTTAGGCGTGCTACATAATTTTCAGGATTAGGATATTGCCCTTCCATAAAGCCCATGTAGGATGATTCGGCAGATGTCCATCCTGCAAGTAAAGGCACTTTAGCCTGTTCGCCGGCGGCAAATACCTCTACAGGAGATTTCTTAAGGAAATAGCCATCTATAGTTGCTTCAGTATTGAAAACACCCCACTTCGACGTTTCTTCAAGAAGCTGATCCGCCGGCATGGCGCGCAACCGGGCCAGTGAGCCTTTCTTTATCTTTTCGGCAAAAGCAGCGCCTATCTTTTCATGCTCGGCCAAAGGCACAACGCGCTCTGTAGGCGCTATCATGGCGCCGCTCTGCCCTATGGCACCTGCTATAAGGTTTTTCGACAAAGGTGATGCCATTTGTGCCGACACGGATATCGACCCTGCCGACTCACCCGCAATGGTTATCCTGTTCGGGTCGCCGCCAAAGGCTTCAATATTTTTCTTTACCCATAGCAATGCTACATTCTGGTCGAGCAGGCCATAGTTACCCGAAGCATGATTAGGTGATTCCTTTGTAAGTTCCGGATGCGAAAAGAACCCAAAGATTCCCAAACGATAATTCACGGTTACTGTTATAATTCCTTTTTTAGCAAGACTCTCGCCATCATAACGGTATTCCGATGCATCTCCCGCTACAAATCCTCCGCCATAAAAATAGACCAGCACCGGTAATTTCTCACTCTCCTTCTCTTTTTTCTCAGGCAACCATATATTAAGGTAAAGACAGTCTTCGCTTACCTTTGCACTGCGAAAGTTCATGTCGCTGAATATTGGTTTCTGCATCGGCCTGTTGCCAAATTCAGTGGCTTTGCGTACTCCCGTCCAGCTTTTTGGCGGTTGCGGTGCCTTCCAGCGCAGTTCCCCCACAGGCGGCGCAGCAAACGGTATCCCCTTGTAACTTTGTATGCCCGACGAGAGAAGTACTCCCTCAATTGTACCCTGCTCTATTTGTACCTGCGGTGCTTTTTGGGCGAATGCCAACGAAGTAACTGACAGGATGATTGCTATCATTATTTTTTTCATAATTTGTTTTTTGGTATCTCAAATATAGTGTTCTGTTAGCTATTACACAAAGATTTCAGTATAGTGCAGCTTCTCCCTCTCTTTTGGAGAGGGCTAGTGAGAGGCCTTTACACCGAAATCACATTAGTATTCTTCACCTCGCCTATCATGAACGTACTGTGTGTGCTGCCGATGTGCTGCAGTGTAGTCAGTTTTGTGACCATGAATTCACGGTAGGCTTCCATATCCGCCACATATATCTTTAATATATAATCATAGTCGCCGCTGACATGGTAGCACTCCAGGACTTCATCGAGCTGCTTTACTTCATGCTCAAATTTGGTCAGGTATTCTTTAGTATGCTGTATGAGTTTCAGGTGGCAAAAAACTACGAACCCGCGGTTGACCTTATTGCGGTCAACTAATGCCACATATTTGCTGACGATCCCCTCGCGCTCGAGTTTTTTGACACGTTCATATATTGCGGTAACAGACAAATTAAGCTTAAGCGAAAGCTGTTTTGTAGTCTGTGTACTGTCTTCCTGCAAAAGAAGGAGCAGCTTTTTATCGGTTGCATCTAAAGCCATGTGAAAATTTTTCTGGAATATTTAAAATTATATTATCTATTTAAAATATTCTTCTGTTTAAAATCAAAATTATAGAAAATAAAACTAATTTATCCAACTATGTTTGATTTTAAGTTTACAAATATGTCTCTTTGACTTTTTAATACAATGAAATTCGTCTTATGAAAACATTCAATCCCGCCGACAATATCCAGGACCTGCAATATTTTGGAGAATTTGGGGGCGTAAACCCATCTATATCCGATTCATCAACCTATACTTTCCTTTCGGCAAAAACCATGTTCGATGCCTTTGAAGGCAATGCCGAAGGATGTTACCTGTATTCCCGCCATGCTTCGCCAAGCAACCTGTATTTAGGCCAGGCACTTGCTGCAATGGAAGGTACCGAAACCGCCAATGTAGCTGCTTCGGGAATGGGAGCCATTACACCTGTTTTATTACAACTATGTGGAATGGGAGATCATATTGTATCCAGCCGCACTATTTATGGCGGGACTTATGCCTTCATGAAAAATTTCATGCCAAAACTGGGTATTACCACATCGTTCGTAGACATTACCAAACTTTATCTTGTAGAAGCAGCTATCACGCCAAACACAAAAGTATTGTACTGCGAAACGGTGAGCAATCCGCTGCTTGAAGTAGCCGACATCGAAGGCCTTGCTAAAATCGCTAAAAAATACAACCTGAAGCTTGTGGTAGATAACACCTTCTCCCCGCTTTCGGTTGCCCCGGCAAAAATGGGTGCTGATGTTGTGATCCACAGCCTTACAAAATTCATAAACGGCAGCAGCGATACAGTGGGTGGAGTTACCTGCGGTACCCAGGAATTCATCGACCAGCTGCGTAATGTAAACAACGGGGCCAGCATGCTTTTAGGCCCGACAATGGACAGCCTGCGTGCGGCAAGCATACTAAAAAACCTCCGTACACTGCACATCCGTATGAAACAGCACAGCCACAACGCCATGTACCTTGCACAGCGTTTTGAGCAGGATGGACTGAAAACCGTTTATCCCGGACTGGAAAGCCACCCAAGCCATGAATTATATAAAAGCATGATCAACCCTGAATACGGATTTGGTGGTATGATGACCATTGATGCAGGTGACCTTCACAAAGCCAATGAATTGATGGAACTGATGCAGGAGCGCAACCTTGGCTACCTTGCCGTGAGCCTTGGTTTCTATAAAACACTATTCAGCGCGCCGGGCACGTCGACTTCAAGCGAGATTCCGATAGAAGAGCAAATGGAAATGGGCCTTACCGACGGGTTGATCCGTTTCTCTATCGGCCTTGACAATGATATCGAAAGGACTTATACTATAATGAGAGAATGTATGGAACAGGTTGGGGTTTTAGCGAAAACTGAAGTTGTTTAACACATTTCTATTTAAGATATTGAACCGGGACGAACATCCCGGTTTTTATTTTTAATCTATACAATAATAATTCTGCTTATATTGTTATCAGACAAACCGCCTTCCTATGAAACCTTTTTCTATCGCCTTAGTATTCTGTTTTTTAAGCTGCCAAAAGTCGGAAAAGATCGTTATCAGTGAGCCAAAAGGTATAAAGCCACAAAAACCTTCTCTTGAATATCTTACTGATTCGCTTGCTATAGAGGGAACAATGTATACTGTAATCCAAGGCTATCCGGGCAGCCATAACAACTTGCCTTTACGCATTCTTTATAAAGGCGACACCATTTACACGCATCCCAATTTTGCGGGCAATGGTTTTGAATTTGAAGACGTTGACAGGGACAGTATAAATGACATCAGCCTAAACCAACTTAGTAATGTAGGCGGTGTAAAGGAATTGATCATTTTTGACCGCAAAACTGACACGTTCAGGGAAATAAAAGACTTCAGCGATTTCCCTTCATCTGAAAGACTGGAGGGAACGAAATATTTTTACAGCAATCATAGAATGGGATGTGCCGGAGGTATGTGGGGAAGCGAGTTATTCTACATTGACAATTTTGAAGCTAAGTCCATAGCACGGATTTTTGTTGTTACCTGCCGTGATGCTGATTATGCTATGGGCGTTACCATTTATAAAATTGAAGGTAAAAATGAGCGCATCATGGAGCAAATGGTGAAAGTACCTGCAAAATACCAGAATGAAACAGCATTCTTTAAAGATTATTGGGCGAAGAATTATAAAAGGTTCGAATAGCTTTTACAAAGTCCTTAACAGATAAACAATCAGCAATATACTTACCAGTAATACACCTGCCGCGATCATAGCCAGCAAAGCTGATGAATGATGGTAAATGCCACGGCGCAATTGTTTTTTGGTTTGGCGGTACCTAAAATAGGAAACGGTTGACATCAATGTGCCTGAAACCACGAGCATAATACCTACGATAACAGTAAATAATTCACCGGGAATTATACTTTCTTCCGGAAGGCCATCATTATCAACAAAAATCGAGGATTTTACCACCACAAAACCAAATGCCATTATAGCGATGCCGGTGCGTACCCATGCTAAGAAAGTCCTTTCGTTGGCTAAATGTTCCCTCGCCAGGGTCTGGTCATCAATGTTTTTCATGCGCTTGTAGATACTCCTGTAGAATATTGCTGAATTGTGAAACGAATTTACAAAAACGGCTACTAATTACTATTATAATATACGGCACATTTATACTTTCCTTAAATTCGCCTGACAAACAACAAACAAACGTATGAGAAAACTTTTACTGCTGTTCCTTTTTACGGGAATGGCTGCCACCGCACAACAAAATCTTACCTTAAAGCAGGCAACATCGGGCCAGTACCAGGAATTTGCCCCGAAAAGCCTTGTATCTCCTTTGTGGCGCAAGGACACCAAGGCAATAACCTACCTTAGTGATAACTATGCAAGCCTTATGCAGCGCAGCGAGGCTGGTAACTGGGAAGAGACGACCCTTGTGACAAAAACAGAACTAGCTACTGCCCTGAAAAGCAAATTCCCGGACGAAACATTTGTAATGCAGATCTTCCCATATAATTATCAGTGGAAGGATAAAAGTACGCTGCAGCTTGAGGTATCGGGCAAAAACAAAATGTACCTTGTGCTTTTTGATGCCGACAAAAAAGAAGTGAAAAGTGCCGTTGCTATTTCTGCCGATGCAAAAAACCAGGTGCTTTCACCGGACGGAACTACTGTCGCATGGCTAAATGACAATAATATTATGCTATCCGGTAAAGTTGAGAAAACCGTTACCAATGATACTGACAAAGGCATTGTGAACGGCAGCGACTACACGCACCGCCAGGAATTCGGCATCAACAAAGGGATGTGGTGGAGCCCGGACAGCGGCAATCTGCTCTACTACCGCAAAGACGAGACCATGGTGGCCAATTACCCCCTTGTGCAATGGGACGCGCGTATCGCTGAAACCAAGAACATTAAATATCCTATGGCGGGCATGAAAAGCGAAGAAGTGACGCTTGTAGCTTATGACATTGCTTCAGGAAATAAAATTACGCTAAAAACAGAAGGCCCTGCAGAGCAGTTCCTTACCTGCGTTACCTGGTCGCCTGACAGCAAATTTGTATTTGTAGGCGTGCTGAACCGTGAGCAAAACCACCTTAAAATGAACAAGTATGATGCTGCTACGGGTAATTTCGTAAAGACATTATTTGAGGAAAAAGCCACTACTTATGTAGAGCCGCTTCATGACCTTACTTTCGTACCGGGGCATAACGACCAGTTTTTATACCGCACCGAAAAGAACGGCTTCGAGCAGCTGTATCTTTATAACACTGACGGCAAGCAGCTGAAAAGCCTTGGCTACCTGGACGTGGTTGTTCAGGATCTCCTTGGTTTTGATGCCAATGCTAAAAACGCATTCTACATAGGAACGGCAGATAACGGACTGGAAAGGCAATTGTACAGGGTAGAGTTAAGCTCAGGAAAAACCATTCCGCTTACTACTGCTAATGGCACGCACAACGCCATCGTAAGCACTGACGGGACATTGGTACTGGATAGTTACAACAGCACTACAACGCCAAACAAGGTTGCCATAACCGACCTGAAAAGCAAAAAATTAACCGAGATACTGAATGCGGAGAACCCTTATAAAGGCAAGACCGTACTCCCTAAAATGGAGTTGGTAACCGTCACTTCTGCCGATGGCAAAACACCGCTGAACGGCAGGCTTATTTATCCGGCAAATTTTGATGCCGGTAAAAAATATCCTGTGATGGTATATGTTTACGGTGGGCCGCACGCACAGCTGGTTACGAACGAATGGCTCGGCGGCGCGAGCTTGTTCGACTATTATATGGCACAGCAGGGTTATGTGGTATTTACCCTGGATAACCGTGGCAGCGATGCGCGTGGGCGCGATTTTGAGCATGTGGTACACCGCAACCTGGGCGTAAACGAAATGGCCGACCAGATGAAAGGCGTTGATTTCCTCAAAAGCAAATCCTTCGTAGATGCCGAGAGGATCGGTGTTTATGGCTGGAGCTTTGGCGGCTTTATGGCTACTTCACTGATGCTTGACCATAGCGATGTATTCAAGGTAGGCGTTGCGGGCGGCCCGGTATGCGACTGGAAATATTATGAAGTGATGTATGGCGAGCGCTATATGGATACACCTCAGGAAAACCCTGAAGGTTATGCCGGCAACAGCTTGATAGGCAAAGCAGCAAAACTGAAAGGCAGGCTGCTGATGATACACGGTGCGCAGGATCCTGTAGTGGTACAGCAAAACAGCATGGAATTCATACAGGCTTGCATAGCGGCAGGCAAACAGGTAGATTACTTCCTCTACCCTACGCATGAGCACAACGTGCGCGGCAAGGACAGGGTTCACCTAAACCAGAAGATCGCGGAGTATTTTGATACGTATTTAAAGAAATAATTTGAGAACGGGAACTGAGAGGTTCCCGTTTTGTTTTGATAGTAGAGACACATAAAATGTGTCGCTACTTTTACAACACCAAAAAGTTCACCCCTACATTAATAGCACTCCTTATGTTCCTGACTTCAGGGATAGTGCTGTCTTTATAAATGCTGTTAAAGCTGTTTTGGAAATCATATTCAATATAGATCTTGAAGTATTTTGTTACAGGTATCTTGGCACCGATACCAAAGGTTAACCCAAAATCCGTTTTCCTGAAAGCTTCAGTAATATCGGCGTTAGAAGTTTTCTCACCTGCAGCCATCAGGTAGCCTGCATAGGTCCCGAAATTGAGGTACCAATTGCGCTTGCCGCCAAAATGCCAGTTGAGCATCAGCGGCACAGTAAGGTAATGCAGGTCTACGTTAGCACCCCTAAGCCTTCCGCCACGAAAATACAGAGGCCCTTGATCCCAGCCTTTCGTATCATAAATCAATTTGGTTTTCAGGCTCCAGCGGTTCGAAAAATTGTAGTCAGCAGAAACACTAAAGTTTTTGTTATTGTTTGAATATACATCATTAAAATCATCAGGCTCGTTTATCGTCGCCATGTTGTACCCAATACCTATGCCCACTTCAAGGTCGCCCTTCACCTGAGAGTAAGAAATGGTAGATAATAAGAACAGAAAGAATACTATATAATAATTTCTCATAGCGTCATTGGGCGGTTAGTCCTCAAGCATGTCCTTCAGTGGATTAACCACATTGGGGCTTAAGTATTTATAAAGTGCTGTGGGTGTTTCGCTGACAGGGATCACGATAAGCTTAAAATATTCTGCCGGGTACAAATAGTTATCCTTATCATTGAGATAATCCTGCATTCTGACTACCGTGATATGCAAAGCCTGTTCACCCGGCTCAGGATTATAGCCTTCGGTCATTTCATCTTCACCGTAAGCAGGCAGCTTCTCAATCTTTTCACCTTCAATAAATTTATTAAAACCAATTGTTACAGCATTCATGTCAAGCTGCCTGAAATGTTCCTCCCCATTGAAAGTCACACTGCCATCGGCATTGATGAGTACGATCTTATCGGTCAGCTCGCCTTCATTGCCCTTTGCCCACCTGAAAATGTTTACATCGTAAAGTTGCTTATCTGCAGGAATCTTTTGTGCTGTCCCTACAGTACTAAGAGCCAACGCAATGAATAAGAAGATGGTTTTCATAAAATTGTTTATCCAAATATATAGGATTTACCGGTAGGATTTATTTCGGGCAAACTATTTTAAACGAATAGGTATTTTTTACGAATAGCAATGACCGGATTATTTCACCTCTTTGATTCCCTTTACAAAAAGCCACCTCATAAAAATCTTTTCTTCGCCCATGTATTTTGCTACCTGGAATTTAGGCGCGAGTATGGTAGAGGCAACCATGGCAGTAGCCGGTATCCAAAATCCGGTGAGGTTTGTAAAATTCCCAATAAGGTACCACCCCAAAAGGAAAAATGGGGCAAATCCAAGGAAATTATATAGTAATGCTTTTGCTTTTTTGTTCATGGTGTTTGTTTATTTTCATTCAAGGAATACACTGCTTTGTTATTCAAGCAAGAGTGAAGCTCAATCTGAATTCTGAATTCTGAAATCTACAATCTGAATAATTATTCCTCCTCACGTTGGAATTTTGTCCGCTTACTACCCTCGTACATTTCGTATTTTACCAAGCGGGCTTCGAGCTTGCCATTGAAGAGCTTTATTTTACGCGACGGTTTCAGGCCTACGAATTTAAGCGCTTCAAGGTTGGCGGTTATAAACCATGCGTTGGTACCCGGATATGACTGTTTCAGGGTATCGCCTATTTCGCGGTAAAAACGCTCCATATCGATGTCCAGCCTTTCGCCATACGGTGGATTGAACACCATGTGCAGTGGCCCGCGGGTTTCTTTTTCGGTTTCAAAGAAATTAAGCTGCTCAACGGTTACATATTCGTCAAGGTTGGCGTTAATGATATTATCTTTAGCTTTATTTACTGCCGATGGCGCTTTGTCGTAACCCTTTATGGTATAATGGAATTCCCTTGTTTTTTTCATTAAAGAATCGACTATCTTATCAAACAAGTCGTTATCCCAGTCGTTCCATTTTTCAAAACCGAATTCTTTACGGTTAATGTTGGCCGGGATATTACAGGCAATCATGGCAGCTTCGGCAAGGATTGTTCCGCTGCCGCACATCGGGTCGAGGAAATCACCCTGACCGTCCCAGCCGGAAAGCAGCAGCATTCCTGCAGCCAGCACCTCATTGATCGGTGCAATATTGGTTGCTGTCCTGTAGCCGCGATGGTGCAATGAAGCACCGGAAGTATCAAGCGCTACCGAACATTGGTCGGCATGGATATGGATGTTGATGCGTACATCAGGGTGGTCTTTATCGATATCCGGCCTTTTGCCGTAGCGTTCACGGAACTGGTCTACGATAGCATCTTTTGCCTTGAGCGCAACAAACTGCGAATGATTAAAATGATCGGAATGCAGGGTTACATCAATTACAAATGACTGGTTGGCATTAAGGCACTTAGACCAGTCCATCGACATTATCCCTTTATATAAGCTTTGCTCATTATACGCCCGGAAAAAGTAAACGGGCTTCAGTATTTTAAGTGAAGTACGCAAGGCGAGATTAGCTTTATACATAAAACCCTTATCTCCCTTAAAGCTTACCATACGCACGCCCTGCTCCACATCCTGTGCGCCCAGCATTTGCAGTTCCTTGGCCAGTATTTCTTCAAAACCAAAAAAGGTTTTGGCAATCATTTTAAAGTTATCTTCCATCCCAATTATAAATTAGGGCAAAAATAGGTTATTTTTTTGTTGCCAACGCTTAAATACTGCTTTCCTCAGGGAAATGCATTAAAAATTAGCCACGAATCACAGAAATTTCACCGGTTTAATTAGTGGAATTTTTATGATATGTGGCTAACTCTTTTGATTTACTTACAACTTACTGATATAGCTTCCGTAAATATCCTTAAACTGGTAGCCTTCGCTAAAGCGGTCTTTGCTCAGCTTATTATTTTCGGCCAATCCCCAGAGGATAAACTCCTTCATGAAATACAGGTCTTCTGCCGGGGTATCGGGCTGGTATTTTTGTATCATTTGCTTAAGCGGGATGATGCTGTCTAGTAATTTGTGATAGTCGGCATCAGTAGCATCATCTTCCATTTCTAGTCCGCTTTCGTTAAAGAACCAGTCAATGATTTCCTGGTAAGGGCTTTTTCCGTCATTCTTTTCCAGCTTTTCTATTTTTGGGAAGTAGTCGGCAAAAACAGTCTTAACAGCGGCGCCTATCAAATGTTCAGCAACCATGGCGGCGCCTTCCTGTTCTCCTTCATACACCAACTCTACTTTGCCGGTAATGGCCGGAATGATTCCTGTAAAGTCAGAAAGGCGTATAGTAGTCCTGTCCTCCCCTGCCCTTAGTGCCCTCCGCTCGGCTGTGCTCAGCAGGTTCTCAAAAGCGGTGATACTCATACGGGCACTCACTCCGCTCTTGTAATCTACGAACTCGCTGTTACGCGCCTCGAAGCCTATCTGCTCCAGCAGGTCGCGGGCAAGATCCGGTACGTGTATGGTGTCGGACTGGCGGCCGTCAAGATTGGCCTCCTGTTCGGTTATCGTGCGGGCTATTTTCACCGTTTCCGGATAGTGCGTGATGATCTGTGAGCCTATCCTGTCTTTTAATGGTGTCACGATGCTCCCACGGTTGGTGTAATCTTCGGGGTTGGCAGTGAATACGAACTGGATATCGAGGTTGAGCCTCACTTTGAAGCCACGTATCTGAATGTCGCCCTCCTGCAATATGTTGAAAAGGGCCACCTGTATGCGCGCCTGCAAATCGGGCAACTCATTGATAACAAAAATGCAACGATTGGCTCTTGGTATCATCCCAAAGTGGATCACGCGGTCATCGGCATAGGAAAGCCTGAGGCTCGCGGCCTTTATCGGGTCGATGTCGCCTATCAGGTCGGCTACCGTAACATCCGGCGTTGCAAGTTTTTCGTAAAAGCGCTCACTGCGGTGCAGCCAGCTTATCGGAGTGTCATCGCCTTTTTCGGCAATAAGTTCTTTGACGTAGCGTGAAATAGGCTGTAGCGGGTCGTCATTGATTTCAGAGCCTTCCACAAACGGAATATATTCATCCAACAGATTGACCATCAGTCGCGCAAGACGGGTTTTTGCCTGTCCTCGCAATCCTAATAAATTAATGTTATGCCTCGAAAGGATGGCGCGTTCCAGTTCAGGGATTACGGTGTTCTCAAATCCCCAAACACCTTCAAATACTTTCTCACCTTTTTTTATTTTATCCCGCAGGTTTCCGCGCAGCTCATCATTAATGTTTTTGCTTTGGTAGCCTGCTTTTTTTAATTCGCCTAATGTTTTTATGTTTTCTATGTTCATATATTATTCTCGTTATAATCAGTTATGTTTCCGTTAAAATCTATTTTGTATTTGTTATGCCCCCAATCCCGGGCTATAATATATTTATCAAAAATTTTAAAGTCATCAGCCGCTCCTTCGATTGTTGTCCATATATCACGTCCGCCAACCTGCCAAACTATTTGTCCGTATGTATTTAGATATGTAATTTCAAGTTCACCATGGACAATATAGCCGTCTTTATGAGGGTATATACCAAAGCATGTCACTGAGTCTGCTATGGTCTTCCATTGAAGGCTTAAATCAGGAATAATAAGTTTAAATACCGTATCCGAACAGCAAAGCATCAATTCATTTTGACTGATAATTGCTGAATGATTATGTATTCCTGTGGCACCTCCATCAGAACCAACAATACATGATGCTATAACTATACCGTTTGTAAATACCTGTATACCAATAAGGGATGCAGGCCTGTAGCCAGTATCATTTATATAAATGTAACCGTAACCAAATGCAGCAGGATCATTTAAATTAAAGCCTGTTTCTTCATACAGATGAACTGAATACTCTCCAACCACAAAAACTTTAACAGGTTCTTTCATTCCACATCTAATGTCCAAAAGTCTAATAATCTATTTCACCCTCTTTTTCCTGTTCGCCTCATAATCTTCAAATATCATTTCGCCCAATCCTTTCAGGCCGGTATAGAATGCTTTACCCTGATTGGCCTCGGTAAAATGCTGTATAAACTCCTGCAGGTAGGGGTCGCGCGCTATCATAAAGGTCGTGATAGGAATGTGCAGCTTGCGTGCCTGCTGTGCCATAGTATAGCATTTGTCCACGATATAATCATCGAGGCCATTGCTGTTCATATAATACGTACCATCAGACTGTCGTACACAGCTTGGCTTGCCGTCGGTTATCATGAATATCTGCTTGTTGGTGTTGCGCTTGCGGCGCAGCAAATCCATTGCCAATTGCAGCCCGGCAACTGTATTGGTATGATACGGTCCTACATTTAAATAGGGCAAATCTTTTATTGCTATTGGCCAGGCATCATTCCCGAAAACCAGTATGTCCAAAGTGTCTTTGGGGTAGCGGGTGGTGATCAGCTCGGCTAATGCCATGGCGACTTTTTTCGCGGGTGTGATGCGGTCCTCGCCATAGAGTATCATGCTGTGGCTGATGTCGATCATCAGTACGGTACTCATCTGAGCCTTGAACTGGGAATCTTCCACCACAAGATCATTCTCGTAGAGCTGGAAGTCCTCGATGCCATTATTCACCTGGGCGTTGCGGAGGCTTTCGGTAAGCGATATCCTTTCCAGGCTGTCACCAAAGCGGTACTCCCTGAACTCGCCTGTGTGCTCATCCCCGCTGCCGGAATATTTCGTGCGGTGGCTGCCCGACCCGGCGCGTTTCAGGTTGCCGAATATCTGTTCCAATGCCTGCTGGCGAATGGAGCGCTCGGTTTTAGACGTTATCTTCATCCCACCCGAACCGTCCGGCTTTATCTCCTCACGGATATAGCCTTTCTTCTTCAGGTCTTCTATAAAATCATCAATGGTGTAGTTTTCGTCAGTCAGTTTGTACTCCTTGTCAAGCTGCCGCAACCAGTCGATCGCTTCATCAAGATCGCCCGAAGTATGGGTAATCAGCTCTGTAAATATCTCGAAAAGCTTGTCGAATGGCGATATATACGGGGCTTCGTAGGTTTTAAATATGAAGCCTTTTTTTCTGTGCGTTTCCATAGCTATAAAATTAGCACTTTACAGCTTAGAAATTCTAAAATGTAATATAAAATTTTACAGTAGAAGTTGTATGTCGGATGTCCGAAGTATGATGCATTGACAATATGAAATTAACGTTTACATAGAGACACAGTGCCTGTGTCACACAAATCATAATTGATTTTGTAACGGAAAGCATTTCTTTTCAACTCTCATCCGGATTAGGCCGATAAATGCGTACCTCCATAATAATGCCCTGTGATATCCGTGTTATCCATATCCATATAATCGCGCATCACAAGCTGGTAATTGTCATTCGCATCTATAACAAACTCGTAGTTGGCTACCTTCAGCAGGTCAGATATTTTACGAAGGATTGTGTTCTTATCCCGTATCTCGTCTTTACTAAGCATTAGGTAAAATAATATGTAAGTTTCAAATTTCCTGCTGCAATCAGCGTGGCTGCGCAACTCTTCCGATACTCCTGTATCCTGCCTGACAGATATGATATCCGATTTTCCATTACCGATAACGGTAGCAGCATAATGCCAGAAATTTTCAGGGCTGTATTTGCCATCTACAAATTTAAGTTCTGTACTGCCCGGCAGTTGCAGAACAACAAAATAAGTTTCCATAAGTAAGGTATTTACCTTAAATATAAAGAAACTACAAACCTATAACAACTTAATTAAAAGGACATTAACAATAAATCTACAATATAACTACATTGTAATTACATTTTAAATCTTTAGTCCAATTTATTTAATTACGCTTATGCTTGGGTTTGTGCTGTGGCCCAAAAAGGTGAGGCAAATCAAGTATAAGCTGTTTATAATAAATCTGCTGCTCCGGTTTGCAGATTGATTTTATATCGCTGAAATGCTTATAATGTGTTTCCTCAATTTCCTTATGCAGCTCTGTTAAAACCTGCGTAAGGCTGTCCTTTTTTAGGGAATTGTTGTCGGCAAGCGTTTCGTAAAGCTGTTCTTTCGCTTTCCTGATCTTGCCATCCAGCTCATTGATGCGTGTACGATGCCATGCAATCTTTTCCTCGTATTGATGTTGCTGGCTCTCATCAAAATGAAGCATCTCCGCAATGACTTGTTTTGGTTCGGGATGCCTTGGCGGAGGGCCTGCCTTAAAGTATACAAAGCCCAGCGTGGCAGCGTTTATAACTAAAAGGAGTACAATCCCTATCCCTAATAATGTTGTCTTTTTCATATTAATAAAGCTGGTTATTAGTATAAAGCGGTGTTTCGGTTGTTGAAGATTTTTCGGTGCCGGTATCGCCTGCCGCTTTGATAGCTGCAAAATTCAGCGCTATCAGTACGGCGACAGATGCCGCAGCTATCCAGACTTTCCTGGCCGGAACCTCAGCAACTGGGGCTACCCTCC
The DNA here is from genome assembly GCF_003096035.1 of Flavobacterium album. Lineage (NCBI taxonomy): Bacteria > Pseudomonadati > Bacteroidota > Flavobacteriia > Flavobacteriales > Flavobacteriaceae > Flavobacterium > Flavobacterium album. The sequence goes on along the minus strand of NZ_CP029186.1, from coordinate 2,876,678 downwards.
TTTCGATAGCTTCCAAAAGGCTGTCACGCGGAGCGAGTTTTCGCACCCTGCTGCCGCTATCAATTACATCCTCTATCCATTTTTGCTTTTCCATATCCATTTAGACGCTGTTTATTATTTTTTCCTGCGGTATCCTTCAAATTTTCCGTCAAGTTTTTCCTGTAATGTTTTTTTTGCCCTTACCAACAGCGATTCTACCGCGCCTATGCTGGTTTCCATAATAGCCGCAATTTCCGGGTTTGCAAGGCCTTCGAGCTTTGATAACAGGAAAGCGGTCTTCTGGGTTTCGGGTAATTGGTCGATGATCGAAAAAAGCAATTTTGACTTCTCTTTGTCTTCAAGAGCAATTCCCGGATGTTCAAAACTGGAAAGGTTTATATATTCTTTTTCAGATGTGCTTTTCCTTCCGAAGATAAAGAACCGCTTTTTGCTGTCGCGGCGCTTTATGAAGTCAAGGGATTGGTTTACCGTTATCCGGTAGATCCAGGTTTTCAGCGATGACTCATTTTTGAATGTTGCGAACGACTCGTGTACTTTTACAAAAACATCCTGGGTTATTTCCTCGGCATCCTCAATGTTTAGCACGTAATGGAGCGCCAGGTTATACACGAGTATCCTGTGCTCAAAATATACTTTCCTGAAATTGCCTTGTGTATCTCCCATATTTGTGGGCCTAATTTATGGGAAATAAAAAAGTCCCAAACAATTGGGACTTAAAAAATTTTACATGAATGAATTAAAACACGAATATCGGCCTTTCGCTCATCATGTCGTTTACCTCATCAGCAACCTGCTCCAGCACCTCCTCGTTGGTGTGGTCCATTATTACACGGTCGATAAGCGCCACGATAGTTTCCATATCTGCTTCTACAAGTCCGCGAGTAGTGATAGCTGCTGTTCCCACCCGGATACCCGAAGTTACGAATGGCGACCTGTCATCAAACGGTACCATATTCTTGTTTACCGTGATTTCGGCTTTTACTAAAGCGTTCTCCGCTTCTTTACCCGAAAGGTTTTTATTCCTGAGGTCGATAAGCATCATGTGGTTATCGGTACCGCCGGAAATGATGTTGTAATCCCTATTTACAAAAGCTGCTGCCATTGCTTTGGCATTCTTTTGCACCTGCATGGCATAACGGAAGAAATTATCGGTTAACGCCTCACCAAAAGCCACTGCTTTAGCTGCAATAATATGCTCCAACGGCCCGCCCTGGTTACCCGGGAATACAGCGCCATCAAGCAAGGACGACATCATCCTGATCTCGCCTTTTGGTGTTTTCAGCCCGAACGGGTTCTCGAAATCCTTACCCATCATGATCATACCGCCACGTGGCCCGCGAAGGGTTTTGTGGGTAGTAGTCGTAACGATGTGGCAATGTGGGATTGGGTCGTTCATAAGGCCTTTGGCTATAAGCCCTGCAGGGTGAGCAATATCGGCCATAAGCAGTGCGCCTACGCTGTCTGCAATTTCGCGGAAACGCTTAAAGTCCATATCACGTGAATAGGCTGAAGCGCCTGCGATGATCACCTGGGGCTTTTCTTTTTCGGCTATTTCCTGTATCTTGTCGTAATTCAGACGGCCTGTCTCCTGCTCTACACCATAAAACACAGGGTTGTATAATTTACCTGAAAAATTAACAGGCGAACCGTGCGTAAGGTGTCCGCCGTGCGAAAGGTCGAAACCTAATATTTTATCGCCCGGCTTAAGGATAGCGGCATATACAGCTGTATTAGCCTGCGATCCGGAATGCGGCTGCACGTTTACATATTCTGCGCCGAACAGTTCTTTTGCCCTGTCGATAGCGATCTGCTCAATAACATCAACTACCTCACATCCGCCATAATAGCGTTTGCCGGGATAGCCCTCTGCATATTTATTCGTTAAAACAGAACCTGCGGCTTCCAGCACCTGGTCGCTCACAAAATTTTCTGATGCAATTAGTTCCAGTCCGTGTATCTGCCTTTCCTGCTCTTCCAGGATCAGGTCGAAAATTTGTTCGTCGCGTTGCATTTTATAATTTTTCGTTAATTTGCTGTCAAAAGTACAAAAAAACGTTTGGTAAAACGACAGAGGAGACTATATTTGATAATTCAATAAAACAAAAAAACACATACTTAGAATATGCCACTAACTGCAAATGACCCATCCAGAAAATCCTGGCTTAATGTACCAAAAGACAGCGATTTTCCAATCCAGAACATCCCTTTTGGCGTGTTTATAACCAAAGATGATGTTGTGACCATTGGCACGCGGATCGGCGATTATGCGATCGACCTTGGCGCACTCCAGCAGCTTAATTATTTTGAAGGCATCGAACTTACCGACGATATGTTCATGCAGGATACATTAAACGACTTCATATCTGACGGGAAAAAGACATGGAGACTGGTGCGCAACCGCATTGCCGACCTATTTGATGCGACCAATAACGAACTTAAAGATAATGAAGACCATAAAGCTGTGGTGATATTCAACATAGAGGATGTCGAAATGCAGCTGCCGGTGCTTATTGGTGATTATACCGACTTTTATTCGAGCCGTGAGCACGCTACCAATGTAGGCATCATGTTCCGTGACCCTGAAAATGCACTGCTGCCCAACTGGCTCCACCTGCCTGTGGGCTACCACGGAAGATCGTCTACAATAGTACCTTCGGGAATTCCGGTGCACCGCCCTTATGGCCAGACTTTGCCTCCTGGCGCCGAAAAACCGGTATATGGCCCATCCAAGCTGGTAGACTTTGAGCTTGAAATGGCGTTCATCACTACCGATGCCAACGTTATGGGAGAGCAAATACCTGTGGAAGAGGCCGAAGAGCATATCTTCGGGATGGTGCTGTTCAACGACTGGAGCGCACGCGATATCCAAAAATGGGAGTACGTGCCGCTTGGGCCATTCTTAGCGAAAAACTTCGCATCGTCCATGTCTCCATGGATTGTAACGCTGGATGCGTTGGAACCTTTCCGTACCAAAGGGCCTTCGCAAAACGACCCGCAGCCATTGGAATACCTGCAACAGCAAGGCGCGCACGCGTTTGACATAAAACTACAGGTTGCTATCGAGCCGGAAGGCGGCGAAGAGACCGTGATCTCAAATTCGAACTTTAAATATATGTACTGGAGCATGGCACAGCAGCTGGCGCACCACACCGTAAATGGCTGCCGCATCAACAGTGGTGATCTTATGGGAAGCGGTACCATCTCCGGCCCTACGCCCGATAGCTTCGGATCTATGCTGGAACTTACCTGGGGCGGCAAGAACCCAATAACCCTTAAAGACGGTACCGAACGCAAGTTCATCAACGACGGCGACAGCGTGATCATGCGCGGCTATTGTGAGAACGACGAGGTACGGATAGGCTTTGGGGAAGTGTGCAGTAAGTTGCTGCCTCCTTATAAGAAGTAAAAAGAGTAAAGCCCCGAAAGGGGCTTTTATATTTCTGTTTAATCACAACATTTCCCGTAAACCAGTCATAGCCACCGATCTTCCTATATTCTTGCGGGACAGCATTTAATACTTTGATGACCTTATACTTTTTGCTGTATGAATCTCCATTAGAAAGGATAACTTTTCCTGTCTTAATTCCCGCATCATCTATTTGGTAGGAGACATATTCCAAAGTATCGGTCAGTTCCCCATTCCATTTATATTTATACATTTCCGTTTCTCCCGGCTGACCATAGCATACACCCCTGATAATACCTTCTTCTGGCGAAAAGGTTGGATTTATAAACTCCAGGTTCTTAGCAAAAGTCTGCTTGTCCGCCCTTAATAGATAAACATTACTGAATGCTTTGAGACAACATCCGCTGCTGCCATACCAATTAACTATAAAATCTTTATATCCGTCACCATTAACATTCCGAATAGTATCGTTTGTATATTCCAACGCCCATTGTTCATGCGAAAGCACTTTTTTAAACTTTTTATTTTGCTTAGAGAAAATGTCAATATAAACCGTGGATGGGTCTTTCCTCCGAACTACGAGGTGTTGTAATGTTTTTGTAAAATGATAGCCTAAATTAATCTCAACTTCCACTATAGGACTTCCATCCGCTTCTGAAACGACATTGTATTTTTTAGAGAAATTATTTTTACTTATATTTTTATCGGCTAACTTTAATGCATCCTGCAAAATTCCGTCAAAAGCAATACTATCCGCATCCAGTTCTCCGGTTTCCTTTATACAATCTTTGTTTTTGTTGATATTTGTGGTTAATTGTGCAATGTCATTACTATTTTTATTGCCTGTATGCCTACACAAAAAGAACAGTATTGAGATCACTATTATAAATAGGGGCCTCGCATTTAAATTAAGATTAGGCTTTTTCATCCATAGAGATTATCTCGCACTAATGTAAGATTTTCTTTCGATAATAATAACTGAGTTATAATTCCATCTTTTAAAAAATAATACACGCCCCGGTTGGGGGCGTTTTGTTTATATGAGTTCCCGAATTTAAAGTATTAAAAGCCATTAATACCCGGGGAAACAATCCTGATTTATAAAGATAAATCCTAACAGAAAGGCTGAAAGAAAAATGTGTTCTACCGATAAGTTCTACAACTTTGCTTTCACTTCCCCGGCATTAATGTCGCCGTGGGAAGTATGATAGGTAACCACGCCATCCTTCACAAGCAGCAATTGCGGCGACTGGTGCTCGACATGGAAGATCGTGGCAATTTCATTCGAAATATCCCGGTGTTCCAGCAGGTCTAAAAAATAGGGCTTTACCTTATCAGCTTCGATTGCATATTCGCTCTCAAATCCCTTCAACGCCATTCGGCTAATACCACATCGCGTACTGTGTTTAAAGATAAGTACGGGTGTCTCTGCCGACTCCTGAATAATATCATCAAGCTGTTGCGATGACGTTAAATTGTTCCATTTTACACCCAAAGATGATGTATCTTTACTATCAGATTCGCCAAACATTTTATTAAATAAGCCCATATTGACATTTTTAAGACATTTTGTCTGCTAAACTAGTAATAAATACTGGTGCTTCAGGACAATTTGTCGGTTTTTACTTAAAGGAACAGAAATTGAAACAGTCTTATCAAATTTAAATAAATTAGAATATGAACTTTGCCAATTTTACCATAAAATCACAAGAGGCCATACAGAGGGCGCAGCAACTCGCCCAAAGCCTTGGCCAGCAACAGATAGAAAACGAGCACATCGTGAAAGCTATCCTGGAAGTGGACGAAAACGTAACGCCTTTCCTTCTTAAAAAACTTAATGTAAACCTCCCAATATTCAACCAGGTACTGGACAGGGTTATAGAAGGCTTCCCGAAAGTATTAGGTGGCGAAATAGGACTTTCCCGCGATGCAGGTACCGCCCTTACCGAAGCCTCGAACATTGCACGTAAAATGAACGATGAATTTGTTTCCATCGAGCATTTGCTGCTGGCCATTTTTGCTTCCAAAAGCAAAGTAGCCCAGATATTAAAAGACCAGGGTGTAACCGAAAAAGGCCTGAAAGCAGCTATCGATGAACTTCGAAAAGGAGAAAGAGTGACTTCTGCCAGCGCCGAAGAAACCTATAATTCGCTTAACAAATATGCTAAGAACCTCAACCAGTTGGCTAACGAGGGAAAACTCGACCCGGTTATCGGCCGCGATGAGGAGATACGTCGCGTTTTGCAGATCCTTTCGCGACGCACCAAAAACAACCCGATGCTCGTAGGTGAGCCCGGCGTGGGTAAGACCGCTATTGCCGAAGGACTTGCACACCGTATCGTACAGGGCGACGTACCTGAGAACCTCAAGAGCAAGATCGTGTACTCCCTTGATATGGGTGCGCTGATAGCGGGTGCTAAATACAAAGGTGAATTTGAAGAGCGTTTGAAGTCCGTAGTGAAGGAAGTTACTTCTGCCGAAGGCGATATCGTGCTGTTTATTGATGAGATACATACCCTTGTGGGTGCCGGTGGCGGTGAAGGCGCGATGGATGCCGCGAACATCCTGAAACCTGCCCTGGCCCGTGGCGAGCTTCGAGCAATAGGCGCAACAACCCTTGACGAATATCAGAAATACTTCGAAAAAGACAAAGCGCTCGAACGCCGCTTCCAAAAGGTAATGGTGGACGAGCCGGATACCGAAAGCGCTATATCCATCCTTCGCGGTATCAAAGAAAAATATGAGACCCACCACCAAGTAAGGATAAAAGACGATGCGATCATAGCCGCAGTAGAGCTATCGCAGCGCTATATTACCAACCGTTTCCTTCCGGACAAGGCTATCGACCTTATGGATGAGGCGGCATCCAAATTGCGTATGGAGATCAACTCCAAGCCGGAAGAACTGGATGTGCTGGACCGTAAGATCATGCAGCTGGAGATCGAGATCGAGGCTATTAAACGTGAGAACGACGAGCCGAAACTAAAATCGCTCGGTATGGAACTTGCTAACCTGAAAGAAGACCGCAACGAGATCTACGCCCGCTGGAAGAGCGAGAAAGATGTTGTGGATAACATACAAGCTGCCAAAACCGAGATCGAGAACTTTAAGGCAGAAGCCGAACGTGCCGAGCGCGAAGGCAACTACGGAAAAGTAGCCGAACTCCGTTACGGTAAGATCAAGGAGGCACAGGACAAACTGGATGCGCTTGAAAGCCAGCTAGCCGAAAGCCACAAAGGCGAAAGCCTGATAAAAGAAGAAGTGACCCATGAGGATATTGCCGAAGTGGTCGCCAAATGGACCGGCATACCGGTTACCAAAATGCTGCAAAGCGAACGCGAAAAGCTGCTTAACCTTGAAGACGAACTCCACAAGCGCGTGGTTGGCCAGGAAGAAGCTATTGAAGCCGTAAGTGATGCCGTACGCAGGAGCCGTGCCGGATTGCAGGACCAAAAGAAACCTATCGGTTCGTTCCTGTTCCTGGGTACGACCGGTGTGGGTAAAACGGAGTTAGCGAAAGCCCTTGCCTCGTACCTGTTTGATGATGAAAATGCTATGACGCGTATCGACATGAGTGAGTACCAGGAGCGCCACAGCGTGAGCCGATTGGTAGGTGCGCCTCCTGGATATGTGGGTTATGATGAAGGCGGGCAGCTTACCGAAGCCGTACGCAGGAAGCCGTATTCTGTAGTGCTGTTAGACGAGATTGAAAAAGCGCACCCGGACACCTTCAATATCCTGCTACAGGTACTGGACGAAGGAAGGCTTACGGATAATAAAGGCCGCGTAGCCGACTTTAAGAACTCCATCATCATTATGACCTCCAACATGGGAAGCAGCATCATACAGGAGAAGTTCGAGAACTTTAAAGGCAATATCGAGACTGCTATTGAAGCCGCTAAGACAGAAGTTCTTGGGTTACTCAAACAGACCGTGCGTCCTGAATTCATCAACCGTATTGATGATATCGTGATGTTCACGCCGTTGAGCAGCGATAACATCAGGGAGATCGTAGGACTTCAGCTGAAATCAGTAACCAGGTTACTCGCTAAGCAAAACATTACGCTGGATGCTACCCCCGAGGCGATCGACTACCTTGCTAAAAAAGGCTATGACCCTGACTTTGGTGCGCGCCCTGTAAAACGTGTGATCCAGAAAGAGGTGATGAACGAGCTTTCGAAACAAATCCTTTCCGGTAAAGTAACGACCGACAGCATTATACTGCTCGATAGCTTTGACGGGGAACTGGTGTTCAGGAACCAAAGCGACCTTGTGAAGAATTAAAACAATAATTTGTAATCCTGCAAGGTCTTAAAGACCTTCTAGGTATAATTATTCGAAAATTTAGACCTACAAGGTTAAAAAAACCTTGCAGGTCGGTAAAACCCTCAGCAATAGTTGAGGGTTTATTTTTTGGGTACAAAAAAAAGCCCGGGCTTACATTCCCGGGCTTTCTATAAAGCGTTGCCGTGCTTAACGGGCGCTTTTATAATCGTAGTATTGCCTTATGGTCATGATGCCTTTGTAATAGCTCTTTCTTTTTTGTGAAAGCAACCATACTACGCAGCCTACAGCTATACAGGAAGACAATAGTATTGCCAGCGTCGTTATCAGATAGTTGCTGAAACTTATATTATCAAAATTAAAATCGTTCATGAAAAGATAGCCTGTGATCATTACAGCAAAAATCGATAAAAGAAAATATAATAGTTTCATAGCTTTGGAATTTAAGAGTTAAACTTCCGTTCAAATCATGGTGCAATTTCAGCAATTAAATTATTCCTTCATAGCGGTTTAAGAGTAAATAACTTTTATTTAGCTTTTCGTTTGTCAGTATAATTCTACGCAATTTCGCAAATCTCAATAAAACCAAGGCCTTTCAGAATTCTTTGAAATAAATTGATTCATAATGTTAATGTTATTACAAACATCCAACATTATATTTAAATAAGGATGAAATTTGTAAACACTAACTAAACAACTTACTATGAACCTAAAAAGAATTTTTGGTGCCATCCTGACCGTTCTCGGGATCATCGGGCTTATCTATGCCGCTTACGTATTCGCAAATACTTCAACCGGCGAGCAGAACATAAAAATAACAGCCATATACGGTATTGTTGGGCTTATCTTCTTTATAGCAGGCATTGGCCTAGTAAAGAAAACAAGGGACGATTCCCGTGCCTAGCTAGTCAAATTTTACAAACATCGAACTGAAGTTAATGGTCATTTTTTGGAACTGCTTGATAAGGTCCTGCCCTATGTTTCCGTAAAAATGACTTTCTTCACTATCGGTTTTTTCAGTAAACAGCTGTACACCTTCAAGTGTCAGCTGTTTTTTGTTGATAATTATAGGCATCGATATATTGTAGCCTTTTTTGGTGGTCATCCCTCCTGCCCCGCCAAAATCCAGGTCGGTTTCCTGGTAATCTGAAACTACTTCGGCTTTGTGCTTTGCATAATATTTTGTGTATAAAGAAGTGCTTACCGCCCCTGTGTCAAAGCTATAGTACTCATCATTCACTTTTATTACAGGCGTTAGGAAATCGAGCGCCATATCCTGCCCGCTTTTATGTGTCCTGTTTTTTGGCACGATGAATTCATCCTCCTGGGTGACCTGTATCTCTTTCATGGCCTCAATTACAGGAAATCCAATGATGCCGTTTATCTGGTACTCTATTTGGGAGAAAGCAAGTGCGCTATCAGGGAACACAAGGAAGACAGCGTTTTTTACAGTGATGCTTCCTAATGTAAATTGTGGGCATATCGCCATTTTCGCATTGACTATAGCGCCGGTAATGGAGCCTACCTCTATACTTCCGCCCAGTATTTTCATACCGAGCCTCGTAGCAGTAGTTTCAGTTACTGTAGAAAGGTTGGCGCCGGTATCGAAAATAAAATCGATAGTTACTTCTCCTGATTTTACCGGAAGATTGGTCAGCTGGGCTTTATCCCTTGTCATTTTTATGTAGGTAGCCTCACTTACGATCACTTCCTGCTTCGGCTGCCCCGAAAGCAAAGTCCAAATATTGCCCATGTTATAATAGTCGGCTATTTCGGCAGCATCGAGATACGTTGTAGGGGTCGCCAGGATGTCCTTCACAACAGCATTGGCTTCAGTATATTGAAAAAGGCGCGCGTGGTTGGCATGTTTCAGCCGCCTCAGGCTCAATTTCAGGGAGTCACCCATCTGGTCAGGGAATTTATCCAGGGCACGGACTATTTTTTCATTCGACTGCGCCGCCCTGTTGAAAATGTTATCAATGTTAGCCTGCAGTACAAGCCTTTCCAGCTTGGTGAAATGCTTGTCATTTTCAGAAATATAATTTTCAGCGTTGAAATAGTTCTTATCTTTAAGAAGCTGCTGTGCATAACTGTATTCGTCAGAAAACTTTTCGGCTTTTTTTTGGGCAGTGCAGGTTATGGTAAACAGTACAAACAATAGCAATAATGATCTCTTCATGGCTAAAATTAAAGTTATGGCAAGATAACAATTTGCGCGATGTATTGTTACAGGCGTGTGAATTTGGTTGCCCATTATTTGACAATTACCTAAATTAGCCTTTGCAAACCAACATAAGATAAAGTGGACATAACCATTACCAACGGCATGCTTACTGCCACAATCAACCCTAAAGGAGCTGAACTCAACTCTTTAAAGGACAATTCCGAAAACGAATATATGTGGGAAGGCGATCCTGCATTTTGGGGGAAACATTCGCCTGTACTCTTCCCGATTGTAGGTGAATTACGAAACAACAGCTATCTTTTTGAAGGGAAAACCTATGCCATGACACGCCACGGATTTGCCCGTGATACTATTTTTGCCGTAAAAAGTCAGGACGAAAGCAACGCTGTTTTCTCCTTATCGGCTAGTGATGATACGAAAAGGCTCTATCCTTTTGATTTTGAACTGGAGCTTGCTTATACACTGCATGAAAAAACGCTCCGTATCGATTATACCGTAACCAATAATGGCAGTGGTGATATGCCGTTCTCATTAGGGGCACATCCTGCCTTTGCCATGCCCGGGAACTTTAAAGACTACAGCCTGGTTTTCGAAAATGACGAACAACCTGTAAGCACACAACTTGAAAATAACCTGCTTTCTGATAAAACAATAACATTACCTGTTGAAAACAGAGTATTGCCGCTTACTTACGATCTGTTTAAAAACGATGCGCTGATATTGAAAAGCCATACCTCCAACTCTATTGAAATTGCAAAGAACGGTACGCCATTCCTGAAAGTGGCGTTCCCCGATTTTCCACACCTTGGCATATGGACAATGGAAAATGCGCCTTTTTTATGCATTGAGCCATGGAAAGGTTATGCTGATACGCACGATGCATCAGGCAACCTGATTGAAAAAGAAGCCATTACCATTTTACCGGCAGGGCAAAGCTTTAAAGCAGGGTTCAGCATTATAATTTTACGTTAAAAAAAGCTGTTCACCACGCAACCGATCCGCTAAAATATCATCTACAAAAAAAAACCACTTTTATGAAAACGCTTAAACTGAAATTTATTGGATTCCTGATCGCAGTATCAGCAGTAACTGCATGTAGTATTGACGATAATCATAGCAACTATTGCTTTTATAATGGGCAAATGACCACACTGGAGGTTACCGGGCCAACTACCACTACAATAAACACGCCGATCACACTTAATGTGACATTCAGGGTAGCTAACAGCTGCGGGACATTTAATCGCTTCGTAGAAACCACTACATTCCCTAAAAATATTGTAGCGCTTGTAGATTATTCTGGCTGCCAGTGTACAGATACCCCTACCGCATCACTAACCAAGCCATATACATTCACCGCTACAGCGGCAGGTACTTATGAGCTGCGGTTTTTACAGGAGAATAACCTTTATATTACACGGACAATCACCGTTACAGAATAATAACCCTGTTGAAACACAATAAAAAAAATCTTCCGTTTGGAAGATTTTTTGTTAAAGGGAGCTGCTTCTTCACTATTTTTGAATTCTACACTACCAACTATGAACGAATTCCAAAGACAATTTGAAGAAGTGCGCGACCTGTTGCGCTTTGAAGACTACGGTCTGGTTGTAAAGCGCATCATCGACTTTACGCTTGATACGGAGTCGGTCGCATTCTATAAAAAAACCAACGCCTTCCTGGACTGGCTGGATGCTGCTCCCGAAAGCCCTGATAAAAAACAACGGTTCACGGCATTGCTGGACGAGCTGTATGCTTTTTTATCCGGAAAAGAGCTGCCCAAAAGAGAAAAAATTCTTGAAGCCAAACAAATAGTAAAGCAATACTCCCCTTCATCTTTTGCTTTAGGGCCTGTAAACCTCGACCTGTATGCCGGCGATATCGTGGGTCTTGTAGGCGAGAACGGCAATGGCAAGACAACACTGCTGCGTGTTTTGTGTGGCGAACTGTATGCTACATCAGGCAAGGTAGACTATGCCTTCCCGTATGAAGATCGCTATGACCTTCGTACCAAGCTGGTGTACATACCCCAACGCACTGATACATGGCGGGGCCCTATGCGTGAAAATCTCGTATTTACAGCCTCGATGTACGGTTATCCGCCCGAAGAGAACCACCTTATTGTCGAGCTTATCATAGCACGGCTGGGGCTGCGAAAATTCAGGCAGCACAGTTGGAAGAACCTTTCGTCAGGCTACAAGATGCGCTTCGAACTGGCGCGGATGCTGTTGCGTAAGCCGAAAGTATTGCTGATAGACGAACCTTTGGCCAACCTCGACATCCTGGCACAGCAAACGGTATTAGAAGATTTCAGGTCGATAGCCAAATCGCCATTCAGGCCTATAGGCATCATACTGAGCTCACAGCAGCTGTATGAAGTAGAAAAAACATCGGATCAGGTGATCTTCCTGAAACAGGGTGTACAAAAAAACCTGCGCGGTACGGAAAATAGCGATGCGCCGGAAGAGCAGCAGCTTGTCATAGAATTTGAAAGCGAATGGAAACAAAGCAGGCTGAATGAGATATTGAGCGCTAACGGCCTAGTATCATTACAATTTAACGGCGGCACCTATGTAGCTACGTTTACCAGCGACAGAACAGTACATGACTTTATGAAAATTGTTATCGCTAATGAAATGCCACTTGCCTATTTCAGGAATATTTCCAACTCCACACGACGCTTTTTTGTATCCTAATCTCAACAAAACCATGTTCAAACAAATACAAAACCAACTGCTGCTGCGCCATCCACTGCTCTGGAACCTTAAGATCGTCCCGGTAATAGCTGTTACAATAGCGCTGCATATCATATTTTTCAGTTTAGGATATTTTCACGGAACTGTAGATTTTACAAAAACCGGCGACGAATATTATTTTGATGCCTTACCTGCCCTGGTAATCTTCTTTTCGGTATTCATAAGCCTTCTTGTCCTCATCATCTGGCTTGTCTTCTATTTCAGGAACAATGCCTTCAAGTCGTATTACCCAAAAAACAAGCTTTCACTATACAAAGAGTTCCTGCTGTTGTTTATACTATGCACCATCAATTGCTCGTATGTGTTCTCGTTCATGTATGCGTCCGAAATGCACCAGAGAAGCTACTTCAGCGAGCAGGAATTCTCGCGCCGTATTGATATTATCAGTATGGCTTCGCTGTTTGTAGACGGGGGCTTTGAGGAAGGCGAATATATTTATGAAGAAAAAGACGGTGAATCCATCCGGACACGACGCGAAACGTTTATGTATGACGGCAGGGAGTATTCGCTGAATTCATTGATGAACAAATCGGTTACCGACTTTTCCTATCAGGGAATGGTAAAAGACTCCCTGAACGAGCGCAGGGTAAAGAAATGGCTTATAGAAAACCGTAAGGATTCGGTGCTGTGGGTTATGCGTGAATTTGATAAGATTGCGAAAGAACACAACGTAAAAAGCAATATCGCCCCGCCGGAATGGTTAAAGCTCGTGTATGATTATCCGGCTTTTACCAACTATATCACCATAGGACGTATCGACAGCTACCCGGAAGGCAACAACCCGGTAGATTATGCCGATAATTATGATTATGACTATACTCAAGTAGTTGCAGAAACCGAACCAACTGACCCTTATAGAAACTATCAATCCCTGGATACAATATCAAACAATATCAAGATCATAAACGGGCATACCTACATCTACCCTAAATATTACGAACCATTCAGGCAGCTTGAAAATTCGTATGGAATCATCTCCGGGGCATGGAGCGGCCCGGATGCCAATGGCGGGTTGGCGCTTTTCTTTGCCTATTTCGGGCTTGGATTGTCGTTGCTTATTTTCTCATTCAGGGTGACATCCGGAAGGAACTGGCTTATAGCACTGGTAGCCTTTGGGGTAACAGCGCTGATAACCGGGATAATCAATGTGGTATATTCGATCATTATTCCTTATAATTCTATGTTGGGTGGCTTCCGCGATACACTTTATATTACCGTGTGGCTGGTTATCGCTGTTGTACTGCTTATTTGGTTCTTTGCCAAAAGGAAATCAAAAGGAATAAGCGGTATTATTCTTAATATTGTTTTATGGATAACTCCCTCGATACTGCCTGTTATAGGATTTTTGATACTGGATTATGTTGAAGACCAGGCAGTGTATGAATACGGGGAACGAATAACCCCTGTAACCGGTTATGAAGCATGGATGAAAGACAACCCTGAATTATTTATGTTATTTTGCGGTATTGTATTTTTAGCCTTTATGTACTTTTTTACCATTTCCATTAAAAGATGGAAGGGAATCGCTGAATCATAATGCTGTAAGAATAAAATAATAACCTTTTGTCTTTTCTGGTAAAGGGCTATTTCATTTTAGGCAGCGTCCTAATATAAAGTTCCTCGACCTTTTTTCGTGCCCATTCGGTTTTACGCAGAAAGGTAAGGCTGGAGTTGATACTCGGGTTGTCGTTGAAGCACCTTATCCTGATAAGCTCGCCAAGGGTATCGAACCCGTAAAAGCCTACAAGGTCTTCCAAGATCTTTTTGAGCGTTATGCCATGCAGCGGATCTTTTGAAACGGGTTTTTCCATGGTGTAAAGATAAGAATAGTACGTTTATAAAAATTTCTTATCTTCGTTCGACAAACAAATCATTGCGTAGCTCAGATGGATAGAGCACCTGCCTTCTAAGCAGGCGGTCTCTGGTTCGATCCTGACGCGATTAGAAATCAGAACGTTACCGGTTTGAATCCCATCGTGGTCACATTATGCAAAACCTGCTCGAAACTCCCATAGAATTCCTTAAAGGCGTAGGCCCGGCACGTGGCGATTTGTTGCGTAAGGAGCTGGACATCCATAAATACGGCGACCTGCTGCACCTGTTTCCCAACCGTTATATCGACCGTACACGCTATTACCGCATCAATGAGCTGCAAAATAGCGGCGCGGAAGTACAGGTTGTGGGCAAAGTAATCAATATAAAGACCGTAGGCGAAAAGAAAACCCGCCTCGTAGCCACCTTTACCGATGGCACGGGCGAAATGGAACTGGTGTGGTTCCAGGGTCAGAAATGGATACGCGAGAACCTGAAGCTTAATACACCATATGTGATATTCGGGAAGGCAAGCTCGTTCAACGGCGTTTTCAATATGGCCCACCCGGAGATGGAACCGCTGGCAGAGCATGAGCAAAGCCTGCGTTCGGCCATGCAGCCCTTTTACCCTTCTACCGAAAAGCTAGCGCAGAAAGGCATTACCAACAAAGTAGTAAGCAACATCATGCAGCAGCTGTTCCGGGAAACACAGGCAAAATTTTCCGACCCGCTCCCTCCTGCCCTTATAGAAGAATTAAAGCTGATACCCAAAAATGCCGCGCTGTTCAATATCCATTTCCCAAAAAGCCAGGAGATATTGGCCCGTGCACAGTTCCGCCTGAAATTTGAGGAACTGTTTTTTATTCAATTGCAGCTGATCACCAAGAACCTTATACGGAAGCACAAGATAAAAGGCCATCCGTTCACGCAGGTGGGCGCTTATTTCAACGATTTTTACAATAACCATTTGCCGTTCGGGCTTACCAATGCGCAGAAGCGTGTTATCAAAGAGATACGCAACGACATGGGCCAGCCCGCCCAAATGAACCGCCTGTTGCAGGGCGACGTGGGTTCGGGTAAGACTATCGTGGCGATGATGAGCATGCTGCTGGCGCTCGATAATGGTTTTCAGGCGTGCCTTATGGCCCCCACAGAGATTCTCGCCAACCAGCATTTTATAGGACTCAATGAACTTGCCAAACCATTAGGGATCAATATAAAAATACTGACCGGCTCAACTAAAACTTCAGAAAGAAAAATTATACATGAGCAGCTGGAAAGCGGCGAGCTTCACATCATCATAGGCACACATGCATTGCTGGAAGATAAGGTGCAGTTTAAAAACCTTGGGCTCGCCGTGATCGATGAGCAGCACCGTTTTGGCGTAGAGCAGCGCAGCAAGCTATGGCGTAAGAACGACATCCCCCCGCATGTGTTGGTGATGACCGCCACCCCTATCCCGCGTACATTAGCTATGAGCCTGTATGGCGACCTGGACATATCGGTAATAGATGAGCTTCCTCCGGGACGAAAGCCGATACAAACTGTGCACCGTTTTGACAGCAACCGCCTTAAAGTATGGAAATTCCTGAAGGATGAGATTGCCAAAGGCCGCCAGATCTACATTGTGTATCCGCTGATACAGGAAAGTGAGAAGATGGACTATAAGGACCTGATGGACGGATACGAAAGCATTTCGCGCGATTTCCCGCTGCCGCAATACAGCGTGAGCATCGTGCATGGCAAAATGAAGCCTGCCGAAAAGGACAGCGAAATGGCCCGGTTTGCCGCCGGAAAAACAAATATAATGGTCGCTACTACTGTTATTGAGGTGGGTGTGAATGTGCCCAATGCCAGCGTAATGGTGATAGAGAGCGCCGAACGTTTCGGGCTGTCGCAGCTGCACCAGTTGCGCGGGCGTGTGGGACGTGGAGCAGAGCAAAGTTACTGCATCCTGATGACGGGGCACAAGCTGGGTAACGACACCAAAACCCGCCTGGAAACAATGACCCGCACCAACGACGGTTTTGAAATTGCAGAGGTCGACCTGAAGCTGCGCGGCCCCGGCGACATTATGGGTACACAGCAAAGCGGTGTGCTCAACCTCCAGATCGCCGACCTGGTAAAAGACCGTGATATCCTGATGCTGGCCCGCGAGCATGCCTTAAAACTCCTGAAAGACGATGCCTCTATGACTAAACCCGAGCATGCGGCACTGCGCCACGCTTTTATCGAAATGGGGAAAAAGAAAAATATCTGGAATTATATTAGTTAGTTATAAGTGATGTTTACTCCTATCGGCACGAGCAGGATGCTCGCGCTAGCGGAGAGCAATAAAAAAAGGGTCAAATCTATTTGATTTGACCCCATATATAAACTTACATTATCACTAGTTAAATGAAGCAATTTTAGACACGTGATTGTAATTATCCTCAATTTTACCATAAAGATCAGCGCCTATCTCTGTAGGGCCTGCATCAATCATATCAGGATGAAAAGGATCGTTAGCAGCATACTCCGCAATCTTAGCAGCTTTACTCTTAACATACGTAGCCTCGGTTCCTGTATTATTTAAAGCATCTAACGCATAATAAAGAGCAGTATAGCCTATGTAATTTGTATTTATCAAATTATCAACATGCTTTTTAAAGCTGCAATCAGCGTAGCGTTTGTAGGATCGTCATTAACTAACCCTATAAGGTCTTTTTTGCATAAAATAATGTACGACAAATCCTGTTTTATAGAATTCTGCAGGGAACTACTGTATAGGTTATCGAAATATGTCCATTTAACAGTAGGATCTTCTACTTTTTTATATAAGTCATTCTGGGATATGAATGCGCCATCTGGAGGAGTATCGCTGCCTATAACAAATGGAATCTGACTCAGATAAGCAGGCGACGCTGCTCTTGATTTCAAATCAATTTTATTTTCGGAATTATTGCTGTCTGAATTTTCCGAACATGCAATTACGGTTGCCAACGAGGCGGCTACAAATGAAACGCCTATCAAATTCCGTAACTTTTTTTCATGATATACTTAAAAATTATTGGTTTGGTTAATTCAAAAGTAAATAAAAATGACTCATCTTGTAGTTAAATACTATAACTATTGCTGGTACCATCAATCAACTGCGAAATTTCGCCAATAAAACTATCTCAATTTAACATTCCCTTATCCCTCGCTCCCACTTTACTTCTCCCCAAAAATCAGTAACTTTGCGGTTTGCACAAAAATGCTATGCCAGATACTACAGAATTTACAGAATATATAGAAGTACTGGGTGCCCGCGCCCACAACCTTAAAAACATAGATGTCATAATTCCCCGCGAAAAGCTAGTGGTCATTACCGGGCTTTCGGGTTCGGGAAAGTCATCACTTGCCTTCGATACCATTTACGCCGAAGGGCAGCGCCGCTATATCGAGACATTCTCGGCCTATGCGCGCCAGTTCCTCGGAGGCCTGGAACGACCGGATGTCGATAAGATAGACGGACTCTCCCCCGTGATCGCTATTGAGCAGAAAACTACTGGCAAAAGTCCGCGTTCGACTGTAGGTACCATTACCGAGATATACGACTTCCTGCGCCTCCTGTATGCCCGTGGTGCCGATGCCTACAGCTACAATACCGGCGAAAAGATGGTGAGCTATACCGACGACCAGATCAGGGAGCTTATCGTGGAGAAATTCGATGGGAAGCGCATTACCATCTTGGCACCGATAATACGTTCACGTAAAGGGCACTACCGTGAGCTTTTCGAACAGATATCCAAGCAGGGCTTCCTGAAGGTGCGCGTGGATGGCGAGATAAAAGACATAGAGAGCGGCATGAAGCTGGATCGCTACAAGACGCACGATATCGAGACGGTTATTGACCGTATGGCAGTAGACACATCTGCTGAGACTGACACCCGTCTTGCCAATAGCATTAAGACCGCTATGTACCATGGCGAGGACGTGATGATGGTCATAGAGCAGGAAAGCGGCGAGGCACGTTATTACAGCCGTAACCTCATGTGCCCGTCATCGGGTATATCCTACCCTAACCCGGAGCCTAACAATTTTTCGTTCAACTCACCTAAGGGTGCGTGCGACTATTGCAACGGGCTGGGCGTGATCAACGAGATCAACATCAAAAAAATAATACCGGATCCTAAGGTCTCCATAAAAAAGGGTGGTATTGTGCCCATAGGCGAATATAAAAGTTCATGGATATTTAAGCAGATAGAGATCATTGGCGAAAAATTCGATTTTAAGATAACCGACCCCATTGAGAAAATTTCGGCGGAAGCCATGGAGATGATACTCAACGGCGGAAAGGAGAAATTCACTGTTTCCTCCAAAACGCTGGGGGTGAACCGTGAATACAAGATCGACTTTGAAGGCATCTCAAGCTTCATCAGGAACCAGCATGATGAGAGTGGATCGGCTTCCATCAAGCGGTGGGCAAAAGAGTTCATGGATGAGGTAGAATGTCCTGTTTGCCATGGTTCAAGGCTGAAAAAGGAATCACTGTACTTCAAGGTAAACGGCCAAAACATTGCCGAACTATCGGCTATGGATATTTCCGACCTCGCTGAATGGTTCGAAAACCTGAATGAGAACCTTTCTGAAAAACAGAAAACCATTGCCTCTGAGATCGTAAAGGAAATAAAGGCGCGCCTCAGCTTTTTGGTAGACGTAGGGCTTAATTACCTTTCGCTCAACCGCAGCTCGCGCACGCTTTCGGGCGGCGAGGCACAACGCATCAGGCTGGCTACACAGATAGGCTCGCAATTAGTCGGTGTACTTTACATCCTTGATGAGCCAAGCATCGGCCTCCACCAGAGGGATAATGAAAAACTTATCAAATCATTAGAGCAATTAAGGGACATTGGCAACTCAGTCATTGTGGTAGAGCACGACAAAGACATGATAGAGCGTGCCGACTATGTAATTGATATCGGCCCGGCGGCAGGGCGTTTCGGCGGGCAGATCGTCAGTAAGGGCACCCCGGCAGAATTGCTGCAGGAACATACGCTTACCGCGGCTTACCTTAATGGCGAAAAAGAAATTGCTGTACCGAAAAAACGCCGCGAAGGAAATGGCAAAACCCTGAAGCTAACAGGCGCTACCGGCAACAACCTGAAAAACGTTTCGATAGAGCTGCCCTTAGGAAAGCTGATATGCGTTACAGGGGTTTCAGGCAGCGGAAAGTCGACACTGATAAATGAAACGCTGTACCCGATACTGAACGCCCATTTCTTCAACGGCGTGAAAAAACCGGCTCCATATAAAAAAATTGAAGGACTGGAGCATATTGATAAAGTTATTGATATCGACCAGTCGCCTATCGGCCGTACGCCAAGGTCGAATCCGGCTACCTATACCGATGTGTTTAGCGAGATACGTTCGCTGTTCACGCAAACACCCGAAGCTATGATACGCGGTTACAAACCGGGAAGGTTTAGTTTTAACGTGAGCGGTGGGCGCTGCGAGACCTGCGAAGGTTCCGGGCTGCGTGTCATTGAGATGAACTTCCTGCCGGATGTTTACGTGGAATGCGAAACCTGCCAGGGTAAGCGATTTAACCGTGAGACGCTGGAAATACGTTATAAAGGGAAATCTATTTCGGATGTGCTGGACATGACGGTAGATGATGCCGTCCCGTTTTTTGAAAATATTCCAAAGATATATCGAAAGATCAAGACGATACAGGATGTAGGCCTTGGTTATATTACCCTCGGGCAGCAAAGCACCACACTTTCGGGTGGCGAGGCGCAGCGTATAAAGCTGGCAACGGAACTGTCTAAAAAGGATACAGGCAACACCTTCTATATTATGGACGAGCCTACCACCGGGCTGCATTTTGAGGACATCCGTGTGTTAATGGATGTTATCAACAAATTGGTAGATAAAGGAAATACGGTACTTATCATCGAACACAATATGGACGTGATAAAACTTGCCGACTACATCATAGACATTGGTTATGAGGGTGGTAAAGGCGGAGGGCAGCTTGTCGCCAAAGGAACGCCCGAAGAAGTGACAAAAAACAAAAAAAGCTATACAGCGCATTTTCTGAAAAAAGAACTATCTTAGGCGCCGTTTGTTTAAATTTTAAGTAAAATAATTATGTCGAAAGAGAAATACAATAGTGAGGATGAATGGATCCACGAAGGGCTGAAGCAAAAGCCGTGGAACGAAATACGGAGCAACGACTCATGGGCGATTTTTAAGATAATGGCGGAGTTTGTGAATGGTTTTGATACGATGGCCAAGATCGGCCCGTGCATTTCGATATTCGGGTCGGCGCGCACCAAGCCGGAAGATAAATATTACCTGCTTGCCGAAAAGATCGCTGAGAAGATCGCCAATGCCGGATATGGTGTAATAACAGGCGGCGGCCCGGGTATCATGGAAGCCGGAAACAAGGGGGCAAGCCGTGGTATAGCGCCATCGGTAGGGCTTAATATTGAGCTGCCTTTCGAACAGCATTTTAACCCGTATATCGACCATGACAAGAACCTTAACTTCGATTACTTCTTTGTAAGGAAGGTAATGTTCGTAAAATATTCGCAGGGATTTGTGGTAATGCCGGGCGGTTTTGGTACGCTGGATGAAATGTTCGAGGCGATAACCCTGATACAAACCAAGAAAATCGCTAAATTCCCAATCATATTGGTAGGAACCGAATTCTGGAGCGGCCTGCTGGACTGGATAAAAACAGTCATGATAGAGCGCTACCACAATGCTAACCCTGACGACCTTAACCTTATCAGGATAGTAGATACTGAAGACGAAGTGCTTGAAGTAATCGAAAACTTCTATAAGAAATACAGCCTTAGCCCGAATTTTTAATGAAGGCCCTGTTTATAGTATGTGTCATTCTGACGAAGGAAGAATCTCTTTAATACAGAGATTCTTCCTTCGTCAGAATGACAAACGTTACCTGATCATCTTTAACATAAAAAGAAGCAACCCCAAGCGCAATCTCGTATCTTTAATATAGTTACACGCCAACCGAACCATGTAGTAATAAATACCGTATCTCATCAAGTGAAGCTTACAAAGTCTTATTTCCTTTTCCTCCTTATGCTATCAGGATTGCTGCAGGCACAGCACCAAAACAGGCTGTTTGCCGATGTGGATTACAGTGCCAGGGTTATCAGGATAAGGCAGGAGATCGTATTTAAGAACCAGTCAGCTGACACGCTGCAGGAATTTATCCTGAACGACTGGAACAACGCGTATTCCAACAAAGAAACGCCTTTGGCCAAACGCTTTTCTGACGAATACATAAGGGCTTTCCATTTGGCTAAGGAAGACGACCGCGGCAGTACTACAATCTATTCGGTTATTGACCAAAATGGCCGGTCACTGAACTGGAAACGGCCCGATAAGCATCCCGATCTTCTTGAGCTACAACTGGCTGGGCCTATTTACCCGAACCATGAGTTTAAGTTCACTTTTACTTATGAGGTTAAAATACCTAATGACCGGTTTACCAGATTCGGGTATGATGACAAAGGTATTTTCACACTGAAAGACTGGTACGTCGCCCCTGCCCGAACCGAAGGGAATAAGTTTGTTCGGTACAGCAATGAAAACCTTGACGATATTGCCAATGCCCTTGCTGATTATGAGCTTACGCTTACCGTACCTGAAGGCACCTTTGTAACCTGCGACCTTTACCAGGGCAATAAAACACAAAAGGATACTAATGAGGAATACTACTTTATCGGCAAGGGTCGTATGGGCTTTAACCTTATATTGGAAAAGAAAAACACGTTCGAAGTCTATACGAATGCCATTGCCGAAGTAAGCTGCAATTTAAAGGATAATGGCGTAACCGATATACAAAAGGCAGTCGTCATAGATGACATCGTAAAATTTACCTCCGAAAACCTCGGGCCGTACCCACATGGAAAAATAATGGTCAGCCAGGCAGAGTATGACCGCAACCCGGTTTATGGGCTCAACCAGCTCCCCTCCTTTCTCAGGCCGTTTCCTGATGCGTTTATTTACGAAATACGATTCCTGAAAACCTACCTGAATGTTTACCTGAAAAACACACTCCGCCTCGACCCGCGGAAAGACAACTGGATATATGATGCCATCCAGATGCAGCTGATGATGAAGTATATCAATCAGTACCACCCTGACCAAACCATGATGGGGACACTATCGGGTGTGGGCATCCTTAAAGGGCATAACCTGTTCAACATCAAATTCAACGAGCAGTACGATTACCTTACATTGCTTATGGCGAGAAAAAACCTCGACCAGCCTATCGGCAACCCGAAAAGCACCTTCATAAAATTCAACGAGCAGATAGCCGGTAAATATAAGGCCGGGCTTTGCATGAACTACCTTGACGATTATCTCGGCAAAGGTATCACCGATCAGGCAGTCGCCGAATTTTACAAACTGAACACTACCACCCGGAAAACCGACAGGGAAGATTTTGAAGCCATCCTTAAATCGAAGACGGATAAGGATATTAACTGGTTTTTTGATACCGTTATCGATACCCGAAAGCTGATCGATTATAAATTTGGTGAGGTACACAAGAATAAAGACTCTGTAACGGTAACTGTAAAGAATGTAACGGGTACCAACGTACCGGTTTCGATTTACGGGCTTAAGAAAGGCAATGTGGTTTTCAAGCAATGGGTGGAGAATGTCAGTACCGATAGTACTTTTACCCTAGCCCGCCAGGATGCCGACAGGCTTGCACTCAATTACAATAATGAGATACCCGAATATAACCGCCGTAACAACTGGCGAAAACTGGGCGGTTTTTTTCCGAACAATAAACCTTTAAAGTTCACTTTTTTCCAGGATGTGGAAGACCCGCGCTACAACCAGCTTTTTTATGTACCGAGCTTTAGCTTTAATATTTACGACGGAGTATCGCCTGGGCTTCGCTTCCATAACAAATCGATGCTGGAGAAGCCTTTTATTTTTGATGTCAATCCTGTTTATTCCATTAAAACAGGTCAGCTTATCGGGTCGGCCTCACTAATGTATAACCAGTATATCCGCGATCAGCAGCTTTACAATATACGGTATACCGTATCAGGTTCGACCTTTCACTATGCACCCGATGCAAGCTACATTAAGTTCACGCCTGGAGTGCAGTTCCGCATAAGGGAAGATGACTATCGTGAAAACAAAAAACAAGCGATTATATTACGCCAGGTATTGGTGAACAGGGAGAAATCACAGTTTGTGGCTACTACCGACCAAACCGAAAACTATTCAGTATTCAATGCCCGCTATAGTAAATTTGAGTCGGAAATAACAAGGCATTATAATTTCTATACCGATGTGCAGCTGGCCAATTCTTTCGGTAAGCTGTCAGGAGAAATACAGTACAGGAGGCTTTTTAACGATAACCGCCGTATCAACCTCAGGCTTTTTGCAGGAACGTTCATGTACAGGAATACCAGCTCCGACTTTTTCAGCTTTGCGCTGGACAGGCCTACAGATTATATGTTTGATTACAACTATTATGGGCGTTCTGAATCTACAGGCTTATTCAGCCAGCAATTCATTATGGCGGAGGGCGGCTTTAAATCGAAGCTGCCAACACGTTATGCCAACCAGTGGATGACAACGGCCAACGCCAGCTTTAATATCTGGAACTGGGTAGAGGTATATGGCGATGCCGGCTTGTTTAAAAACCACTTTGCCGGTGCGAAATTTGTATACGATAGCGGTATCCGCCTTAACCTTGTGCCGGATTATTTTGAATTGTATTTCCCTGTATATTCAAGCAATGGATGGGCATTCCGCCAGCAGGAGGCGTATAGCACCAAGATACGCTTTGTAGTGACGATCAGCCCGGGTACACTGATCAACCTTTTCACGAGGAAGTGGTTCTAGTTTTTGACACGTAACAGCAGATCTCATTAATTTTTAAATTTCACGTAAAGCCGCAAAGAAATAGCGTGCCCCTATTGGCAACCCAATATTACTTTTAATACTTTAAAAACCCCAAAATAAATATACTATATGTATTTTTTATTTTGTTTCGTTGTAAAAAACGCATTCAATACTTCGCTATCGAGCTTTTTATTATTAAAAGTGAAATCAAATTTTCGATGCGTTTTTATGTTATATCAATCTTTTAATTAAATTTGTCACTCACAACACCATTTTTATGACCGAAACAGAAACTAAAAAATCGCTTTCTTTCGAAGATTTCAGGGCAGAAGTGCTCAACGATTATAAAATTGCAATCACCAACAGGGAGTGCAGCCTACTTGGCCGCCGCGAGGTACTGACGGGAAAAGCCAAGTTCGGGATATTTGGTGATGGTAAGGAAGTGCCACAACTTGCTATGGCAAAAGCCTTTAAAAATGGCGATTTCCGTTCGGGATACTACCGCGACCAGACGTTTATGATGGCTATCGGCCAACTGACTATACAGCAATTCTTTGCAGGGCTATACGGCCACAGCGACCTGGAGCATGACCCAATGTCGGCAGGCAGGCAGATGGGGGGGCATTTTGCCACGCACAGCCTCGACGAGAACGGCAACTGGAAAAACCTTACGCAGCAAAAAAATTCGAGCGCAGATATCTCCCCTACTGCCGGACAGATGCCAAGGCTTTTGGGATTGGCACAGGCCTCTAAAATCTACCGTAATATAACAGGTATCGAAAATAAAACCAATTTCTCTATAAACGGGAATGAAGTTGCCTGGGGGACTATTGGCAATGCCAGTACTTCTGAAGGGTTGTTCTTTGAGACTATCAATGCGGCAGGCGTACTACAGGTACCAATGGTAATGAGCGTATGGGATGACGATTACGGCATCTCGGTACACGCGCGCTACCAGACTACAAAAGAAAATATATCTGAGATACTGAAAGGCTTCCAGCGTGATGAGAATGCCAAAGGATATGAAATAATAACCGTAAAAGGCTGGGATTACCCGGAGTTAGTTTCGGCTTACGAAAGGGCTTCTGAAATAGCACGTACAGAGCACGTACCGGTACTGATGCACGTTTACCAGCTTACGCAGCCACAGGGCCACTCTACATCAGGGTCGCACGAGCGTTATAAAAATGCCGACCGCCTTTCTTGGGAGGCAGAATATGACTGCATAGCACAGATGCGTAAATGGATGCTGGAAAATAACATTGCCGGCGAAGATGTATTGGCAGCTATTGACGAGCAAGCTAAAAAAGACGCGCTTGAAGGTAAGAAAGCTGCATGGGCCGCATATGTAAACCCTATTAAAGAGGAACAAAAAGAGCTTGTTGCGATACTGAACAGCGTTGCTGCGCAAAGCGACAACAAAGTATTTATTGAGAAACAAATAGCCGACCTTTCCTCTATTAAAGAGCCTATACGGAAAGACCTTTTGATCACTGCGAGAAAAGTGTTGCGTATGGTCGTGAAGGAAAACGGTAAAAACGCGCTTTCGCAATGGATTACTTCTTATACAGAGAAGATACAGCCAAAGTACAGCTCGCACCTGTTCTCACAATCGGATAAAAATGTGTACTCTGTTAAAGAAGTGCTGCCGCAGTATGATGAAAATGCCGAAGATGTCGATGGCCGCATGGTTATCAGGAACAACTTCGATGCTATTTTCAGCAAGTACCCTGAAACGCTTGTTTTTGGTGAGGACTGCGGAAACATTGGCGATGTTAACCAGGGGCTTGAAGGTATGCAGGACAAATACGGCGATTTCCGCGTATGCGATGCCGGTATCCGTGAAGCTACCATACTTGGCCAGGGAATCGGGATGGCTATGCGTGGCCTCCGCCCTATCGCCGAGATTCAGTACCTTGACTACCTGCTATATGCCATACAGATAATGAGCGACGACCTTGCCACACTTCAATACCGTACTTCCGGCAGGCAGAAAGCACCGCTTATCATCCGTACACGCGGCCACAGGCTCGAAGGTATCTGGCACTCAGGCTCGCCAATGGGCATGATCATCAATGCTATTCGCGGTATCCACGTGTTGGTACCAAGGAATATGACCAAAGCCGCAGGTTTCTATAATACCTTATTAGAAACCGATGAGCCTGCACTGGTAATTGAGTGCCTAAACGGCTACCGCCTAAAAGAAAAAATGCCTGTCAACCTTGGGGAATTCAAAACACCTATCGGCGTGGTAGAAACTATAAAAGAAGGAAGTGACATCACACTTGTTTCTTACGGCTCTACCCTTCGCATTGTTGAGCAGGCTGCAAAAGAGCTTCTTGAGGCAGGTATTGATGCCGAAATAATCGATGTACAATCTTTGCTGCCATTTGATATCAACCATGACATTGTAAAAAGCGTAGCTAAAACCAACAGGCTGCTTGTTATTGATGAGGATGTGCCGGGAGGTGCTTCAGCCTTTATATTACAGAACATACTCGATGAGCAAAATGCCTATAAGCATCTTGACAGCAAACCGGAAACGCTTACTGCCAAAGCACACAGGCCGTCCTATGGTACCGACGGGGATTATTTCTCTAAACCATCTGCCGAAGATATTTATGAAAAGGTGTATGCTATCATGCACGAGGCGAAACCGAACGACTATACTGAATTGTATTAATATTCAATCATAGTTTTTATAAAATAGAAAGCCGCCCGGTAGTATCGGGCGGCTTTTCGTTTGAAATTCCATGAATTTATTTAATATAAACCGTTTTCACATTTACAAACTCTTTGAGCCCGTTTTCGGCAAGTTCCCTCCCGAAGCCGGATCGCTTTACACCCCCAAACGGAAGGGCTGGATCTGACTTTACCATAGCGTTTATAAATACGGCGCCTTCCTCAAAAAGGTGTACTTTCTTTTTGATGCCTTCAATATCATTGGTAAATACCGTAACACCCAGACCGAAATTGGTTTTGTTGCTCAGCTCTACCGCTTCTTCAAAACTATCGAAAGCCATTATTGCAGCCACCGGCCCGAAAACCTCTTCTTTAAATACCGGCATGTCGGTAGTAACACCTATAAGTATAGTAGGGTCGTAAAAAGCATCTTTCCTTTTTCCGCCGGTCACAAGCTTTGCTCCCATCGCAACAGAATCTTTCACCTGTTTCTCAATACCTATGGCAAGGTCTTCCCGCGCCATCGGTCCGATTTCTGTAGCTTTATCCATCGGGTCGCCCGGCTTTAATGCTTCAACACCCTTTTTAAATCCTTCAAGAAAAGCATCGAACACTTTATTATGTACCAAAAAACGTTTGGCGGCAATACAGCTTTGGCCGGTATTCTGCATTCTTGCATTAACAGCGACCGCTACAGCATCGTCCAGGCTCGCATCTTCGCAAACAATAAAAGCATTGCTGCCCCCGAGTTCTAATACTGCTTTCTTGATCTGCTTTGCTGCAGCAGAGGCTACCGCCGCCCCCGCTTTCTCGCTTCCGGTAAGGGAAACCGCCCTGATTATGGGATTATTGATTACATCTTCTACCTGGTCGCCGGAGATTAGCAGGTTTTGGTAAATGCCTTTAGGGAAACCCGCCTCACTGAAAAGCTCTTCAAGCAATATACCGCAACCCGCAACATTAGAGGCGTGCTTTACAACTACGGCGTTACCTGCAATTATAGCCGGTATCGCAAAACGAAAAACCTGCCAGTATGGAAAGTTCCATGGCATAACACCGAGAATCACACCTAAAGGCTCATATGTTATAAAACTCTCGTCAGCGTCTGTAAGGATTTCATATACTGAAAGAAAATTCTCAGAATTCTTTAGATAGTAGTCACATAAGGTTATGCATTTTTTTACTTCTGCTTCTGACTGGGTTATGGGCTTGCCCATCTCCAAAGAGCATCTTTCTGCCAGTAAATGTTGTTGTTTTGTTAAGGTAAATATTAAATTTTCGATAAATTTTAGGCGCTCCGCTATCGGTGTGTGTCTCCATGCAGCAGAAGCCTTCTCGCTATTTACTAACACAGTATTAATCTGACTTTCAGAAAAATAACTATATTTTGACAAAAAAATTTTGTTAAAAGGATTGGTTATAGAAAACATTTTTTACTTTTGTTAAAATTTCAATCCTAAAGATAGGATATTTTCTTAATTTAAAAATATTACTTTTGCCCCAACAATAGTGATTACCCATAAGATTAAATGACAATACTGATAAACAATAAACAATTATTATGAAGAAAGTTGTACTCCCATTATTAATGCTTTGCCTTTCCTCTGCCGCGCTTAAGGCTCAGGATGCAGAAACTACTACCAGCAATGACTACAACAAATGGTCAATTGATGGTAATTTCGGTACAAATAAGGCAGGTAACCCAATGACTGAAGGTTACCATATGAATGTAACTAACCTGTTCCACGCTGATTTAGGATTCAGGTATATGTTTAATACCAAGTTTGGTCTAAAACTGGCCGGAGGGTATGATGTATTAAATGATGATGGTTCCGGTAGCCGTACTTTCAAATCAACAGTGATTGGTATTAATCTTCAGGGGTATGCAAATCTTGGGCGTATCATGGAGTTTGAAACATGGACAAAAAGACTTAATTTATTAGGCCACATGGGTGTTGGTGTTTCACAGCTGACAAACCAGGAGCGCGAAGATGGTGGTTTTGACGGGCAAGACCACTTAGGAAACTTCTTAATCGGTCTTACTGGGCAGTTCAGGATTTCTAACAGGGTTTCGCTTAATGCCGATTTTACAATGATAAACAACTTCTCACAGCACAAAACGTGGGATGGTGGCCCTTATCAGCGCACTTACCAGGGCTTTGACAGTACACTATATAATGCTACTATCGGTCTGTCTGTTTACCTTGGCAAAAGCGGAAGGCAGCATGCTGACTGGTTTGTTGCTGAGCCAAATGCAGACAAACTTCAGGATCTTGAAAACCGCCTAAGCGAGCTTGAAACAATGATGAACGACTCTGATAAAGACGGTGTGCCAGACTACCTTGACAGCGAACCAAACACTATTACAGGTGTAGCTGTTGACAGTAAAGGAAGGACTATAG
Source organism: Flavobacterium album (assembly GCF_003096035.1). Classification (NCBI taxonomy): domain Bacteria; kingdom Pseudomonadati; phylum Bacteroidota; class Flavobacteriia; order Flavobacteriales; family Flavobacteriaceae; genus Flavobacterium; species Flavobacterium album. The sequence goes on along the minus strand of NZ_CP029186.1, from coordinate 2,847,281 downwards.
ACAGGAATAATAATGGTGTGCCTGATGAGCTTGAGACTTACCTTGAGCAAAAAGACAGGGATACTAGCAGGAAAATCGATGAGAAAATTGCACAGCAAGGTGTAGGTCTTGAGAAGCTTATAAATTCAGGCTATGTAAATGTGTACTTCGACACTGCTAAAGATAAGCCTAATGCACAATCTGTAGACGGCATTAACTTCCTTATCACTTACCTGAAACAAAACCCTGGCAAATCTGCTGATGTAATAGGATATGCTGATGAAGTAGGTTCTTCTGCATACAATAAGGATCTTTCAAGGAGAAGGGCTGAAAATGTTAAGAAGATATTGGTTGATGCAGGTGTTAACCCGGCTAACCTTAATATCGTAGCAAATGGCGAGCAAAGCCTTGGAAATGACTCAAGGACTGTACGTACAGTTGTAAGAAGGGTTACTTTCATACTGAAATAGTATTTAGTTAATAACTATAGTAAGATCCCCTGCCACAAGCGGGGGATTTTTTTTATCTTTAAAAGAAAACAAGATGAACAATCGCGATACGGGGCTATTGGCCCTCCGTGGAGAAGCAATTGGCGAAATACTCCCCCAGTCCGGCAAAGAAGAGATTTTCCAAAACAAAACGCTAAGGCCTATACTGAAGCTCCAGAACGACATTTTTATTGAGTCATTCATTAATTATGTAAATAAGTCTAAAAGTGATTTTTATTCGCTTTCAACCGAAAAGAAAATGCATTTTATAGACAATGCTGTGCATAAGGATATCAAGTTCCGCAATGCGCTAAAAGGGATGGTAATGGCGATGTTTACCATTGAAGAGTTTAGGGAATATATCCTTAACTCGTCAAACCTGAACAAACGCATGATGAACCTCGTGATAGAACGCCTGAAAGACCAGGTACAGCTGCTGGCAAAGCCGGCATAAAGATAGCTTCTGTTAGGCTCGCTAATAAAAACTCCGGCAGGTCCGGAGTTTATTTATTTTTTTTGGAGAATGTATTTGCTATAAAAAGTAAAGACCTGTTTTTTCGGGCCCGCTTGTAAAGCAGCCCCCAGTTGATTATAATCCCGACAATACATATTGCCATTAATATAACGAGCAGCATTACATAAATAATATCATTGAAGCCTGCCCGTATTGGCAGTTCCATGACAAAGAAATACAGTGAAATAAAAAATACTGTAACAGATAATATAAGCGAAAATAATTTCATCTCCTTTTACTTTAGATAGAGGATAACAAGTAGTTTTTCAGCAAAAAGGGGACGCTTTAAATTATTATAAAAAACTAATTCGCACTGCAAAACTATGTAGTTGCAGCGGCAAAATCAGTTCATAACCATCGCAAAAATACTATTTTTTAAGTTGTTTTTAAACGCAGTAGCGACGAAGTATCAACAGCAGGTTGTTTATAACCCTGTAAGCATTGCCTGTATTGAGTCATAAACCTCTTCCCTTCCCGTAATCTTGTACCTGAAGAAATAATCCACCTCACCATCGAGGAAATCTTTATAGAATTTGCTTTCCAGCACCATTTTGTCATATGCATCAATATCGGGTGGCTGCAGTGCCATATCCTTATTACATATCCCTTCGGATACAAATTCAAAAGTATCCTTTTCGTATGTCTTTATTGTTCCGGTAATATTAATCAGCGCTATCGATATTTTTATAAATATCAATATCCAGTTTTATGCCATGATCTTTGTATTCGGCCGTGATGCTATGCTCATTCTCCTTGAATTTAAAATGTCCATCGTTCCTGAAGAAATCCTTAAAGCCCTCAAATATCTTTTTGATCTCCTCTTTCTTTAATTCCTTCCTCTTATAGCCATAGCGCTTACTGAGCTCGTCGTGCTCTGCTTTAATATCGATCTTTATTTTCAGGTAACCTAAGTCCATTGGGGAGTAATTTACAGTTCTGCAACTTTTGGTTTATAAAAATTCACATAAAAAAAGCTACCCGGGTCGACCCCAGCTTCAATAAGCATGGCGTTTATCTTTTCGGTTCCCGCACCTGCTGTAGGCCCCAGAAAAGAAAGGAATTCTTCCAGGTTACTAAATTTAAAGCTCAGGCTAGTATTTAATGAATAGGCAGTAATGCTGTATTCTGCCGTATGCACGTCAACCCCCGCATTTTGGAAAGCATCTGCTATGGTTTTGAAATTATCTGTCATGGTGCTGTGTTTAAAAGATTGATACAAATTAGCATTTATAATTTAATAGTGTTCTTAAATAAAGCCTAAACTTTGGCGCGGACATTTGTATAACAAAAAAGCTCCGTGCACTACTCCGAAGCTTTCTTTATAAAAAACATTTACATTTAGTTATCTACATCTTGTCGTCCTCTACGATCTGGACCTTGCCATTGGGCACTTCGCCCGAAGTATCTTTAAGGATCCTGACACCCAGGACATTTAATGGGATGTCAATCGGCTCTTCGGAATTTTTGATCTCCTCTAAGATATTCTCGTAATCCATAGGGTTAAGCACAAGCGAATCGCCTTTATCAATTTTCTTAGCAAAGAGAAAGCTCCTGATAGCAGCTATTGAAATTTCATTACCTATTACTACAAATTCGGCCATGGCTTTTAATTTTTATATAGCTAAAATACTACAGCCAAAATGAATTATTGAAAAGGTTATGTTAATTTAAAAAATGGAAAATCTGCTACAGTTTTTTACGCTACAGATGATACAGGACCCGGCAAATTTGGCATCTTTTTACACTCTTAAAATAATGGGATTGGAAATCAGCGTAAATTTGAACGATCGTGTCATCAGCTTTGTTTGAAATTGGGAATTCATTGGCTAAATTATAAATGCCTATCTTTGCCGGAAAATATAGTACATGGCCACATTCAACGACCTCGACCTTCCTAAAGCACTGCAAAAAGCTATTGATGAGCTTGGCTTTACTTCACCTACCCCGATACAGGAGCGGGCCATGCCGGTAATAATGTCGGGGCGCGATATGATGGGCATTGCGCAAACCGGTACAGGTAAGACCTTTGCCTACCTGCTGCCGATTCTCAAACAATGGAAATTTGCAAAAACCGATGTGCCGCGGGTGGTTATCGTTGTACCGACCCGGGAACTTGTGGTACAGGTAGTTGAAGAGGTAGAGAAACTAACGAAATATATGTCGGTGCGCGCACTTGGCGTATATGGCGGCGTAAACATCAATACGCAAAAAACACGTGTTTACGAAGGTGTAGATGTGCTGGTAGGTACACCCGGAAGAATGATGGACCTGGCGCTGGATAATGTACTGCGCTTTGATGAAGTGCAAAAGTTGGTGATAGATGAATTTGATGAGATACTGAACCTCGGTTTTCGTTTCCAGATAACGTCAATACTATCAATGATGAAGCAGAAAAGGCAAAACATACTTTTCTCTGCTACCATGACCGATGATGTAGACGAGATGCTAAACGATTTTTTCGACTTCCCTGAAGAAGTATCGCTGGCACCATCAGGCACGCCGTTGGAAAAGATAACCCAGCAGGCATACAGTGTCCCTAACTTCCTCACGAAGATAAATTTACTAAAGTTCCTCCTGGAAGACGAAAGCCTTAGCCGCATATTGGTATTCGTTAATAATAAAAAGACAGCCGACCTTGTTGTCGATGCACTTGAAGAGGAATATCCAGGGCAGTTCGGTGTGATCCACTCCAATAAATCACAGAATTACAGGCTCAACACCATGGCTTCGTTCCAGCAGGGTGAACTGAGGGGTATCGTTACTACCGATGTTATGGCCCGGGGGCTTGACATTTCGGATATTACGCACGTAATTAATATGGAGTTCCCTGAAGTGGCCGAGCAATACATTCACCGTATCGGGCGTACCGGCCGTGCCGACAAGGAAGGCGTTGCCATAAGCTTTATCGGCCCAAAAGAAGAGGACATCCAGGTGCAGGCTGAAGTACTCATGGAAAAAGAGCTTGAATCGCTTCCTATTCCCGTAAGCGTAAAAATTGAAGAGCGCAGGCTTGAGTTCGAAAAGGACAGGGTAAAAGTTAAGCAGCTATTCAGGACGAAGAAACCGGAAGGCGGAGAAGCTTTCCACGAAAAGAAAGAAAAGAATAAAAAGGTAAACCTTGGCGGGCCGGGTAAGACAAAGCCCCGCAAAACCGCTCCGCGCAACCGTGCTGTTGAAGCTAAAAGAGCCGCAAAGAAGAAAAAAGGAAAATAGAATAGTGTACCGTCACACCGGAGTAATCAGAAAGTTATTTATTTGTTGTAAATACCAGGCAAACCGGTGCGCATACCTCAATCCTTTTTGTAGTATCCTCAAGCATCCCTGTAGTTTTATCCCTTTTGAAGATTACGATGTTATTGCTTTTCTGATTGGCCACCAACAGGAAATTATCTTTCGGGTCGATAACAAAATTACGCGGCGAAACGCCCTGTGTGCTTATCTGCTGAACCATATTAAGCATACCGTTGGCATGAACCCTGAATACTGATATAGTATTGGCATCTCCCCTGTTGGTAGCATACAGGAATTTACCATCATTAGAGAAATGGATATCGGCGCCGCCGTTAACACCATTGAAGCCTTCCGGCACGAGGCTTATTTCCTGCAACCTGCCTGCAACGCCTTTATCATAGCTATATGATACTATAGTCCCGTTGAGTTCGTGGAGCACATAAAAGAAAATGCCATTTGGGTTGAAGACAAGGTGCCTTGGCCCACTGCCTGCAACAGTAGGAGTAGTTTCTTTTAATACAAGTGTCTTATCGCCTCCATCAGGATTGTAAGTATAGATGTATATCTTGTCTGTCCCAAGGTCATTGGAGAATACATATTTCCTGTCGGGTGAAAAATAAACCATGTGCGGATGTGCTTTTTCCTGGCGTTCCTTGTTAACGCTGCTCCCGCTGTGGTTAACTACCTGTTTTATATCGCCAAGCGATCCATCTGCTTTTTTGCCGAGAACAGTTATCGTACCACCTGAGTAGTTGGCAACAATTACATTTTTTTCATCATTAATGATGTAGCAGGGATCGGCGCCTTTTGAGTCTTTTTTATTGAGAAAGCCCAATGATCCATTACTAACACCATATTTAAAAGCGCTCACAGTGCTCTTATCGCCATCTTCGTTAACACTGTATATGAATTTTTTATCAGGAGACACAGTGAGATAACTTGGATTAGACACCTTATCGGTATTATTTTTTAATTTAAACTGTGCCGTTGCCGCATTGAAGTCGTATACATAAATGCCTTTGCTGTCACATTCGTTGGTATATGTACCTATAACAAGGTTGTAATTATCCTGTGCATTCATGGCAATTGTTGCTAAAAAAATAAATAGTCCGGCTAATCTCATCATGTGTATATTGATCGTTAAACAAAAATAAGATATTAAAAACGGCAAGCAAAAATTTAACGGTGGTATTTGCGTTAGGGTTTATGATAAAAATTTGTATTTTTGACAAACCCTATAAACGAATGCAGTTCAAACACCCGGAAATCCTCTACTTCCTTTTCCTGCTGGCAATTCCTATACTGGTCCATTTATTTCAATTGCGCCGTTTCCGGAAAGAATATTTTACCAACGTGCGGTTCCTTAAGGAACTCAGCATGCAGACCCGCAAAAGCTCCAAAATAAAAAAATGGCTGCTGCTTTGTGTCAGGCTGCTGCTCCTCGCCTGCCTTATCATTGCTTTCGCGCAGCCTTTCTTCAAGGCTAAAGGCGATGATAATAAAGGCAACGAAATGGTGATATTGCTGGACAATTCCTTTTCTATGCAGGCCAAAGGCAGCAAGGGTGAACTGCTTAAACGTGCTGTACAGGACCTCCTTGAAAACACTCCTGAAAACCAGCAATTTTCACTGATAACAAATACCAATACCTGGTGGGACACCGATATAAAATCTATACGGAAAGAACTGCAAAACCTAAATTATAGCGATGTGCCTTTCCGTCCTGATTTTCTCCTGACCAAAGCACAGGCGAAAAAACCTAATACCGGCAAAGATATCGTTATGATAACCGATGCCGTGAACCTCGACTTCAAGGATGTAAGCAAATTTACCGGAAGCCCGCTATATGCGGTATTGCCCGAAACCGAGAACACCAACAACATCAGCATCGACAGCGTGTACATATCGCAGGCTATGGATAACTTTTATGAGGTGAAAGTGGATATGCGCGCTTATGGCAAATTTGAGGATGAAGTACCTGTCGCATTGTATAACGGAAAAAACCTGACCGCCAAGACTATTGTAAAATTTGACAACGACAAGAAGTCGGCTGCATTTACCATCCCTAAGAAAGATTTCCATGGCTATGTTTCGGTTAACGATAACAGCCTTGCGTATGATAACACATATTATTTCAGCATATCGAAACCTGAAAAATCGAATGTAATTGCAATTGGTGAGACAGCCAAAAATAGTTTCCTGGCACGCATATATACCGATGACGATTTCAATTTTACAGCATCTGAGCTAAGCGGCCTGGACTACAACAGCCTGGAAAAGCAGGATGCCATTATCGTAAACGAGCTTAAGGAAATCCCGCAATCGCTTATTACAACATTGAAAGATTTTTATGCTAAAGGCGGCAACATCATCATTATCCCGTCCGGGGAAGGCAGCCTGCAAAACCTGAATGCATTGCTGGGAAGCTTTGGCGGAAGCGTATACAAGCCTTTAACGCAAAATGCAAGGCAGATAACTAAGATATCCTTCAACCACCCGCTCTACCAGACAGTATTCGAAAAGAAAACCGATAACTTCCAGTACCCGAATGTGAAGTCCGGCTTTACACTTTCAGGCAATGCGCTACCGGTACTGACGTATGATGACCAGACACCATTCCTGGCTTCAATGAGCAACAGGCTGGGCAATGTATATGTGTTCTCGGCCCCGATCAATAAAGTGAACAGCAACTTCCAGAACTCGCCGCTTATCGTGCCGACATTCTACAACATGGCACAGAATAACGGCAAGACGGGTATTAGCGCCATCACCATCGGCGAGAACCAAAGCCTGTTGTTAGATGCAGCGCTTTCTAAAGACGAAGTGCTGACTGTGCGTAATGCGTATGCTGACTTTATCCCGATGCAGCAGGTGCTGAATAATAAGGTAAAATTATCTTTTGGAGATTACCCGGAAATGGCCGGGAATTATTCTATAACGAAAGGCAATGAGGTGCTGAAAAACATCAGCTTTAACCATGCACGTACCGAAAGCAACCTTAGCCTTCAAAACAAGTCGGTGCTGAAGGGCTTTACCGAAACTGAATCGGTAGGCACTGTATATAGCGACATCAAATCGGAACGCACGGCCAGCGAACTATGGAAATGGTTTGTCGTAGGCACACTCATATCCCTGTTACTTGAACTTTTGATACAAAAATTTGTAAAATGAACCTGATATTCAAAAACGCTACCATCATTGATAAAAACAGCCCTTTCCACAAGCAGGCAGTTGACATCGCGGTGGAAGGCGGCATTATCAAACAAATAGGCAATAATATAACCTTAGAAGGCTTTGAAACCGTGGAAGTGGATAACCTGCATATCTCCAAAGGATGGTTCGACAGTTCGGTAAGCCTTGGCGAACCGGGCTATGAAGACCGCGAAACACTTGCAAACGGCCTTACTGTTGCCGCAAAAAGCGGCTTTACCGATATTGCCCTTCAACCGAATAATAACCCGATAGCGGAAAGGCAGGGCGACATTAGCTTCCTTATAAACAAAGCGTCAGGGCATGCCACAACCATCCACCCTATTGGCGCACTGACAAAAGGAAGTGAAGGCAAGGATATGGCCGAACTGTTCGATATGAAAAATGCGGGCGCTGTGGCATTTGGGGATTATAACAAAGCTATTTCGGATGCCAATATCCTAAAGATAGCCTTACAATATGTCCAGGACTTTAACGGGCTGATAATTGCCTACGCACAGGATGACAAGATAAAAGGCAAAGGCGTGGTGCATGAGGGGATCGTGAGCACACGATTAGGCCTGAAAGGCATACCGGCACTTGCAGAAGAGCTGCAGATAGCGCGCAACTTATTCCTTTTGGAATATACCGGCGGCAAAATACACATCCCGACTATATCTACAGGGAAATCGGTACAAATGATACGGGAAGCTAAAGCTAAAGGGCTGAATGTGACTTGCAGTGTATCCGTACACCACCTGGTATTGACAGACGAAGTGCTGGGCGACTTTGATACCCGCTATAAGGTAGCTCCCCCACTCCGGACAGATGCCGAAAGAAAGATACTTATTGATGGGGTGCTGGATGGCACGATCGACGTGATCACTTCCGACCACAACCCTATCGACATAGAAAATAAAAAGCTTGAATTCGATCTTGCCAAAGATGGCACTATCGGACTGGAAAGCGCCTTTGGCGCTTTAATGACAGTATTGCCGCTGGAGGTCATAATTGACAAATTCACGGCAGGTAAAACGATATTCGGGTTTGGCAACCACGATATTGCTGAGGGCTCTAAAGCCGGGTTCACACTGTTCGATCCGTCTGTAGAATGGGCATTCGCCAAAAGGGACATCCTTTCCAAATCGAAAAATTCCGCTTTCCTCGGTCAGCCGATGAAGGGGAAAGCATATGGCGTATATAATAACGGAAAATTAATTTTAAACGGTTAAAACATGAAAAAGGCACTGGTATTGGGCATTGCGCTTTCATTGGCGATAGCCTGTAAAAAAGAGACTGAAGATAAAGCACGGGATGTTATAAATGAGGGTGGAAAAGCCGTAGAAAAGACTGCTGACAAGGTGGTTGACGAAGTATCGGCACATTTTGAGGACAGCAGGGGCTGCAAGCTTGAGCTGTCGGAAGACCTGAAAAATAAAGGAATTGGCACCGGGAAATTCTACATTGAAAAAGATACTGTTACCAAAAAGCACAACAAGCTGGTTATTTACCTTATTAATGATAAAAACTACAAGGGCGCTATCAACTTCAAGGTATCAGACAAAGAAGGTGTTGAGACAGGCCGCACTACACTTGCTGCCGATGCCGCAACCGGCTACAAGGATGTTGTTTTCGACAGCCGAACCGACATTGAACCTAAAAGTACTATAAGCATATATTAAAAATGGACCATACAACAGAACAAGGCAGGACAAATGCCATTATAAGCTATCTTACCATCATCGGGGCTATTATCGCCATGATACAGAACAGCGAAAAAAAGAATCCTTTTGCATCTTTCCATATCCGGCAGGCGCTGGGCATAGAACTTACTTTCTTTGCCTTAGGCTACCCGGTTGGATCTTTCGACAATTGGACAGTTACAATGGCTTTCTACATATTCTTTTTTGTCCTATGGGCGTTTGGGTTTGTAAGCGCACTACAGGGCCAATACGGTATTATACCAATACTGGGGCCGCTATTCCAGAAACTATTCAAAACTGTGTAATTAATGAATTTATCTTTATACCACCTTGTCAGGGAGCCGAAAGTAAAACAGGAAAAGAACCCGTTATTGCTGTTGCTCCATGGCTATGGAAGCAATGAGGAAGACCTGTTTTCGTTTGCAGCCCAATTACCTGATGAGTATTTTATCATCTCGGCACGCGCGCCTTACAACCTGCCGCCTTACGGCCACGCATGGTATGCCATCAATTTTGATGCGGGTATGAATAAGTTTTCCGATGAAGTGCAGGCAAAAAGCTCTCGCGACCTAATAGCTAAATTTATTGATGAAGTAACGGCTGCTTATCCTGTAGATAAAGAAAGGATTACGTTGATAGGCTTTAGCCAAGGAGCGATACTAAGCTATGCTGTAGCACTCACTTATCCTGAAAAGATAGAGCGTGTGGCAGCACTGAGCGGCTACCTGAATACCGATATTATCGAAAAGGATTTTCATGATAAAGATATCTCAAAGCTGCGTTTCTTTATATCGCACGGGATGGCAGACCAGGTGATCCCTGTGGAATGGGCACGCAAAGCCCCTGAATTCCTTAAGGCATTAGGCATAAAAGAAGAATACCATGAGTACCCTGTAGGACATGGCGTAGCACCGCAGAATTTTTATGACGTGCTTGCGTGGCTGAATAAATAAGTTTTCAGTCGCAGTTTCTCACTGTTATGAAACTTGATAAAATTTCTATATAGGATTTGAGTAGGATACCCACTCTTGAGATTAGAGGTCTTATTAAGGTTCCTGTCCGGGTTCCGGCTTTTCGTCACCGGTTATCTGGTTTTCCTGTATTTCGGCGCCGGCAAACAGAAGCTCTGAACCTTTTTGCAGCTTATAACCTTTCTTTAAATGCAGTTTCCACGGGCCGTTAGTATACGCATCGGCTTTCCCCTTTTTAAGCATAATGGATTTTGACGAATCCGGCAGGAAAAGTTCTGCCCTGTCGCCATCATCTTCAAAGATAACGAATGCGCTTTTGGCAATGCTTTCGCCCTGCAGCTCGTCTATAGAATTAAGCCGGTAGCCTTCCTCAAAGGGCCTGACGCACTGGTTGCGAAGCTCAGACCATTTATAGCCCGCAGAGGTAACGCAGCCTTTTTCGTCCGTAACAGTGCCCAGCTCTACCTTTCCATCAGTCTTCACTTCGGTTTTATCATCGCTGCGGTCTTTTAACACAAAGTCGCAGGACGAAAAGGAAAATACAAGTACGGAAATTAAAAGCAATTTTTTCATCGGATAAAAATAAGGGAGACTAAAGTACGAAAAAATTTATTTTACTGTATCGGCATACAGCAGTGTTTCGATAGTTTCGTATTTGAAAGTACCGTCCGGCTCTGCAAAATATTTTATAAGCACTTCGCCCCATGCCTTGCCGTTATTAAAATCAGCAATGATCCACCTGTGGTTAAGCACCTGTACTTTATTCACCATCCAGTTCTGCCCGTCAACAGAGTCATAGCCTACAAGCGGATTGCCACCGGGCCTGGTATTCATCTCCATAATGCCGTCTTTAATCCTGTTTTCAAGCGTAGAAAGATCCTGGCCTTCAAAATAGTCAATAGCATTATCATTGGTCATCAGCGAAAAATAACCTGCATCGCCCGCTTTATTTTTTTCTGCCTCAAGGCTATCTTTCAGCGACTTATTTACCGCCTCCTGTTTCTCAAACCTGCCGTCTTCAAACTTTTGCTTGTTGGTAAAATACATGTAGGTAAACACATTGATGAGCAATGCAAAAATGAACAGGTACAAAAAAATATTCTTTTTCATGATAGTGTTAAATGGTTATTTCTAAATTATCATAAGCTAAAAACACATTAGCGGGCAGCATCTTTTCAACCTCGGCATGTAAACCCATATGATGGCTGATATGCGTAAGGTAGGCACGTTCAGGCTTCAGCACGCTCACCAGGGCAAGTGCTTCCTCAAGATTGTAGTGCGTATCGTGCGGCTCGTGGCGCAGGGCGCTTACTACGAGTACTTTGAGCTCTTTCAGTTTTTCGGCCTCTTCGGGCGCAATGTATTTTATATCGGTTAGGTAAGCAAAATCGCCTATCCTGTAGCCGAAAACATCAAGGTCGCCATGCTTTATACTGATGGGGTCAGCTATCTTATCTCCCAAAGGGAAAGCATGCCCGGCCTTTACCTCGTTAACGGTGACCGACGGCGCACCCGGATATTTGTCCTCCTGGGTAAATATATAGTCAAAACGTTTATGAAGGTTTTTTAGTACCCGCTCATGGACATAGACAGGGATATCACCCTGCTTAAAAAAGAAAGGCCGTATATCATCCAGCCCGGCCGTATGGTCGGAATGCTCATGCGTGTAGAGGATGCCGTCGACCTTAGGACACTGTGAGGCAAGCATCTGCTGGCGGAAATCGGGCCCGCAGTCGATGATATAGGAATAATTATCCCAATGCACCCACACCGATACGCGAAGGCGTTTGTCGCGCATATCTGTGCTGCGGCATACCGCGTCATCACAACCGATGACCGGTATTCCCTGAGAGGTTCCCGTACCTAAAAACCATACTTTCAAAACAGGTTATTTTTTTACAAAAATAGCATTATTTGTTTTAAAAAAGCCTTTGTTTTGCTAACTTTGCAATATATCATTCCCCGCTATGAAATTAACAGATGCCGATATTACACTAAAAGGCGACAGGATAATTGAGCATATCCCTTCGGTAAAAGATAAGGCGCTCCGCATCAATCTTAATGAGAATATTTACGGTACTTTTTCAGAGATCGGCGCTGGCCAGGAAACTGTGCGGCATTTCTTCAGGTCGGGCGGCTCATCGGGCACTATAGCCAAAGCGATGTCGGCCTATGACAAAGATTTCAGCGATGCCATATATGGCGTGGAAGAAGACGGGCGCTATGTTACCGAAAGCCGCCTTAAGAAAATGCTGGCCCACGAAGTGAGGATCATAGAGCAGCGCCTAAAGCGTGACAAACATCCGAGCAAAGTGTTTTTCAGCTATGCTAATACCGTTGCTACAATAGATTTCGCGAAGCAGTTTAAGGGCCACGGATGGGTAGGCATCAAATATCAGGTGGAGCCCGATGAAGATTATAACGAAATTATACTGCATATACGCTTTAAAGAGAATGATGCGCGCCTGCAGCAGGAAACCCTTGGTATACTGGGTGTCAACTTAATTTACGGTGCATTCTATAAATATAACGAGCCAAAAAAACTCCTGCGTTACCTGTATGATAACCTGGATAAAGACCAGCTCGAAATTGACACCATCAACTTTTCCGGGCCGCGCTTTGCCGATGTAGACAACAGGCTGATGAGCCTCCAACTGGTAAAAAACGGCATGACTGATGCTGTAATGTTCGACCCACAGGGCCACAACGTGCTTCCCGCGGCAGTGCTTTACAAAAAGAACATCCTTGCCTTAAGGGGAAGCTTCAGGCCGGTAACCAAAGTGAACATGGACATGTATGAGAAATCATATAAGATGTTCCTTGAAGAAAATAAAGTTGACAAAGACAAAGCCCTTGTGGTTTTTGAAATTACACTTTCCAACCTGCGCTCTGAAGGCGAGATTGACGAACGCGACTTTATGGACAGAGCCGAACTTTTATGCTCTCTGGGACAAACGGTTATGATATCCAACTTCCAGGAATACTATAAGGTAGTAGAATATTTTTCGGCGTACACCAAAGCCCGTATGGGACTGGCTATGGGCGTAAGTAACCTTGTGGATATTTTTGATGAAAAGTACTACCGCCACCTTAGCGGAGGCATACTGGAAGCGTTTGGTAAGCTTTTTTACCGTGACCTTAAAGTTTTCTTATATCCAATGAAAGATGAAGAAGGCAACATTATCGACTCTGAAAACCTGAAAGTACATCCGCGAATGAAAGAGCTCTACAAGTTCTTCAAATTCAATGGCAAGGTGGTAGATATTACCGATGTACAAGAAGACCACCTGAGCATATTCTCGCGCGAAGTGCTCAAGATGATAAGCAAAGGCAAGACAGGCTGGGAAAGTATGCTGCCAGCCGGTATAGCAGAGATCATTAAGGAGAACCATCTTTTTGGGTATGACCCGAAAAAACTTGTAACTGAGGAAACAAAGCCTGAAGAAGCGAGCCAGTCATAGATATTGTAACAGGTCAATATTTTTTTCATGAGTTCTAAATTTTACCTGCTTATATTTTCAGTGTTACTGCTATCGGGTTGCAAAGACACTGCCAGGCATAATGCTATAACCAAAATTGTATTGGCAAGAGGTGGCTGTTACGGAACATGCCCAGTAGAAGTGATCACGATAGACAGCTCTCTTACCTGCTATTATGAAGGTGTCCACAATACAGGCTACGAAGGATTATATACTGCTAAAATAAGTCGCGGACTCTGGGATTCCATCAATATTAAATTTGAAAAAATACGCTTCAGGGAACTCGACAGTTCTTATATTGGCTCTGTCGATGACGAAGCAACAGCATTGAAGATATTCCATGACAACAAGATGAAATATATCAGGTCGCAATCGTCCATGCTGCCGGAAGGCCTTGAGGCAGTAGTTTCATTTATAGGTAAAACCCCTGAAAAAGTCAAACTGGAACCCACAACTTCAATGAATGGTTTTGATTTTAATATCCTTAGTTCGCTCTATGGGCCGGTTGAAATCCCTGGCAGACTTCAAGAACAAAATGGCTTAAAATAATTTCTACGTTAACGATATGAGCGAACGTATAATAGGCATTATGGGTGCCATGCCCGAAGAGATAGATGGTGTGATTTCCCTATTGGAAAATCCGCAACGTGCCATTATCGGGATGCGCAGCTATACTTCAGGAACCATTAACGGCATCAGGACAGTCGTGGTTTTTTCACGCTGGGGCAAAGTAGCAGCATCGGCTACTGCTGCGACGCTCATCCACATCTATAAAATTACCGAACTTATTTTTACCGGGGTTGCCGGAGCCATAGACCCTACCCTGAAAATTGGCGATATCATCATTGCAAAAAAGCTCATACAGCATGACCTGGATGCACGCCCGCTGATGAGCCGGTTTGAGATCCCGCTGCTTGGCCTTACGCACCTGGAATGTGGCGAAGGACAACTCGATCGTGCCAGGCATGCGGTCACTCCGTTAATAACTAACGGTATCCTGCACGATACAATTGGCAAAAATGTTCTTGATGAATTCGGTATAAACACTCCTAACCTCCATATTGGCGATATTGCCAGCGGTGACCAGTTCTTTTCGTCGGATTTGCAAAAACAGGAGCTGAATGAAGCGTTGCCCACTGTGCTTTGTGTTGAAATGGAAGGCGCTGCTGTGGCACAGGTATGCTATGAGCATAAAATACCGTTTACCGTTATCAGGACGATATCCGATACTGCCGATGAAAAATCGCACGTTGATTTTCCGAAGTTCATTCAAAAAGTTTCGAGTCAGTATTCAGTGTTGGTCATAGAGCATTTGCTTGCAAATCATAGCGGTATATGCTAAAATTAAAATTCTTCCTGCCTGTATTTTTGGTTATTTGCTGTTATGCTTATTCGCAAAATGATATTGTATCACATCCTCCCTACAATAAATAAACGGCTATAGATTCTTACGCCAAAACGGTTAAATACAAAAACAACCTTGAGGTTCTTTCTTCTGAACTGACAAAAAACTATAATTCCGACCTTGATAAAGTCAGGGCCATTTGTATGGATAGCTGATAATGTTGCGTATGATTATAAATTTGTCAACCGTAATAAAAAAACAGAATTCCCAAAATGTAAAAATGGCAAAGATTGTGGCACCATATATAAAAAATGGGAAGACAATTTTTTACATAAAGTAATTAAAGACAAAAAGGCTGTTTGTGAAGGGTATGCCCGTTTATTCAAACGTTTATGCAACAATGCGGGAATACAAAGTTCGGTAGTTTCGGGGTACACAAAGCAGGAACCCGGGCAGGTAGGAAAAATGGGGAAACATGATCATGCCTGGAATGCCATACTTGTTGATGGGCATTTTTACTATTTTGATGTTACGTGGGGATCGGGATACTGCACACACGATGAAAAAGGAAAGCTTGAAAATTTCCACAAAAGGTTTAATGATTATTATTGGCTGATTCCTGCGGATAAGTTATACCGTAACCATTTCCCATCAGAGGAAATATACCTCAATGATTCGGACTACACAAAGGAACGTTATAGGGATAATGCGTATATAAAGGGCGATCAATTACCGTACCTGGAAATTATTGAACCAAAATCGGGAGTATTACATGCGAAGCCTGGCGATACCATACACTTCAAGATAAACTATAAAGCAGACCCGGAGATCTTGCAGATAAATACCAACATAAAAGACAAATCCGGTTACCGCAAAATAGTCGATGAGGATTCAGGAGAAACAGAAATGGAAGAAATAGAGCATCACATCCCTTTCAAAAGGGATGGTGACACTATTGAATTTGAATATGTAATAGACAGCAAGAACATCCGTTACATTGATGTGCTGTTCGATTATAATCGTGTTATGCGGTTCAACGTGAAATTCTAAAAGATAAGGCTATTTCAATATCTGCTCTGTATGCATCTTGCTCTTTACATCGGTAATTACGTCTTCAATTATCCCATTTTCATCAATAACAAACGTTGTCCTGTGGATGCCGTCAAATAACCTTCCCATAAACTTTTTCGGACCCCATACACCAAAGGCATTAATGACCGATTTATCCTCATCGGCAATAAGAGGGAATGGAAGGCTGTACTTGTTGCGGAAGCTGCCCTGTTTTTTCGGGGTATCGGCGCTAACACCAAGAAGCTCATAATTTAAAGCTTTAAATCGCTCAAAATTGTCGCGCAGGTTGCAGGCTTCCACAGTACAGGTTGGCGTGCTTGCACCCGGATAAAAGAAAACTACCAGCTTTTTGCCTTTATAATCTGAAAGCGAATGTTTGTTTCCGTCCTGGTCAACTCCTGAAAAATCAGGCGCTTTATCTCCTTTTGTAAGTGTCGTCATAAGTGTATATTTGTTTTTATAAATGTAAGAAAAATGACTAAGGCACAAAAGGCACAATTCGTTATTGATACACTAAGGGAAATTTACCCTACGATACCAGTGCCACTCGACCATAAAGACCCTTATACATTGCTGATTGCCGTTCTGATGAGTGCCCAGAGCACCGATGTACGTGTTAACCAGGTCACCCCCTTGCTGTTCGCCAAAGCCGATAATCCGTACGATATGGTAAAGCTGTCTGTAGACGAGATAAGGGAGATCATTAAACCCGTGGGCCTGTCGCCGGCTAAGGCAAAAGGGATACACGGCCTGTCGCAAATCCTGATTGACAAGCATGACGGCAAGGTGCCGCAAAGTTTTGAAGCGCTCGAAGAACTTCCTGCTGTAGGCCACAAAACGGCCAGTGTGGTAATGAGCCAGGCATTTGGTGTTCCTGCCTTTCCGGTAGATACCCATATCCACCGGCTGATGTACCGCTGGGGACTAAGCGATGGCAAAAACGTGGTACAGACCGAAAAAGATGCCAAAAAACTATTTCCTGAAGCATTATGGAACGACCTGCACCTCCAGATCATCTGGTACGGAAGACAGTACTCCCCTGCCCGTGGCTGGGATATTAAGAAGGATATTATTACCGCGACTATTGGACGAAAGGAAGTGCTGGAAGAGTATTTTAAGAAGCATTAAAAATATGCTGCTATAATTTGCTATTCTTTCGCGCCATATACCATCCGAGTGAAGCTCGCGTGAGCGATCGCAGCGGTATCCCCGTAGCCTGCGGAGGGATAAAGCGGAGAGCGCGACGGCGCATCCCGATTGCTATCGGGAGGAGCCGGCACGCCCAAAAAATGAAACATAAAAAAACCTCCCGTTAGTTGCGGGAGGTTTTTTCGAATTAATTAGCGATGTTCTCGTACGTTCCGTTATCGGTCTTAACTATTTTCAAAGCTTTGGAGTAGTTAAGTATAAAATCGATTGTCTCTTTTTTTGGTAACATTTTCGGAGCTGCTAATTTTTCTTCAGAGTAGATTTTTGCCATATAGATTTGCTTATTTCTCTATACAACGCAAAGCAGCTACATTATATTGCCTAATTGGTCAAAATAATTTTATTTTTTTCTATAACCTTCCTAAGGTTCATCAGCGCATACCTCATCCTGCCCAGGGCAGTATTGATGCTAACGCCTGTAAGGTCGGCTATTTCCTTGAAAGACAGGTCCTGGTAGATGCGCATCTGGAGCACTTCTTTCTGGTCGTCAGGAAGTTCTTCAATAAGCCTTTGCAGGTCGCTCTCCACCTGTTCGGTAATAATCCTGTTCTCAATGTTCGGACTGTTATCCGTCATTATTGAGAAAATAGAGAATTCCTCAGTGTCACGGTGCATCGGCATTTTCTTGTTCCTGCGGAAATGATCTACAATAAGGTTGTGCGAAATGCGCATTACCCATGGCAGGAACTTACCTTCTTCATTGTAGGAATTGGATTTCAGCGTTTTTATCACCTTGATAAAAGTATCCTGGAAGATATCATCAGCGATATCCCTGTCGGAAACTTTTGAGTAGATAAAACCGTAAATTTTTGATTGGTGTCTCTTAATTAGTACAGCAAGAGCATTTTCGTCTCCGCATACATAATTACTAACAAGAACAGCGTCCGGGGTTGCAACATTAGCCATAGCACTTACTTTTTAGCGTTTTTGATTGATTGGTTCATCTATGAACTTTCGTTCCTAAAAAGTAGTTTTTTGTATAGGCGATGTTAATTTTGAATTAATTATAAGTCAAATATAATATAATTAAATCATAAAAAACAACAGAAGATTGAAATTTTAACATATAAAATACAATAACGGTAGTAATATTTTACAAGAACTCGCATTCCTGCTGTACTTTCCTCATATTATTATTTTTTTGTAAATGTATGATTGTTAATATCAGACAATCTTTTCGCGCCTCTGTACCCTGCCTATAGTTTTAATAATACGTTCGTTCACTGTTTCAGGCCTTTTGGCAGAATATATCCAGTTGACGCACATACGCTGCTCCCATTTTTTATACCGCTTAAAAGATTCAAGCGCGCCCGGATACTCCATTAAACGTGATCTAAATGCTTCAGGAATTTCAAAAACAGAGTCATCGCGGTAGAGTACCACATGTACGTAGTCACCTTCTTGCTTTCCAATCTTCTTGCGGATCTCGGCCTTTACCGCCATCAGGAGGCTGCCGTTGCCACGTGGCATCAATGTGTAATCTTTTATCTTATAATCATCAATGGTGCCCTTGACTTTTACTACGCCAAATGGGATATCCTTATCTTTTGGGATATCAGGCAGCTCTATAAAAGTCCAGCCGCCCTTTCCGGGAAAGCGTTCGAGCAGGTATTCTTTATCGGTTAGCGGCTTATCTTTCAAAGGAAATCTATTTTAATGGTTGCACTTCCTGACATCCTTATCTCCCTGCCCATGACCAATGCCCTGTTGTCTGCTACATGGCCCGCTGGGAAGTCGAATATAACAGGGCAGTCGAAATGCTCAAGCGTAATTTCGCGATCATTTTTACCCCACGGCAACGTAGACTCCTTGATATCTACCATCTGGCCGACGATAACTGCCTTCAGCCCTTTGAGCTTGCCTGCACGCTTGAGCGACACCAGCATACGGTCGTAATGGTACAGGTATTCATCAATATCCTCAATAAAAAGTATCTTGTTCTGCATATCGATATCGGATACTGACCCAACAATAGCATATAGCATCGAGAGGTTGCCGCCGATAAGCTTGCCTCCTACCGCTTCTCCATTCCAGCGGCTTTTCGGATGGACAGGGATCTCATAGCTCAGGCTTTCGCCGAATAATGCTTTACGTATCGTTTCTACGGAATCAAATGAAGCCTTCGGATAGCCCTGAAGCATCACGGCATGCAGTGTTTCGACACCAAAATTATGTACATGGCAATGCAACAGCGTTATGTCGCTGTATCCTACCAGCCATTTTGGTTTTTCCCTGAATTTTGTCCAGTCAATACCGTCAATGATACGCAGCGTACCGTAGCCGCCTTTCGTAAAGAAAATCGCCCTTATGCTTTCATCATCAAGCATTTGCTGCAGGTCGGAAAGCCGCTCAGCATCGGTACCGGCCAGGAAGCCATATTCATTAAACGCATTTTCACCAATTACCGGCTCCAGTCCCCAGCTTTTGAGCGTGGCTATCCCCTGTTCTATTTCGTGGGGTTCGGTGCGCTTGGCAGTGCTTATTATACCGACTTTGTCGCCAGATGTTAAGTATGGTGGTGTGATCATTATTGTACTTTTCGTAAGCTTACTTTATTTGAAACCAATGTTCCATCAAAAATTTCAACATTATTATTCTTAAGCTCTTCAATGATGTATTGGGGAAGTGAATTTTTAAACACTTCGGCTCTGCAATTATAGACCAGTTCAAATGTATAGTCATCTTTTAATTCCTTATACCGTAAAATACCGCCACCATTTTCACTGCGTTCCAAAACAACGGGAAGCATTGTCAGAGCCTTGAAAGTCCTGATTTCACCGGGGAAAATCGTTACTGAATTCCTTAAGTATTCATCCGCCTGCAAAGAGTACTTTTCAGAGATGCTGAGTTTATTATAATTTTTTATTCTCTCCTGAATTATGCAATCTCCGCAATCCAAAACCGGGGCTTCAAATGTATCAATAATTCCCGGAATACAATTTACTATACTGTCATTAGCATCTTTAATAAAGTAGCCGATAGAACCTGGCCTTACCGCTTTATTTGAAAGATGTGGATACATATATTCCCTGTTAAGAATTAATACATATTTTTTATCAGTTGGGTTGCTTATAGTATAGGTGATTATGTTAGTAGCCTTATTACGTATGGTGTCGTTTTTATAGCTATACGAATTTACTATAGCTGAAGAATCGACATAAGTGATCGCTTCATTCTTTACCGAAAGAACAAGGCTCTCTTTTGGTTTGCCACAGCTTACTAAAGAAGCAATTAAAAGAATAACTGACAGTTTTCTCATAGTCTTATTGTTGGAATCTTTATATTTTAATCTCAATTCCCATCTGTTTCAAATGATGCTCCATATGCTTTATATAATCTTCAATAAGCCAGGCCAACGTTACATTGTTTTCGCCACCGTTATTGCATTCCCGTTGCATATCGGCTTCCGGGATACGTTTAACTACCTCAATAAGGTGCCGGTTGTACATCTGCCAGAAAGCTATAACATGTTTGCCTTCCATTTCGTTATAACGGCTGGATGCTACCCAGTTGTCCTGTTGGTAAGTGATTTTAGGTGCGTCCTCAAATTGCGCCCTGACAAATCTGTGTTGATTATTGGTTGCACTGTCTATAAGGTGGCCGATGATCTCTTTTTTGCTCCATTTATCAGAAGTTGGCTTATGGCTGAATTCCACTTCCGGGATAGCAAGGAGCTTTTCGGGGAGGGTAGTTATGAGATGTTGGAGGCGGTTTAACGGCATAATGATCTATTGTCTTTTAAGTACTTCATTTATTATTTCCTTTATAACCCCTGTGCCTATCACGTTTGGCCCTTCAACAAATATAAATTCGATTCCTTCTTCCAATCTTCCTGCAAAGTATGGGACTGCAATAATTTTTATGTAGGCATCGACAGTGTCTCCCGGATATACCTTTTCTCTATTTATAAAAGTTTGCATCCCGCAGGTATACATTTCATCAAAAGAAAACTTGATATCAGGACGATATCCTGATGATGCAGGAGTACTTCGCCCTCCTTCTTGGGTGGTTTTATAAGAAAGTGTAGCTATGAAATCCGCAGAAATGTTTTGCATGCTATAACTTTGAATATCCAAATATAATTCATTACTCATATAAATCCGCGAAAAATTCGCCCAAATCCGAAGCTTGTCCCTCAGCATGCGGGATCATCCACGTTCCTTTTTAGTTCTCATTCCCTTAACAAAATTCTCCCCGCAAATCCGTATCTTTACCCATTCAATTTTTGCCATGATAAAGACTGATCTTTCGACATTAGAACCGAAAAAGAATATACTCATAAAAGGCGCACAGCTGCACAACCTCAAGAACCTGGATGTGGCTATCCCGCGCAACAAGCTGGTGGTGGTTACCGGGCTTTCGGGCTCCGGGAAGTCGAGCCTTGCTTTTGATACCCTTTACGCCGAAGGCCAGCGCCGCTACGTGGAGAGCCTTTCGTCCTATGCACGCCAGTTCCTTGGCCGCCTCGACAAGCCAAAGGTGGAATACATCAAGGGTATTGCCCCTGCTATCGCCATCGAGCAGAAGGTGAACACCACCAACGCCCGCTCGACCGTGGGCACCAGCACTGAGATTTACGATTATCTCAAACTTCTTTTTGCCCGTGTGGGGCGAACTTACTCCCCTGTTTCAGGGCGCGAGGTGAAGAAGCACACCGTGACGGACATAATCAACGAGGTGAAGACTTTTGAGGCGGACAGCCGATGGCTGCTCCTTGCGCCCGTGCATACCGAAAAAGGCCGCACCATCGAAGAAAAGCTGGGCGTACTGCTGCAACAGGGCTTTGCACGTATTCTGGTCGATAACGAGACATTGCGCCTGGACGAACTGGAGGGCGTTGACTTTTCAAACAAAGAAGTGCTTTTGGTTGTCGACCGTATCGTGGTGAAGGACGAGGAGGAATTTTACAACCGCCTTGCCGATGCTGTGCAGACGGCCTTTTACGAAGGCAAGGGAGAAGCCTACCTGCAGCAGGTGTCAACCGGCAACCGCCTTGTTTACAGCAATAATTTTGAGTTAGATGGTATAAGCTTTCCGGAGCCGAACGTGCACCTTTTCAGCTTTAATAACCCGTATGGTGCGTGTCCGAGCTGCGAAGGCTACGGCAGCATTATCGGTATTGATGAAGAATTGGTGGTTCCAAACACTGCGTTGTCCATCTATGAAAATGCAATTTTCCCGTGGCGCGGCGAAAGTATGGGCTGGTACCGCGACCAATTGGTGAACAACAGCCACAAGTTTGATTTTCCGGTGCACAAGCCCTATTTCCAGCTATCGGAAAGCGACAGGCAGCTGGTATGGACAGGCAACAAATACTTTACCGGGCTCAACGATTTCTTTGCTGAGCTTGAAGAAAAAAACTATAAAATACAAAACCGCGTGATGCTTTCGCGCTACCGGGGCAAGACCAAATGCCCTGATTGCAAAGGCAAGCGCCTGAGGCCGGAAGCCAATTATATTAAGATCGGCGGACGCACCATAAGTGATCTGGTAGACCTTCCAATAAAGAATCTTGCCGAGTTTTTTGATAACCTCCAACTTAATGAATATGATACTACGGTGGCCAAGCGCCTTTTGGTGGAGATCAACAGCCGCATACGCTTTTTACAGGAGGTTGGGCTTAGCTACCTAACGCTAAACCGCCGTTCCAATACGCTTTCGGGCGGGGAGTCGCAGCGCATCAACCTGGCGACATCGCTGGGCAGCAGTCTTGTAGGCTCGATGTATATCCTCGACGAACCGAGCATCGGCCTGCATCCTAAAGACACCGAAAGGCTCATTGCGGTGCTCGAAGGCCTGCGCAACCTGGGCAACACCGTTATTGTGGTGGAGCACGACGAGGACATCATGAAGGCCGCCGACATGATCATCGACATCGGGCCTGAAGCGGGTTCGTTTGGTGGGGAGCTTGTGGCGCAGGGCACGTATGATGAGATACTGAAATCTGATTCGCTTACCGCGAAATACCTCAACGGCGACCTTGAGATTTCCGTACCGAAAAAACGCCGCAAGTTCAAGAACCATATCGACGTGATCGGCGCGCGGGAGAACAATCTGCAAAATATCGACGTAACGTTCCCGTTGGACTGCCTTACCGTGATCACGGGTGTTTCGGGCAGTGGCAAGAGTACGCTCGTTAAGAAAATATTGTTTCCTGCATTGCAAAAGAAACTGGAAGGTGTAGGCGAAAAGGCAGGGCAGTTCACCGAATTGCAGGGCAGCTACAGCCACATAAAGCATATTGAGTACGTAGACCAGAACCCGATAGGACGCAGCTCGCGTTCCAATCCGGTGACGTACATTAAGGCGTATGACGATATCCGCGACCTGTTCGCAAAGCAGAAATTATCCCAGCACAGGGGCTACCAAAGCAAGCATTTCTCCTTTAACGTAGATGGCGGGCGTTGCGATACCTGTAAAGGCGAAGGCGAAGTGACCATCGAGATGCAGTTCATGGCCGACGTGCACCTCGAGTGCGAGACCTGCAATGGCAAGCGTTTTAAGAAAGAAATACTCGAAATAACGTTTGAAGGCAAGAATATCGACGACGTGCTGACCATGACGGTAGACGATGCCGTAGCATTCTTCAGCGAGCACAAGCAGGCCAAGATCATGACCAAGTTGCAGCCATTGCAGGATGTCGGCCTTGGATATGTGCAGTTGGGGCAGTCCTCCTCTACCCTTTCGGGCGGTGAGGCGCAGCGTATCAAGCTGGCATCATTTCTTGTAAAAGGTGCGACCAAAGACAAAGTGCTTTTTGTTTTCGATGAGCCTACAACCGGCCTTCACTTTCATGATATCAGGAAGTTATTGGCCTCATTTGAAGCACTGCTTGACAAAGGGCATTCCATCATCGTGATCGAGCACAACCTTGACCTCATCAAGTGTGCCGACTACATCATCGACATCGGCCCTGAAGGCGGTGAGAACGGCGGGCACTTAGTGGCATTCGGGACACCGGAGGAAGTGGCGAAGAATAGTAAGAGTGTTACGGGGGAGTATTTACTCTCTAAGCTCTAAAGGTTAGGGGTTTCGGGTTTGGAGTTAAGGGTTGAAGTGCTGGCGCGAGCGTCACACTCGTGCAGGCACAGGCACTATAGCCCAAACATTATCGGCACGAGCGTGACACTCGCGCTAACGGGGGATCAGTGATCTGGGTGGTGAAAATGGTATTGTCGGGTAAAAATATAGAGATAATGAGAGACAAATTAGTACTTATTCTTGCATTTATAATAGTAATATTTAACGGCATTATCGGACACTTTTTTGCTCCCAATGGAATATCGTTCACACCAATTATAATAATTGCAACTACATCATTAGTTGCTTTTGGCACTAAGAATGTAAAGGCAATTTGGAAAAGTATTTTCGCCTTTCTATTTATAGCGCTCAATGATATTTTTATAAAGCTTTATTCTGGAGGAACACATGATAACGAAGGTCTTGAATGGATTCACTGTTTTACGCTCATCGGATTAATACCGTCTTTTATTATTTTATTGATTACAATTTTAAAATCCTTCGAATCGAAAATATTTAAAATTATAGCGATAATTTTGTTTCCTATATTAGTAGTAATCTATTTTCAGCTATTCCATGATTTAGGGCTTGGAAGGCATTACTGGTATGATTGGAACGGATAAGCAATAACGAAACAGGAATTCGTACAGTTTTTTATATTCCACAAATATTTTGCTATCGAATTTAAAAAGCGTGGAGGCTAAATTCACAACCGATAACCATTTATATTTATATCAACATTCTTTCCTACTTTTGAAAAATGTACGCACGGATCTTTTTTATAAAAGCAAGGGAAGCTAATAAAGCTGTCCTATTTCGGCATGGGCCTACGAAATGGACCCAAATGCTTATCTGGAATCTTGACAACGACAGCATTGAGCCCGGGCAATGGATCGATAAGAAAATACAGGTAAGGCGTTGCGATATTTCCCCTACAGGCACTTACCTGATTTATCTTATAGATCATGAGGAGTACCAGCCCAGCCGCATTATCACCCGCACTGTTATCAGCCGCCCGCCTTACTGGATGGACCTGGCAGCCTGGGAACACGAGAATACTTTATTTGGTACCGGCGGCGGATTATTTGATGACGAAAACACTATCGTGCTTAATGTCAATAACCCTGTTGAACCACTCTCCGGCCTGCCCATTCCTGCATCGGTAAAGATTGCGACTGTGAAAACGGGGAATGACTATAACGTTTGGAAAGGCCAAATCAATACACTGCTGGACCATCGCCTGCAAAGAGAGGGATGGGCTGAAATATCGGATGATAAATTTGTGGCTGCTGAAACTTCAGGGATAACACATAGAAATCCCAACCCTATTTGGGCTGAGCTACAACATGCAAGCCTTGAGCTGATAGTGCCCAAGCTTTGGAAAAAAGCAATTACAAACAGCACATCGCTACTCAGGATAAGTTTTTATCATAGTGAACACCGGAAAAATTTTGACTTTTTTTATATCGCAAAAAAAGACAAAAAGACGAAACTTAAGGGCATAAAATGGGCTGATACAGATAACAATAATAGGATTATTGCTACGAAAGAAGGGCGATTGTACGCATCGAAGGTTTTAGGTGATGGTTCGGTTGATTATGCTAATCTGGAATTAATTCTCGACCTGAACCCGCAACAACCGAAACGTATCCTTACACCCGAAAGCATGAAGCAATGGGTTTAAAATGATGAATTAATACTGTTGTATAGCACCATTCTGCCATCCTGATTATTTTCCTTTCTTACAATTAGATCATTACCAACCACCCGATAATCCTGATTACCCTTAGCTTAGTCAGAAATCACTTTTCCTTTCTTTCGGTATCTTTTTATTCCAGGTGACAAGCAGCAGGATAAAGATCACAAAGCAGATTAACGCCACTATATTGGTTTGTATAATAAACGCGTGTATGGCGGCAGCAGCAAGTATCGAGTTGGTTCGTATAACTGCGAATGTAAGCAGGAAAGAAAAGATGATGCAAAAAACCAGGAAGATCCAAAAGCCACCGTACTGGTTAAAGTTTTCAAAGATCAATAAGTGCCAGATCGCCCATAAAACTCCTGAGAGGAGGCTCTTAAACACGTAGTTCATTTTGCTTTGGCTTTCGATAAGGTAACCTCTCCAGGCATACTCTTCCATGATATTGTAAACCAGCGCAAACCCACAAAACATAGCGGCCCACAAATGGTTGTCAATTCCCTGGCTATTGTTTATACCGTACACCGAATAACAAATAAACAACACCGCCGGGAACAACAGGCTTTTCACTTTATTATCTCCCAATAACGTAATCTCCTGTTTCTGCCTGTCAAATGCATAGAATAAAAGGGCAACGGCCAGGGTTACCAAACCATGATTATAGTTAAACGGGAAAGATACATCTGTAATTTCGGACATAACCAGGCTGAATACGTTTGGCAGCTTGCGTGCGAAGTAGGTCCCGGTCAGGATAATTCCGTAAAAAGCTAATATCTTAAGCCAATTCGTTTGCTTAAACTGTTTCAGTAGTTCCATGTCACTCTTATTATGCGATATTGCTAACATAGTAATTCTCCCCAAAAAAGTGCCTCTATTGTAAATTTATTTTTACAAAGTTTTGTGATCTTTTAAACAGCGTTGGCAATAACATTTCATCAATGCTAACATCTATCCACTCGTTAAAGCTTTTTTAAAGAGGCCTTGTACCGTTTGCAGTTTTACCGGATATCTGTAAATTTGAAGTAAATAAAATTACATGCCTTACTATAAAGCCTTATTCCGTATGCCCGGCGGCAGAGAACTTGAAGCCCACCACGGTTACGTCCCTAATGAATTTTTCAACGCCTTGCAACAAGTCACCGAAGAGGATATTGTAGCCGTTTACGAAGATGGATTTGTATTATCCAATGAAATGCACGACAAGCTGGACAGGCCCGGTACTTATACAAGCTATGCTGCGGTTGGTATCAAGGCGGATGAAGGTTTTGATAAAATGCCCGGGTTTGGCCGTGAAATGCTGAAAAGATTGAAAATAGCTAACCACGCCAGGCCGTTGGCCGACAACCTTCATTACCAAGTATTTTATATAGAACATATCGAGACCCCGCCTGATGACGATTAAGCAAAAAATATTTAACCACATAGGCACATAGCTTTTAGAAAGGAATCATAAAACCCAATTAAGTGACACAGAGCATGAAGCTTCGCTTCACTATGTGCTAATATGTTTCCTTAAGTATCAATAGATCACAATAAACCTATATACCTATGTGGTTAATTTAAACTTTAAATGGTAAATGATTATCCCATAACACAATAGGTACGCAGAATATCAGTTATATAGGTAACCAACAAAACGACCTATGCAAAAACTATTACCTGCCCTGCTTGCCGTATTTGCCCTGATAGCATGCCAATGGGATAAAACCAAACCCGCATCTACTATCGTAAAAGCCCCTGCCGATTACGAAAACTTTAAAGCCTCTATAACCAAACACAAAGGGGAACTTTCGGGTAAGCCCTATAGCGAGGTTTCGGGTTATTTATTCCATTTGGTGAACGACAGCCTCCCCGCCTACTGGAACGGCACGCCCTGGGATTTTTACGGAATGACCAGAACCCCGCAGCAGGGTGAGATCGCCTGTGGCTATTTCGTTACCAATACGCTGGACGACCTTGGCTTTGCCATACAGCGCGCAAAGCTGGCCCAGTGTGCTTCGGGCGATATGATAAAAGTATTGTGTACCGACATCCATACTTTTTCGGGCATCAAAAAGTTTGAGGCCTATATGGAGAAGCAGCCGGAGAATTCCGTTTTCATCGTTGGGCTGGATTTCCATACGGGCTATATAGTAAAAGACACTTCGGGCAGTTATTTCCTGCATTCCAACTATATTAAAAGAAAAGGCGTAATGAAGGAAAAAATCAGTGAGTCGGCGGCTTTGGCAAACAATAAGTTCTTTATGATCGGGAGTTTGACGGGGAATAAAAAGCTGTTGAATAAATGGGTTGGTAAATAGTTTACAGCCTCTATCGCATAGACAGGCCGCGATCTCAATTCAGTGTGTTTATGCGATAACAATTGATTTTGCAATATCACAGCATTCCCTTACCTTAGTGGTTTGAAACTTTCTTAATGAAAGACTACTATAAAATACTTGGCGTTGCACCTGCCTCTTCCCCTGATGAGATAAAGAAAGCCTATCGCGTACTGGCTTTGCAGCATCATCCGGACAGGAATGAAGGTGATAGTGCCAGCGAGGAACGTTTCAAGGAGATCGCGGAATCGTATGAGATCCTGGGCGACTTCACCCGGAGGCAGGATTACGACTACCTGGTCGCCAACCCCGGGAAAGTATTGCGGACAGCAGATCCGAAAGCAAAAAAAACAGCTGCAACTTTCCTTATTATTTTTAAGGATATCAGGAACAGGGTGTTTAATGCCGGGGGTTATATCAACAAATATGCACTTTATAAGGTAATGGATGATGTGCTTTCCGAAGAGAACCTGGCGTTTTTAGTCCGTACCGGCGATGTATGTACCATCAACCTCATTATCGACGAAATACTTATTGCGGGCGTGTTCCTTAGTGACAGTTCAAAATCGTCAATCTATAACAAGCTGCTTGTGCTGGCTAACAGTGATCCGCGGACTGTGGAAAAGATCGCAGTAATGAATGAAAAAAGCGAAAGCCCCTACGAGGCGCCAGTGGCGGTCAATTCAAAAGAAGGCAATGGTAAAGCTTATTTTTTTATCCTGCTTATCGTTATAATCATTCTTGCACTGGCATTTTAACATAAGATCGCGAATATTAAATTTTCCCGAATTGAGATATTATTCTTTCATATATTGCGTTATGAATAGTATCAAATAAATTGATTCCCTGAATAATAAGCCTGATGAAGGACCATTACAAAATACTTGGCGTTAGCCCCGGTTCTTCACAGGACGAAGTCAAAAAGGCCTACCGGCTCCTTGCGCTCCGGCACCATCCCGACCGGAATAACGGCAGCCGCCAGAGTGAAGAGCTATTCAAAGAGATTTCGGAATCTTATTTTATACTCGTAGATAAATCAAGCCGTAAGGCGTATGACGATTGGCAGCACCAACAAAGCAAGCCGGCAACCGAAAGGCCGGAATCGGGGAACGCGATGGCTGTGTCTTTTCTTATGGTATTCAGGAATATCCGCGAAAGGGTTTTTAATACGGGCAGCCACATAGAAAGCGCTACTTTATTTGAGATCATTAATGAAGTGCTTTGTACCGAGAACCTTAACTACCTTGTAGATGTAGAAGATATTGCGACCAACGGGCTGATCATTGATGAACTGGTCATTGCCTCAAAATTTCTCGATGATCCGTCAAAAATAATTCTTTACAGGAAGCTCATAAGGCTTGCACATGGCAATGTAATGCTACGTGAAAAGGTATCTGTGCTCAGCAACATACGGTACAACCCCGTAAAAGAGCCCAAAGGCAATGACTATTCCGAAGACTATGCCTACCTGTTCGTAGTCTTTTTGATCGTCCTTATATTATTTGGGATTATAATGGGATAATTGCTACATTTACTTTAACCAATAATGTAAGCAATGAACCATAAAGGCAAATCCATCCGCCCATTCATCGGGGCTAAAGACTTCGAAATTTCCCGTGCATTTTACCGCGACCTGGGCTTTGAGGAAAATGTTATAAGCCATAATATGTCGGTCTTTCATAGTGGCGCACTGTCGTTCTACCTGCAGGACTATTATCTGAAAGACTGGGTAGACAACACTATGGTCTTTATGGAAGTAGATGATACCGAACGTTTCTACAAAGAGCTTGTGGCACTTAACCTGCCAAGCAAGTACGAGAATGTAAAAGTTGTACCGGTACGCACCATGGACTGGGGCAAGGAATGCTTTGTACACGACCCTTCAGGGATATTGTGGCACTTTGGGGAGTTTTTTAATTGATGATTTTTTACTGACTATTTTCTATTTATGCAGCGATCTATACTACCATTATTCATACTGTCATTGCTATTTGTGATGGTTTCCTGTGGTAAATCGAAAGAAAAGGATTTAGTCATAAAGGAAAATGATACCATTGTTGTATATAATGTCATGATGTATGCTAAACTTGGCGGATATATGGACGGCAATAAAAAGATTTTCAAGATAATTGATACTGCTTGTATAAATGCTGATTGTCGAGTTCAGAATGAAATAAAAAAATACGGCTATAAATATTTTTTGGGAGTTGGTTTGGGTACTACAGAATGTGAGATTGAATACCTTAAAAAAGCATTTTTAAAAAAAGGCATCAGGACTGATGTATATGGAGTTAGTTGTCTTGGGACACCGCCAGAAGACAAGTTTGGATATCTTTGCTATGAAAAAGCGATGAATGCCGCTGTTGAAGAAAAGTATGGTATTACATTTATTGATTCAATGGAAAAAGTTAGAATGCATGTACATGGAATATGCCGGACTAAATACTAAATGAAATAAGAATGAAAACAATACAACTACTTTTAATAACCCTCCTTTCCTTCTCTGCTTTCGCACAAAAGCAAAATACAGATTCCATCTATATGCGCCAGAACTATGAGAAGTTCGAGTACCGTATACCGATGCGGGATGGCGCGAAACTTTTTACAGTAGTGTATGTGCCAAAAGACAAGTCGAAGACCTACCCGATATTGATGAACCGCACGTGTTATAACGCTTCGAATTATGCCAACTTTGACCCCCATGGGCATCCGTCAACGTACCTTGTGCATGATAATTACATATTGGTATTCCAGGATGTGCGGGGGCGCTATATGTCGGATGGCGTGTTTGATAACATGACACCCAATATTACAGGCAATGACCGCAAGGATAAAAAAGCTATCGATGAAAGCTCCGACACCTATGATTCTATCGATTGGATGCTCAAAAATATAAAAGGCAACAATGGGAAAGTGGGGATATATGGCATCTCCTATCCGGGATTCTATAGCGCTGCGGCCCTCCCAGACGCGCACCCTGCATTGAAAGCCGTGTCTCCACAGGCACCGGTTTCGGATTTTTATTTTGACGATTTTCACCACATGGGCGCTTACCTTGAAAGCTATACTCCTGCCTTTGCGGTATTTGGTTACCAAAAGAAGGAAAACACTAAAGACAACTGGTTCGAAAACGAGATCATGCGCTTTTATACGAATCCGTCCCATGATGCTTATGACTTTTACCTGCGCCTTGGGCCTTTGAAAAATATTACTGAAAAATACCATTATGATAATTTCTTTTGGAAACAGGTTGTCGACCATCCTAATTATGATGAGTTCTGGCAGAAAAGGAGCATCCTCCCGCACCTTAAAAATATCACCCCTGCCGTGATGACGGTTGGCGGATGGTTTGATGCCGAAGACCTTTCCGGCCCGCTAAATATTTATAAAGCCATTGAAAAATCTACCCCGAAAGCTAAGAACACTATCGTAATGGGGCCGTGGTCGCACGGTGCATGGGCACATGAAGGCGGCAAATCTACCCACAACCATATTTACTTTGGCGACAGCATTGCTACTTTTTACCAAAAGGAGATTGAGCGTAAATTCTTTGCCCACTACCTCAAAGACGGTGCAAACCCCAACCTGCCGGAAGCCTATATGTTTGACACCGGTGTTAAGAAATGGAAAACCTTTGATGTATGGCCGCCAAAAGCCGCATCCAACACAAAGATTTATTTTGGCGAAAAAGGTAAGCTCGGCATCAATAAGCCAATAAATGACAAAGCTGTATTCGAATATATAAGCGACCCTGCCAAACCGGTTCCTTACACTTCGCAGATTGAGGGGCTGACGTTCACGCCGCGTAATTTTATGTCGGACGACCAACGGAATGCGTCACGCAGGCCGGATGTACTCACGTTTGAATCGGATGTGCTGACAGAAGATATGGAGTTTTCCGGAGAGATACTTGCCAAACTCGACGTTTCGATGACGGGTACTGATGCCGACTTCATCGTAAAGCTAATTGATGTGTATCCAGATGATGAGCCTAATTTTGAAGATAACCCGAAAAATATCATGATGGGTGATTACCAGCAGCTGGTACGCTCGGAAGTATTCCGCGGGCGTTTCAGGAACAGCTTTGAAAAACCCGAGCCTTTTGTACCCAATCAGATTACAAGGGTAAATGTTCCGCTGCAGGACATACTGCACACCTTTAAAAAAGGCCACCGCATAATGATACAGGTGCACAGCACTTGGTTCCCTTACATCGACCGCAACCCGCAGAAATATGTGGATAACATCTATAAAGCCAATGAGGAAGATTTTATAAAATCGACTATCAGGATTTACGGAAGCTCGGTTATAGAAATTGGAAAAAGATAGGCCAAAAAAAATGTATTATATCATTCAGGAAAATATATTTGAGGAACCAAATTATAATAAAATATTTGAGGAGTTAGAACGGCGTAATATTCCTTATGAAATTGTAAAAATTATGCCTTTTGCTGAAGCGTTTGAATTTGGTACATTTCATACGAACGTTTTCGTGTATGGTTCTGTGAAACTCGCGAAAATGGCGCAAAAATATGATTGGTATCCTGGTTCTTTTTACGGTGGTAACCATTCTTTTGAAATATATTCGAAATATTATGGCGAACATTTGCTGAACCATGACAGTATAATTTATAAACTTAGTGATACTTTAGAGTGGAAAGTTGGTGAGCAAAAATTCATTCGCCCTGCCAAAGATGCAAAGGTTTTTACCGGAAAGAAATTTACCGAAACTAAATGGAAAGATTTTGTTGAACAGGCGTTAACTAGCATGCCCCAAACTCTTTTAAACAACAATACACTTATTCAGGTTTCTTATCCGAAAACCATAATTAAGGAAGCCAGGATATGGATTGTGGAAGGAAAGGTTATTACAAGTTCCTATTATCTGTTTCATGGTGATTTGCCATTTGAAGAAAAAGTTTCAGAAGATGCACTGGCATTTGCTCAAAAAATGGCAGAGATATATGAAGTCGCTGATGCCTTTGTTATGGATGTTTGCCTTACTTCCGAAGGTTGGAAAATTGTTGAAGTTAATTGTGTCAACAGTGCCGGATTCTACAAAGCAGATGTTGGATTACTTATTGATGCATTAGAAAGAAAATTTAATCAAATATCTCAATAAAGTTGCGGTAGAGTAGCCAAGCACAAAACCACTTCTCCCTTTAGCCCTGATGGAAGCGGTATTCTGCTGTAGCAAAGCGAAAGCAGATAGAGCGGACAGCAGGTACGGACTTTCCTGAAAAAGACCTTTGCCTGCTGCTGCTAATCAAAAAATCTGTTAACACTTATCCTATCTAATGCGAACTCTTCGTAACTTAACCTTATGAAACTCGCAACCTATAATGTAAACGGTGTAAATGGAAGGCTGAATGTTCTCCTGAAATGGCTTGACGAAGCAAAACCCGATGTGGCCTGCCTCCAGGAACTGAAAGCCCCTCAGGAAAAATTCCCTATCGATGCTATTGATGCCGCAGGCTACCAGGCCATCTGGCACGGGCAGAAGCAATGGAACGGCGTAGCAATACTGGTACGTAACGGGCTCGAGATGAAGGAAGTCGGGCGCGGCCTGCCGGGCGATCCTGAAGATGTACAGAGCCGCTATATTGAGGCGCTTGTAAATGACGTACTCGTATGCTGCCTTTATCTCCCCAACGGCAATCCTGCACCGGGGCCGAAATTCGATTATAAGCTGAAGTGGTTCGAACGCCTCACTGTGCGCGCCAAACAGCTGCTGGAATTCAAGATCCCGGTAGTAATGATGGGTGATTTCAATGTGATGCCTACCGAACTGGATGTGTACAAGCCGGAACGCTGGGTGAACGATGCCCTCTTCCGTCCCGAGACGCGTCAGGCTTTCCACAACCTTGTAGCACAAGGCTGGACGGATGCCATACGCACCCTCTACCCTGACGAAAAGATATACACCTTTTGGGATTATTTTCGTAATGCCTATGGCCGCGATGCAGGCCTGCGTATCGACCATTTCCTTTTGAGCGATGAACTGAAAGGAAAACTGAAAGCCGGTGGTGTGGATAAGTATGTGCGGGGTTGGGAAAAAACCAGCGACCATGCACCGGTGTGGATTGAGCTCAAAGTTTAGTTTTTTTTTGAGATTAAATTACTTCTAAATTCAACCACATAGATACATAGGTTTCATAGTTATCTATTGTTGTTGAAGGAAACATATTTGCCATAGTGAAGCGAAGCTTCATGCTCTGTGTTCTTTTAATTGCACTTTACAATTTCGCCTAAGGCTATGTACCTATGTGGTTAAAATTAATTTTTTTAAAGTTTAGATGTTCTAAGCAACAAAAGATAATAATTTAAAAAGCCCGGCAGTTATCATTCTGTCGGGCTTTGTATTTTATAAAAGAATCGTTATTTCAACGCATCAAAATTTTTCTGCAATTTGTTATACTCTTTTCTGTCGGTTGGGTTCGCTATCAGCGCTTCAACTTTCGGGAGCTGTACTGCCGCATCGTCTTTTCGCTTGTGGTAAACTAAAAAATCAGCATAGTTCCAGTTGTTCAGGAAATATGATTTTATGGCAATGCTTTCCTTGTAATTGGCCTCAGCATTAATCAGGTCTTTATTCATGAGATAACACGACCCCAGCTGGTCATGGAGGAACGCTCTGTCGGTATCGTCCCATTCCTGGGTAAGCGCATCTTTATATACATCTATGGCCGCCTGGTATTTGCGGCCCATGATAAGCTTTCCTGCAGTATTGATAAAAGGTGTAGTCCTGCTGCTGGTTTCTGGAAATGACGACCTGTCAGAAGAAGCAGAATCCGCAACGCCTATTTCTCCTCCAAACACAGATTCCTTAAGATATTTTACCAGCTTGGCATCGGTATCGGTCTCATCAAAAAAATCCTGAAGCGGCTTATAGTTACCTTCATTCAGCACCACCGTAGCATTTACGGAATTTTTCATTTTATCATAAAGCGGGTCGATAAGCTTTGCGCCGGAAATGTTCATTTCGGCAAATACTTTCCTCAAAAGGTCCAGCACAGCAATAAGGTGCGCTTTCTGTTCCGGATTCAAATGATCGTTGAGCGGAATTACAAAAGCCTCGCCCAGCGCCCTCAGGGCAGCATTGGTTTCGCCGGCATCAAATTTTCGCTGCGCATCGATCAGTTTTTCCGGCGCTTTTTTCAGGTTGTTTTTTGCTGCGAACAGCGAATAGATAATAAAGAGTACGACTATGCCGCCGCCTATGTATACGTAAGTCATTATTTCCAGGTATTGTGCCGTTATGGGCAGATTATTTATTACAATTTTTTTAGTATTTCACATCTTTCATGTTCGCTCCTTTAAAAGTCGCATCGGTAGTATTAGCGCCTGTAAAATCGGCACCGGTACAGTTAGTGATCTCAAAATCAGCACCATCCAGGACTGTATTCCTGAAATTAGCCCCGGTTACATCCGAATCGGTAAAATCGACACTGGTCAGGTCAGCGCCTTCAAAATTCGCCCCACGGAAAAATCCGTTAGTAAACAACGATCCGGTGAGGTCGGCATCCCTAAAATCGACACCGTCTGCAATGCATCCCGTGAATTCGGAAGAACGCAGGTCCGCATCTTCAAAGCTGAAATCTTTAGGTATCGTTTTCATACCCGGCTTAAATTGTTTTCCCGCCTTTGTCTGTGTCATATAAATATTAAGCGGCAGGCTTGCAGTATAAAGCTGTTCAAAATGGCCGTCATCACCTCCCCCGTCAAGGAATTCGCTGTGCTGTTCCAGCATTTCATTGATCGTATCATGGCTTAGCTCCTCATTTTTCGCAAGGCTTTCTATAAGCTCATTATTAATCTCACTGCCCCTTGGCTCAACGTCCGATAGCGGGAAAAGCTCCCCAAGCGTATTATCCACACCTTCCTCCACATAAGTCAAAGGAATCTTATTGTCTTCGCCAATAGCTTCAAAATGGGCCATCATTTCTTCACGCACCTCTTTTTTTACTTCTTCGTCCTCGCTTCTAAGCTTATAAGATGTCAGCCATTCATTAGAAAAAGGCTTGATATTTATAAGCAGTATCTCTTCGAGGTTTAGCTGTAATTTCGCGGGAACATTTTTCGAAGGCATATTCAGGAAAGCGCCGAAATCATCCGGAGCATATTGTCCATGCCTGAAAAATATACTGATATCGTTTGATGCGCCGTTCATGCCTTTAATGCACCATAGCTCTACATTGTCCTGCCTGAACTCAATGGTGGCGTGTTCATTATTTTCGATAAGTGCTTTGAAATCGCCATGTTCTATAGCTATTTGGGTCACGCTGTTTAGGAGTGCCGTACAAAAATGGTTTCTTACCTCTTCAAAGGTCACATGGCCTTCAAACTCCAGGTAAAATTCTGCTCCAACACCATTATATTCCAAATTGGCATCAGAACGTTCGGAAGTATATACGTCGCTAAGGCCATCGGTGATTACAATGGTCGAATCTTTGGTATAGATCACCCGCAACACTTCCGATGTATGGTAATGGCTTCCCTCGGGCCAGCTATGGCTGCGGAAACCGCCTACGTTCAGGTAAATTGGCACCGGGAGCATGGTTCCCAAAGTCTTGTAAAATTCAGTCCTGAGGCGGATCGCTTCGGCCTGTGCATCTTTACGCTCTTTGTATTCGGGTGCAAGGTCAATGGTTTCGTTTTCCGGTTCCAACTCAGTAATTCCAAATTCAGGGAAGCCCGGTTTGGACTGCAACACAAATGTATCACCTTCCAGCTTATAATATAGCTTCTCCAGATGCCCGCCCAAGGCTTTATTTATGCATTTGATAAGGTTGGTATCCGCCGGCGATGAGCCCGAACTCGTCCGTGTAGAAAGCACTGTAGTCTCATCGGTATAAATGCCCAGCTCATCAGCCTGCTGTACAAACCTCATTATAGCTTCGGCACTTATAAATTCCGGATTATCGGTGGTGTAGCGCATAGCATCTTCCCTTATCGTTTTTTTCAGGTCTTCCAGTAAATGCGGAACATCCATCACAAGCATTTGCATCGGCTGGCCTTTTACATGGGTAAAACGCACCTTGGTATCGGCCGGTAGGTGATAATAAAGGTCGCTCAGGTTGAGGTTGCCCCTCATACCCCTGATTACATCATCAAGTTCTTTGAGGCCCTGTGTAAGTGTATCTTCAGGATTGTGTTCTGCGTGCCATGGGGTGTAGCTTTTCCCTTCATGTACCTGGAATACACTGCCGCCACTGCTGCCATATCTTGATTTATAAAATTCCTGGTGGTAGGTGCGCCCTTCTTTTAAGTGGGGCTCCAAATGCGCCGTGATGCGCTGCATTAGTTCCAGATGTTCGGTAGAAATATCCATTATTTTGGTTTAAGGTTATTGAGCCCCGAATATAGAAATTTTGGTTTTAAGTTAACTTTAAGAAGCGGATTATTACAAAATAAATGAACATTCGTAGGGATTTTGAGGATAAGCGTTTAAATCTTAAACAGATAACTATTGATAATAATGCTAAAAAATCTATACACCATTAGACTATAAATTAAATTCAAACAGTTTTTAAAAATATTTTTACCGGCTAAAATTATGATTATCAACGCCAAACTATAAGATAATATCTTAACTATAACGTTTGCGAAGTTTGGCACGGCATTTGGATTGTGGTAATCAGGAACAAAATTAAAGTTCCTGCGGAAGCCGAAAAGCACAGAGTAGGTACCATATTAAATTTTAAATGTCATGAAAAAAATTACCTTTTTAGTTGCCGGATTACTCCTAAGCGGTAGCCTGGCCTTAGCGTCAGAATCAACAATTTTTTCTGGCAACCCAACACATTACGCAATTGATTACAGGGAAGCCGAACCTATCGTGTTCATGGAGCGCGGCATTGAGTTCCTTGTTTTTCCTAACGGCGAAATGGATTTTAATACTCAGCCTTCTACCGGCAGTGGCACTTACTACCGCAGGAGCGACCGGAACCAGAGCAACGCTACTTATGGCGCACCCGGCACTTACAGCAACGGACGTGGCGTACGGGTAGAACACGATTACAACGGCCGTGTACGACGCGTAGGCAACGTGTTCATCAACTACGACGCAATAGGCCGTGTAAAGCGTATCGGGACTGTGTACATGAGCTATAACAGCTTTGCGCTGGCACAGATAGGAAACCTTCGCCTCATATATAACCGTTCAGGCCATATTGTAGACGCTATCGGCTACATCAACGCTAACAACAGGAGCTACGTTTACGATGCATGCCCTGCCACAGGCTACTATGACGGTAACTACCAACAGGGAGGCTACAACGGAGGCACAACCGACTATGACGACAACGATGTTTACTATCGCAAGCCTGCTACAAGTACAAGGGGATAACATACTATTCACAAACGGAAGCCGCTTTTTTGAGCGGCTTTTTTAATTTTGAATTGTAAGATAATTTTTAACAGCCGGCAGCGTTGATATCATATCAACACTGATCAAGCTATGTTCACCTTCAAAAGAAATTATTTCATAATTACAATCCTGCTATTTGTTATCGAAGTCGTTATAGCGCTCTACGTGCATGACAGGATCATCAGGCCTTATATCGGCGATGTGTTGGTTGTCATTCTTATCTATTGCTTTATAAAATCGTTTTTCAGGGTGCCGGAAACTCCTGTAGCAATAGGCGTACTGCTCTTTGCTTTTTTGGTGGAGACCCTTCAATACCTGAAAATCATTGAAGTGCTGGGCCTGCAGGATTCAAAATTTTTCAGGACAGTTATTGGGACATCTTTTGCATGGATGGACATCCTTACGTATATCATTGGAATTGCAATTGTAATAATAGTCGAGAAAAGCAGAAAAAAATAGATATTTAAGTTAATGACGTAAATATTAACTTTTTCTTTACATTTGATTTTTTGTAGGATTTTTTTTGTTTCCCAATCGATGAAATTAACCCGATACTACCTTATAGCGTTGGTGCTTGTTTTGTTTTCATGTACCAACGAAAACGGCCGTACAAGTATTGAAACCGGTTACCAGCCCGGCGTAGTGATTACTTTTGATGATGATTATATAGACGACTGGGCCGATGTTCACCAGGCATTAAAACCTACAGGCTGGAAGGCTACTTTCTTTGTAACAAAATTTGGTACGCTTAACAGTTCACAAATTGGGGAGCTGCATACGTTGAAAGACTACGGGCATGAAATTGCAGCCCATGGACTAAACCATCTCGATGCGCGCAACTACATAGCCCAGCACGGAGCCGATGCTTACCTTGAAACTGAAATTTACCCTATGATGGCGCTGATGGATGCCAACCAGCTTCATGCCGAATCGTTTGCTTATCCTTTCGGCTCGAGGAATGCAACAACAGATGGTGTCCTCTTAAAAGAATTTGGTATGGTGCGGGGCACAACCTATGGGCAGCTGCCACCCTCTTCGCAAAATTGTTATTATACGGGCAACCATCTTGTATACGGGCTTGGCCTCGATAAAAGCTATCCTCATTTTAGCGTTCCCTATTTCCTGTCGCTTTTAGAATATGCCCGCGACCATAATAAGATTGTAATCTTTTATGCGCATCGTCCGGTTGAAGCCGTTAATGGAGAATACGAAACGGACTATGACACGCTTTTTGCCATCTGCGACTACGTGAAAACAAATAATATGAGGTTTTACAGGATCTCGGATCTTGAAAATTTATGATTTCAGGGATTGTGATTACATACCGCTAATTATGCCTACTGCCATAGTTTTCGCGGCAGATGCATACAAATGATAATAAATAGTGGCCATTACCATGACAGGTGCAATAGTTTCGTCGTGGATTTCCGTTCTAATTTTAGTCTTAAATCCCTGGCTGGAAACTACCACGACAAGATCGGTTTTATCCTTATCTATAAGCCGCGTTCCCGGCTTAAACCATTTCCCAATGATACTGTAACCCATATCCTCATTACCTGATTGTAATGTGGCACCTCCCCAAATTTTATCATATTTAAATCTGAAGAGTATTGTATCATTATGTTTCAATATTTTATTTGCACTTTTTGGGTTTTCCTGTTCGGTTCGGTAGATGTTCCCATCAACAATAATCGCTGCCCCGAATCCTTTATCATCAAAAATGATTTGCCCGTAAACAGAGTCACCATTATAAATTGTATATAATTTATCCTGTCTTTTTACTGTAAGCTCTTTCATGCAATAAAATTACTGAAATAGATCGTGATATCAAATATCAATCCGTTTATGGAAGTCTTTGGGGGATTGATTATATTCGTTAGGAATATAACCCGAATGAACACAGATATAAACACAACAAGAACCACCTCATCACGTCTAAGGTCTATTATCAGCGGCTCTGCCGGCAACCTTGTAGAATGGTATGACTGGTATGCCTATTCTGCCTTTTCTATCTACTTTGCGCCGGTTTTCTTTCCGGAAAGCGACAGCACCGCACAACTGCTTAATACGGCGGGCATTTTTGCGGTCGGGTTCCTGATGCGCCCCATTGGCGGGTGGCTTTTTGGCAGCCTGGCGGATAAAGTGGGACGTAAATACTCGATGACATTATCGGTATTGCTCATGTCGTCGGGTCGCTGCTTATTGCACTGACACCTTCATACGCCACTATTGGTGTGCTGGCACCGGCGCTTTTATTGCTTGCCAGGCTATTGCAGGGCCTGAGCGTTGGCGGCGAATACGGTATTTCGGCCACGTACCTAAGCGAAATGGCCACAGCAAATAACAGGGGATTTTATTCGAGCTTTCAGTATGTTACCCTCATTGGCGGCCAGCTTATAGCATTAGGCATACAGCTTGCACTACAAAAGCTTTTCCTTACCGAAGTGCAATTGAGCGAATGGGGCTGGCGGATACCATTTGCTATTGGCGCGGTTTTGTCTTTAGTCGCGCTCTATCTTCGTTCCCACATGGAAGAAACCCCCGAATTTGAAAAAACGGAAACACCGGCTAGTATAAAAAAGGGAAACGGCTCACTAAAAGAACTCTTCCGTCATCCAAAGGCCCTGCTTACCGTAGTAGGCCTTACCATGGGCGGTACGCTGGCCTTTTATACCTACAGCACCTATATGCAAAAATTCCTTGTCAATACCGGACAGCTTACCAAAAGTGAGTCAACGCTTATCATCTTCCTGTCGCTAATACTGTTCGCAGCACTCCAGCCCTTGTTTGGCGCCTTGTCTGATAAGATAGGCCGCAAGCCCCTGCTGACAGGTTTCGGGATATTAGGCACACTTGCCACCTATCCGCTGCTTTCGGGCATAAGTGCGGCCACTGGAAAATGGGAAGCTTTCGGGCTTATTATGATAGCACTCATTATTGTGAGCGGTTATACTTCTATTAATGCCGTAGTAAAGGCCGAACTCTTCCCAACAGCAATACGCGCACTGGGCGTTGGCTTCTCCTACTCTGTTTCGGTGGCAGTATTTGGCGGCACAGCCGAATATATCGCACTGTCATTTAAGGAGTCCGGCCATGAAACGTATTTTTATTGGTATGTGACAGGTTGTATTTTCTTATCTCTGCTGGTGTATATTACCATGAAAGACACAGCAAAAACAGGCACATTCACCAAAAATAATTGTAATAAAAATAATTACATTAATATCAGGTTTTGGCACACAACTTGCAATAGACATTATACATGGATCTCATTCATGAGCTTTGTAATAATTGGTTGGTTGGTTTGTTAAGTCCCGTCATCTCACGCAGATGGCGGGATTTTTTTATTCAGACTGTTAGATATTAGACTTTTAGATTTTTAGACAGGAATCAAACTTTATTACTTTGAAACTTTGCTACTTTGCAATTCCTCTTAAAACCTTAGCCAACTCCCCGGTCAAATTCTTACGGGAATATTGCTGCAGCCCAACAGGATGTGATTTCAAATTGCCTTGGGAATAGGCTTCGAAATAGTTCAGTATACCCTGCTTAAGCTTTGCTTTTTCATCATACGTGACAAAAATACCTGTGTTTGTAGACCTCATAATTTCAGCAAAATCAGCATCCTTTGGACCGATAGCTACTATCGGCCTTTCGGAAACCATATACTCGAAGAGCTTTCCGGGAATGATGCATTTGGTATCGTCACTATCAATTTCGACCAATAAAAGCACCTGCGATCTCCGCTGCTCTGCTATCGCCTTTTCGTGCGGTACATAACCTAAATTATTTATATAAACATCCAACTTCATGCTGGCGATGGAATTCAGCACTTCCTGGCTAACTGCACCGATGAGCTTTAGTTCAAATTGCGATTTGAATTCTTCATTTTCCAAAACCAGTTCTGACAAAGCTTCCCATAATATTGCGGGGTTGCGCTCTGAAAGGAACGACCCGATGTGCGCCAGCGTGAATTTCCCATCCAAAGGCTGTTTCGCTATTTTTTCAACATCATAGCCATTGGTGATCACATGGATAGGCCTTGAAGTCAGTGCTTCAAACTCCTTTTTGGTGGTCGGGCTGGTTACAAGGATTGTATCTGCCGATGTAAGTACCTGCTTTTCGAGCAATTTATGCTTTTTTTCTGCGGAAGCAGAAAGCCTCAGTTCTTTGTGGTAACCTATGGTCGTCCAGGGATCACGGAAATCGGCCACCCATTTTATGTCTATTTTTTGCTTTAGCTTCAACCCTATCAGGTGCAGGCTGTGCGGCGGCCCGGTGGTGATTACAGTGTTAATGTCATTTTCCTGAATATATTTGGAAAGAAATGCAACGGATGGCTTTACCCACAGCACACGTGCATCGGGAATGAACAGGTTGCCCCGCACCCACAGCATCATACGCTGAACAAAGGACTGCTTCTTTTTATTCGGGATAATACCCGAGCTTATTTTTTTGGTACTCCCTTTCGAGAACATCGAAGCCCAGGCATACGGCTCAGTAATCTTTTGCTTTATGATCGTCACATCAGGATTTACTTCACTCAGCAATCCCTCATCAAGTAATGGGTAGGTAGGGTTCTCAGGGATGTAGACAACAGGCTCGATACCATACTCAGGCAGGTACTTCACAAATTTCAGCCAGCGCTGTACGCCCGGCCCACCCGCAGGCGGCCAATAGTAGGTGACTATGAGAACCTTTTTCAAGATCGTTAGATATTAGATTACTAGACTTTAGCCGAAACTATTTGAACTGGGACTGGGACTGCGACTTTGCCTTCTTCGTTTCAAAATAGATCCCCGCCACAAGCAACAGCAGCATTCCTATAAAGCTGAATAATGCTATCCTGCTTCCTGTTTTTACTACCTGTGGCTCAAATTTGAATTCTATAGTGTGCTTTCCGGCAGGGACATTCATGGCACGCAACACATAATCGGCCCTGAAATGCGGCGCTGCCTTGCCATCAATATAGGCATTCCACCCGTCAGCATAATAGGTTTCAGAGAATACGGCCAGGCCTTCATTGGCATTATTACTAGTATACTTTAAATAATTCGGCTTGTGTGTTACCAGCTTTATGGTGGCAGTACTGTCCGCCTGATAGGTCGTTTTTTTAACGGCATCTTTGAACTGCACCGTATTGATAACCGCGACTTTTTTGGAGTCGATCTCTTTTAGCGACTGTATCTCTTTATCGGCCGTATCAACAGGCTTTACGCTGCTTACAAACCACGCAGGTCCATTGGCAAACGTATTGGTAACCGGAATATCTTCGCCTTCCTGCGATTGCAGCAATATGTACTTTACATTCAGCATATCAAGCACAGGAACCGGCTTAGTTATAGACATTGTTTTCTGGTCGATAGAACCCATCAGGTTAGCGATACCCGGCTCTACAATATAATTGAACAGCTGTTCGAACCTGCGAGGCCTTACCGCGCTGTATCCCCCTACTGCGTTGTGGAAGTTGGATGTACGGCCCTGCAACCTTCCCTGGAAATCATACACCCTGTAGTAAGTAGTATCCTGTAGTATGAATTCGTCTGCGGGTGTTGCCTCAAACGGCCTGTCAACCTTGCTGGCAGATACAAAATTTTCATTGTTCACGTAATTCCTGTCGATAAAGAACAGGTCGCCCACCACTAATAATCCAACTACTATTATAGTCACAGTACCCGAAAGCTTATTTTTGATAAAAGCCCATAATGTTGCGGCTGCCAAAAGTATAAGTATAAACGAACGGAT
Source organism: Flavobacterium album (assembly GCF_003096035.1). Taxonomy (NCBI): domain Bacteria; kingdom Pseudomonadati; phylum Bacteroidota; class Flavobacteriia; order Flavobacteriales; family Flavobacteriaceae; genus Flavobacterium; species Flavobacterium album. The sequence continues at coordinate 2,802,951 of NZ_CP029186.1, read as the reverse complement.
GAGGTCGGAAGAATACATGTCCTTCCGCTGCTGTTGCAATGCATCTACAAAGGCCTGGCCCATTTCGCCATACATCTCCTTATATTTCATATCGTTCAGGCCGACAAAACTGAAGCTGCCCTTGAATACGAATAGCAATACAAGAATGCCCAGCACCACCGCGCCCGACATCCAAAGTGATTTCCATTGCTGCTCTTTGTCGGATTTAAAAAACGACTGCAGCCCCATGAATGCCAGTAAAGGCATACACAGCTCGAGTATTACCTGGATGGATGATACTGCCCTGAACTTGTCGTAAAGCGGCACATAATTTATAAAGAAGTCGGTAAGCGCCGGGAAGTTCTTGCCCCATGACAAAAACAGCGACAGCAATGTGCCTGCCAAAAAAGCATATTTAATTTTCCTCTTATCATTGAATAAGGCCAACACGGCAAGAAAAAATATTATCGCACCTATATAAGCCGGGGCTTCAACAATAGGCTGGTCACCCCAGTAGGTCGGGACATTTGCAGCGAATTGGTCTGCTTCGGCAGGAGACGCGCCCTGTTCCAGTACAAAATTGTACATATGGGAATCCTTGCCTACGTTCTCGCCATTGCCACCGCCAAAAAGCCGCGGGGCTATTAGGTCGAAGCTCTCCGCAATGCCATAGCTGTATTCTGTAATATAGTCGTGGTCCATAGACGACTCCGTGGTATTTTTAGTGCCGTCAGGGTTCAGGGTCAGTTCGCTTTTACCCCTGATACTCGCATCGGCATATTCAGAAGTTGCCATCAGGTTGGTAGCATTTACGCCAATTGCCAGGAGGCCAGCTATGGCAAACACACCGGCAGAAATTGCTATGTGCCTGTATTCTTTTATTTTGATTGCATGCACGGGGTAGTACATATAAATTACGAGTAGCAACAATAACAGGTAATAGGTCATCTGGAAGTGGTTGGCATTGATCTCCAGGGCGGCAGCAACCATCGTCAGTAATCCCCCCGCTATATATCGTTGCCTGAATACCATAAGCACTCCCGCTACAACCAACGGCATATAGGCAATGGCGTGCGCCTTGGCATTGTGCCCTACACCCAATATTATGACCAGATAGGTGGAAAGCCCGAATGCCAATGCCCCGAAAAATGCCTTGAGCGGATCTATTTTCAGCGTGCACAGCAGCACATAGAAGCTTGCGAAATACAAGAACATATAATCTGCCGGACGTGGAAGGAAGCGTATTGCCGCATCCAGCTGTTTGATATAATTATGCGGATAGTTGGCACCCATCTGGTAGGTGGGCATACCGCCAAAAGCCGAGTTTGTCCAATAAGGCTCCTGCCCTGTTTCCTTACGGAAATCGTTCTGTTCCTTGGCCATCCCGGTGTACTGCGCAATATCCGACTGGTAGATTTTTTTGCCCTGCAGCACAGGATAAAAGTAGATAAGGGAAACAAATACAAATCCTATAATTGCCAGGAAATGCGGGTAGAGCTTATTGATATTCTTCATAAAGTGTATTTGTAAAAAACGCCGTGAAGATACTTATTTTCCCGAAAACTGCTGTCATTGTGGCGTAATTAATGCTGTATGCTCTTTCGGTCAAACTTATTAACAAAGAAATAAAAAACCCCTCACTATGAGGGGCTGTATCATTCAAGTTCTTCAAAGTCTATGTATTCGCCAACTTTTTTCTTTTCCCTTGGCCTTGCTGAGGTATTGGTAAACTCCTGCTGCCGGGGCTGTTGTACATTTTGCTGCTGCTCGTAAAACGACTGTTCTGCTTTTTTTACTACCTGCTGGATAATCACCGGTGCAAATAGCTTCAGCAGATACTTAAGCGTGTAGTATACCAATATCAATATAATGATTGTTTTCAAAAATCCTGTAAAAGATGCCGTAACCATGTATCTTAAAATTTTATCAAAATTAATTAATCTGTTCCTTAAAATTAAATCGCGGCTCTTAAAATAATAATAAATATACTACTTTTGGATTACCATAACTAACTACGTCCAATAAACGCGCCAAACATGACTACTACAAGAAAATTATTTTCCCTCGTTTTAGCACTGAGTTCTGCGATTGCATCAGCACAATATACCGATGAGATCAACACCAACAGGCCCGGCCAGTCGATGTCAGCCTTTGCTGTGGGGCAGAGTGTCATGCAGTTCGAAACCGGGATTTACGGCATCACGGAAAAGCATGATGTACTTAATTATAAGGCTCGTGGCGCGGGGCTCGACTTTACCTTACGTTATGGCGCTTTTATGGAAGAGCTGGAACTGATCGTCAATACACAATACCAGTTCGACCAGTATACCAATGCGTTAGAGACCTATACCCGCAATAACTTCAGGCAAATGGTGATTGGCGGGAAATATATGTTCTATGACCCTGATAAAAATTATGCCCCGAAACAGAATCTTTACAGCTGGAAGGCCAACCGCAAATTCCGCTGGCGCAGCCTGATACCGGCGCTCGCAGGCTATGTAGGCGTGAATATAATGGGCAAGAACAATCCGTACACATTTCCCAACGACGGAATAAGCCCTAAAGCAATGCTTATAACGCACAATCATTTCGGCAAATGGGTGTGGGTAAACAACTTTATAGCTGACAAAGTTACCACCGACTATCCTAGCTATGGCTTTATTACGACACTGACAAGAGGTTTTAATGCCACATGGTCAGGTTTTGCAGAATTCCAGGGGTACAAAAGCGATTATTATGCCGATGGGATCGTACGGGTTGGGGCGGCGCACCTGTTGAACGAAAGTATGCAGCTTGATGCGTCTGTCAGCACGAACTTTAAGAACACGCCTTCGATATTGTATGGCGGCATTGGCTTTTCCTGGCGATTTGATGCGGACTATAAAGATGTGCTCATGCCTGGCAAAGGCGACCGCGAAGATGAGCTGAAAAAAGAAAAAGAGAAGAAAAAAGCGGAGAAGGAAAAACGCAAAAAGGACAAGAATAAAAGAATCGATGAAGTTGCCCCTGTAGAAGGAAATTAAGCGCTATGATAACCATTAAAGAAGCTAAGACAAAAAAGGAGCTCAAAGACTTTGTTACATTTTCTTTTGGCCTGTACAAAGACAACCCGTACTGGATACCGCCATTGATAAGCGAGGAACTCGAGAGTTTTGATAAAGAAAAGAACCCGGCTTTCCAACATGCCGATGCCCATTTCTACCTTGCCTACCGCGACAATAAGATTGTTGGAAAGATAGCGGCCATCATCAACTGGGAAGAAGTGAACAACCAGCAAAAAAAGAAGGTACGCTTCGGCTGGTTCGATGTTATTGATGATATTGAAGTAACTAAAGCCCTCCTGGAAAAAGTATATGAATATGGAAGGGAGAACCACATGGAGTATGCCGAAGGCCCGCTCGGGTTTTCCAATCTAGATAAGGTAGGCGTGCTTACCGAAGGCTTTGACCAGATGGGCACCATGATTACCTGGTACAATTACCCTTATTATAAAGAGCATCTTGAAAAGCTTGGCTTCGTGATGGAAAAAGAATACCGCGAGAGCATCTTTTCATTTAACAACGTAGACCCGGCTCCGTTCCTGAAAGCCAGCGAGCTGATCAAAAAGCGCTATGGCCTTAAGGCTATAAATTTCAGGTCGACCAAAGAGGTTATGCCCTATGTAGATAAAATGTTCGACCTTTTTAACGAAACCTATGAAAAGCTTTCATCATTTGTAGCAGTGACCGATGTACAGAAGGAATATTTCAAAAAGAAATATGTCGGCCTTATTAATCCTGACTATATAAAATTCATTGAAGATGCCAACGGCAAGTTAGTAGCATTTACAATTGTAATGCCTTCCTTCTCTGAAGCCATGAAAAAAGCCAACGGGAAACTTTTCCCTTTCGGTTTCATCCACTTGCTTAAGGCAAAAAAGAACAGCAAGGACGTGGTTTTCTACCTGATAGGCATCCTGCCGGAATACCAGAATAAAGGTGTTACGGCCATTATATTCGACGAGTATTATAAAGTCTTTAAAAAGAACAATATCCGCAACTGTATCCGCACCCCGGAGCTGGAGGATAATTATGCCATGCACAACCTCTGGAAGAACTTTGATCCTGTTGTAAATAAGAGAAGGAGGACCTATCGTAAAGATTTATAACAAAAACGCCCCGGAATACGGGGCGTTTTTATTGCTATTATAAAGTTTATTCAGCATCTACATCCACTGTAGTCGCGGCAGCTATCTGTTTGTAAGTACCGTTCTCGAGCTTTTCGCGGATGGCTTCATAAGCAGCCAGTGTCTGGTTGATATCTTCCATAGTATGTGTTGCGGTAGGGATCATCCTTAAAAGTATAATACCTTTCGGGATAACAGGGTACACCACTATAGAAAGGAATATGCTGTAATTCTCCCTGAGATCGTTTACCATCACCATGGCTTCCGGTATGCTTCCTTCAAGGTACACAGGCGTAACGCAGGTATTGGTATCTCCTATGTTGAAGCCTCTTTCCTTAAGGCCATTCTGCAATGCATCTACATTTTCCCAAAGTTTTGCTTTCAGTTCCGGCATAGTGCGCAGCATATCAAGGCGTTTCAGTGCACCTTTTACGAGCAACATCGGTAATGACTTGGCGAACATCTGTGAACGAAGGTTGTATTTCAGGAAGTCGATCACATCTTTATCGGCAGCCACAAAAGCGCCTATACTTGCCATGGATTTTGCGAATGTAGAAAAATATACATCGATACCGTCTTGGCAGCCCTGCTCCTCGCCCGCCCCGGCACCTGTATTACCTAATGTGCCAAAACCGTGCGCGTCATCTACTAACAGCCTGAAGTTATATTTTTCTTTAAGTGCAACGATTTCTTTTAGTTTACCCTGCTGTCCGCGCATACCGAAAACACCTTCGGTTATAACAAGGATACCGCCGCCTGTGGTCTCGGCCATATTGGTAGCGCGCTCCAGGTTTTTTTCGAGGCTTTCCACATCATTATGCTTGTAGGTAAAGCGCTTGCCCATGTGTAGGCGCACACCATCTATAATACACGCGTGTGAGTCAACGTCATAAACAATAACATCGTTCTTAGAAACAAGGGCATCAATGGTAGATACCATGCCCTGGTAACCGAAATTCAAAAGATAAGCCGATTCTTTTTGTACAAAGGATGCCAGTTCCCGTTCCAGCTGCTCGTGGAACGTAGTGTGCCCGCTCATCATCCTCGCCCCCATCGGGTAGGCCGAACCATATTCAGCTGCAGCCTCTGCGTCCACTTTTCTAACTTCCGGGTGGTTGGCAAGGCCAAGGTAATCATTGATGCTCCAGTTTAGGACTTCCTTACCATGGAACATCATCCTGCTTGACAACGGGCCTTCCAGCTTAGGGAAAACATAATAGCCTTCAGCCTGTGAAGCCCACTTCCCTAAAGGGCCTTTATTTTTTTGTATCCTTTCAAAAAGATCTTTTACCATAATTCAAGTATTGTGTGCTTTAAAAAACGCACCAAAAGTAATTATTAAATCTGTTTTGTCATAATAATTTTGAAACATTACGGCAATAAATCGTTGTGTTTTTGCACGCATGGCTTCGCACGCAATTTTCTGTCACATAATGGAAGTTCAATCAATATATCTGTTAAAATTTAAGAAATACTTAACTAATAAAAATATTTTTATAGTTTTACGGCATTAATAACCAAAAACACCAATTAAAATGGACGCACAAAAGGTAGACATGTTCCTAATGACGAACGGCAAATTTTTTCAGAGCCAACACCTTAACTACATCCGCGAAAGGCTTCTTGCGGCTGACGATTCAAAATGGGCAATGATACAATCTATTGAGTATAAAGACCCTACAACAATCATCATCGTTTCGCTTCTTGCAGGAGGTTTTGGTATCGACCGTTTCCTTATCGGAGATACAGGCCTTGGAGTAGGTAAATTGCTAACATGCGGCGGTATGGGTATATGGTCTATCGTAGACTGGTTCCTTATCATGGATGCCACCCGCCAGAAAAACATGGAGAAGCTACAGCCATTCCTATAGTAAAATGACAAGAAACAGGTTATACCTGCTGACCGGTTTTATAATTGCAGGCGGATACGGCTGGCTGGCCTATGCATGGAAACATGCGCAGCACAGCAGCTTTACGCCCTGCCTGTTTAAAAACGCAACAGGTGTAGCCTGCCCTTCTTGTGGCACTACCCGATCTGTAATGGCAGTTGCCAAAGGACACATTACTGAAGCCATCCTAATAAACCCGATAGGCTTGTTCATGGCTTTATTAATGATAGCGCTCCCCTTGTGGCTGGTTTATGACGTCATTACAAAAAAAGATACTTTATACAAAGGTTACCTGAAATTTGAAAATATTGTTAGGATAAAATGGGTCGCCATACTTCTGGCTATCCTTATAATTTTAAACTGGGCATGGAATATACAGAAGGGACTATAAAGCACGAAGAAATAATATACCCGCAGGAATACGAAAAGGCTGCCAACGCCTACCTTATGACGGTAGTAGCCATAATAGCAGGCCTTCCGCTACCTATTATTAATGTTCTCGCCTCGTTTGGGTATTATCTTGCCAACAGGAGGACTATATATTTCATCAGGTGGCACTGCATACAGTCGATACTGGCACAGTTGGTCATGCTGCCATTTAACAGCTTTCTTTTCTGGTGGACGGTGTCGATCATCTTTAAAAACGATTCCATAGACCTCCGCGACATTGAAAGGCATACCTACTATGAGCACCACGCGACAGTAATTGATATTTTTTCTTCTGCAACGATATACTACTGGATCTACCTATCGTTGGTGCTGTTCTTTAATCTTGTGGAATTTTTCAGCGTGATCTATACCGCAACCCAGGTGAAGAAAGGTTATAACGTACGCTGGTTCCTTATTGCCAATATTACCGATGCCCTGTGCGCAAAGGAAAACCGCGACCCTTATAAATTGTAAGCGGAATGAAGCTGGTTTTCGCATCCAATAACAAGAACAAAATACTCGAGATAAAGCACCAGCTTCCGCGGGACATTGAGCTGCTCAGCCTGGAGGATATTGGCTGTTTTGAAGATATCCCCGAAACTGCCGATACAATTGAAGGGAATGCAATCCTGAAAGCCGACTATGTTACCCAAAACTACGGCTATGACTGCTTTGCCGACGATACCGGCCTTGAAGTCGATGTGCTGAACGGTGCACCCGGCGTATATTCGGCGCGGTATGCAGGCGAACAGAAGGATGCCAACGATAATATGCACCGGCTGTTATTGGAACTTGGCAACAATCCTAACCGTAATGCCAATTTTAAAACCGTTATTGCGCTGAACCTAAACAGCCAGCAGCATTTATTCACCGGAATAGTGAACGGCCACATCACTTATGAAAAGGCAGGTGAAGGCGGCTTTGGCTACGACCCTATTTTCATCCCCGAAGGGCTCGACAAAACTTTTGCACAAATATCGCTGGACGAAAAAGCACAGATGAGCCATCGCGGACGGGCCGTGGCGCAGTTGATTGCGTTTTTGAAAGGCTAAATCCTGAAAATGGAACGCGGATGACGCGGATAGGGCGGATTTTCACGGATTTTTGCTACAAATTCCACTAATTTTTTCGCAGAATGAACATCTGCTTCGGAATGTCTCTGACTTTGCGGAACTTTTTCGTTTGTAAGAATGACACGCCCACCTGTGCCGTCCGAGTGAAGTTGCGTGAGGGACAGAAGCGGCATCCCCGTAGCTTGCGGAGGGATATAGCGGATGGCCCGGCGCTGTAGCCTGCCTGCCGGCAGAGGCAGGCCTGCGGAAGCGGCACGCCCAAAATTTATATTCAGCTCCCTGTAAGATTACACTTAAATTAGCGTAAAGATTGTTCGTCAAGAATACACAATTTTGACGTTCATGTCAGCACATAACGCCTGTTATCAATTTTACAGATTCTTAACATTCTGATTTTCAATTTATTTAATTAGAATAAAACTGCAAACCGTATTAGATTATGTCGCTAATATACAGTACCTTTGCACCAATTTTAAAAATATACATGAATAAATTTGAACAATTAGGATTGAATGAATCGCTTCTGAAGGCGATAAACGATCTAGGATTTGAGAATCCGTCAGAAGTACAGGAGAAAGCGATTCCCCTCTTATTGGAAAAAGATACAGATATTGTAGCGCTTGCGCAAACGGGGACAGGGAAAACAGCGGCATTCGGTTTTCCGCTTATCCAAAAAATAAACCCTGAAAACAGGAACACACAGGCACTTATACTCTCACCTACACGTGAGCTTTGCCTCCAGATCACCAACGAAATCAAGCTTTACTCCAAGTACATTAAAGGCATCAATACCGTTGCCGTTTACGGTGGGGCGAGCATTACAGAACAGGCCAGGGAAATTAAGCGCGGCGCGCAGATCATCGTTGCTACTCCGGGAAGGATGCAGGACATGATCAACCGCGGGCTGGTAAACATCTCTAAAATCGATTTCTGTATCCTTGATGAGGCCGATGAGATGCTGAACATGGGCTTTTACGATGATATCGTAAACATCCTTTCTACATCGCCGGACGACAAGAGCACATGGCTTTTCTCGGCTACCATGCCGCAGGAAGTTGCCAGGATCGCAAAAGAATTCATGCGCAAGCCGCTTGAGATTACCGTAGGCCACAAGAACTCAGGTTCGTCTACCGTATCGCACGAGTTTTACCTTGTAAATGCACGCGACCGTTATGAGGCGCTTAAGCGTTTAGCTGATGCCAACCCCGACATTTTCTCGGTAGTTTTCTGCCGTACCAAAAGGGACACGCAGGCTGTCGCTGAAAAGCTTATCGAGGATGGATACAACGCAGCAGCGCTGCACGGCGACCTTTCCCAGGCGCAGCGCGACAGCGTAATGAAATCGTTCCGTAACAGGCAGATACAAATGCTTGTGGCTACCGACGTTGCCGCAAGGGGTATCGACGTTGACAGCATAACGCACGTGGTGAACTACCAGCTTCCTGACGAGATAGAGACTTACAACCACCGTAGCGGGCGTACAGGCCGTGCCGGAAAACTGGGTACCTCTATCGTAATCATCACTAAAAGTGAGCTACGCAAAATATCTGCTATTGAGCGCATTATCAAACAAAAGTTTGAGGAGAAAACAATACCTTCGGGAATGGAAATCTGTGAGATACAGCTTTTCCACCTTGCCAATAAAATTAAAGATGTAGAGGTTGACCACGAGATCGATTCCTACCTTCCTGCCATATATGAAGTGATGAAAGACCTTACCAAAGAGGAGCTTATCAAGAAAATGGTATCGGTAGAGTTCAACAGGTTCATCAGCTACTACAAAAAGAACAGGGACCTTTCTGCGCAAAAAGCAGGTTCGGACAGAAGGGAAAGTTTCGAGTCGAACAGCGGCGGAAGCGGAAGCGGCGCAACACGCTACTTCGTGAACATCGGGTCTAGGGATAACTTCGACTGGATGAGCCTTAAAGATTTCCTTCGCGATACGCTTGGGCTTGGCCGTGACGATGTGTTTAAAGTAGATGTAAAAGAAGGTTTCTCATTCTTTAATACGGATGCCGAACACTCGCAGCTTGTGCTTGACACACTGAACAGCATGCACCTTGAGGGCCGCAGGATCAATGTTGAAGTTTCCAAGAATGACGGACGCGATAACGGCGGACGCAGGGACCACAACGGAAGAAGCGGCGGTGGCAGCTTTGGACGCAGTGGCGGCGGCGACAGGAGTACCGACCGCGGCGCCAGGAATGAGCGCAGGGGCGAATCTTTTGGCGGTGGCAGGAGTGGCGCAAGGAACCAGAGTTCTTCGGGACGCCCGCCAAGAAGGAGCGATTCTCTATCCCCTTCAAGGAAGCCAAGAAGGAGCTAAAAGAAAATATTTAGCTTAAATATATACTAACTACAAAATATCCCGTTTGTTTATTACTTTTACGACATATAAGCAGCCGATGAGATATTTTGTAGTTTTTTTATTTTCATTTTTTACCCTTGCCTCTTTTTCGCAGGACCGCCCAAAGGCCGAAACAGTGTCGGGTACCATTATAACCGACATTACCCTGCAGCCCATACCAGGAGTGAATATCATCAATATCAACAGGGTTAAAGGCGTAACGACCGATGTGAAAGGTAATTTTACCATTGAGGCGGCTGTAAATGATACGCTGCATATCTCCTATATCGGTTTCCAGTCCATTAAAGTCAGGGTAACCAATGACTGGATAAAATTCAAGAACGTTACCAAAATACCACTGACCGAGCGCGCTTATACGCTTGAGGAAGTTGTTATTGACAAATACCATCTCACAGGCTATCTCCAGATCGACTCTAAGCTGGCTCCTGTAAAAGAGAATTACCGTTACAGCATTACCGGACTCCCTTACGGATACGAAGGCGGCGAACACTCCCCTAATGCCTTCCGTAGGGTTTTGAGCAGTATGCTGAACCCCGCCGACCTGCTAAACAACATTTTCGGGAAGAAACCCAACGAAATGCGAAGGCTCCGGGAAATGAAAAAGGACGACACCGTGCGCAATGCCCTTGCCACGAAGTTTGACCGCGAAACACTGGCCGCACTGTTAGGCATTACTAAAGATGATATTGCCGATGTACTCGAGCATTGCAACTACTCCCAGGAATTCATCGCCACCGCCAATGACCTACAGATCATGGATGCCATTAGTGGGTGCTATGAGGAATATAAGGTACTGCATAGGAATTAGGTTTTAGTTTGCATTTTATGGAACGCGGATGACGCGGATTTTCTTATGGTGCGTGTCATTTCGACCGTAGCCTGCGGAGTGGAGAAATCTCAAAATTCATAAATGAGAGCAAGTAAAATTTCTTATATTCCTACTACTTATCTCCTATTTCAAATAATCAAAATGTTGGGTCGTTGGATTGTGGTTCCAAAGGTCGGAGCCATATATTATTGGTGGAAATTACGTGGCTGATTAAAACAGGTGGTTTTACTCAAAGGAATTAAAAATCAATTCTGTAGATTTGCTTTAACAATTAATCTATGGAACAAGAAACTAAATTTAAAGAAATTAGAAATTGGGATAGAGTTACAATTTCTCTACTTATATTTTCTATTGTTTTAATAATATTTTCATTTTTTACTCCATATCTCTTTACTAGATATACTAGTAATTCAAATTTTGATTTTACAAAGACAGGAGCAATTGGTGACACCTTAGGGGGGATAATGAATCCTTTCATAGCTTTAGTTGGAATACTTATTATTTTTTTGGCATTTTATATGCAAATAAAGGCTAATCAAATTCAAAGGAAAATTTTTAATGATACACTAAATAGGGAAAAAGAAAAAGAAATTGATAATGAGAAAAAAGAGAATTTAGCAAGATTAAAAATAATTAAAGCATTATTATACTCGCTATTAGAGTTTTATAAATCTAGTGGCAAAAGTTTACAAGTTTTTATCGCAAAGGAAAAAGATAATCCACTATCTGGCAATATGTATTCTTCACCGACATCTTCTGCTTATCAAAATTTTTTAAAACTTGATTTACTCGAAAGCTATAAAGCATTAGTTTTTTATTTTAAAGATAAAAATATTAGCTGGGAAGAAGATTTCATAAAAGTTCTGGATTATTTACATTTTTATGATGAATTGCTAAAAGGACTTAAACTATATTATGAAAAGCAGCTTAAAGACAAAATTGATCTAATACATTCTGAAGGTGAAAAACTAAACTCCATAGTTAACACTATGATTGTCACACCTGTTGTAAAAGATTTTGAGGTACTTAGGAGCTATTTTGAAATTGTAAGGCGAGAAAATTCTCGAGAAACAGATATTTTAAAACTTCGTGAGGACTTTATTAAGCCAGCGATCCTTAAATTATTAGAATATAAAAATGGTTATGATGAATACATTTATATAAATCTTTTAAATTCACTTTCTTTGATTAGTAAAAAATTAGGTAACGAAATATTTCAATCAGAGAGTTATGTAGAAAATCTAGAAGATGTTTATAACAAGAATTTTAAGGTTAATGATTCGAAGTTATTAAAGATTGAAATGCTTATAAATTCAATTAAAATATAAGCCTGTCCTTTTATCAATCTGATCCGCGTTCCAAATTCTCCAAATACCTCGCCTTCACAAAGTCAATATCCTTAATTGTTTTCTCGGCCCAGTCGATGCGCTTTGCCAGGATATCGCCTTCGCTAAGCTGCCATTGAATATCCGACTGCCGCAGCCTTTGCGAAAGGTTTTGGATAATAATAGCCGCTGATGACGATATGTTGAGGCTTTCGGTAAAGCCAACCATGGGAATCTTCAGGAAGCCGTCGGCCTGCCTTAATACCTCCTCGCTCAGTCCCAGCCGTTCCGTACCGAAGAACAAGGCAGCCTTTTGAGCGATGTCGAAATCCTCCATCATACAGGAATCCTCGTGGGGCGATGTAGCAATAATCCGGTAACCATCGGCTTTTAGCTTTGCGATACAGGCATTCACCGAGTTGTAACGGTGCACATCCACCCACTTTTGCGCACCCATAGCAATTTCCTTGTCGATAGTCTTGCCATACTTCTCCTCTACCACATTCAGGTCCTGTATGCCGAATATCTCGCAGGTGCGCATCACAGCGCTGGTGTTGTGCAACTGGAAAATATCTTCTACAGCCACGGTAAAATGCCGCGACCGTTGCGAAAGCACCTTCAGGAATTTAGCGCTCCGCTCCGGGGTTATAAAGTTTTCGAGGTAATTGAGATAGGCGGTATCGGCCGTATTTTTCATAAGGTGTGCAGTTGTTAAAAAAATCTTCCTATATTTAGGCTACCAAATACAAACCATGACACAGGAAGAATTACTCGAACAAATCTACAAAAAAGATGGCAGGGCGTTTACGCTCCTTTATGACATGTATTCCAAAAGCCTGTACGGCATTATCTTCAACATACTGAAAGACAAGGAAGAAAGCGAAGACGTACTGCAGGAAGTTTTTGTAAAAATCTGGAAAAACATCGATTCTTATAATACCACCAAGGGCAGGTTCTTTACCTGGATACTCAACATTGCGCGCAATTCGTCTATCGACAAGCTGCGTTCCAAGAGCCATAATAACAGCCTTAAAAACCTCTCTGCCGACAATTTCGTACATATCCTTGACCATAACAGCAGCGTGATCAACAAAATAGACGCTATCGGGATAAGGGAATTCATCCAGAAGCTGAAACCGAAATGCATCCGCCTGATCGATCTGCTTTTCTTTAAAGGCTATACGCAGCAGGAAGCCTCGGAAGAGCTTGAAATACCCATCGGAACAGTGAAAACGCAAAACCGCAGCTGCATCAAGGAATTACGAACCATACTACAAGTACAATGAACACGAGAGAATACATAGATTCAGGAATATTAGAACTTTACGTGTTCGGGCGGCTTTCCGATGAGGAGAACGACGAGGTGCACCAAATGGCCGAAAGCAGCCAGGAAGTGCGGGACGAGATTATCTCCATTGAAAAAGCGGTCATTAACCTGTCGTATAGCGTTGCGCCTTACCTGTCTGCGGAGAATTACGAAAAGATCCGCCAGCAGCTTATCGAGAAACACTCAGGCGTGGTAGAAATGAAGCCGAAGCGCGGTATGTCGCCCTGGCTCGGGTGGGCAGCAGCTGTCATTCTTATGTTCGGCTTAGGATACCAGTACTACCAATATAATGAGGTGACCAAAGAAGTGCAGGCCGTAACCAAAGAGCGCGGCAAGTTTGAACAGATGGTGGCCAGCCTGCAGGTGAAAAATAATGAGAGTGAGAAAGCACTTTCGGTTATAAGGGATAAGTTCAGCAAGGTCGTAACGCTCGAAGGCCAGGCCGCAGCGCCGGAAGCTTACGCCAAGGTGTATGTGAACCCCAATAAGAAAGAGATTTACGTAGATATAGCCGGGCTCCCGGCAGCTCCCGAAGGCAAGGTATACCAGGTTTGGGCTTTAAAGCTCGACCCGCTTACCCCTACCAGCATCGGCGTGCTTGACAACGCTTCGAAAACCAATGGCATACTTCAGGTAGAGAACTTCGATGAGGCAGATGCTTTCGGTATCACACTTGAGCCGGCGGGTGGAAGCGCATCGCCGACTATGGAGCAGCTGTATACTTTAGGGAAGGTGTAATTTTGTCCAAGCAAAGATTTTTTAATTCGCTATAGCTTAATTTCACGCAAAGGCGCAAAGACGCAAAGTTGAGAATGCGGATCATTGCTCCTTTGCGGCTTAAGATCTATACAGGAATTTTGCGGCATGAGTCTTAGCGGCTTTGCGCCTTTACGTGAAAAAATAAACTTTGTGAGAAACTAACCAATAATGAAAAAGAAACTTGTAATACTCTCCGGTGCCGGTGTGAGCGCCGAGAGTGGCATTAATACCTTTCGCGATGCCGGCGGGCTGTGGGAAGGCCATGACGTTATGGAAGTAGCTTCTCCGGAAGGCTTCCGTAAAAACCCTGCGCTCGTGCTCGATTTTTACAACCAACGCCGAAGGCAGCTTTTTGAAGTGCAGCCCAATAAAGCGCACAGCATTATCGCAGAACTGGAAGAGGATTTTGATGTTACCGTAATAACCCAAAATGTAGATGACCTTCACGAACGCGCCGGGAGCACCAATGTACTGCACCTCCACGGCGAACTGCTGAAAGCTCGCAGCATTAACAGTTATGACGCTTTTGAATGGAAAGAGGACATCAACCTGGGCGACCTGCATACCGATGGTCACCAATTACGCCCGCATATCGTGTGGTTTGGCGAGGCTGTCCCTGCCATTTCCGAAGCTATTGAAATTGTTGAAGAAGCAGATTTTGTAGTTGTTGTTGGTACTTCACTACAGGTATATCCTGCCGCAGGATTAATGGATTATGCAAAACCCAATGTGCCGATTTTTTATGTTGACCCGAATCCCGCTACAATACCGTATATGACAAATCCGGTGGAAGTTATTGCTAAAGTGGGCAGTGAGGGTATGGAGATTGTGAGGGAAAAGCTGGTTAACCGAATATAATATGAGCAAGGACACGGCCGCTATTTTAAAAATGAACCATGTCTCTAATAAATGGGAACTGGATAAGGATCACATATTTGCCTATCGTTATTTTGATGGTTTTACGCACAGGCTGCTCTCCATTCAGCTATATGTCAATATCTTGTATCAATACTCTCTTCATATAGATTTTTTCCGTCCAAAAAATTCCGGTGCACCTGTGTTTTACCTTGAAGGGACATTACCTGCAGCAATTCAGCAGCAATTTGAAAAAATTACCAAAATCAAAAATTTCGGGTTAAAAGAAATTTATGATGATGATACAATAAGTATGACAGGAATTTCTGGTGAACAATATTTCTTTAATTTTAATGATACAACATTATATACTTCTATATCAGGGTTGGTAACTAATCAGCTTGAATACTTCACAACTATGCCTGAAACAATCTTTTATAGTTTTCACCAAGCTATAAAAAGCTGGACAAAAGAAGTTTTCGAAAATCTGGCCCAATTACATGGTATCGACTTAAGTTAATTTTTTGGGCGTGCCGGCTTCGTTCCTCCGCCGTCGGGCCATCCGCTATATCCCGCCAGAAAAAGGCGGGGATGCCGCTCCTGTCCCTCACGCGCGTTCCAAATCATATCTTCATTTAAAAACATAAAAGTGAATTTCAAGGTTGTTATCGTTTAAACAATTCTGACACTGTATAGATTTGGCTACAACGACAATAGATTCGGCTACAACTGTTTTTTGATTGCTGCGGAACTTTGCAGTAACAAAAAAACAGTAATATGAAAATCATTGTAACAGGCTCACTGGGCCACATCGGGAAACCACTCACACAGGAATTAGTGCAAAAAGGACATGACGTAACGGTTATCAGCAGCAACCCTGAAAAACAGGCAGAAATTGAAGCGTTGGGTGCTACTGCGGCTATCGGTTCGCTGGAAGATACCGCTTTCCTTACTGAAACATTTACAGGCGCAGATGCCGTGTACAGCATGGTACCGCCAAACAATTACTTTAACCATGATTTTGACCTGATCGCTTATTACATCAGGCTGGGCAACAATTATGCGCAGGCTATTAAAGATTCGGGTGTAAAGCGGTTGGTAAATCTCAGTACCATTGGGGCGCATTTGGAAAAAGGTTCGGGAATACTAGTTGGCGCACACAATGTTGCAAAAATCCTTGACCAGTTGCCTGAGGAAGTTTCTATCACCCACATGCGGCCTACGTCGTTTTATTACAACCTGTACGGTTATACCGACATGATAAAAAACGCGGGCGTAATTGCCGCCAACTATGGCGCAGACGACCTTATCCCGTGGGTATCCCCTATTGATATTGCCGCGGCTGTTGCCGAAGAGCTTACAACACCATTTACCGGAAGGAAGATACGTTATGTTGGCAGTGAGGAACTTACCGGGAATGAAGTTGCGAAAATATTAGGTGAAGCTATCGGGAAGCCGGACCTTAAATGGATATTGATTTCTGATGAGGAAGCGCTTAACGGACTGACCTCTATCGGGATGAACCCGAAGATTGCAGCCGGGCTGGTTGAAATGTACGGAGCATTGCACACCGGATTGCTTTCGGAAGATTATTTCCGCAACAGGCCGGTTATGGGTAAAGTTAAAATGACCGACTTTGCAAAAGAATTTGCTTTGGCATTTAAACAGAATTAATTATATTAGAGCATGGCAGCCACATCACCACAGCGTTTCAGGACAATAAGCGAATACCACCAGTTCAGGGAGCTGCCAAAGCCGCAGCACCCGCTTATCAGCCTTGTCAATGTAGAGGCTATCCGTCTTAAGGAAACCGAGCCTAAAGCAATCATGAATGATTTTTACACTATTGCCCTGAAAACGATTATCAGTGGTAAAATGAGGTATGGCCAGCAGGAATACGATTTTGATGAAGGCACCATGTTCTTTATTTCGCCCGGTCAGGTCTATTCTATCGATGCGGGGGGGGTCCTCAGGCATTCGGGATGGGTATTGCTCATCCATCCCGATTTCCTTTGGAATACGCCTTTATCCAAAGCTATAAAGCACTATGATTTTTTTGGCTATTCGGTAAATGAGGCCCTGTTCCTTTCTGATAAGGAAAAAGTAATCATTACCAATATCGCAGAAAATATCGACAGGGAATACAATTCGAATATCGACCGTTTTAGCCAGAATATCATCATCGCCCAACTGGAGCTGCTGTTGGGCTATGCCGACCGGTTCTACCACCGCCAGTTCCTGACCAGGAAAATATCCAACCATAAAATACTGGACAAACTGGAAAGCCTTCTGACGGCTTATTTCAACAGCGATGCGCTTTCGATCAATGGGCTTCCAACAGTGCAATATATTGCTGACAGCCTGAATGTTTCACCCAATTACTTAAGTGGATTATTGAAGGTGTTGACAGGCCAGAGCACGCAGCAGCACATCCATGACAAACTGATTGAAAAAGCTAAAGAAAAGCTATCTACCACTACCCTTTCCGTCAGTGAAATTGCTTATGAATTAGGCTTTGAGCATTCGCAGTCGTTTAGTAAATTGTTCAGGACAAAGACAAATTTGTCTCCTTTAGAGTTTAGGCAGGCGTTTAATTAAATCGCAATAATTTTTAGTTTAATACTGCCGGCAGTAAATATTCCCCCACTATCCTATCTGCCTGCGGATGGCCGTAAGGTTTATTATACGCTTTCGACGTTATGATAACGACAAGCGGCAGGTCTTTAAAGATGATAAATTCATTGCCACCATTACCTGCACAATAGAATACTTCGTGGTTCTTGCCTTTGTAGCTATACGTTTTGTTCCAGAACAGGTAGCCGTAGAACTGATTGTCCCTTCCGGGAATCTGTATCTGCATTGTAAGAGTCTTTTGTACCCAGTCGGAAGAAAGTAATTGCTTCGCGTTCCAAATTCCATTGTTCTTATACAGTTGGGCGTATTTTGCATAATCCAGGGAACGCATTTGCAGGCTGCCTGCCGTATTTACCACATGCTGCGGTGTGTACTGCCATTGGTATTTAGTTATGCCGAGCGGTTTAAAAAGCTTTTCATCAGCATATTTTTCCAGTCCGCCGGGAATTGTTTTGTTTAAAATATCGCCAAGCACCACTACACCGGCCGTAAAATAATCCCACTGGCCGCCATTAGTTTTAGCGGGGTCCATCGGAAGGTCAAGCGTGAATTTTACCCAATTATCCGTCGGGTACATATTTTCTTCATTTCCGGGCGAATCATTATTGGAGTCGGAACCTGCAAAAGCAGAACTCATCATGAGCAGGTCAGCTACTTTTACGCTGTCTTTCCTTGCTTCATAGTTGGCAAACTGCTTTAGGTCATAGAACGTGTCAAGCGTTTGCTTTTCATTTTTAATATAGCCGTCAGTAATAGCCAACCCCATTAGTGTTGAGGTAAATGATTTCCCTGCCGACCGCGTGTCGTGCAATGTATTCCTGCCAGCATCATTAAAATACTCTTCCAGCATCAACTTCCCATCGCGGATGACAATGATGCTTGTAATTTCTTTAAGAGTATAGTTGGCAATATCCAAATTAAGCGCTTCAATTTTCTTTTTATCATATGGTAATTCCGAAACTTCCCATCCACTGCCGGGGTTAATGGGTTGTACCGCTATTTCTTTGGCAGTGATCTTTGACGTTTTAATAATCAGCTCTACTCCGCCCTGCGCGATCAGTTCTCCGGTTGTAATAGTATTATTATTATTTATGTAGGGCCGTATTTCTATCCTGAGCCTGTGCATGCCATCGCTCAGGGCGTTTTCGCCGCCATTTGCCTTAAACCTGTCCCACATATACATAGCCCACCAGTCTTCCCCTTTGGTGCTGGTAAACGGCACCCTGAATGTTGTGGAAGTATTCTTATTTCCACCCGACCCGAAATTGCAGCCGTGATGAATGTTTTCTTTATAGATAAACGTGTCATCAACATAAAAAGAAAATTGCAGGTTGCCTTTTTTCATAAGTTCTTCGGCAGGCAGCGCGGGAGCAAGCCGGTGCAGGTAATTGGCAACCGAATTATCCATAAAAACCCTGATATTCAGGTCGGATTTTTGTGAGAGTGCGTAGGATTTCAGGAAGTCGGATTTTTTGTATTTGTCCAAAGGGATATTGCCTTCCATAAAAGTGACCTTACCAATGTTGAACCTGTGCAGCTCATTGATAATACCTTCCGTTACATACAGGTCTTTGATTTGCGCACTGGCAATAATCGAAAATAAGCCGGTTAAAAGCAGCAACATTCGCTTCATGATTACTAGTTAAAGGATTTACTGCAAAGCTATGATGTGAGCAGCTTCAAAAATTGAACAGGATTAACATGCCTTATTTTTTTAAAAGCAGTTTTCGGTGCATCGAGGGATTCAGTCCGTTAATCTCCCTGAAGCTTCTCGTAAAATGGCTTTGGTCCGAAAAGCCGCATTTATAGGCTATCTCAGTAAGTGATAACTTCCCCATTGCCATGAGCGACAATGCCTTTTCTACTTTAAGTTTTCGTATGTATTCGCCTAAATTACAGCGAAAATACTTCGGGAAATCCCGCGACAGATGTACCGGGTGGATATCCAGCAATTTTGATAGATGTTCCAGCGTAACGTTGTTGCCTGTTTGTGAATGAAGGATGTCATCGATCATGCTTACCCATTTCGGTTTCTTTAGCAAAACCTGGTGACTGTCCTTCTGCAATGTTGATAAGGTTTCTATGAGTAGTGACTGAACCGCAATAGCTGTAAGCCCGTCATTCATTTTCCCTGCCCTGAATATTTTATACATCAGCAACTTAACATCAATATTGGCAATAGCTTTACTGCCTTCAAGAGATGTTTTGCCAAGCCCTGCCTCATCAAGCCATTGCCTTTCTATCTCGACATGGAAACCGCGCGTAAATCCGGGCGGCTTGATATTGTAATGCGACTCATCCCAATTATGGAAAAGCAGGGCTCCCGGCCCACAATGGTAAATTTCTTTTTTATTCCCTTCGATTACATTCCCCTGGAGTATAAATGTAAAATAGGCATTCTCATGATAATGCCAATCGACTTTATCATGAGTATAAACAGTATCCGTCAGAGTAATGCCATCCAGTGAAATAGTGGTATTCGTCTCCCCAAAAAACTGCCCTTTTTGTAATTGCTTCATAACGTTACCTGTTATCGGAAATCAATGCAATATAAACCAAAAAAAACGATGGTTCCTGATTGTTTAATCATCAGTTATCCTGCAAGCCGCTGGGTCAGGTAAATGCGATTGACAATAACAACTACTGGAAAACTTTGTTGAAATGTAATGGTAAGTTAAAACCCATAAGGAGCGCCACTACTACCCTAAATGTAAAACCAATAGTTATTGAATGGCAAATTCGATAAATTTGCCGAAATTTATAGTTATGTCGAAAGAACCGGTAATTATCCAATTAAGCAAGGGCAAACTCACCTTACTGCTTATCGGATCCATTATTTTTGTGACTATTGGAATCTGGATTTTAGTATTTAAGCCTGTTAGCAGCAATGTTCTGCTTAATAACCTAATCGTAAAATATGGTGCAGGAATCGCAGGTATTATATTCTTTGGTTTAACCACGATAATCTTTATTAAGAAGCTTTTTGATACAAGGCCGGGGTTAATTATCGATGAAAAAGGAATAACCGATAATGCAAGCGGAGTAAGCGCAGGCTTTATACCATGGGAAGACGTAAGGCATATTTACACAACTCAGGTAATGAATCAGAAATTTATAATGATAGGAGTTTCTAATCCCGGGGATTATATTAAAAGGCAGACTAACTTTCTTAAAAAGAGAATGATGGCCACTAACTATAAAACCTATGGTTCGCCAATTTCGATTACACCTAATGGATTGAAAACAGATTTTGAAATGCTGCTCTCAATCCTGAATAACAATTGGGAAGAGTTTAAAAAACAGTCCCCTAATTATTAATTTATAAAGATCGCTTCTTGCTCGCGATGACGGTAATGGCTGCCCCATTCAAGCTTCTAAACACAAACTACCTTTCCACAATAGCCCTGATAGAACCGGTATCCTGCCGCAGCCTGCGAAGGCAGATAAAGGCGAAAGCAGCCTGCCCGCCGGGAAAGGCAGGGAATGACGCTTCCTGAAAATCCTTAGCCATTAGCTCCCGCTTATGATAACTTTTCCTTACTATTGCTGAAAACTAATTTTTACTCATCATGAACAATCCATCTGATAGTATCCTAATAGAATTGGTGGTCACAGCCTGCCAGATGAGTGCAGATAATATATGGATGCAGGGAAATATTGAGATCAGGATCAATGGTGAAAAGCCTTGTTCTGATGGTGATATTATTAATATAGGAGAATTCCTGAAGAGCCTTGAGGCAGATGGTGAGTATTTCATTTTTTCCTGTTGCTGCGGGCTGCCCGCATGCAGTGGATGGATACAAGGAATTCAGGTATCGCATTCGGGAGAATATATAGAATGGGCCGACCTAAATAATACAAGGAAATGGAGCTTTAACAAACAAAAAGTAAAAGATGACCTCGGGGATATTCGAAAAGAAGTGGCTATTTATAAAAGTTTTTTTAGCCGGAAGGGTATCGAATATGTGGGTGCCGGTTATGATTGGTAATGCCGAAAACGTGCCCTTCGTCCCCCTTTTCATAACTTTTCCTTAACTATTGCTAAAAATTAATTTTTAACTTTGTAGTTGCTCATTACCTGAGCGATTTTAAATCCAATTTTTATGCAAAACATCCCAAGTGTGGACCTGCGTGATTTCCTTTCGGGTGACCCGGAACGCAAACAAAAATTTGTAAATGAAATCGGTAAAGCCTATGAAGACATAGGATTTGTAGCATTAAAAGGGCATTTTCTTGACGACCAACTCGTGGACAGCCTGTATGCCGAAGTGAAGAACTTCTTCAGTCTTCCACTGGAAACCAAGGAGAAGTACGAGATTCCCGGCATTGGTGGCCAGCGCGGCTATGTGTCGTTCGGAAAGGAACATGCCAAAGGTAAAAAAGAAGGCGACCTCAAGGAGTTCTGGCATTTTGGCCAGTACCTCGACGAAGGCTCAAAACGCCAGGGTGAATATCCTGACAACGTTGAAGTAACGGAACTTCCTAAGTTCAATGAAGTAGGTAAAGAAGCGTACCAGATGCTTGAAAAGACGGGTATCTATGTGCTGCGTGCTTTGGCTCTTTATCTTGGCCTTGATGAGTTTTATTTTGACAAGTATGCCGAAGAAGGCAATAGCATCCTGCGGCCTATCCACTACCCTCCTATCACTTCGGAGCCTGAAAATGCGGTACGTGCAGCAGCGCATGGCGACATTAACCTGATTACCCTACTTATGGGCGCACAGGGCCGCGGGCTTCAGGTGCAGAACCATAACGGCGAATGGATCAACGCTATTGCAGAGCCGGACGAACTGGTTATAAACGTAGGCGATATGCTTAGCCGCCACACCAACAATCGCCTGAAGAGCACCATCCACCAGGTGGTGAACCCGCCAAGGGAACTTTGGGGCACGTCGCGCTATTCTATCCCATTCTTTATGCACCCTGTCAGTGAAATGAAGCTGGACTGCCTGGAGAACTGCATCGATGAAAACCATCCTAAACTATACGATGATATCACTGCGGGAGAATTCCTTCACGAACGTTTGGTAGATTTAGGTTTGATAAAGAAATAATCATTATTTTTATACCGTTAAAAGGCATTGGGTGTAACAGCCTGATGCTTTTTTGTTTTTGTAATTATAATAGATATGGCAAAAAAACTTAGCAGCCTTGACGATCTGGGTGGATTCGTGTTCTCCACAAATAAAGACTTTGAGTTCGACAATAATGACGAACCACATGAAACGCTGTCCAATAGCGAGCAACGCCTTGAAGCACATCTTGATAAAAAAAACCGGGGCGGTAAAGTCGCGACCGTAATAAAAGGATTTGAAGGCAGCGATGATGACCTCAAATCGCTTGCCAAGCAGCTCAAAACACTGTGTGGGGTCGGCGGTTCGGCTAAAGATGGCGAGATAATCATACAAGGGAATTTCAGGGATAAGATAATGGACTTCCTAATTAAAGAGGGATACAAGGTGAAGAGGGTTGGAGGGTAAAATTCCAAAAGACAAATCACAAATTACAAACATAGCTTCAGGCATCGGACTTCCGACCTTCAGCTTTCTACATAAAAGCAATAAAACAAATCACAAATTGAAGAACGGCATCGGACATCCGACCTCCGACTTCGGACAACAAATAAATCATGAAAATTAAAGAATCAGAACTTATATTAAACCCTGACGGTAGTGTGTATCACCTGAACCTCAGGCCGGAAGACATTGCGAAAGACATTATATTCGTGGGCGACCAGGACCGCGTGGAAAAGATAACCAAGCATTTTGACAGCATTGAATTCACCAAGCAGAAAAGGGAGTTCAAAACACAGACGGGAATATACAAAGGAAGGCGTATGACGGTGATGTCCACCGGTATAGGCCCGGATAATATTGATATTGTGATTAATGAGCTGGATGCGTTGGTAAATATCGACCTTGAGACAAGGCTTATCAGAGAGGAACATAAATCACTGAATATAATTCGTATCGGTACATCGGGAGCCTTGCAGCCGGATATACCTGTGAATGGCTTTGTGCTGTCGGAATACGGCCTTGGGCTGGATAATATGATGCGTTCGTATGCAGTAGATAAAGTGAGCCACCCTGCACTGGAAGAAGCGTTTATGAAGCACACCAACTGGGACGTTCGCAAGGGGCATCCGTATGTCGTAAAATGCAGTAAAAAGTTGCAGGACATGATTTTCAGCGATGAGATGCATAAGGGAATCACTGCAACATCGGGAGGATTTTACGGGCCGCAGGGTCGTGTACTGCGACTTGCCCTCCAGGATAGTGAGTTGAACGCTAAAATGGACAACTTCAGCTATAACAGCCACAGGATAACCAACCTCGAAATGGAAACTGCGGCTATCTATGGGCTTTCGGCATTGTTGGGCCATGAGGCGCTTTCGCTAAATGCCATCATTGCCAACCGTGCCAATGGGACGTTCAGTGCCGACCCATACGCTGCCGTTAACAGCCTTATAGAATATACGCTTGACAAAATCGCAAATAGCTAATTCATGACAACATTAAAAATAGCCGGTGTACCGGAACATTTCAACCTGCCGTGGCATTTGTGTATTGAAGGCGGCGAATTTGAGAATGCGGGCATTAATGCCGAATGGACTGATGTACCCGAAGGCACGGGCAAGCTCTGCCAGATGCTTCGCGACGGCAGCACCGACATCGCGGTAATACTCAGCGAAGGAATCATAAAAGATATTGCTGCCGGAAATGAAAGCAGGATCGTTCAGATATATGTAGAGTCGCCGCTGATATGGGGTATCCATGTGGCAGCAGGTTCGTCTTTTCAAACTTTGGAAGATATTAAATCCGGTAAGGTTGCCATAAGCCGTTACGGTTCAGGTTCACACTTGATGGCAATCGTGAATGCAAAGCAGCAGGGATGGGATATACAAAATATGCAGTTTGAATTGGTCAATACGCTTGACGGTGCTGTAGAGGCCCTTACGGATGGCAAAGCTGATTACTTCATGTGGGAGCGCTTTATGACGAAACCAATTGTTGATAAAGGTATTTTCAGAAGGATTGATGACTGCCTCACGCCGTGGCCAAGTTTTGTAATTGCAGTACGTAATGAAGTATTGGAAAAGCATTCCGATGCCATTGGTACGCTTTTGGATATCATTAACCAGACTACCGAGGATTTCAAGGAAATACCAAGTATCGACAGGATGCTTTCGGAGCGTTATAACCAGAAAATTGAAGATATTAACGAATGGCTGAAATTAACCCGCTGGTCGCAAAAGAAACTGGACAAAGCTACGTTTGAACAGGTACAAGACCAATTATTCGAACTGAATATTATTGAGGGAAAAGCTGCCTTTGAAACCGTAGCAGGATAAAACAAATCGTTTTATTTTTTATGCATAATGATAAAGCCCTACCTTGCTAAAATAGAAAAGATAAAAGCAAAGCTTCAGGTAAAGAAGCCGTGGGATTCCATTATCATTTTTGTACTGAACATCCTTATCTCAATACCTGTCTTTATCATTGTCCACCAGAACGTAGGCGACCCTGAATGGCCTTACCAGCTTGACAGGATATTGATATTTATTGCCATTTCAGCTACTATCCAGTTTATCCTATACAAGCTGCGGACGATACTTATCATCTGTATAGCCTTATATCTCATAGCGCTTATTTTCGGCTCGCTGTCAGGAACATATGGGTTTAATGCCGTATATGAAGACTACCGCGCCATGATGTATACTATGGCCGAAGATCCGCACCCACAGGATGTGATTATTTCTAAACTGCTGCCTTTCCCTAACAAATCGAAAGTGATAGATGCGGTAGATTACAGCAACCCTAAGGTGCGGAATTTTGCACTGATGGCAACTACCAAATATTTTAAGGATGTAAAAGGATATAAGCAGCACCGGCTGATGATACAATGTTTTGCCGTATTCAAGGAGATACGGAATAACTGGAACTATGTGAACGACCCAAAGAACCGTGAATATATTGCCTATGCCAGCGAATCGCTACAGCATTTTTCAGGTGATTGTGACGACCATGCGATACTCATGGCAGCATCTATCAGGGCTATCGGCGGCACACCAAGGATCATTCATACCGGAGACCATATGTACCCGGAAATGCTTGTGGGCAGCGAAGCCGACCTTGAAACAGCCAACTACCTTATCAAAGAGCTGCTATTCGTAGAAGAAAGCCGCGGGAAAGAGATCCACTACCATATTGACGAGCGCGGGCAGGTATGGCTTAACCTTGATTATACTGCCAAATTTCCCGGTGGCCCATTTATGAGCGAAGAGATTTTAGGGGCGCTTACGTTTAATTGATTTTTGTCTGAAGTAAGATATCCTATGTTGTTTGCCTCCGACTTAGACTTCGACAATTTTACCACTCGATCTGTTTCTTTCCTTTTTCAGCCAAAAACGCGTTTGTTTTACTGAAATGCTTATTACCGAACCAGTGCCCTTTATTGGCGCTCAAAGGCGATGGGTGCCCGGATTCCAGTACGAGGTGTTTACTCCTGTCTACGCGTGCGCCTTTCTTTTTAGCAGGACCGCCCCAAAGCAGGAATACTACATCTTTCTTTTCATCGGATATTTTTTGGATGACCGCATCGGTAAATACTTCCCAGCCTTTTCCCTGATGGCTGTTGGCTTCTCCCCTTCTTACTGTAAGCACAGCATTGAGAAGCAGCACGCCCTGGTCGGCCCAGCGCTCGAGATTTCCTGTTGGCGGGAATGGCTTGCCCAGGTTATCCTGTATCTCGCGGAAAATATTGATTAAGGACGGAGGCATGGGAACGGTTTCATTTACCGAAAAGCACAGCCCGTGCGCCTGCCCCGGCCCGTGATAAGGGTCCTGTCCCAGTATAACTACTTCTACCTTATCGAAATGACAATGGTCGAACGCCGAGAATATCTGCTTTCCGGGTGGGTAACAGGTATGCTCTGCGTATTCTTTTTTTACAAAACCAATAAGGCTTTCAAAATAAGGTTTTTCAAATTCTTCGGCCAGTACTTTTTTCCAGGAGTCGTGTATCGCTACGTTCATTGCTTTTCAATTATACGCAAATATAGGGAATGGCGCGCATTGCAGATATATAAAGCAATCTTAAACTTACTGCCAAATGTGCAGCCTGCGGGTTTATGTAGTATTTTTGCATAGAATTTGCTTTACAAAAAGAATGATCACTATAACAGAAAAGACCTTAAAAGATTTAGAATTTTATACCGTACTCGAATCCGTTTCTGCAAGCTGTACCACAGAACCCGGACAGGAGAAGGCGCTACTCATCACTCCTTTTAAAAATAAGGAAGAACTGATGAGGTCGCTGCTGCAGACATCGGAATATGTTTCGTCTTTTGATAATAATAACGCATTGCCCAACCATGGCTTTGAGCCGATAACCAACGAAGTTAAATTTCTCGCTATCGAAGACAGCTATCTTGAGGCTTCGGCATTCAGGAAAATTGCTAATGTTTCGGATACTGTAAATACACTGGTTAAATTCCTTGAGAAGTTCAACGATTATTACCCAAATCTCAATGCAAGGGCTGAAGAAGTAGAATATACCAAGGAGATATTAAAAAACATCGACAAGATCGTTGATAAATATGGGGAAATAAAAGACGATGCCTCACCGGAACTGGCATCCATACGCCGGGAGATGGCATTTGTAAAGGGTAAGATAAACCAAAGCTTTGCAGCTGCGCTTACCCAGTATAATGGCATGGGCTATCTGGATGATATCAGGGAAAGCGTTGTAGAGAACCGCCGCGTGCTTGCCGTTTTGGCCATGTACCGCAGAAAGGTGAAAGGATCTATCCTTGGCAGTTCTAAAACCGGGAGCATCACCTATATAGAGCCGGAAGCTACATTGCGTTTTTCGCGCGAGCTGAACAACTATGAGTATGAGGAGAAAGAAGAGATCAAGCGGATACTTAAGCAGCTTAGCAACGTCATCAGGCCATTTGTACCTTTATTATATGATTATCAGGAATTCCTTACGGATATTGACGTTGTATCCGGTAAGGCCAAATATGCCAAAAGGATAAACGGGCTGCTCCCTACTATCACCGACGAAAAACGCCTTTATTTCAGGGAAGCCTTCCACCCTATCCTGTATTCGAATAATAAGAGGAAAGGCGAAGTTACCTATCCGCAGACAATAGAGCTTACGCAGGAGAACAGGATCATTGTCATCTCCGGGCCCAATGCAGGTGGAAAGAGCATCACGCTTAAGACAATAGGACTGCTTCAGCTAATGCTGCAATGCGGACTGCTTATACCCGTACATGAGCGCAGTGAGACATTTTTGTTAGACAGGATAATGACCGATATTGGCGATAACCAGTCGATCGAGAACCATTTGAGCACCTACAGCTACAGGCTCAAGAACATGAACTACTTCCTGAAGAAGTGCAACGACAGGACCTTATTCCTTATCGATGAATTCGGTACAGGTTCCGACCCCGAGCTGGGCGGGGCTTTGGCAGAAATATTCCTTGAGGAATTTTACCATAGGGAAGCTTTCGGCATCATTACGACACATTACACCAACCTGAAGATACTGGCAAATGAACTGCCTTACGCTACCAATGCCAACATGCTCTTTGACGAAAAGTCGCTGGAGCCGATGTATAAGCTGATACTTGGCCAGGCAGGAAGCTCATTTACCTTTGAGGTGGCACAGAAAAATGGCATCCCTTACGGGTTGATCAATCGCGCTAAAAAGAAAATAGAGGGCAGCAAGGTACGTTTTGACAAAACCATTGCTACACTCCAAAAAGAACGCTCTAAGCTTGAAAAAACTTCCCAAAACCTTAAAGAGGAAGAAATACGGGCGCGTGAAGAAGGCAAAAAGATGGAAAACATCAATACGAAGATCCAACAGAAGCTCGAAAGCTACCAGGAGTTGTATGACGCCAACCAACGCCTCATTTATATGGGGCAAAAGCTTGACGATATCAGCGAGAAATATTTCAACAATAAGAATAAGAAAGAACTTATAGGCGAGTTCCTGAAGATGGTTGAGATCGAGAACTCCAAACGCAGGAAAGCCACCCCAAAGGAGAAAAAGCAAAAGGAAATTGTACAAAAGCAGGTCATTGCCGAAGTGCAGGTGAAAGTTGAGGAAATACGCAAAGAGAAGAAAGAAAAGAAACTGAAGGAAAAAGCCGTAGAGAAACCGAAAGCAATTTTGAAGGTAGGCGACCGTGTGCGGATGGTAGACGGAAAATCAGTGGGGACACTCGATGCGATAGAGAAAAACAAAGCTACAGTGAATTACGGAATCTTTACATCTAAAGTCGACCTGGATTCATTGGAACTTGTGGAAGCAGTAAGGAAATAAAATGGATAACCTTCCTAAAGATAAAAAGATAATATTGTTTGATGGCGTGTGCAACCTTTGCGATGCCACGGTACAATTTATTATCAAACGTGACAGGAAAGATATTTTCCGTTTTGTGGCGATACAATCGGAACTGGGCCAGCAGATCATAAACCATATTGGCATTGATACTTCAAAAACTGATTCTATTATTTTATACGATCCAGGTCATGCTTATTATTATAAAGCAGAAGCTGCTATAAAAATTGCAAAAAAGCTTGGTGGCTTTTTCATACTGATGGGGATGTTCTTGATCCTGCCGAAATGGCTTTCCAACAGGGTATATGATTATATAGCAAAAAATCGTTATAAATGGTATGGCAAAAAAGAGGCCTGTATGATACCGACACCTGAGATGAAAGCAAAGTTTTTATAATTTATTTTAAAATAACTATGTCATAAAACAAAGAAGCCTCCGCAATGCGGAGGCTTCTTAATTTATCTGAAAAACTATAATTAGTTTTTAACGATTTTTTGAGTCATTGTTCCTTTATCAGAAGAAACAGTCATCATATACATACCGTTAGCAAGGTCAGATATGTTGATCTGAGCTTCAGTAACACCATCAAACTTAACAGATTTAACTGTACGTCCATTAAGGTCAACGATCTGAACACCGTTTACAAGGATACCTGCATTGTTAGCAACGTTGATAACGTTTGTAGCAGGGTTAGGGAAAACAGACAATTGAGAAAGTTGGTTATCATTTGTACCTGCGGTAGTGTTGAATGAAACATTGTCAAGAGTTATCCATCCAAAGTTTGCAGCAGCCTGAGCTGGAGAAGTGCTATGGAAACCAAGGAAATAAGTACCTGCAGTTGGAGCAGTGAATGTAACTGTCTGCATTGTCCAGCTGTCAGTTGTAGGGAAAGCGTTGTGAGTTGCAAGAGTTGTAGTTTGTGCAGCAGAAGCAGCTTCTGAACCGATAGTAACAACAACATTGTTGTTAGCTCCAGTACCAGCTCCTACTCTCTTACGTAGATAATACGTAATAGTTACAGGCTGATTAGCAGGAAGGTTTACACCTCTTGAAAACAACCATGCATCTACAGCTACTGAAAATGCACCAACACCCATTGCAGTTTCACCTTCTTGTGGCTCCCAGTTAGCATCTGCATCAGCCATAGTATCCCAAGGGCCACCAGCGCTGGTAGCAGTTTCTACAGTCCAACCACCAAGAAGCGGCGTTTCAAATCCATATGTATACGGAAGGTCTGCAGGCTCGAAAAGTGTGCTGAAAGCTATTGGTCCGATAGCTTCTGTCTGTCCATTAATACCACATACTGTAGTAAGGTAGAATTGATACTCAGTGCTTGGAGTAAGGTTGTCAAGATCTACTTGTTCATCAGTAAGTTCAAAGATTTCACCTTCACCCGGTGTAAAGCCTACAGGGCCGTATTCAAAAATATAGCCTGTCGGGTTACCTATAGGCGCTGCCCATCCTATTGATACTGTTGTATCTGTAGGGTCTGCAGCATATCCAAATGATTCTACCTGGAAGCAACTAGTTGGAGTAATTGTAACTTCAACGCTAAAACTTACTGCTGCCCAACGGTCGTCAAATGCAATGTAGTAGGTTGTACCTGCTTCTGCAGCAAAAGTAAGGTCAGTTGAAAAAGGGCCATTTGTAGCATCTACGTCATCAGCTGCATTATAACACTGTAGGGCACCGCAATCTCCTGTATATACAGATATCCTTGTATCTGTATTTGCAGGATTGGCTGCAATATTGGTATTAAGCCTGATCATTGCATTTTCTGCAGGCGTGATATAGTACCACTCTGCATTCGGAGCAGAAGCCTGTGTTCCCCAGCATCCACCATTAGCAGATGTAAGATATGTACCGTTAATGGCACCTACTACAGTAACACCTTCTGTAAGTTCTGCAGCAGTGTCACAAGTGTCTTGTGCCTGCACTGTCAAAATGGAGCCTAAAAATAAAGCTCCAAGAAGTAATTGTTTTTTCATTGTGATAATTTTAATTTTTCCCAAAAATAAGGAAAAAACATTATCTTAAGCGTTATTGTTCGAAAAATGTAAAAAAAAAACAGGCCATAAGGCCTGTTTCATCAAAACTGACTAATTACCAGTTAGTTTTTTACAATTTTCTTAGTCATTGTACCTTTGTCAGAAGAAACTGTCATCATATACATACCGTTTGCAAGATCTGATATATTAACCTGAGCTTCAGCAACACCGTCAAATTTAGCCGACTTAACTGTACGCCCGTTAAGATCAGCGATTACAACACCATTTACAAGGATATTATCAGCGTTTGTAATGTTGATAACATTTGTAGCAGGATTAGGGAATATTGACAGTTGCGAAGCTAGTACATCTTTTGTACCCAAAATTTCAGTTACAGAGAAGTTATCAACCAATAATACCTGAGCATTAGGATTCGATGGTGATATGTTGTTTATACCGAAGTAGTACACTCCTGAGGTCGCAGGGCTGAAAGTATATGTTTTCTGCACAAATGTTGTACTAGACAGATCATTTTCAGTAGCGATATTTGTTGTTTGCGCTGCGGCATTTTGAGCATTACCTACAGTAAGATTATAGCTTGCAGAACCTGTAGCTCCTTGACCAAGTAAATTCCTTGCCCAAAAACTAACTGTAACCTGGCTTCCACCTGTAAGGTTGATACCTCTTGATAATAACCATGCATTTGAATCAAGATTTGTTGGAGCAAATGTGAATAATGAATTTGCACCATCCTGAACTGTGGCGTCGCCTTCTACTGCAACATTAACGCCCCAAGGCTCAACTCCTGCATCAGGATCCGTGCCATCAATCCATCCTACAAAATCAAGATTATTTTCTTCAAAGCTTGTATTGTATGGTGGTGTAACAGCATCAAATAATGTAGCGAAAGATACAGGGCCTATCCACTCACTATAATCGTCACCACCACAATGAGTCCTTACATAGAAATCATAAATAGTGCTTGGATCAAGGTCAGTGAGATTCGCCGCAGGTAATGTAGGGTTAATTATCATTGAACCTGCACCGCCCTGTGTGAACCCTCTTGGGCCGTACTCGAACTGGTATCCTTCAGGAGAACCTGCAGGGGCATCCCATCCTATGTTAACAGCTGTCAAAGATGGAGCTGGATCTAAATAACTAAACCCTGAAGGCACTGCACAAGCAACAACAGCAATGTCGTCTATGATCAATACATCACCATCATTACCAACATATTCGAATTTGATCTTAATATCATCGCCCGAATAAGCAGCTAGTTGTACTGTAACGGGAATAATATCATAATCAGTAAAAACACCTAACTCGCTCTCATCCCATACCTGATCCCATGAAGTTCCGCCATCGTTTGAAACAGATACGATAACATCATAGTTATTATTTGGATTTACACCCCATGTATAACCCATCAAAATATTAAATGTAAGTACAGGGTTCGCTCCTGCAAGGTTAAACGACGGTGAGATAAGCGATTCATCCTGGTCAAAATCATATCCTACACCAGCAGAACCGGTTCCGCCAATCGAATTGTTTCCTGTAAATCGCTCCCAAGTTGCATCAGGGTTTGTAGTTTCTACAGTCCAGCCTTCGGGTGGGAATGCCGTGCCTTCAAAATCCTCGCTTAACTGCGCCTTCGCAGTAAACATAGATGCCATTAGGAAAGCACCTAAAAGTAATTGTTTTTTCATGATGATAGTTTTTTTAATTTTTTCAAAAATAGAAAAAATATATTCAGTTCCAACTTTATTAACTGGAAAATAATCATAAAAAGGCTGTTAAAACCATTTTTTTTATAAGTTTTGAGTTAATATGGCTTTTATTATCGGGGAATTGTCATGTTCTGATTATCCTTTAATATTACTGTCCATGTAAAGAAAAGCTTAGCTAATAATAAATAACTGATTGCAAATTTTTAATCCTGGTATATTTTATTTTGCAATAAAAAATCAGCCAGCACCAATGCCGCCATCGCTTCAACAATAGGTACTGCCCTGGGTACTACACATGGGTCATGCCTCCCCTTTCCCTGCATGGTTACTTCTTTCCCATGGGCATCGATTGTTTGTTGCTGCTGCATTATCGTAGCTACCGGCTTAAAAGCCACCCTGAAATAGATATCCATTCCGTTACTTATTCCACCCTGGATACCTCCGGAAAGGTTCGAATTTGTGGTTCCGTCAGGATTAAAAAGATCATTATGCTCACTGCCTTTCATTTTTGCCCCGCAAAAACCGCTGCCATATTCAAAGCCTTTTACGGCATTTATAGAAAGCATAGCTTTACCCAGTTCTGCATGGAGCTTATCAAATACCGGCTCTCCAAGCCCCGCCGGGACATTTTGCAAAACACAGGTTATGGTCCCTCCTACTGTATCGCCCTCCTTTCGTATCTCCTTAATATAGTCTTCCATTTTTTTGGCAGTAGCCAGGTCAGGGCAACGGACAGCATTGCTTTCGGTCAATGAAAAATCAAGTGCCTGGTAGGGCTTATCAATAAATATCTCTCCTACCGATGAGACAAAAGCATTGATCTTTACATCCGGCATCAGCTGCTTTGCTATAGCGCCCCCTACCACCCTGCTTATCGTTTCGCGCGCAGAACTCCGCCCGCCACCACGATAGTCTCTTATACCATACTTTTTATCATAGGTATAATCCGCGTGCGAAGGCCGGTAGACATCTTTTATATGCGAATAATCTTCAGGTTTCTGGTTAGTATTATTTACAACAAAACCTATCGGTGCCCCGGTAGTCTTTCCTTCAAAAATACCGGAAAGGAATTGCACCCCATCATTTTCTTTCCGTTGCGATACAATTGCTGACTGGCCCGGTTTCCTCCTGTCAAGGTCGCGTTGCACAGCATCCATATCAACAATAAGCCCGGGGGGGCAACCATCTATAACGCCGCCAATTGCCGCACCGTGCGACTCCCCAAATGTTGTAAGCCTGAATAATTTCCCAAATGTATTTCCCGCCATTACGCTATACTATAAATGTGTTCCAACAAAAGTAAGCCTTACTTTTTATAATTTAAGGATACACGCTTCAAAACAGGACGTAAAATTTCCATATAACTTACTATACAACATATTGCTATTAAAAAATAGCTATATTCGCGGGAACTTAATTAACTAACCCTATGAGAAAAATCGGATTTTTATTACTTAGCCTTGGCTTCTTTACTGCCTCATGTTCCAGTGACGACAGCAATAACAACACTACCGGCAATATCACTAATTTTTTGCCTCAGGCAAACGGAAACTACTGGGTATATGATGTAGCAGGCGAAAACCTTGGAAGCGGTAGGGATTCACTGTATATAGCCAATGATACCGTTATAGGCAGCAACACCTATAAAAAACTGAAAACAAAATTCCTCCCCAATGGTTTCTTTTCCGGCGCATTAAGCAATAACGCTATGAGGGTAGCAGGTGACGAACTAATAGTTTCAGGTGAGGTAACAATACCTTTTTCACAGGATTTCCCGATAAGCATTTCCATCACTGATTTTACAATATTTAAAGAAGGCGCTTCTGCTAATGCCATGCTTGACCAGGTTGACGGAACTATCAGCCAGACGTACCAGAATTATCCGCTCGATTTTGATTATACACTGACAACAACCGCAAAAGGAGACTTAGCAACGTATAGCGTAAACGGGCACAATTATACAAACGTAAAGAAAGTGGAAACTGCATTGCAACTGAAAATATCAACAACATTGGATATTCAAGGTTTCCCCCTCACTATTACTATACTGCCCGAACAAAATGTCCTCACCTCAACTCAATATTATGCCGAAGGGATAGGCGTCGTTCACGTAACAAGTGATTTCCAATATCAGCTTGATGAGACATCACCATTCACATCACAGCTGCCCGTTCCGGCATCAGCGTCGGAGCATCAGGAAGAAGTACTGGATGACTACAACGTAGAATAATCAAAAGTAGTAATATGTAAAGCCTTAACGATGTAAAAATCTTTAAGGCTTTTCTTTTTTATAACCATTCTGTTGCAAACGCTTAATTATCAATAATCAAAACGCCATAAAATCAAGTTTAACAAAACGATAACTGTTAAAACATTAACATTAGGATATTCTTACAAAAAACGTCATATTAAATTTGTCCCATAAACAACTAATAGATCAAATAATGAAAAAACTATTGTTATCTGCTTTTATGCTAATAGGATTAGCATTTAGCTCACAGGCACAGGACAGAAATGCACTTGGTTTACGCTTCGGCGACAACGATGGCTTTGGTGCTGAAGTTTCTTACCAAAGGACATTTGCTTCAAGCAACAGGCTGGAACTTGACCTTGGATGGCGCAACTCAGATTATTATGATGCGGTTAAACTTGCGGCCCTGTACCAATGGGTGTGGAACATTGAAGGTGGTTTCAATTGGTATGCCGGCGTAGGTGGTGGTTTAGGAACATGGTCGATTGACGATAAACACATTCCTCCGTACTATCACGGCAATGATGACAGCGGTACTTTCCTTTTTGCTGCGGGCGACATAGGTATTGAATACAACTTTGATATTCCTTTGCAACTTGCACTTGACTTCAGGCCGGAGCTATATTTTAATGATGATTTCCGTGATGATAATTTTGGTCCGGACATCGCACTTGCTATCAGGTATAAATTCTAATAACCGGAACGATATAAAGTAAAAACCCACGCGATGCGTGGGTTTTTTGTTATCCTCTTATAAGCTTTTTATATTTAATCCTCTTCGGTGTCAAGTCACCACCAAGGCGTTTTTTCTTGTTCTCTTCATATTCCGAGAAACTGCCTTCAAAGAAATAGACTTCGGAGTTGCCTTCAAAAGCAAGGATGTGCGTACATACCCTGTCCAAGAACCATCTGTCGTGGGAGATAACTACCGCACAACCTGCAAAGTTTTCCAAACCTTCCTCAAGCGCACGTAGCGTATTGATGTCAAGGTCGTTGGTAGGCTCATCCAGTAGCAGCACGTTACCTTCTTCTTTCAGCGTTATTGCAAGGTGCAGCCTGTTCCTCTCACCTCCCGATAATGTATTCACCTTTTTATTCTGGTCGCTTCCGCTAAAGTTAAAACGGCTCAGGTACGCACGTGAGTTCACCTGCCTGCCCCCCATCATGATAAGCTCCTGCCCGTCGCAGAAGTTTTCCCATATCGTTTTATTAGGGTCGATGTTGGAGTGTGACTGGTCAACGTAAGCAATTTTTACAGTTTCACCCACGGTAAATTCTCCTTTATCGGGCTCCTGCTCTCCCATGATCATCCTGAATATCGTAGTCTTACCGGCACCGTTCGGCCCGATGATACCTACTATTCCCGCCTGTGGCAGCGTAAAGTTTAGGTTGTCGTACAGCAATTTATCGCCGTAAGCCTTAGCAACGCCTTTGGCTTCGATAACATTGGTACCCAGCCTTGGCCCGTTCGGGATGTATATTTCCAGCTTTTCGTCAAGCTCTTTCTGGTCTTCGTTTAATAGCCTGTCATAGTTTTGCAGACGCGCTTTCTGTTTGGTCTGGCGGCCTTTGGCTCCCTGGCGTACCCAGTCAAGTTCGCGCTCAAGGGTTTTCCTGCGCTTGGAAGCTGTTTTTTCTTCCTGCTCCATACGTTTCGATTTCTGGTCAAGCCATGAGGAATAGTTGCCTTTCCACGGAATGCCTTCTCCCCTGTCCAGTTCCAATATCCATCCTGCTACATTATCAAGGAAATAACGGTCGTGCGTTACAGCGATAACCGTTCCCGCATAATGCTGCAAATGCTGCTCAAGCCAAAGTACGCTCTCGGCATCAAGGTGGTTGGTAGGCTCGTCAAGCAAAAGCACATCCGGCTGCTGAAGCAACAGTCGGCACAATGCCACGCGCCTTTTCTCACCACCCGAAAGCACATTTATTGGGGTATCCGGTTCCGGCGTACGAAGGGCATCCATAGCGATCTCCAGCTTGGTATCAAGTTCCCACGCACCCGAAGCATCGATCCTGTCCTGCAGCTCGGCCTGGCGGTCCATCAGCTTCTGCATTTTGTCGGCATCCTCATATACTTCAGGGTCGCCAAAACTGTCATTTATCTTGTTGAACTCATCCAGGAGTGCAACCGTTTCGGCCACGCCTTCGCGAACGACTTCAATAACTGTTTTGCTTTCGTCAAGCAATGGCTCCTGCTCCAGGTAGCCTACGGTATAGCCCGGTGCGAAAACCACATCGCCCTGGAAGTTCTTATCTACACCGGCAATGATTTTAAGCAATGACGATTTACCCGAACCGTTAAGCCCCAGGATGCCAATTTTAGCACCATAGAAAAAACTCAGGTAAATATCTTTTAAAACCGGCTTTTGTGCGCCCGGATACGTCTTGCCCACACGGGACATTGAAAATATTACTTTCTTATCGTCTGACATTATATTGATTATTTGAAAACAAAGATAGCTTTTAAAGCAATAAAAGCAAATGATGCTAACGGCAAAATGTTTACCTTTATCCTGTTATGAGCAGCGAAATTTACACTTTGCCGGAAGACTTCAACATTGGTTCTGCCGACACGATGATCTATTTTTATACCAATGACAGGCCTTCTGTAAAGAACAAGGTAGTATTTACCAAAAACATGCTTTGCCTGCTGCAGCATGGCGAAAAGGAAGTGCACAATGCTGCGGGAAAGGAGATTATTACCAATAACGAGGTACTGCTGCTCACGGCCGGAAGCACCTTAATGACCGAACGTACTCCGATAGGCAAATATGAAGCTATACTTATCTTCTTTGGCAACCAGACTCTAACCGATTTCTGCGTAAAGAACAAAGTTGCCATTACTGAAAAGGCGCCTTCTGCTTCCATCTTTAAATTTTCACAGGATGCATTCCTGAAAAACTTTTGCCGGTCATTGCAGCTTTTAAAAGAACAGGGGAACAACAGTATGTACGCTTTTAAGGTGCAGGAAATTTTGGGATATATCAGCACCTCTTTCCCCAACGTTTTTAATCATTTCGTTGCCCGGGCACTTTCGGTTAACCACGGCGTTAAGATTAAACAGATAGTTGAAATGAACCTGCATAAAGGGCTAACTATAGAAGAGCTTGCATTTTTGTGCAATATGAGCGTCTCAACATTCAAACGGCATTTTTTTTCTCTTTATAATATGCCTCCTCAAAAGTATTTTTTACAGCAGAAAATGGTACACGCAAAAGTACTTCTTTCGTTGGGAAAGCGCCCTTCCGAAATCTACACTGAGCTCGGTTATGAAAACCTTTCGGCATTCAGCAATGAATTTAAAAAGCATTTCGGCATATCGCCAAAGCAGTTCCAGTCTGAAAATGGACGGGAAGCAAAAGTTTTTGAGCTGCCTGAGCAACAATTGCTTGAGGACATTCCCGCAACTTTGTAAAAAATAATCATCATGGAAGGGTACTTAGAAAGCACGATCAAACAATTTGAATACTACAAATTACTGGGCGATAAAACATTTGCGCAACTGCCGGACGAAAAGCTGTTCTGGCAGTATAATGAAGACAGCAACAGCATCGCCACTATAGTGAAGCACCTGTGGGGCAACATGTTGAGCCGCTGGACTGACTTTCTGACCACAGATGGCGAAAAAGAATGGCGTGATCGCGACGGCGAATTTGAAAACAGCATTGCCACAAAAGAAGAAATGCTGCAAAAATGGGATTCAGGCTGGAAGGTATTTCTCGATACATTGAAGTCCCTTAAAGACGAAGACCTTTCAAAAATAATATACATACGCAATCAGGGGCATACGGTTATGGAAGCTATCAACAGGCAGCTTGCGCATTATCCTTACCACATAGGGCAGATTGTTTTTATAGGGAAAATGGCCGCAGGCAAATGGGAATGGCTCTCCATACCAAAAGGCAATTCAAAAGAATTCAATTCGCAGAAGTTTTCGCAGCCTAAGCATAAACAACATTTTACGGATGAATACCTGAACGATGAAAATAAGTAACTGCCTATGATAATGAATAAACTGTCACGACCCATCATCCTGCATGGCGAAAAGGTTAGCCTGTTGCCGCTTGAAAAATCTCATTTTGAAAACCTTATAGCTTTGGCAAAGGAAAAAAGCATCTGGCAGCACTACACCATTGACGGCAGCGACCCGGAAGTATTGGGGCAAAGCCTTAACAGCTCCCTTACCGACACGCTGCAATATCCTTTCGTGATCATGCTTCGTGAAACCGGCACTGTGATAGGCAGTACACGCTTTCTCGACATACAACCTGACCATAATAAGCTGGAGATCGGCTGGACGTGGCTGCACCCTGATTATTGGCATACCAAGATCAATACCGAATGCAAGTTGATGCTGCTCACTTTTTGCTTTGAAGAATTAATGGTTTCGAGGGTCCAGCTAAAAACGGATGAGAATAATATCCGTTCGCGAAAGGCCATCCTTAAGATTGGTGCCCAATTTGAAGGTCTCCTGAGGAATGATATGATCAGGCATAACGGGACAAAAAGAAACTCTGCTTATTTCAGCATCATTGATACCGAATGGCATGAGGTAAAAGAAAAGCTTATTGCTTTGTTATCGTAACTATACCCGTCCCTTCAATGCGCTGAATACCCATGCAATGGCAAAGAAGCCTATGCCCACTGCGCTAAAGCCCCATCCCGCAACATCGGCGTAACGGTATACACCCAGGCCTATAAGCAGCAATCCCATTAATATCATTATAAAGGTGGCCCACCCAAGGATGGTATTTTTATTCATTCCCATAGTTATCTTTTCATTTAAGCCTGCAAATATCGGGAATATATCTCTAATTAAAAATCTTCACCAGCATCTCTTTCAGCAAATCTGCCTGAGGTATATTACCGGCGCCGACTCCTTTGCTCTTAACATCCACATCGCGCAGGGTCGCCACAATGCCGCTCACTTTTTTCATGGGATAGTTGCGTAAGGCAATATCGTAATCTTTAACGAAGTATGGGTTTATCCTCAACAATTTTGCCACGTTTGATGGGTTCTTATCCTTGAGGCCGTGGTATTGCAGTAGTTGGGAAAAGAACCCGAATACCAGCCCGACCGTCATTACCAGCGGATTATCTTTAGGGTTCTGCGAAAAATACTCGGCTATTTTGTAAGCCTTCAGCTGGTCACGCTCCCCTATGGCCTTGCGGAATTCGAATACATTATAATCTTTGCTGATGCCTATATTATCTTCGATCACCTGTGGCGTAACGGTACTGCCGGGGGGCAGGATAATCATCAACTTGTCCAGCTCATTGCTTATTTTACTCAGGTCGTTGCCCAAAAACTCAACAAGCATGGCGGCGGCTTTGGGTTCGATGCCGTAATTTTTCCCTGAAAGCAGCCGCTTGATCCAGTCACCCACTTGGTTGTCATACATTTTTTTACTCTCGTAAACCACACCTGCTTTCTCAAGCATTTTGGTCACCTTCTTGCGTTTGTCGAGGGTTTTGTATTTATAAGCAAAAACCAAAACCGTGGTAGACTGCGGGTTTTCGGCATAACTTTCGAGTTTTTCTATGTTGCGGGATAGCTCCTGTGCTTCCTTAACGATAACCACCTGCCTGTCGGCCATCATCGGGTAGCGCTTGGCATTCGATATAACATCTTCGATACTTACATCTTTCCCGTAAAGCACCATCTGGTTAAAGCCTTTTTCTTCTTCGGTAAGGATATTGTTCTCGATATATTCGGTGAGCCTGTCAATATAATAGGGCTCCTCCCCCATTAAAAAATAAATGGGCTTTATATTGCCCTG
Source organism: Flavobacterium album (assembly GCF_003096035.1). Taxonomy (NCBI): domain Bacteria; kingdom Pseudomonadati; phylum Bacteroidota; class Flavobacteriia; order Flavobacteriales; family Flavobacteriaceae; genus Flavobacterium; species Flavobacterium album. Next base: position 2,762,211 of record NZ_CP029186.1, on the reverse strand, counting down.
CTTTATATCGTTAACAATCTTTACTACTTCGTCCATGTGGCTTTTTAAAACAATTATTGATGGTGTAGCCAAAAACCATAAATTTGCGTGATGCAAAAACTGAATTTTCCCGACTATACTTTCCGATTCAAAAATAGTGAAAATAAGGTCGCTATTTTTGACGAGATCCGTAAAAAATTTATTGTCCTTACTCCCGAGGAATGGGTGCGGCAACATGTGGTACGTTTTCTGCTGGAGCAAAAAAAATACCCTAAATCGCTTATCAATGTAGAAAAGATCATCAGGATAAACGGTTTAACCAAACGATACGATGCTGTTGTTTTCCAGCCTGATGGGAAGATATTCTTACTCGTAGAATGCAAGGCTCCCGGCGTGCCGATATCGCAAAGCACCTTCGACCAGATAGCGCGCTATAATATGACCGTAAACGCCATGCACATGATGGTTACGAACGGGCTAAATCATTATTTTTGCCAAATGGACCATGAGCAGGAAAAATATATTTTTCTACCAGGCCTGCCTGAATATACCCCGAATCTATGAAAAGCATCGCGATTGTAATATTGAACTGGAATGGCAAAGGCCTGCTGGAACAGTTCCTTCCATCGGTAATGGCACATTCTGAAGGAGCAGCGATTTATGTAGCCGACAATGCCTCTACAGACGATTCGGTTGCTTTTGTAAAAGCGAACTATCCGGCGATACAAATTATAGAGAACAAAGGTAACTTTGGCTACGCAAAAGGTTATAACGACGCGCTTCAGGTTGTTGAGGAAGAAATTTATGCGCTCGTCAATTCGGATGTAGAAGTAACTGAGGGCTGGCTGGAACCTGTGATAGAGCTTTTCGAAAAAGACACTGAGACGGCGATCATACAGCCTAAAATACTCGACTACAAGAACAAAACACACTTTGAATATGCAGGCGCTGCCGGTGGGTTCATCGACAAATACGGCTATCCTTTTTGCAGGGGCAGGATTTTTGACACCATAGAAAAAGACAATGGCCAGTATGATGATACTACAGAAATTTTCTGGGCTTCGGGCGCATGTTTCTTTATAAGAAAAGATGTTTATCGGGAATTGGGCGGGTTCGATGAAGACTTTTTTGCGCACCAGGAAGAAATCGACCTTTGCTGGCGGGCTTTCAACCTTAATTACAAAGCAACGTTCTGCTATAAGTCGGTAATTTATCACGTGGGCGGGGCAACCCTAAGCACCGGCAATCCGCGTAAAACACACCTAAATTTTAGGAATTCCCTATGGATGATGGTTAAGAACCTTCCTGCAGGTAAGCTGTTTCCCGTACTGGTTATGCGAATGGTGCTGGACGGCATAGCCGGAATACGGTTTTTATTTAGCGGACAGCTGTCACATTTTTGGGCGATCCTGATGGCACATTACTATCTTTATGTAAAATTTTTTCACTTTCTAAACAAAAGGAAATCAAATAAGTACAAAAATTACTACAAGACAAAAAGTATCATTTGGACTTATTTCGTGAAAGGCGGTAAGGTGTTTGATAAAAATTTTAACAATAGTTTATAGACAAATGCGTTATTATTTTGTCGCGTAATTCTTAATTTTGTTAAAATTTAAAAACACGAATGTATGAAAAGAGCCATTGTATTACTCACATTATCAGCTATGACGCTGACTTCGTGCGGGGCAAAGAAAAAAATTGCCGAGCTTGAAGCCAAGAACAAGGAATGCCAGGACATGTTGAATTCAGCTACTGTGAAGCTAAATACCTGTCTTGCAGAGAAAGACGTTATGGCTGCCCGTATCGAGGACCTTAAGTCAAGTAACAACCAACTGATCACAACTAAGGACCAGATAACTACGTTATCGTCTAAAGGCGCTGAGAACCTTGAAAAGACGTTGGAAAGCCTCAAAGAAAAAGACCTTAAGATCACACGCCTGCAGGATGCGCTTACCCGCAAAGATTCAGTTACTATTGCGCTTGTAACAAGCATAAAAAGGGCTGTTGGCGTAAACGACCCGGATATCCAGGTAAATGTTGAGAAAGGCGTGGTATATATATCTATTGCTGATAAACTGCTTTTCAAAAGCGGAAGCTACCAGGTGAGCGACCGTGCTAAGGAAATCTTAGGCAAAGTTGCAGCGATCGTAAAAGACAAATCTGAATTTGAATGCATGGTAGAAGGCCACACGGATAATGTGCCTATCAAAAACCCTGTGCTTCAGGACAACTGGGATTTGAGTGTTAAGCGTGCTACTTCTATCGTGAGGATACTGCAAAATGACTTTGGCATCGACCCTAAACGCCTTGTGGCTGCAGGACGTGGCGAATATGTGCCGCTTACAGGCAACGACACTGCTGAAGGAAGAGCTACAAACAGGAGGACAAGGATACTTGTATTGCCTAAAATTGACCAGTTCTACGATATGATCGAAAAAGAAATGAAAGGCCAGGGAGGTAAATAATGAGCCCGTCAGGATACTAAAAATCCGGTTGTTTATACAACCGGATTTTTTTTATGCTTTCATGTCATGTCCAAATTCAGATCGTGTCGGTTACATCTTGTTTTTGTAAACCATTGTCATTGTAAATATCCTGCTGAAATAAAGGCTGAGGCATTCCAGATCGGTTTTTGACTGTGTATCCTGTTTCAGGTTTCCTTTTTCAAGAAAATATTTTTCGGCAGCGGTAGTGTTCTTACTTTTGGCATGCGAGTAGACAATGTTGGAAACAGTCACCCTGTATTTGCCTTCGCCGGGCTCAATCTCAAAATCAAAGCTGAATTCATTCTCCATAAAAGGTGATGTATTCGGGCATGTATTTTTAATGAGTGTTCCTTTTCCTTTATAAACAGAATTATTTGAAGAAGTGACAGTAAGCCTTGGATGCTTTGATATCAGTTCGGGAATATTGGCCTGGTCACTTATCACTACATTTTCCCATACCAGGTTTTTTTTTCGCGCAATGAAATTGGTCGCCTGTGACCAGCAGGTTGTCGAAAACAATAAAAGTAGAATGATTTTTCTCATGTAAATCAGTATTTTACACTAAAAGTATAAACGCTTCAAATATATGTATAATTTTATTTCGCACTGCATTACACCTCTTATATTTAAACACATTTTCTGTAGGATTTTTACTGATTTTACAGGCATTGCTCCGTTTAATGATTCCTTTATAAGCCTTTGGTAAAACTACGTACTTAATGAAACAGGTAATTTCTACCTTTTACAAAAGATCATATGTAATTACTTTTGTCTTACATATAAGCAATATCTACTAAAATTTAAGAAAACTTTTTTTATAAAATATACTTACAGCACTATTATAAGAAAATATATATTTATTATTTAATTTTTTAATTAAAAAAATATTACTTTAGTAAAAATTTCAAGGTAACAAATCTTTAATATTAATTTAAAAAAAATCTATTTTTATTTTTTGAACTTGCAGTGCGTTTAACAGGAAAAAAGCAATCCCCATGAACTTGACTAACCTAAAAAACAGATTGAAGCATTTTATACATGCAAGTATAAGAAGCTACAGGCACCGACGGCTGAAGAAGTATTTCACTTCCTGACTTAAGAACGAGAATCCTTCCATTTATTCTTCTAAGGTAAGCGGCAGGATTTTTTCTTTCCATGCCTCCAGCTTTTTGGCAAATGACATAGAAGCATTCGCCCCGCTCGGTGATGGCAGGACGGCATAATCAATACCACCTTTTCTGCCCACATATTTATCATAATAGGCTGCAGCATTCTTACTCGAAAAAAGTACATTCTTTATATTGGGATATTCCTTGTAGAAAGTAGCAAAATCGTTTGGCACTTCATTCCTTATCCGGCTGTCCAGGCTTCCTTCCCTTTCACAATATCCCAGTACATCCCAAACCGCTATATGGTGCGTTTTAAGCAGCTTTTGTTTCTCGTTGTAATCATGGGTAAACTCTGTATTGAAAATTGTAAACAGCAATTTCCAGAATTGGTTGCCCTTATTCCCGTAATATTCCTGCAATTCAAGCGACTTTTCGCCCGGCATGGTACCGAGGATCACTATTTGAGAATTTATATCTGCAATTGGCGGAAAAGCTTTTTTCATCAGGATATAAATTTAATTCACTAAAGTATAATTAATAAAATGTTTTTTAAGTATTCTGTAACACAGTGAGTTAAAACACTGTTAGCGTAATTTATTTTATGAGTTCGTTAGGAAAGCAACTGTAATGCATTCTATAATTTTGACATAATAGCCTGTAACAAATTAAGGATAATTAATCAAATTAAGAATAAACATTATGAAAACAGCAACAAAATCTACTGCTAAAACAACAGCAACAAAAAGTACGGGTTCCAAATCAACTGCCTCTAAAAGCAGCGCAAAAACAGGAACCAAAGCACCTTCAACCAACTCAAGGGGTCAGATAAAACCAAAGAGGACTGCAGCCGAAGGCCTTCGCGAGCTATACATCGACTCGCTTAAAGACATTTACTGGGCAGAAAAAGCGTTGACAAAAGCACTGCCAAAAATGGCTAAAAATGCTGAAAACCCTAACCTGATAGCGGCGCTTGAAGACCACCTTAACGTGACGGAAGAGCAGGTAGCACGCCTTGAAAAAGTATTTGAGCTTGCCGGTAAAAAAGCAGTAGCAAAAAAATGCGAAGCAATGGACGGACTTATCAAAGAAGGCCAGGACATTATGGAAAGCACTGAGCCGGGCCCGGTGCGTGATGCCGGCATCATTGCCGCCTCGCAAAAGATCGAACATTATGAAATCGCTACTTACGGGACTATCCGCGCCTTTGCCCAGACATTGGGCGAAGATGAAGCAGTCGCACTTCTTGAGCAGACACTTGCTGAAGAGAAAGAAGCTGACACAACACTTACGGAAGCCGCTTATAACACCATAAACTTTGATGCTGCTGATGCAGATGATAGTATGATGGAGTAATGCAGCAGCATTCTTGAAAGATGGGGTTTGTAATGAACCCCATTTTTTATATAATCAATTTTACAGCACATTATGAAAGAGTTTATAAAAAACAATAGCTTGTCGCTTACCTTTTTTATATTATTTGCGGTTTCGCTGGGCGCACAAGTGGCCTTTGGCATCAAGGAATATAATAACGACCTTATTGACGATGGTGGCACAGCCGTTACCCTGTCGCAGTATTTTACATCAGGACATTTTATCGAATCAACTTTCGAGAACTGGGAAAGCGAATTCCTGCAAATGGCACTGCTCGTGTTGCTTACCATTTTCTTAAAGGAAAAAGGTTCATCAGAATCAAAAAGTTTCGATAAAGATGAAGAGGTAGACCGCGAGCCCGACCCAAACCGGAAAGACGCGCCATGGCCGGTGAAAAAAGGCGGGTTTATACTCAAGCTATACAAGCACTCACTCACCATTGCGCTTTTCATTTTATTCCTGTTGTCGTTTGTAGCACATTTTTACGGCAGCCTTAAAGACCAGAACGTACAAAACCAGCTTAAAGGCAAAGCATTGGAAACTGCAGGCGATTATATTGCCGATTCCCGCTTTTGGTTCGAATCCTTCCAGAACTGGCAAAGCGAATTCCTCTCGGTATTTGCCATTATCGTGCTTTCCATTTATTTAAGGCAGCAGGGATCTTCCCAATCCAAGCCTGTAGATGCGCCACATTACGAAACCGGGGAATAGCTAATAAAAAAGGCAGCAACCTTATCAGGTTGCCGCCTTTTATGATGCTTGTATTTTAAGCTTTACAGCCTGAAGGTTCCGCCGAAAGAAATCATCTTTTGGAAATAAGTGAAATGCTGCGAGGCCCTGTCGGCACCCTGGTAGGTAGTACGGATATCCGGCATATCGATATAACCGGTCTTAAATTCCCCCACAATAAAAAAGTGCTTAAGAAAAGTGATGTTTATACCTGCTTCGGCCATGATGCCAAAACCTGAAATGTGAAAATCATCATGCCTTCTTTTCTCAAGAACCTTTGCATTTGTCTTGGGATATAAAAAGCCTCCATATACACCTTCAACGAGGTTCAGCTGCACGATGTCGGTATTTGTAATTCCGAAATATTTAGAAAAATCATCTATACGCGATACGCCTGCGTTAACGAAGTTAAGCCCGTCGGTATGTTCGAACGTAAGGAAATCCTCAGTAAGCACCACCGGCACATTATTGTAGGTCCCATTGAAAACCGACCCTGCCTCATCCTGCGGAAGGTCTATATACCCGTTCATTTTCACCGAATTATTTTGTGTCATCACATATTTCATATGGTCCAGCCCAATGCCAATACTGTAGTGGTCGGAAATGTAATAACCAATACGCGCATTGGTTTGGGGAATGGTCATACGGCACGGATTAACGTAATCTACACTCCACCCTTTTGGCTTGTCGTGCGCTTCTACATCATACAGCGTGAAATTATAGCCGTTTCCGGTAAAATTTATATCCGATTTAGAATAGCTTTCACGATTTCCTCCCCAGTAAACGAAGAACTTTCCTTTGTTGTGTGAGGTATATCTTTCCTGAGTTTCGGTCAATACTTCCTGTGCAAAAACATTAGTTGTAAGAATATAAAAAAGCAATAATGCTTTTAAGAAATGAAGTTTCATTATTATGCAATAAAAATGGTGAATTATGTAATATGAATTCCAGATACTTATATGGAGTTGCAAATCTCGGTATTAAAAATTGCATTAACAAAAATTTAAGGCTAATAAACTTACAGCTACGTACCTCGATTTTCGAAAATGATGTGAAAGTAGTATTAAAAACCTTTGATGTTCTGATGGTTGTAGCTAACTTAGGATACGCTAACCTTTAGGTTACTATACCTCTTTAAACAAAATACAACATTATGAAAGCATTATGGAAAGGCAGCATCAGCTTCGGGCTTGTGCATATACCCATTAAATTATACAGCGGTACACAGACGCACCGCATCGCCCTGGATATGGTACGCGAAAAAGACAAGTGCGCTATACAATATGTGCGTGTCTGTAAAAAAGACGGTAAAGAGGTGCCGTGGGAGGATATTGCCAAGGGTTACCGTAAGGAGAATGGGGACTATGTTATCATCGATAAAGATGATTTCGCTAAAGTGATGCCCGAAAAAACGCAATCGCTGGATATATTTGAATTCATCAATGAAGATGAGATACCTTCCAAATATCTTGAAAAGCCATATATAACCGAGCCTGCCAAAGAAGCTAAGAAAGTATATGCCTTATTGCGCGAAGCCCTGAGGAAGTCGGGCAAAGTTGGCCTTTGCAAATTTGTGATGCGAACCACCGAGCACCTGGGCATCCTGAAAGTTGAGGATGATGCCATATTACTGATACAAATACGGTTCCAGGATGAATTACGCGACCCTGACGAAGCCGGCATGATACCAAAAGACATTACGATATCCAAGAAGGAACTGGACATGGCCATGAGCATCATCGACCAGCTTACAGACAAATTTGAGCCGGAAAAATACAAGGACACCTACAAAGCGGAACTCATAAAAATGATTAAGAAAAAAGCAGCTGCAAAACCCGGTGCGAAAGAACCTGCTCCTACAAAACGCAGGAAAACGCCTGCAGCCAAAGACGACCTGCTTGACCAGCTTAAAGCAAGCCTTGCCGCAATTAAAAATTAATCCCTATGAAGAAGCTATCTGAATATAACCGCAAACGTGATTTCGACAAGACAAAGGAACCTGAAGGTAAAGTAAAAAAGTCGGGAAAGGAACTGCATTTTGTTGTACAGAAACATGATGCTTCGCGGCTTCACTATGACTGGAGGCTCGAGATCAATGGCGTGCTGGTAAGCTGGGCGGTACCAAAAGGGCCTATTGCGGATACTTCGGTAAAGCGGCTTGCCATGCATGTGGAAGACCACCCCATGGACTATATTGATTTTGAAGGTACGATACCCAAAGGGCAATATGGCGGCGGTACCGTGATGGTATGGGATACGGGGACTTATCTGGCAGAAGGTTCAGATGACGTGGCGGAGAGTGAGAAGATGCTCAGGAAGATGCATAAGGATGGTAATATTAAAGTCGTTATGCATGGCAAAAAGCTGAAAGGCTCCTATCACTTAGTCCGTATGAGCGGGAAAGAGGACGAATGGCTGCTGCTAAAAGGCAAGGATGAATATGCAGATAAAAGGGAATTCGACCAGCATTCGGTACTTACAGGGCGAACGCTGGAGGAAATTGAAAACGACAACAAATCGGAAGTATGGCAAAGCAACAGGGAAGAAAAAAAGAGCTTCCACGGCGATGTAGATCATATCCTCGATGAAGAACCTGAGAAGAGTTCTCAGTCTCAGTCGAAATCAAAGTCAAAGCCGACAGCAAAAAAGAAAACTAAAGCTACTGAAAAAACTGAGACTTTGACTTCGACTAAAAACTCCCCCACTTTCACAGCCGAAGATGTGGCCGCTGCCAAAGTCCGCAAGACCTTCCCTAAGGAATGGAAACCACAGCTGGCAACACTGGCCGATGCCATTTTTGATAGTGACGAATGGGTATTCGAAAACAAATATGACGGCTATAGGGCCCTGATTCAAATACACAAAGGGAAGGTTGAATTAGTATCCCGTAATAGCTTGTCATTCAATTCAAAATACAAGGAACTGGTTGAAGCCTTTAGTATTATAAAAGACGATATGATCCTGGATGGCGAGATCGTTGTGGAAGATGAAAAAGGGCTGAGCCATTTCCAATGGCTGCAGTATTTTGCCGAGAACCCTAATCGCGGGAAGTTGAAATGCTATGTGTTCGACATTTTGTATTTTAACGGTTACGACCTTACTTCACTGGAATTGCTGCAACGCAAGCGTATACTGGAAGCTGTGCTTCCGCAAACGGACGAGATCATTTATTCCGGACACATTGCAGGCGAAGGCACAAAAGCCATGAAAGAAGCTGAAGCAAAGGGCACGGAAGGGCTTATCGCAAAAAAGATAACCTCCCATTACCATGTGAACAAGCGCAGCAAGGAATGGCTGAAAATAAAAGTCACCAAAGAACAAGAGATGGTGATAGGCGGTTTTACGGAACCAAAGGGTTCCCGCAGTGGGTTCGGTTCCCTCCTGCTGGGTTATTATGAAGGCAACGACCTGATTTATACCGGTAAGGTAGGAACAGGATTTAACGAAGACTCGTTAAAGGATATGTATGAAAAACTGACGGCTTTGGTACAGAAAACATCGCCTTTTAAAGTAAAACCGAGAGAGCCAAAAGTACACTGGATAAAGCCGGAACTCGTTGCCCAGATAAAATACTCGGAGTGGACAGAGACCAACAGCCTGCGCCATCCTGTATTTATCGCGCTACGTACCGATAAAAAACCAAAAGACGTGAAAAAAGAAATTGCGACACCTACCGATAAAGTAGTTCCTGAAGAGAAAGGAAAAAAAGAAGTTAAAAAGACGAAGGCTATCGAAAAAGCTGAAGAAAGCACAATAACAAAAACTTCGGCGAAAGCTAAAGAAAAGCCTGCTGATGAAACTAAAACCGGAACACCAAAAGCTAAAACAGTCACAAAAAAAAAATCCAAAACAGGTAAGCCCGGATGGGACACCGAAAAAGTCGAGGTAACCCATCCTGAGAAAGTATTTTGGCCGAAGGAAGGTTATACCAAGGGCGATGTGATCAATTACTATGATGAAATGGCGAAGTGGATATTACCGTACATCAAAGACAGGCCGCAGTCAATGCGCAGGACACCAAATGGGATTGACCATGAGGGATTCTTTCAAAAGAATGTAGCCGGCTCCGCACCGGACTGGGCTCAAACGGAGAAGATCCATTCTGATTCTACCGATGAGGATATTGAATACCTTATCTGCAATGATAAAGAGACGCTGATTTACATGGCCAATTTGGGCTGCATTGAAATCAACCCATGGAGCAGCCGCTTAGGTTCGCTGGATAATCCTGACTATATTATCTTCGACCTGGATCCCAATGAAACCACCATGGAAAACCTTGTTACTACGGCAAAAAAGGTGAAAGAGATACTGGATACGCTTGGCATTAAAGGCTACCTTAAAACCTCGGGTGGCAAAGGGCTTCATATTTTTATCCCCATCAAGCCTAAATATACTTACGAGCAAAGCCGTGATTTTTCGCATATTATCAGCCAGGCAGTAAATAATGCACTGCCGAAAATAACCAGCCTGGAACGTATGCCTAAAAAACGCATTGGCAAGGTGTACCTCGACTTCCTTCAAAACGGGAAAGGTAAAACCATGTCCTGCGCCTATTCCCTCCGACCGCGAGATGGCGCTACAGCAAGCACACCATTAGAATGGGAAGAACTGGATGAAAAGAATTTTACGGTAAAGAATTACAACATCAAGACACTGCCGGAACGGGTAAAAGAAAAAGGCGACTTATGGGAAGACTTTTTTGATAATGCTGTAGATCTGAAGGAGCTGTTGGATAAGTTGGGGTAGTACAGTCATGCGCAAAAAGCTGTCTTAATGTATAGCTTCCTAAGCCGCATGGTAAAAATTTCTCTAAAGATGGTTCTTCAAATCCATCATTCCGTGCAGTATCCTTTCTACTACGATTTCTTTTTTAGATATCTGATGGAAAAATATTATATGCTGGCTACATTTGTAACCAAGAATATTCATTGCAAGGACATCATACGATTTACCGAGCTGTGGATTCTCCGCTAAATCGGCACATGAAGCCAATATCAGGTGATAATACTTTTCAGCCTGGCTTTCTGACCATTCTCTGACAGTGTAATCCCAAATTGATGTAAGATCATCGAGCGCCTTTTTAGAAAAATGGAATTTTGCCATTATTCTTTCCGTGCCTTTAAAGATGCTAAAAATGCTTTAGGCTCAAAATCTTCGGCGATGCCGCTATCAATGCCTTCCTGAATGGCTTTCCTTAGGGCGATTACTTTATTTTCTTCGTCTTCCAATAATCTTAAACCCGCACGAACAACTTCACTTGCGTTATTGAATCTTCCGGTGTTTATTGAACTCTCAATGAAATCTTCAAAATGGTTTCCTAATGATATGGATGTGTTTTTACCCATGACAATATCTTTGTTTCAAAAGTACCAAAAAATGGTAACTTCTGCAATATAAAAATGGTTACAGTGCTTAAAACAAAAAGGCCATCCTCTCGGACAGCCTTTAATATATCTAATGGGATAAATTATCCCAATACTTCTTTCACTTTTTTGCCTATTTCAGCAGGAGAATCCACCACGTGGATGCCGTTCTCTCTCATGATGCGTTTTTTCGCTTCAGCAGTATCATCAGCGCCGCCAACGATAGCGCCCGCGTGGCCCATAGTGCGGCCTTTAGGGGCAGTCTCACCGGCAATGAAGCCAATAACAGGCTTGCGGTTACCGTCAGCTTTAACCCATTTAGCAGCGTCAGCCTCAAGCTGGCCACCAATCTCACCAATCATGATGATGGCTTCTGTCTCAGGGTCGTTCATTAAAAGCTCAACAGCTTCTTTTGTCGTTGTCCCGATGATAGGGTCGCCACCGATACCGATAGCTGTCGTGATGCCAAGGCCTTGTTTTACAACCTGGTCAGCAGCTTCATACGTAAGCGTACCTGATTTTGATACGATACCTACTTTACCTTTTTTGAAAACGAAGCCCGGCATGATACCTACCTTAGCTTCTCCCGGAGTGATAACACCCGGACAGTTAGGGCCTATCAGGCGGCAGTCTTTATCCTGTATGTAGTCATAAGCCTTGATCATGTCCGCAACAGGAATACCTTCAGTGATCGTGATGATCACTTTGATGCCTGCTTCGGCAGCTTCCATAATTGCGTCAGCGGCAAAGGCCGGCGGAACGAATATGATGGTAGTATCGGCACCTGCTATCTCTACTGCATCTCTTACAGTGTTGAATACAGGGCGGTCAAGGTGCGTAGTACCGCCTTTGCCCGGCGTTACACCGCCAACTACATTAGTACCATATTCTATCATTTGGGTAGCGTGGAAAGTACCTTCGCTTCCTGTAAATCCCTGAACAATTATCTTGGAATCTTTATTAACCAGAACACTCATGATATATTTTTTAAATTATTTTTAAATCGTGATGCAAAAATAGGGTTTTTATAAAATATAATCGGGAATTCCGGTAAATTTTATAAGGATAATTTTATAGTTTTTGCGTAAAATTAACCCAACTGGCTCATAAGGTAGCCTGTGTGAAGCAAGTCGTCCTTCACTTCCCATATCACCACAAAATGGGCAAGGATCATCTCTTCGTGCGGGTTCTCAAAAGCATTGACATAATGCGTATAGCGTACCGATACCGTGTCGCCTTCGGCTAAGATATGGCTTATTTCCAGCCTTGAGGCACAATACGATTTTTCAAGTTCGGCCACCAGCGTAAGTACATCGTTTTTTTCAAGCTGCAGGTAGCCTTTAGAACTGTGCCATTTCAGCATAAGATCTTCATGCAGGTAACGCTTTACGCCTGCTGCTGTCCTCGAAGCGCCGGACAGGTAGTATTCCGTTACAACTTCTTTTGCGGTCATATTATTTCAGTTTTTCAAATAGTTCCGGTATGCGCTTCACATTGGCCATTTGCCTCATAGTTTCCCTGGCTTCCTGTGCAGGTGTACCCCAGTATACTTTTCCGCCTTCCAGCGATTTGCTGATTCCAGTTTGTGCATGTATAACTGCACCTTTCCCAATGGTTATACCGCTGGTACTGCCTACCTGGCCCCAGATGGTCACTTCGTCTTCTATCACTACACAGCCTGCAATGCCTGTTTGCGCCGCAATAAGGCATTTTTTTGCCAACAACCGTATCATGCCCAAGGTGCACCTGGTTGTCGATCTTGCTGCCATCGCCGATCGTAGTATCACCTGTAACGCCTTTGTCAATGGTACACAAGGCACCAATACCCACATCGTTGCCTATCACTACCCTGCCGCCTGACAACAGCTGATCGTAGCCTTCGGGGCGTTTTTTATAATAAAACGCATCTGCGCCAAGTACAGTGCCCGCATGAATGATACAATTATCGCCAATGATGGTATTGTCATAAATGGCAACGTTCGAATGGATAAGGCAGTTCTTCCCAATCGTTACATTATTGCCAACAAAGGTATTCGGTTGTATCACGGTCCCCTCTCCTATTTCTGCAGATGGCGAAACAGAAGCGGCAGAGGATACGAACGGCCTGAAATGCCTTGTAAGCTTGTTGAAGTCCCTGAACGGATCGTCTGATATGAGCAATGCTTTTCCTTCCGGACAGTCTACTTCCTTATTGATAAGCACGATTGTAGCAGCCGACTGCAATGCTTTGTCGTAGTATTTGGGATGGTCTACGAACACAATATCACCCGGTGTAACAACATGTATTTCGTTCATGCCGTGTACCGGGAAATTATCATCGCCCACATACGTGCTATCTATTATAGCCGCGATATCTTTAAGGGTATGTACTTTTGGAAATTTCATATTTCAAAAAAAGTTATATTTCGGCATGCAGCCGGAGTGAAAAAACGTTTACCGGCCCGCTCCTGTCCCGGTTATAGCCCGGATTTAGCAGCAACTGGTAACCGCATGTAATATACAGATTATTATTTAATTCGGCCGCATAATAAAATTCCGTTGCGCTTTCCGCCGCAAAGGACAGCCTGCCATCACCCAGCATGAAACCGTAACCTCCTGCCGCAAGATAATCTTTGTGCGGCCCGGAAATTCCGGAAAGCACCGTGGCAAGTCCGGCGGTATCGTTATTGCGGCCCCACCAGCTTCCTTTAGCGCTCAGGCCAAGGCTTACGCTGCGGTCTATTTCGGTGAAAGCCCAGGTTTGCGTATGCCCATCATTCCAGCTTGCGCGGAAAAAGGCACCCAGGTTATCGCTGAGCTCCTGTTCGGCGTTGATACCAAAACCGTATTTTTTGTTGCCGTACTGCTGTACTGCCTCTATTACCGGCGATTGCGGGTTAACCGTTATGCTTTCGCGATAATCTCCCATACGGCCGCTGGTTAAAAATCCTAAAACGCGAATAGCGCCTTTTCGTCCGGAAAAATTATAATTCCGGGTATATTCTAATGTAGCTGAATTTGAACGTGATATGTTCCAGTTCATCTTCAGGCCATTGGCTTCCAAAGGCATGAGCGATAAACCGAAACGCAACTCATTTTCCAGCGTTACATATTCAACTACAACACTCGGCACATAGCCACGTGTATTGGCCGGGTAATCCCAAGCGCCATTGCTCATAAGCCCCCAGTTCATGAACTGTGAACGCGGGTCATGGCTATAGCTGTTGTTATCAAAATAATCCGAAAGGCATATCTTACCTGCTGTTACGGCTATGTAATTTGGTTCTATCTTGCCTGCCAGCTGGTTTTGTCCGCTTTCCTGCCAATGGGCAAATTTATAGTCGCCACCAAGGCTGAACACTTGTGTGATGTATAGCCGCGCAAGGTAGATCTTAGGGTTTGCACTGCCTACCCTAAATGTCTCTCCGTTTGTGGCATCGCCTATGCCCAGTACTTTACTAAGTCCTGAACCTCCGGCCATTTCGGGATTAATATATACTGATGCACCCCTCCAGAGCCTTGCTCCCGCAAAAAGTGTAGAAGTGACGGAACTTGCCCGTTCTTCTTCGGTATGGAAACTGTTCTGCCCGGTATAATCTGCCGAAAACCCCGGCTTGTATTGAAAAATAGTGGTTGTTTGCGCATGAAAAGTAAAGTTCTCCGTTTTCTCCGGAGAACTTTCGTTAATACTGTCTTTAACCTGCGCTTTTAAACCAAGTGCTGAGAGACATAATGCAAGGGTAACAAGCCGTTTCACCCGCGCTTACTCTTTTACGCGTTCCATGTACTGGCCGGTTGCGGTATCAATCTTGATCTTGTCGCCTTCATTGATGAAAAGCGGCACGTTTACCGCTGCGCCTGTTTCTACAGTGGCAGGTTTGGTAGCGTTCGTGGCAGTGTTGCCTTTCACGCCCGGTTCTGCATAAGTCACTTCAAGAACAACTGAAGCAGGCATGTCTACCGATAGCGGCGCATCCGTTTCCGTATTCCAGATCACCATTACATTCTCGCCTTCTTTCAAAAGGTCCGGAGCGTCAAGGATGTTCTTGTTAAGGGATATCTGCTCATACGTTTCGGCATGCATGAAATGGTACTGGTCGCCTTCAGGGTAAAGGAACTGGAACTTGTGTGTTTCTACCCTTACATCCTCGATCTTGTGTCCTGCAGAAAAAGTGTTGTCAAGCACTTTACCGTTAGTAAGGCTTTTTAGCTTTGTCCTTACGAAAGCAGGGCCTTTACCCGGTTTCACGTGAAGGAATTCGATTATCTTGTATATATCGTTATTGAACTTGATGCATAAGCCGTTCCTGATATCTGATGTACTTGCCATTTTAAATTTTTTATTGTTTGTTTTCTATTTATTATTGCCTGGTTACCAATATAATTATTTCAACCTAAAATAATTAAAACCCGGTATATCCCTTCATTACGCCGCGAGATGAATTCCTGATGAACAGAATGATCTCGTCGCGCTCCGGGGTTGCCTCCATTTCAGCCTCTATTATACTAAGAGCCTGCGTGGTATTATAATTTTTCTGGTACAATATCCTGTAAATATCCTGTATCTCCCTGATCTTTTCCGGTGTAAAACCCCTGCGCCTCAACCCTACAGAGTTGATGCCCACATACGAAAGCGGCTCTTTTGCAGCCTTGGTATAAGGTGGCACATCTTTACGCACCAGCGATCCGCCTGAAATCATAGCATGGTCGCCAATGCTTATAAACTGGTGCACGGCAGCAAGACCTCCGATAATGGCAAAATTGCCCACCGTTACGTGACCGGCCAAGGCCACACCATTTACAATTATGGCATTATCGCCAATATGGCAGTCGTGTGCAATATGTGCGGTAGCCATCACCAAACAGTTATTGCCCAGCCTTGTCTGGCCGGATGCAATAGTTCCCCTGTTAATGGTAACACACTCACGTATAGTGCAGTTATCTCCTATTATCGCAAGCGATTCTTCACCCCCAAATTTAAGATCCTGCGGCACGGCAGATATTACGGCACCCGGAAATATATTACAGTTTTTACCTATCCTGGCTCCTTCCATAATGGTAACGTTAGACCCTATCCAGGTTCCCTCGCCTATCTCTACATTATTATGGATGGTAGTGAAAGGCTCTATTACCACATTCTTGGCTATCTTGGCGCCCGGATGTACGTATGCTAGCGGTTGGTTCATTTACTTTTGTTTTAGCTGTTTTTGGCAATTTGTGCCATTAGTTCTGCTTCGGCAACAAGTTTGCCGTTGGCATAAGCATTTGCCTGCATGTGGCATATCCCCCTGCGTATAGGAGAAATAAGGTCGCATTTGAATACAAGGGTATCTCCCGGAAGTACTTTATGCTTGAACTTTACATTATCTATCTTCATGAAGTAGGTCAGGTAGTTTTCCGGATCCGGCACAGAGCTCAGGATAAGGATACCGCCTGTCTGCGCCATTGCTTCTATAATCAGCACGCCCGGCATAACCGGCGCACCCGGAAAGTGGCCCACGAAGAAGCTTTCATTCATCGTTACGTTCTTAAGTCCTACCACATGGCTGTCGCTCATTTCCAGGATCTTATCTACCAACAGGAACGGCGGACGGTGCGGCAGCATGCTCATGATCTTGTTCACATCCATGAAAGGCTCTTTGTGAAGGTCATAAACCGGCACCTGGTTGCGCTGTTCAATCTTGATTATCTTCGACATTTTCTTGGCAAACTGCGTGTTCACGAAATGCCCCGGCTTGTTGGCAATTACCTTACCGCGGATACGTGTACCGATAAGCGCAAGGTCGCCTACTACATCAAGCAGCTTGTGGCGTGCCGCCTCGTTCGGGTAATGCAGCGTAAGGTTGTCCAGTATCCCGTTAGGCTTCACTGCAATGCTTTCTTTCCCAAAAGCAACCTTAAGGCTTTCCATTGTCTCGGGTGATATTTCCTTATCTACATAAACGATAGCATTGTTAAGGTCGCCTCCTTTTATGAGTCCGTTCTGCAGCAATGCTTCCAGCTCATGAAGGAAGCTGAAGGTGCGCGAATCGGCAATCTCGGTTTTAAAATCACTTATATTTTTAAGCGTGGCGTTTTGTGTACCAAGTACTTTGGTGCCAAAATCTACCATCGCGGTAACCTGGTATTCGTCTGAAGGCATTACAATGATCTCGCTTCCGGTAGTTTCATCCGTATACGATATTACTTCCTTTACCACATATACATGGCGTTCGGCATCCTGTTCCTCCACGCCTACTTTTTCTATGGCTTCCACAAAAAACTTAGACGATCCATCCATAATAGGAGGTTCGGAAGCGTCCAGCTCTATTATAACATTATCTACATCGCACCCAACAAATGCGGCGAGCACGTGCTCTGATGTTTGTATCTTAACGCCTTTCTTTTCAAGATTTGTCCCTCTTTGGGTATTTACAACATAATTGGCATCAGCCTCTACAACGGGCTGGCCTTCCAAATCTACCCTAACAAAAGTATATCCGTTATTTACCGGTGCGGGCTTAAAGGTCATTGTAACTTCCTTACCGGTATGCAGGCCGACACCTTTTAACGATATTTCGCTCTTGATTGTGGTTTGTTT
Source organism: Flavobacterium album (assembly GCF_003096035.1). Taxonomy (NCBI): domain Bacteria; kingdom Pseudomonadati; phylum Bacteroidota; class Flavobacteriia; order Flavobacteriales; family Flavobacteriaceae; genus Flavobacterium; species Flavobacterium album. The sequence continues at coordinate 2,744,609 of NZ_CP029186.1, read as the reverse complement.
AACCATTACCTATCCTTTTAGTTATTGTTTGTTTTGTTGTTTGAGTTCTTCAATATCCGACACAATTTTTGGGAAATTCCTGAAATGTACGTAGGACTTATTGAAGTCGGAATAGCCTAATGCCGGGCTGCCCTGAACAGTCTCCCCGTCGGGAATGCTTTTGCCAACCCCCGACTGTGCCTGGATGCGTACGCCATTGCCAATGGTGATATGCCCTACGATCCCTACCTGACCTCCAATGATGCAGTTCCTTCCAATCTTGGTAGATCCCGCCACCCCGGTTTGGGATGCGATCACGGTATTTTCACCTATGGTCACATTATGGGCTATCTGTATCTGGTTGTCCAGCTTAACGCCCTTCTTTATTACGGTCGATCCAAGCGTGGCCCTGTCTACGGTAGTGCAGGAGCCAATATCAACGTTATCTTCTATAATTACGTTGCCAATCTGTGGAATCTTATTATAAACACCTTCATCATTGGGCGCAAAGCCAAAGCCATCCGATCCGATAATGGCACCGGAATGAATGGTACATCCTTTACCTATAACGGTTTCCGAATAAACACGGACACCTGCAAAAAGTATTGTATCATCGCCAATGACCACGTTGTCACCCACAAAAGTATTGGGATATATCTTCACGTTGCTGCCTATCTTTACATTTTTGCCTATGTAGCAAAAACTCCCCAGGTACAGGTTATCTCCATAGGTAGCGCCTTCCGAAAGGACAGAGGGTTGCTCTATGCCGCTTTTCATCAGCTTTACCTGGTTGTAGTATTCCAGAAGTTTGGAGAACGACTGGTAGGCATCATCTACCTTAATGAGTGTGGTAGTAATATCGTTTTCAGGCTCAAAAGTCCTGTTCACTATTGTAATGGTTGCCTGTGTGGAATATATGTAGGGCAGGTATTTAGGGTTAGCCAAAAAAGTAAGCGAACCATCAGTCCCTTCCTCTATTTTGGCCAATCTGAAGACTTCGGCATTGGGATTGCCCACAATGTCACCTTCCAGTAAACCTGCTATCTGTTCTGCTGTAAATTTCATCCCGACAAAAATATAAAATTTAATTAAATAGCTGCCTGTTCCAAAAGCACTTTTGGAAAACACAGGTAATACTTGGTCACCGGCTTAGACAAAGCCTTTAAATTCAGTTGATCCGATGCCTCAACAACATCTTCTATGGTCCTGTCCTTCTTTAATATATGTATGGGCTCCCCGGTCTTATTGTAAGCCTGGTTCTTAATTTTTCCTTTAAACACAAAGTATTCAGCCTCTTTCTCGCTAATGCCATATAGTTCCATGATGCGTTTGCGAAGGGCCACAGCTTTTTCCTTATCCACCTTTTCGGCCTGCATCTTTATTTTTAGCAGGTCGCGGTTAATGATCATCCTGCTCAGTTCCCGCAATACAAGGTCTTCATGGAACTGCCACATTTTTATTGCACTGATAATGTCGAAATCGTCGAGGTATGAAAATTTCACCAGCACTTCCTCGCTGAAGTCGTCGAGGCTTATCTTATTTTCGAGGAAAAACTGTAATGGTGCACTGGAGCCCAGGTGTTTGCCATGCTGTGTAAGTTCTTTGGCGCGCTTTAATATTTTGGTAAGTATCAGTTCGGCAACAACACTGGTCTTATGGAGGTAGCATTGCCAGTACATCAGCCTTCGCGCCACAAGAAATTTCTCTACAGAGTATATCCCCTTCTCCTCTATCACCAGCATATCATCCTGCACATTGAACATCTGTATCAGCCGCTCACTATTGATATTCCCTTCGGCAACGCCGCTGTAAAAGCTGTCACGCTTCAGGTAATCCATCCGGTCCATATCCAGCTGGCTCGATATGAGCTGCAGCATAAACCTGCGGTGGTATTCGCCTTTAAATATTTGTATCGCCAGTGTCAGTTTTCCGTCAAATTCTTTGTTGAGGCTGTCCATGAACAGCAGCGATATAGCTTCGTGGCTCACATTCTCTACGATACTGTGCTCCATTGCATGAGAGAACGGGCCGTGGCCAATGTCGTGCAACAGTATGGCTATATCGAGAGCGGCCTCTTCTTCAGGGGATATTGCAACACCTTTGAATTTCAGTACCTGAACGGTACGCTGCATAATGTGCATGCATCCAAGCGCGTGATGAAACCGTGTATGGTGCGCCCCCGGATATACCAGGTAGGACATCCCCATTTGGGAAATGCGGCGGAGCCTCTGGAAATAAGGGTGTTGGATAAGGTCGTATACCAGCGGGTTAGTTATGGAAATAAACCCGTAAATAGGGTCGTTTAAAATCTTAAGCTTGTTGATCTCGCTCACTGTGCACATTTTACAACAAATATAGTGATTACGGTGTGCCCTGTAACGCCGAAATCAGGATTTTTAACATGGCATGTAAGTATTGTTAACGCAAATTAATAGTAAGCGTTAAACATAGGTTAATCATAGGCTTACAGCTTCCTGATTACGAAGGGAATGCCTAATTTTATAAAAGTAAAAAATCGCAGCCATGAAAAAAACAGCGCTCATATTACTCGCTTTCTTTGCCTTTACGGCTTTTGCGGCTGCACAGGAAAAACAGGATGTGACGCAACGCCAACCGCCCGTTGTAACACAGCAACAGGTTGAGCAGGACGCAAAGCAGGCACAGCAACAGCGGCAGAAAGCAGATCAGGAACGAAGGGTACAACTTGAACGGCAAAAACGCGAGGAGCGCACGCAGTTAACGGACAATACGACTATTAACAATATATCCACTAAGAAAACTTCAACACGTACCGGAGAACAATAATAACGTTATTTTTTGTTACTTAGGTTATTGAAGGAGAGCCTTGCAAAGGAATTTGCAGGGCTTTTTCGTTTTTGTTTCAGGTTACCGGGGTGGAAATACAAAGTGTAAGTGTAGCTCTTTATTTACAATTAATACCCTGCATTGCCATTTCCGGCAGGCCAAGCTCCCTTGCTTTCTTTACATCAGCGCATGCCAGTTCCATATCATTTTTTTCCTGCGCCAGCCTTGCCCTGCAGGAATAGATGTAGGCCAGGTTCTTTTGAGGAGCATTTTGTGCATTGATTATAGTAGTGTAATCAGCCATAGCTTTGTCAAACTGCCCTATCATCTGATAATTTGTTGCCCGCGATATCAATGCTCTCCACGCCTGTTCTTCATTGCTTACCTCGAGCGCTTTGCTATAAATCATCACAGCTGCTTCATACCTGCGCGCTTTGCTCTGTACTACAGCTTTTTCCATTAATTCCTGGAAATCGCCTTCAGGCTTCCTATTTCCTTTTGCTGCAGCTTCCTCAACTACTTTTACAGCGGTTTCCTTTTTGGCACTTTCAGGTTTTGAAGCGGCCTTGCTATTGCCGGCCTGATTGCTGTATTTCGGGTACGTTTGTGCACTGGCTGCAATGCCTGTGAACAGGATTGCAAAGAATAGTAAATGTTTCATAATTAGTTGGTTTTGATTACTAATTTATGAAATAATGAAATACGGTCGCAATTAACGCATAAAAAAAAAGCCTTCACTATACAGGAAGGCCATTATCATTTCTTTTGTGTGTTTTCATTTTCTTCGAGCCACGGCTTGATATGCATGATCTTTCCGTCACGGCTGACAACCAATGGGCTATCCATCCTCTTTTTAAAGGCGATCAAATCTTCACTGACTTTTGCCATAGCATCAATGATTTTTTTCTGATGGGAACTTAATCTTTCATCCTTCATAATTCTCCCTCAATTTATCGAATATTTTATTGTCAAATATACTCAACTCTACTTTTTCTTTCTTTGCAGCTATTAGCTTAGGCACATTCATTGTATTATCAAAGATAAGGACTTCGTCAACAACCGGGATATAAATATCGAACAAATTTCTGATGCCACCTTTATATCTACGGACAATTACATCAACCGGGATATTATGGCCTCCCTCCTTCACTCTTGTGGCAACCCTTTCTATAGCCAATGTTACACTGTCCAGCCAAAAAAATAGCAAGGTCACTTTATATCCTTTCTGCTGTGCTATTGCAATTTTTCCCCTGTAGCTTTTGGTTGATAATGTAGTAATTCCGCTTCCAAAAGTTCGTTGATCCTGTGGAGCATTATCCTTCCAGCTTCGAAAGAAACCTTTTCAGGCTGGAAAGGTGACAAGCCTTTGGCTATCTCATCAGCATTGACAAACTCTTTACAATCTAGTATTTCGGGCAATATAGTAAAGGAAGCCGTTGTCTTTCCCGCTCCATTGCAGCCTGCTATGATGTAAAGGTTTTTGTCCATTATTACAAATATAAGGAAACGTTATTAATCTTAAAGTCATAAAAAAAACCACCTGCATTGAGGTGGCTTTATTCAATTATTTTCTGCCGGAGTTAGAATTTCTCTCCAGCAGCTTTTTTAGATTCACCATTATATTCTACAAGTGTAGCAAGCGCTTTCTTCATCCTTTCCACAAGTGTTTGGTCCGGGGTAAAATTAAACGGCGCACTGTAATCATTATAGTTGGGGCCGGCAATAGACATATACTCAAACTGATTTGTGCTGCCATCACCGCACTTTGAACCGCCCAGTTGTTTACCTGACATGAAGAAGTCATCAGAATACTCATTGCTCAGGCCTGTTATTTTATTAAGGTCGATTGTCGTGGTGCAAACGTCGCCTGAATTCATTTGTTTTGAATACACGAAAAGGCCGTTGCTGTAAGAAATGAATTTTCTTGGTGCAGCCAGGTTTTCCTGCATTTTAGCAGCAATCCAGTCCATTGTTTCAGCTTTGCTCGGTTTGGAGCTCGTTGTTTTGGCGGCAGGCTTGGCAGCCGTTGCTTTTTTCTGTGCGCTAACACTTAGTGTCATTAGTACTGCCAGCAGTACCAGTAGTTTTGAAATTTTCATTGGTATAGGTTTGATTGGTTATGCCTACTATCGTATATGGGTTTCTGTTCGGCTCATTTTCCCCCGGCTAAAAACACTTTAACCGCTGCCAAAACTATCAAAATTTGTAATGCGAAAACATTCTTTTCGGCAGCATTTACTGGCAATTTTTAATTCGGGGCATCCAAATGAAAGAGCGTTCAGTTTGAGTTAATATTCGTTTTTTTCTGTAGTAGCTATCTGTGCATATAGAAACTATTCTAATGCTGAAAAATATTACAATTCCCATCCTCTAACTGCGAAGACACGTATGGGTTTAGCGTAATAAAAAAAGCCCCTCCGTTTCCGGAAGGGCTTTCATATCTAAAATGGCTGGGGATTACTTCTGCTCTCCTTTTTCCATTCTTTCTTTCAATTGAGACAGTGCATCGATATCACCAAGGGTGGTTTTCTCAGCATTGTTTGAAGAAGAAGTCACAGACTCCTGTTGCTGCCTTACATTCTTCTCTTCCTCATCACGGAAAGTAGCTGTATGCGATGCAACAACCCTCTTGAATTCTTTATTGAATTCAATTACTTTAAATTCAGCAGATTCGCCTTTTTTAAGTTTTTTTCCGTCTTCTTTTTCAAGGTGGCGTGTAGGGATGAAAGCAACGATATCGTCACCAAACTCTACAGTAGCGCCTTTGTCAACTATTTCAGCAATCTCTCCAGTGTGAACTGATCCTACACCGAAAGAATCCTCATACTTGTCCCAAGGGTTAGCCTGAGTCTGTTTGTGGCCAAGAGAAAGTTTACGTCCTTCAACATCAAGCTCAAGAACTACAACGTCAAGCTTATCGCCTACGTTTACGAATTCACTTGGGTGCTTGATCTTCTTAGTCCATGAAAGGTCTGAGATGTAGATCAATCCGTCGATGCCTTCTTCAAGCTCTACGAATATACCGAAGTTTGTAAAGTTCCTTACGATACCTGTGTGGCGTGAACCTACAGGGTATTTAGTCGTGATGTCAGTCCATGGGTCTTGTGAAAGCTGCTTGATGCCAAGAGACATTTTGCGGTCTTCCCTGTCAAGAGTAAGGATAACTGCTTCTACCTCATCGCCAACTTTTACGAAGTCCTGTGCAGACCTAAGGTGTGTAGACCATGACATTTCAGAAACGTGGATAAGGCCTTCAACACCTTCAGCAACCTCGATAAATGCACCGTAGTCAGCAATAACCACTACTTTACCTTTTACTTTGTCACCAACGGCAAGGTTAGCATCAAGCGCATCCCAAGGGTGTGCGTTCAATTGCTTAAGACCAAGCTGGATCCTTGTTTTCTCATCATCAAAGTCAAGGATAACCACGTTAAGTTTTTGGTCTAATTCAAGAACCTCACTTGGGTGGTTGATACGGCTCCATGAAAGGTCAGTGATGTGGATAAGTCCGTCAACACCTCCAAGGTCAATGAATACACCGTATGAAGTAATGTTCTTAACAACACCTTCAAGTACCTGGCCTTTTTCAAGCTGCCCGATGATTTCTTTTTTCTGTACTTCGATATCCGCTTCGATAAGCGCTTTGTGGGATACAACAACGTTTTTGAATTCGTGGTTGATCTTCACAACTTTAAACTCCATAGTTTTGTTTACGTACTGGTCGTAATCACGGATCGGCTTAACATCGATCTGAGATCCCGGAAGGAAAGCCTCAATGCCGAAAACGTCTACGATCATACCGCCTTTAGTCCTGCATTTTACAAAACCATTAACGATCTCTCCTGTTTCGTTAGCACTGATAACCCTGTCCCAAGCCTTGATAGTACGCGCTTTCTTGTGAGAAAGAACAAGCTGACCTGATTTATCTTCGCGAACGTCGATAAGCACTTCAACTTTGTCACCTACTTTAAGGTTCGGGTTGTAGCGGAATTCGTTAAGGGAGATAACACCTTCAGATTTAGCATTGATGTCAACGATCGCATCCCTGTCAGTGATCCTTACAACTGTACCTTCTACTACCTCATCACTGTCAGTCGAAATGAAAGTCTTTTCAACCAATGTTTCAAATTCCCTCAGGTTTTGCTCATCTACCGGATCAATACCTTCTTCGAAGTTATGCCAGTTAAACTCCTGTAGAAATTCCTCTTTTGTTTTTGTTTGTTCAGACATGCTGATTTAAAAATTTGTATCCTGTGCGTTGCGGGGTTTCGTGCAGCAGCAAAACAGCAGAAGCGTTTTACATAAAAATGTTTTTAAACCTTAAGGAAACCTGTACTGCCAAAAGGTGCGCAAATGTACGATATTTTTTTGATTTACAAAACATTAGTCTTAAAGTTATCATAAGGAAAAATATAGCTTTTGATTAACACTCTTTATAATCACCTTAACAGCCTGTCCGTTTTATATTCAGTTATTTTATTCTCTGAAAACCAAAAGTATAAACTACTGAAAATCAAATGTGCTGCATGAAAAATATTACTTCTTTAGCCAACATATATACCTTTGCATTGCTTGCGTTGCTATGTACCGGAGTGTCTTACGCACAACTTAATGTAACTGTTACGCCAACTGATGAAACCTGCCCCGGTTATGGCGCGCTTTCAATATCAGTATCCAATGCCAGCCCTTCCGCACCTGTAGTGTATAAGGTGTATTTACTGCCCGAAACAACGATACCTGTATGGAACAGCACCGAATCATATGTGCCGGCGCTTCAGGATGGCGACTATCTTGTCACAGCGACACAGGAAGTTGGTGACAGCACCTCAACCGGCCAGGCCAACGCAACCATTGGGTCGCTATATGTGCCTATTGAATTCTATATAAGCAATACCACAGCCACCTGCAGCACAGGGACTGATATGACCGTTACAGTTACGGCAGGATCGGCAGCAACTTATGAAATTACCAGCGGGCCTGTGACTGTGCCGGCACAATCATCGAATGTTTTCAGCAACATCCCTTCAGGCACTTATGAGGTTCAGATAACAGATACATGCGGGAATGGGTTTACCGGTACGCACACCTTTGTTACCGAACAGACTACGCTTACACTCGCCGGGCCCGAATTTCCTGATACCGTTTTCTCCAATTGTAATACTGTCAATGTAAACTTCACCGTTACTACCGCAACAGCATCGGGTATCGTCTATCCGCTTACTGTACAGATAACAGCTACTCCTCCCGATGGTAGTGCAGACCTGGTGTACAACCAAAATATCACCTCCGGCGATTCATCCCTTCTTACCGTCAGCCAGGCCGTTGCTTACTTTTCCCAGCCTTACCAGGTAAGCATTAAAGTAACCGATCCATGCGGCAATGCATACCAACAAAACGGTACCGCAGATGTTGCGCTCCGCGCCAGTGCCAATCTTACCCAGGTATCCTGCAGCGGGCAAAGCCTTACGGTAAATACGACAAACCTAATGCCCCCTTATACCATAGATATTACTTCGGCGCCGGCAGGGTTTAACCCTTCAGATTATAACAATTCCTACCCCGGTCCATTTACCGGCCCGGCCGTATTTGGAGCCGAAAATAACCCAATGCCATTAGGCTCTTATGCAATCACCATTACCGATGCCTGCGGACACACCGACAGCTTTACAAAAGAGATAAACCAGCCTGCCGCACCGGAACCAATTGTAAATGCCGTGAACAATAATTGCCAGACACAACTTGGGAGGGTAACCATAAGGATACCCGGAAGCGCAGTGTTTGAGAGCGGTACCCTGGTTTCGGCGCCTTCGGCCTATTCAGGAGATACCCCAACCGATGTATCCGGCAATATAACCGATGACGGGAGGCTTACGGTTTCCAGCCTTCCGCCCGGCAACTACACCTTCGACCTTTCCGACTCCTGCGGCAATAGCTATGAAGATGTTGCAGTGACCATCCCGCAATTTTCTGCCCTTGCCCCGGATTATACCACAGGCCCGGACTGTATCGCAGGTATGGGAACCATCCTGATCCAGCCTTCGGTTACAGCAGTAACCATTACCGCCGCGCCATCGGGATTTGGCTATCCCCTACCCTACACGGCTACCTCTAATATCTTTGAAGGCAGCTTTAGCATGGACAATCTTACGCCGGGCAATTATACGTTTTCTGTAGACACAGAGTGCCAGAATGGCTATAGCCAAACCGTTGAAGTATTGCCGTTTACGGTTACGACAAATTCAATTACAGTAGACCCAACCTGTGATGATTTTAGTTTAAATATCGCTTACACTTCCAATGCGGACGCATCGGTTAGTTTCTGGCTCCAAAGGTTTAATGAGGAAACCGAAATGTGGGAACATCCAAATACAGGAAGTGTTTATACCGAAAATGACGAGCTTACTGCCGAAAATGCAATTCCGTTGTCGGTATCAAACACCGGCTTTACCGTAAATGGCGAGTTTCGTGTATTGAAACAGCAAACATCTTATTGTATGGGCAGCCTGGGTAAAAATGAAAAGATCTGTATCGAGGAAGCCTATGAGTTTGAATTTTATAACGTGCTTGCCATTACAAGCATTTATAACCGTACCTGTGTAGGCGAAGATTTTGATGTGGAAGTGAATGCTACGGGTATCACACCTCGCTACGAGCTCATCAGTAAAAATAATGACACCTCTTTTTATGTAGACAACGGCGAGAATAATATTTTTACGGGGCTGGAATCGGCGCTTTATGTTGTAAGGGTGACCGATGCCTGTGGCGAGTTCCGTGTGGAGCAGTTCAATATCGCAGAGCTACCCCCACTTATTACTGCAAGCGTAGCCGACGATCTTTTATATTGCGACGAAGCCGGAGCCGGATCGGGTACCTTCGACCTGTCGCTACAGGATGACGGGGTACTTGGCGATGTAGACCCCGATATTGCAGTTGTAACTTACCACGCTACCCAACAGGATGCCGACCAGGGCGTTAACCCACTGCCGAACAACTACAGCTCCGGCTCGGCTACTATTTATGCCCGGGTAGAATGGGTGGTAAACCCATTGTGCTACGGTACAAGTTCTTTCAACATTGTTTCAAGGCCGATATTTGAGTTGGCAATGGCCGATACCTGGGGAATGTGCAATGGGCAGCCTGTTACAATAACCGCTGATTCAGGATACCCATCGTACAGTTGGTCTACCGGAGAAACCACCCAAAGCATTACCGTAACCGAACCCGGGGATTATACTGTTACTGTTACCGATATTTGCGAGGTTTCCAAAACGGTATCTGCTGTAGTAGCTAACCAACCGCTAATAACAAACCTGGAAGTAGCGGACTGGACCGATAACAACAATACGATTACAGTATTTACTGACGGCACAGATCCTTCTGCCTATGAATATTCTTTTGACGGTATCAATTATCAGGACGAATCGATCCTGACCAACGTGCCTTCGGGAATAGTAACGGTATACGTACGCGACAGGTTCGGGTGCTTCCCTCCGGATGAGAAACAAGTGATTTTAGCTTCTTATCCAAAATATTTCTCACCCAATGGTGATGGCAACAATGACAGGTGGCGTATAGCTTTTGCCGCCCTTGAACCGGGACTTACCGTGCAGATATTTGACCGTTACGGAAAAATTCTCACCAATTTTGGTGCAACCAGCGAGGGCTGGGACGGCACTTTTAATGGTCGTGCAATGCCTGCGGACGATTACTGGTTTATCGTGAGACGCGGTGATGGCAGGGAATTAAAAGGGCACTTCGCAATAGTAAGATAGATGTCATAAGTACTAAAAAAACATAAATTTATATTCTAAACAAAAAATCGGGTTTATGTTAAAAACAATAAGATATTGTTAACTAATTGCTATAAATGATATCTTTAGCAAAATAATTAAGCACAAACTTAATTTTTTGCTATGAATATTTACCTGGAAAAATATTACCGGCAGCTGCAAACAGTACCGCTATGCAGCTATATATGCATAGCAATACTGCTCATAACAGGGCAGGCAACAGCACAGGATTTTACTTTAAATGTAAGTAAAACCGATGAGCTTTGCCCCGGCAATGGCTCCATGACTTTTTCTGTTGAAAATGCTGCACCAAGTATACCGGTAAATTACAAGGTATATGCGCTTCCTAATACCACTACTGCTATTTCCGACAATTCCAACACATCGGTTACCGGCCTGATTGATGGAACGTATCTTGTGGTAGCGACCCAGATGGTCAACGGAAGCCCTATGACCGACCAGGAACAGGTTACTATAGAGGACCATACGGTAACGCTTACATATGATGTACAACACGTGAATGCCTATTGCGGCCCGGATGGTTCGATTACGATATCAGTAACATCCGGCACTGCCGCTACTTATGAGATACTTGTAGGCCCAGTAACAAGGCCCCCGCAAAGTTCTAACATTTTTAACAACCTTCCTGCCGGAAACTACAGCGTAAGGGTGGTTGACAATTGCGGTTCGGGAAATGTAATTACCCACGAAGTTTTTTCAGACAGCGCTATCCTGGGAATTGGCCCTGCACTCTTCCCTGACGAGATATTGCCTGCATGCGACCAGATAACCATCAGCAATCTTGTAAGCTCGTCTAATGATGTTGACATGGCCTATCCGCTGACAGTTACTGTTACCGTGCATCCGCCGGGCGGTGGTACGCCTTTGGTCTATACGCAGTCTGTAGACTCCGGCGGGCCTCAGGAAACAAATGTGCGGCAGGTAATTCAATTTTACTATGACACACCTTATTATTACGACATAAAGGTAGTGGATCCCTGCGGTACGGTATATCTGTCCCAAAATAACCTGGTTGACCAAAAACTTGCCATAAGCCCCGTATTCGATGATATGGGTTGCGGTTTTAAAGCGCTTATCCTTACGCCCGGCAAATACATCCCACCTTATAATATTACGTTTATTCAGGCGCCCACCGGTTTTGACCCCGTGGCTTTTAATGCTGCCCACCCGGGCCCGTTTAATGATCCGCATGTAACTTATGGTACCCTGGAAAACCCTGTTCCTGTCGGGCTTTATAAATACAGCATTACCGATTCCTGCGGGCACACCGGAACAGGAGAAGCCGAATATGTAGAACCTGAAGTTGAGCCTATCGCAGGCGTGTTTAACGCCGGGTGTACCGGGGGGACAGGCCGTGTAGAAATTAACATTCCGGGGTTTATAATAGGAACAGCAACGGTTACCGAAGCGCCAGAAGACTATGAAGAGGAACACGGGTTGCCAAATGATGTGTCAGAATTTGTCACCGAAGACGATGGCCTGAAAATAAACGACCTGCCTATAGGAGAATATGTTGTTACGCTTATAGATACCTGTGGTACTGTGTGGCCCCCGCTTCATTTTGAAATCAAGCAGGCACCCGGTTCGGTAGGTACACCGCTCGCACGGCCTGACTGCACGCCGGGAAAAGCCAGTCTTACAATGGGTTCAACCGGTGGCACGCTGACTGTGGTAAGAATCACTGCTGCGCCGGCTGGGTTTACAGAACCCCTGCCCTATGATGTGTCTTTCAATATTTCCCCTATAGACTATACATTTTACATGGATAACCTTCCGCCGGGAAATTACAGCTTCCTTGTAGATACCTCCTGCGAGACAGGCGTGACGCGAACGGCAAACTTAAATGCCTACTCGGTCACGCAGAATGATTTTGAGCTGATACGGCATTGCGGTTCTTTCGACCTCGAGATGCACCATACCAGTAACGCTGTAGCTTTTCTTGCGTTTTGGCTGCAAAAGTACAACGCTGTTACCGGTACATGGGGCCACCCCGTTACCGGAGAATCAGTGCCCACCACCGGGCCATATGATGCTGAAAATGCATTACAGCTTACCAATAACAGCACCGTATATAGCCTTACCCAAACGGGGCAGTACCGCGTTATGAAAGTATTCCAGTCGTTCCCCAGCGGCAGTGTTGAGACCAAAAAGATCTGCGATGAACAGATATATAACTTTGAATTCCTGAACGACCTCCAGATAACAAGGATAGCAAGCCTCACCTGTTCCGGGGCAATAGGCGATGTACAGGTAGATGTGGAAGGCGCCGCCCCAATCAATTATGAAATAATCAGCAAGAATGGCGATACTTCCTTTTACATTAACAACGGTCAAAATAATATTTTCAATGCGCTGGATACCGCCTTTTATGTCGTAAGGGTAACCGATCTGTGCGGCAACCTGAAAACACAGACGTTCAATGTGGCCGACCTTCCCTCACTGGTTACAGCAGTGCAGCCCGGCGACCTTGAGCTTTGCGATGAAGGCAATAATGGAAAGGAAACATTTGACCTGTCACAGCAGGATGCTGTAATACTCGACGGGCAGGACCCCACGATGGTGGACATAACCTATCACACATCCCAGGCAGATGCCGATACCGGGCAAAATCCGGTGGCAGTACTATATGAATCTGCCACGGCTACCATTTATGCAAGGGTGGTGTACAACAACAATACCGAGTGCTTTGCCACCACATCGTTTGACATTATTGTGCACAGCATCCCCCAATTGCAGATGAACAGCATATGGACGGCCTGCCAGGGACAAAGTGTAGAAATAACAGCCGATGCCGGATACACCAGCTATGAATGGTCCGGCGGGCAAACAACACAATCGATAACAGTATCCGAAACCGGTAGCCACACCGTAAAGGTAACCAACGAATATGGGTGCGCAGCTGAGAAAACAATTCAGGTATCCATATCACCGATTCCTGTTATAAAACGTATTGACATTACCGACTGGACGGATAATAACAACACCATCACCGTTGTCATGGAAGATGAAACCCTTGCTGCCAGCTTTGAATATTCTGTGGATGGCATCAACTTTCAGGACAGCAATATTTTTTCAGGGCTTCCCGCAGGCCCTTACATCGTATTCGTAAAGGACAAATTCGATTGTGGCCTTTCCACCAGGCCGGCCTTCCTCCTGACCTATCCTAAATTCTTCACGCCCAATGGCGACGGTATCAATGAAACATGGCGCATTAAATACGCCATTATGGAGCCGGATATGTTTACTTATATCTTTGACCGCTACGGCAAGCTCATTACCGGCTTTGACAATGAAAGCCCGGGATGGGATGGCACACTAAACGGCAAACCGCTGCCGTCAACCGATTACTGGTTTGTAGTAGTAAGGCAGAATGGAGAGGAAAAGAAAGGGCATTTCTCGATGATCCGTTGATTTTTAATTGGAACGTGAATGTAGAGACGCATTGAATGCCTCTAACAAGCTAGTGGTATTTCCAATCCTTATGTCAGACGCATTCAATGCGTCTCTACGAAAAACTTCAATCATATTTCCGGTTGCGTGAGGGATAGTGCCGATATCCTGCAGAGGAACGGAGCAGATAAGGCGATAGCCCGACCCGCAGGGACACGCCCAAAAAAGGGTATTAGATTGTTGATTTTTAGACAAACTGACTGTGATATGTGATTATTATAAAGCAAAACAGGCTGCCTAAAAAGGCAGCCTGATATTTTTTTCAATTTTATTTTTTAATGTTTTACCTCACCTATTACAGTGGGGTCGTGCTTATGCTTGAACATGATGGCAAACAAAATTGCTATAACCAAAGAATATGCAGCAAAGGAAATCCATATATCGTGCCATTCCCTCATCGTAACGGCATTATTAAAAATTCCATGTGCATCAACCTTTATCCCGCTTTCCGCCAAAAATTTTGCCATAACGGAATTATCTGTTGTGGTATCGAGGTAAGCGGCAAGTTCTGTAGTGCTTTTGAATGACTTTGTAAAATAACTGTCAATCAGCCATCCCGAAACCACACTACCCATTACAGCGCCGAAACCATTGGTCATCATCATAAACAAACCTTGTGCCGATGAGCGTATTTTAGCGCTCGTACTCGTTTCCACAAACAGGGAACCGGAAATATTGAAAAAGTCAAATGCCATTCCGTAAACAATGCAGGACAATATGATCATCCATAATCCGGTTGTCGGGTCGCCAAAAGCAAATAACCCAAAACGCAATACCCAGGCAAACATACTAATCAGCATTACCTGCTTAATACCGAAACGCTTAAGGAAGAATGGTATGGCAAGTATGAATAATGTTTCGGAAATCTGGGAGATTGACATTATGATGGTGGAATACTCCACCACGAATGAATCGGCATATCTCGGGAAATGCTTGAATTCATCAAGGAACACATCGCCATAGGCATTTGTCAGCTGAAGTGCACCACCCAAAAACATCGAGAACACGAAGAACAAGGCTATCTTGTAATTGCCAAATAATTTAAATGCACCAAGGCCAAGTGTCTCCCCCAGGGAAGCATTCTCTTTAATAAGTCGCTGCGGCTCGCATTTTGGAAGCGTAAAAGCATATACAGCAAGCGCAACTGCGGCAATAGCAGCTATATAGAACTGGAATTCCGTAGCTTTATTATTAGTAAGATTGGTTATCCACATGGCTACAATAAACCCTATAGTACCCCATACCCGTATAGGCGGGAAATCTTTAACCACATCATTGTTATTAAGCTTCAAAGCGGTATATGATATGGAATTGCTTAGGGAAATGGTCGGCATATAAAAGCACATGGCAGCGAACATTACATAAATGAATGTTGTAGGGTCTTCAACCATTGGCAGGCAGCATAACGCACCGGCATAAAGTATATGCAGTACACCATATAGCCTTTCGGCATTTACCCAGCGGTCGGCAATGATACCGGTAAGGGTAGGCATGAATATAGAGGCGAACCCCATGGTGCTGAAAACAAGCCCAAACTGTGTACCGTCCCAGTGTTTGGTACCGAACCAGTAGTTCGCGATAGTGATCAGCCAGGCCCCCCATACAAAGAACTGGAGGAAACTCATTATAACAAGACGGTTCTTTATGCCCATAAATCTTCTATGCTAAATTAACATTTTATTAACGGCGGTAAATCTATAATAAAAAACAGATATTCGGAACAACTATATCGTTAAAGTTGGATAGCTTCCTGCGCCAGGCCAAGAACCAATTCAAGTTGTTCTTCTTTAGATAATGTAGAATTGTCAATAGCTATGGCATCAACTGCCTGTATAAGAGGGGAATCTTCCCTGTTGGAGTCTATATAGTCGCGTTCCTGAACGTTTTTCAGTACCGCTTCGAAGGTAACAGCTTCGCCTTTTTGGGTAAGTTCGTCAAAACGCCTTTGGGCACGTGTTTCCGGGCTGGCGGTCATAAAGAGCTTGAGTTCGGCGTTTGGGAAAACTACAGTACCAATGTCCCGGCCATCCATCACAACGCCCTTGTTCTCGCCCATGTGCTGCTGCTGCTCAACGAGTTTAGCACGTACTTCGGATACTTCCGCCACATGACTAACCAGCGAGGATACTTCCAGTGTCCGTATCTTCTTTTCGGCATTTTGCCCGTTGATATACATTTCGGCAAATCCTGCATCAGGGTTAAAACGGAAGTCGAGCTTAATATCCTGCAATCTGCTTATGAGGCCCTGCTTATCAAAATGCGATGGGGATATAAAACCGTTTTCCATGGCATACAGCGTTATGGCGCGGTACATAGCCCCGCTGTCTACATAGGCATAGCCCAAATGGGCCGCAACCTGTTTTGCAAGCGTGCTTTTTCCTGTAGATGAAAAGCCATCTATGGCAATGGTAATTTTTTTATCCAAAGCTACTGTAGGTTTATCGTTAGCCCAAACAGGCTGGTATTGGCTGCAAGGGTATATCTTGAGTACGAATAATCGAACCGCAATTTATTAAATCTTAAGCCTACACCGACAGAAATACCCGAAAAAGTTCGCTTGTCCTGGATACTCAGCTCCTGGCCCCTCCTGAAGTTGTAGCCTGCCCTCAAATTAAAGCTTTTGCCGGGGAACAGTTCTGCCCCAAGAATAACGTGGCGCAGGGCATTATTTATAAAAGATACTTTCTCCGGGGTGCTGCCGCCGTCAATGTTCTGCTCGGCCCTGTTTGGGTTAGAGAAGGCGATGTTCCATTGCTGCAGGTTTTCCAGGGTAATGTGCCACCTCAATGGTACATTTTCCAGCTTTTGGGATATACCGGCTATAACCTCAAGCGGTAATGGCTCCCGCAGGCCTGCGTAGGTTGTGATCTGCATACCCGCATTCCGTATGGCAAGCGCGATATTGATATCATTATCCTCATCAATATAAATACCGCCAATATCTACCGCGCCTCCAAAAGAGTTATAACTTTCCAGCGTGGAGGATATCAGCTTGGCATTCGCACCCAGGTAAATATCGGTATAGGGAATATTAAAAGCATAGCCAAAAGAAAGCGCTATCTCGCTTCCTGTAAAATCGCCGGTAAGCATCCCCGATTCGTCACGGCCTTCAAAGGTGCCGTAATTCACATAGTTCACCCCGGCATGGAATGTCTGAATGTGCCTGTCCCAGGTATAAGCATAGGCAGCAGTACCATAAGTAACTTCGCCATAATAGCTTCCATAATTTACCGATAGCTGGTTATCCATTTCCGGATTGATAGTAGCGGGGTTATAAATGCCCTGGTTGACATCATAATCGTAAAGCGTGATGATCTTTCCGCCAAGGGCGGCCTGGCGCGGCGAGGTGACAAGGTTTAAGAACTGGTACGTATATTTACCTCCTATCTGACTAAAAGACAAAGTGGTGCAGAATAAAAAGAGATAAAGGAACCGGTTTTTAAACATTATTGTTTATACGTTTTGTGCTTACTATAACGCAAGTGCGAAGATATTATTTTTTAAATAAAAAAACGGCTAAGAATTTTAGCCGTTTTCTGTGTATTTTGAAGTGGTTTAAAGCACTTTTGCATGCTTTGCCTTCTGGTCGGTGATGGCATGCCTTATTACTTCGCCCATTTCCCTTACATAATGGAAAGTAAGCCCCTGCAGGTAATCCTGGTTGATCTCTGCAATGTCCTGCCTGTTCTCTTCGCAAAGGATGATCTCCTTAATGTTGGCACGCTTGGCAGCCAGTATCTTTTCCTTGATGCCGCCTACAGGCAATACCCTGCCCCTTAGTGTTATTTCTCCTGTCATGGCCAGGTTTTTCTTTACCCGCTTTTGGGTAAATGAAGATACCAGGGATGTCAGCATGGCCACACCGGCACTTGGGCCGTCTTTTGGGGTTGCGCCTTCCGGCACGTGAATGTGCACATTATAATTTGTTATCACTTCCGGGCTGATGCCAAGCTGTTCTGCATTCGACTTTATATATTCAAGGGCGATTGTAGCCGACTCTTTCATTACCGTGCCCAGGTTTCCGGTCATTGTCATGTGGCCCTTACCTTTAGAAAGTATGGACTCAATGAATAAAATATCACCGCCAACGCTTGTCCACGCAAGGCCTGTAACCACACCGGCAACATCGTTATTCTCGTACTTGTCGCGCTCCATTTTTGGCGCACCAAGCACTGTTACAATATCTTCATCGGTGACTTTTACATTATACTCCTCCTCCATCGCAATACATTTGGCAACGTATCGCACCATTTTCGCAATCTGCTTTTCAAAGCCACGCACACCCGATTCGCGGGTATAGCCCACAGCAATTTTTTCGAGTTGTTTTTTGCCTATCTGTACATCTTTAGGTTTCAGCCCATGCTCTGTTATCTGTTTTGGCAGTAAGTGCTTTTTGGCAATCTCTGTTTTTTCCTCGATGGTATAACCCGTCATGTTGATGATTTCCATCCTGTCCCTCAATGCCGGCTGGATAGTTGAAAGGTTATTGGCTGTAGCAATGAACATCACTTTGGACAGATCGAAGCCCATTTCAAGGAAATTATCATAAAATTCTGCATTCTGTTCCGGGTCGAGTACTTCCAGCAATGCCGAAGACGGGTCGCCCTGGTTGCTTACGCTCAGCTTGTCAATCTCATCCAATACAAACACAGGGTTGGCAGTACCTGCTTTTTTAAGGCTCTGGATAATCCTTCCCGGCATTGCGCCAATATAGGTTTTCCTGTGCCCCCTGATCTCCGCTTCATCGCGCAGGCCGCCCAAAGAGATACGGATGTATTCCCTTCCAAGCGCTTCGGCCACCGACTTGCCAATTGAGGTCTTACCTACACCCGGAGGGCCATAAAGGCATATGATAGGCGACTTCATATCGTTGCGCAATTTAAGCACGGCAAGGTGCTCTATAATGCGTTTTTTTACATCTTCAAGGCCATAGTGGTCCTTATGGAGCACTTTTTCGGCACGCTTCAGGTCGAAATTGTCTTTGGAGTATTCATTCCAGGGCAGGTCGAGCATCAGCTCAAGGTAGTTGCGCTGTATGCCGTATTCGGCTGCCTGCGGGTTAGTGCGCTGCAGCTTGGCCACTTCCTTATCGAACTGTGCCCTTACCTTATCATTCCATTTTTTAGACCTTGCTTTCTGGCGCATTTCCTCGATTTCCTGATCGTGCGAAACACCGCCAAGCTCCTCCTGTATCGTTTTCATCTGCTGGTGCAGAAAGTACTCGCGCTGCTGCTGGTCGAGGTCGAAGCGCACTTTGCTCTGGATGTCATTCTTTAATTCCAGTTTCTGAAGCTCAAGGTTCATGTAACGAAGGGTTTCCAGTGCCCTGTCCTTAAGGTTGTTTATAGCAAGAAGGTCCTGCTTTTCCTTAACCGAAAGGTTCATATTCGATGACACGAAATTCACCAGGAACGAATCGCTTTCGATATTCTTAATTGCGAAAGTAGCCTCGGTAGGAATATTCGGACTTTCCTTAATTATCTGAATAGCCAGGTCCTTGATTGATTCTATGATCGTATTGAACTCTGCATCCTTTTTATCCGGCCTTACTTCGCTCACCTCTTTGGTTGTCGCTTTCAGGTAAGGCTGGTCGGTAGTTACAGTATCTATTTCAAAGCGTTTTTTCCCCTGAAGGATTACTGTAGTATTCCCATCAGGCATTTTGAGTACGCGCAATATCCTTGCTACAGTACCTACCGTATGGATATCGTCGGCACCCGGCTCTTCTACCGATTCGTCTTTTTGTGCGACAACACCGATGATCTTGCTGTCGGCGTTAGCATCGTTGATAAGCTTTATCGACTTATCCCTGCCGGCCGTTATGGGAATAACAACACCCGGGAAAAGCACCATATTACGAAGGGGCAATATCGCCAGTGTGCCGGGCAGCTCTTCGTTATTCATTTCCTCCTCATCTTCAGGGGTCATCAACGGAATTAATTCTGCATCTGTGTCAAGTTCCTGAAGTGACAAACTGTCAATATTTAATATTTTTCTATTAGGCATATCCTTAAAAGGTCATTTTGTCATTAAACGTATTTGTTATTGGGGCAGGATTATAGCAATAAAACCGTCCTTACCTGTTGGAAGACAGCACTAACACGCTATAGCATCCAAATTTGCATTCTCTGTATTTCAATCTTTATGCCATAAAAAAATCCGCCGTAGCGGATTTTAATATATTTATAAGAATATCTGTTAGAAATCATATTCTACATCAAACTGCCCATTTGTAATTGTATGGGTTGGAGCCCCTCCACCGGGTTCTGTAATAACATACTGGAAAGTGCCCACTATGTGGCCATCTTGTTTGGCACTGATAGTAACTGAGCCTGTTAAAGCGCTAAGATCAGTATCCTCATCCACTATGTAAAACGCCTTAGCATCACTTCCGATCTCATTACTGATCGGGTAGGTACCTGCCCCAAGATCGTCTGAAATAACCAAAAGGATTCCTGAACCGTTGGTATCAACTCCCTGGATGTTTATAAAAGCGCCGCTTCCGCCATCAACAAGAGATGTAATAACGCTATTGGCGTAATCCTTAGCTGTTCCGTCTACCGTTGCTTTAAATATGTCGCTGGTCGTATTCTCAGTAGTGTATGGGATATTTGTGAATACACCCTCCGTAAATTCTTTCTCATCATCGGCATCGTTAGAGGCAGTAAAACTAAACGTGCCCGAAATAGTATGATTCACCGTGTCAATATCCGATATGGTAATAGTTCCCGCATTTTCAATTAAAAGACTGCTGTATACATTTTCATCATCTTCGCTTGCCGCATAAGATAATACAGCCTGATCAGTATAAGTACCTTCAGTGGTAGCATTTACAATAATAGCTACATATTCGCCATTCGCGCCCCTGAAACCGGCTATAGATATCAAACCTATGCCCATTGTGGCCTGTGCATCGTCAGCGGTAAACTGGGCACCGTCAATTTTAACCTTAAACAATGACTCCGGCTGAGGCCCAACGTTGCCAGTATACGGAACGTTCTGGAATGCCCCGTTTGTAAAGGTGATCGAAGGCGCATCTTCTTCTACGTCATTCCTGTAGCCTACAAAATTAAATGTTCCGGAGATGGTATGATTTGTCGTATTGATAGACGTTATGGTTATCGAACCATTCGGATCATCCTCAAGCGACGGGTTTACGTTCATATAATAATACGTTGCAGAAAGCGAAGAATGGTAGGACAACATAGCACCATCTGCGCCATTATAGGTACCTGTTGTTGTGCCCGGTACAGTAAGTGTTACGCTTTCTCCACTCGGCATCTTGATACCGGTTACGGATATTAAGCCTGCGTTCACTATTGCCGTTGCCTGGTCAGTTGCATAGGTAGCTCCATTAAAATCTACTTTAAATGAAGCAGGGCCTGCAGGCTGCGGCCCATTATCTATAAGCAGCGGGTCAACCGGCTCAGAATCACATGATGTGAAGCCTATAGCTGCGAACAATAGTATAAAAGCTGATAAAAAGCTTAGTTTTTTCATAGCGAAATTTCTTTTATTTTAAGGTTTCAAATATAATAGAATTAAATTAATATAAAAACGTTATTTTGTTAATAGTCTGACTGCGACTATTCCAAATGGAAACCGCCCCTGAAGGAGCGGCTTGATATACTGTATTTATCTTAGTTCAGGTCGTATGAAACGAGTGTCTGTACAATTGATTCCTGTGCGGTGATCGTATCAATTTTGACAGGCCCCACATTCTTAGCGAACCAGTAATCTGTCGTGGTTATTATTATAAACCCCTCACCAGTCATAGTTTGCTGAATACGTGAATGTATTACATCATTATAAGTATGCCCCCCTACCGTATAGCTGATACCTTTTTCAAGCATTTTCCCGGCAATGGTAACAGGAAATTCCATATCAGGAATACCCGGCATACCATAAGAAACGGACTGGGTGAAACTGTCTGTCCATGTAGCATTTACAGCTATATTATCTTTGAGTACTACATAATGTATACCGGAAACAACAGTCCCGTCGTTAGTTTGACCGGAGCTTTGCATGTAATAAGTGCCATTATCATATCTCAGGTAGCTATTTCCTGTAGCGGATCCTCCACTTGTAGTTCCTGACATTTTGTAATACGTTTCCCCATCTATCGCTTCTGTACCGGTTATAATCATATCCTGGTTAGTGCCGCTCACCGTATATGTCCAGGTATTTCCAACAGCCAATGGCCAATAGGTACCATCGCCGCCATTGTTGTTCCCGCCGCCATTGTTTCCACCATCTCCCGGATTGTTATCATCCGGATTTTGTTCAGAAAGCACCGGATCTGCAGGTTCGGTATCGCATGAAATGCCTATTGAAGCAAGAAGCACAACGGCAAACAGCATTTTGATCGTTTTCATAAAGTTTATTGGTTAATTGGGTTAGTGCGCCAAATATATAAAATAAATCAATCCTTTAACTTTTTCGGCACCCTTAAAAGGAGTAAAATTCCCACAATAAAAAATACTGCAAGGAACACTACTGAATACCGCTGGCTGTGCCATTGCTGGTCGATAGCGCCATATAACAGCATACCGATCACAATGCCAATTTTCTCGGTTACATCATAAAAGCTAAAGTAGGAAGCGGTGTCTTTGGTCTCGGGAAGAAATTTAGAGTATGTACTGCGTGAAAGCGACTGTATGCCCCCCATCACCAGGCCTACGAATGCCGCAGTAACATAGAAATGTACCGGCTCGGTCACGAACCACGCGCAAATACATATCACTGCCCAAATGCAATTGATGCGTATAAGCGTCTTTATATTACCATGCTTTGCCGATAGTTTTGAAGTGATGATCGCACCGGCAACCGCCACAAGCTGTATTACCAAAATACTGATGATCAGCCCCATGCTTTTGGCATCCTCATCAGGCCAGTTGATCTCTTCTGCACCAAAATAAGTTGCAGCAAGCATAACGGTTTGCACTGCCATGCTGTAAACAAAGAAAGCGCCAAGATATCTTTTCAGCATCATATTTTCTTTGAGCTCGAGCCAAACCCTGCGGAGCTCGCGGAAACCGTTGAGCATCACATCGCCGGTTACCTTATTCCTTTTAACGCCTTTTGGCAGATAATAGTAAGTGTACTGGCTAAAGACTATCCACCAGATGCCTACCGACACAAAGGAGTATTTCATAGCAAGAATTGCCGTGTCCCTGTCGTTGCCTTCATCTATTCCAAACACATGCGGGTACATAATCATCCCAAGGTTGAAGATTAATAAAAGTACGCTGCCAATATATCCCATAGAATAGCCCCTGGCACTAACAGCATCCTGCTGTTCGGGATAAGCTATATCCGGAAGGTAAGAGTTATAAAATACGAGGCTTCCCCAAAAACCTACCAGCCCGAACAAGTAGCAAACCAGGCTAACGTAAAGGTTTTCTTTACTAAACCAGTTAAGCCCGATGCATGCTAATGCCCCTATATAACAAAAAGCTTTTAGGAAAGATTTCTTATTCCCCGCATAATCGGCAATACCCGAAAGCAGCGGTGATATGAAGGCTACGATAAGAAATGCAAAAGCAGTGGTAAAGCTTATTATCGCGGTGCCTTTCATTGAAGTACCGAAGACATCGATCATCTCCCCTTTTGGAATGATCAATGTATAAAAGATAGGGAATACAGCCGAGGCGATAACAAGACTGTAAACAGAGTTGGCCCAGTCATAAAAAGCCCAGGCGTTAAGGAGCTTTTTGCTTCCTTTTTCAAGTTGTGCCATAGTGGTTTGGTTTGTGTGCCAAAACTAATGTATTTTTTGAAATAATGGCTATGCAATATAAATATTAAGGAACGCGGGTCAGGCGATTTTGGCGGATAACCACGGATGTTCTCCCAGTACTTAATTATGATTGAAATTTCCAGTTTTATATAACACTTATGTATAATTGAAACCCTGCGTGACGGATGGCGTGGCACGAAGCCGACACAAAAAAAAAAGAGCTACCATGGCAGCTCCTGGATATTATTATTTTCAGCAGATTAAAATTTTACACCGAATTTAGCAGCTTGTGCCTTTGCTTTTGGTATCTCGCTTTTAATATTATTGATACGGGTGGCATCAGACGGGTGGGTGCTCATAAACTCCGGCGGTGCCGAGCCTGACGATTGTGCCTGCATCCTTTGCCAGAATTCCAGCGCCTTATCAGGGTTGTAACCTGCTATTGCCATCAGGGTAAGGCCTATTTCGTCCGCTTCATTCTCATGTTTCCTGCTAAAAGGCAATATTGCGCCGTATTGTGCCCCAAGGCCGTACGCCTGCTGGAACAATTGCTGTGTCTGAGCCGTTTTACCCGATGTTGCAACGGCAACACCTGTAGCGCCTAATTGGGCAACGGTCTCTGCGCTCATACGCTGTGCACCATGGTTTACTAAGGCATGTGCTACCTCATGGCCTAATACCGTAGCAAGGCCGGCCTCATCTTTTGTAACGGGAAGTATGCCCGAATATACCACGATCTTGCCGCCCGGCATGCACCATGCATTCACTTCGTTGTTCTGTACCAGGTGGTACTCCCACTTGTAACCATCAAGATAGCCCTGGTAGCCATTGGCATTAAGGTACTTTTCGGCAGCAGCTTTAATCTTTTGCCCAACGTTGGTCACCATTTGTGCCTGGCTGGTACCGCTTATCACCTTGTTTTCGCTCAAAAACTGGTCATACTGCGCAAAAGCTGTTGGAAAAATCTGGTCGTTCGACACAATATTAAAGTCCTTCTTCCCTGTAAAAGGATTGGTTGTACAGGCGCAAACCAAAATGAAGAGGATGCCCGATACGGTTAGCAAGCTTCGTTTCATATCTTAAATTATTAAATTTTACTCAAATTTACTAAATACCTTTGATATGTAATTCAGAAAAATCCTTGCTTATAGTTAAACTATTGTGAATATTTAATTTAAGATCTTCTAACGAAACCGCTTCGTTGTCAACCTCAATGCTTTGCACTTTAAACGGAAGCCCTGTAAGGTTAATCTTAAAGGTTGAATATGTAGGTATATATTTACCTTCGGTATGCTGGCGGATCACCAGGTCATTTTCTTTTCCCGTAAGGGTGAACGTCCTTAAACTATACCTGCCTTTGGTATAATCGTAGCCATCCTGCGCGTCTTCAAATACTACCGAGGTCTCCTTGCCTTCTGTGTAATATACATCAAGGGTAAGCTCTTCAATTTCTTTTTCCCCCACATATTGCTGCACGGGATATTTCGGGATAATTGCACCTGCCTTAACAAAAATCGGGATCTGGTCGAAGGCTGTATCTACCCACATTTCCCTGCCGCCTGTAACCAATTCGTTGGTCCAGAAGTTGTACCACTGCCCTTTCGGGATGTACATCCTGCGGCCTACGGCATTAGGTTCCAATATCGGGCATACTAATATGTGATTACCAAAGATGAACTCATCGGTCCTGTAGTGCGTTTGCGTGTCCTCCTGGTCGTAGTAAAACAAAGGCTTAAGCATCGGCAGGCCTTCGTCGATGTATTGCCAGAACATGGTATACAGGTACGGAAGCAGCTCGTAGCGAAGCTCGATGAATTTACGCGTTACATCGATCACTTCCTGCCCAAAAGCCCATGGCTCCTGCTCGCCATGATGGCCCGAAGAGTGCGTACGGCAGAATGGATGGAACACGCCCAACTGAATCCAACGAGCATACAATTCCCCTGTAGGCTGCTCGGCAAAACCACCGATATCGCTCCCGGTAAAGCCCATCCCGCTCAGGTTCATGCGCTGTACCTGCACGTTGGCTATCCAAAGGTGTTCCCATGTCGCTACGTTATCACCTGTCCACGACGAGGTATAACGCTGTGCCCCGGAGTAGGCCGAACGCGTTATGATAAACGGCCTTTTAGGATACGAGAAACGCTTTACGCCCTCATAGGTAGCGCGCGCCATTTGGGTACCATATATGTTATGCGCCTTGCGGTGGCTGCACGGATGGCCGTCATAATCGTGGCGTACATCCAGCGGAAAGGTCTTGGTAGGCACCTCCATTACGGCGGGCTCATTCATATCGTTCCACACACCTTTCACGCCTATTTCCGCTACAAGTTCTTTAAACAATCCTGCCCACCATTCGCGCACTGCCGGGTTAGTATAATCGGGGAAGTTGCACTCGCCCGGCCAAACCTTGCCTTTCATATAAGGCCCATCGGCGCGTTTGCAGAAATAGTCGTTTTCTATGCCTTCATTATAAACGGAATACTCCGGGTCTATCTTAATTCCCGGGTCAATTATTACAATGGTCTTAAAGCCGTCTTCGGCAAGTTCGGCTACCATGCGTTTCGGGTCGGGGAAATATTCCTTGCTCCACGTAAAGCAGCGGAAGCCTTCCATGTAATCAATATCCAAATAGATGGCATCGCACGGGATTTGCAGTTCACGGAATTTTGAGGTTATCTCTTTCACCTTGCTTTCGGGATAATAGCTCCACTTACACTGGTGATAGCCCAATGCCCACATAGGCGGAAGCTCCGGTTTCCCGGTGAGGTCGGTATAGGATGTAACTACTTCCTGCATTTGCGGACCGTAGAAGAAATAGTAGTTCATCTCGCCGCCATCCGCCCAAAAACTGGTTACGTTGCGGCGCTCATGGCAAAAGTCGAAAAAGCTGCGGAAGGTATTATCGAAGAAAACCCCATAGGCATCTTTTCCATTAAGTCCGATGTAAAATGGTACAGCCTTATACAACGGCTCCTGGTCTTTTTGGTAAGCATACTGGTCGGTAGCCCAGTTCTCCAGGCGCTTGCCTTTCAGGTTAAGATGGGTAGCTTTATCACCAAGCCCATAGAAATTCTCACCGTCCGGCGATACCTTACTCATTTTTACCACATTGCCTCCATACTCGTAGATCTCCTCCCAATGGAAGCCCTGCTCATCTTCAAGCAATACATTACCGTTGATATCGTAAATACCTGTACGTAAGTCGCTTTTATGAATATGGCATTCCAGCTTACTGGTCAATATTTTATAGTATTCTTCTTCCTCGGTAACTTCAAATTTGTTGAAGCCGCGCGAGTGGTTCTCGTCGATGGCATACGAAAAATCGCTGCTAAAATAGCCCTTTGCCGTAAACCTGAAACGCAACAGGCTGTCGCGTAATACGGTTATTTTAAGGATAACATTATTATCGGTATGGAAAAAGGCGCTGTCGACCTCTTTGCTGAATTTTATTATTTTGGAGGGGTACAGGTCGCCCTTACGTTCAAGTTCGGTATTTATTATCATAAATGCTGTATAAAGTGCAAAACTTCAAATTTATAAGTTTGATGGAATTTTAAGGGATTTATTTTTTACGCAAACGTTGGTTGTTGATAACTTCGGGCTAACAGGTTTGACGTCTTGTCTTTATGACGAAAGAAGAATCCAACAAAGAGATTCTTCCTTCGTCAGAATGACAAAAAATTACTTCACAGAAAATACCATCACCCCCAAAGGCGGCAATGTCATAGCGGCAGAATAGTCCCTGCCGTTCCATGGTATATCGTCTGTTTTGAGTTTTTTATTGGTAACGCCGCTTCCGCCAAATTGCCCGTCATCACTATTGAAAAGCTCTTTCAGCTTTCCGGCAACAGGAATGCCGATGCGGTAATCTTCCCTGATAACCGGTGTCATGTTGCATATAATGATAAGGTTATCTTCCGGGTTATTGCCTTTGCGGATAAAAGACAGCACCGAATTCTCATTATCTCCATAATTGATCCACTCAAATCCGTCGGCAGAGAATTGCTTTTCGTATAATGCCGGCTGTTTTTTATATAATTTATTGAGCGCGGTTATGAGGTTTTTAATCCCTTTGTGATAATCATAATCCAGCAAATGCCAGTCAAGGCTCTGTTCGAAGTTCCACTCCCCGCTTTGCCCGAACTCACTGCCCATAAAGAGCAATTTTGCCCCGGGATGCGTAAACATAAAAGCATACAACAGCCTGAGATTGCCAAAACGCTGCCATTCGTCGCCCGGCATGCGTCCAAGGATAGAGTGCTTGCCGTATACCACTTCGTCATGCGAAAGCGGCAGCATGAAATTTTCTGTAAAGGCATACGTCATGCTGAAGGTCAGGTCGTTTTGGTGGTGCCTGCGGTATATTGGTTCCTTCTTAAAGTATTCCAGCGTGTCGTGCATCCAGCCCATCATCCATTTCATCCCAAAGCCCAGGCCACCTATATAGGTAGGACGCGATACCATTGGGAATGAAGTGCTTTCCTCGGCAATGGTCTGTACTCCGGTAAAACTGCGGTACACTTCCTCATTCATGTCTTTCAGGAAGCTGGCCGCCTCCAGGTTTTCCCTTCCGCCAAAAACATTCGGCTCCCATTCGCCATCAGCACGCGAGTAATCAAGGTAAAGCATTGAAGCGACAGCATCTACACGAAGCCCGTCGATATGGTATTTATCAAGCCAGAAAACAGCATTGCTTATCAGGAACGAGCGGACTTCATTGCGCCCGTAATTAAATATCAGGCTTTTCCAGTCGGGATGGTAACCTTTGCGGATGTCGGGGTGCTCGTACAGATTGGTTCCGTCAAAAAAGCCCAACCCGTGCGCATCACTTGGGAAGTGCGAAGGTACCCAATCCAGTATCACGCCTATGCCCGCCTGGTGCAGCTTATCGACTAAAACCATAAAATCTTCCGGTTTCCCAAAACGGGATGTCGGGGCAAAATAACCCACCAACTGGTAACCCCATGAAGGGTCGTACGGGTATTCCATCACGGGCATGAACTCTACGTGGGTAAAGTTCATTTCCTTTACGTAGGCTACAAGCTGGTCGGCAAGTTCGATATAGCTTAAGAACCTTCCACCCTCTGCCCTGCGCCACGAACCAAGATGCACTTCATACACAGAATAGGGTTTGTCCAGGCCGTTCTTATCCTGTCTGGTAGCCATCCATTTTGTATCTTTCCAGCCGTGTTTTGTATTCCAAACCACCGATGCGGTGTTGGGCGGTGTTTCACAATAAAAGGCAAACGGGTCGGCCTTCTCCGTCTTTATATCGTTGTGATGCGAATGTATTTTGTATTTGTATTTGGTGCCTTTATCGATGCCGGGAATGAACCCTTCCCAAATACCGGAACCGTCCCAGCGCACGTTGAGCGGGTGCTCGCCTTCCAGCCAGTAATTGAAGTCGCCTATAACAGATACGGCCTTCGCCGATGGCGCCCAAACG
Organism: Flavobacterium album; assembly: GCF_003096035.1. NCBI lineage: Bacteria > Pseudomonadati > Bacteroidota > Flavobacteriia > Flavobacteriales > Flavobacteriaceae > Flavobacterium > Flavobacterium album. The sequence continues at coordinate 2,715,376 of NZ_CP029186.1, read as the reverse complement.
GCAAAATAAACGCCTTTCTGCCCGTCTACTTCCGTAAGGTGCGCACCGAGCTTTTCGTAAAGGCGGTAGTGTTTGCCTGCCTTAAAGAGGTCGATATCAAAATCGGTAAAAAAAGAATGGGGCTGTACTTTATTCATTATTTTTATAATCTTTTATATATATAATTTGTTAATCAGTCCTCTCCCCCGACCCCTCTCCGAAGGAGAGGGGAGCGAGACGTGCCGACAGACCGTTCAAACTTACGATAGAATGTAGCTAAATCTGAAATCTACATTCTGAGATCTAATAACCCATTATACTTGCAATCCCCCTTAAAGGTATCACTGCCCATCTTGGCCTTGAGTTGAGCTCGTATCCCAGTTCGTACACAGCTTTTTCCAGGATGCAATACTTTAAAAGGAATGCTATCTCCTTATTATATCCGATATTCAGGTTGCCTTCCTGCGCCTTTTCCACGTAGGTGTCGAGGTACACGCCCACCATATAGTTGAATAGCAACTCACCGGCTTTAAAAAGGTCTTCCTGCTCAAAGGGATACTTGTCCTTGTTATTAAATATAGTAGCATATATCGCATAATGGAACGAGCGGAACAGCCCGGCCACATCCTTTAGCGGCGGCTGTTTTACCTTTCGGTCACGGATGGTACTTTCGGGTTCACCTTCAAAATCAAGAAGGTAAAAGTCGTCGCCATTTACCAGTACCTGCCCGAGGTGGTAATCGCCGTGTATGCGTATGCGCTCGCTCTTCAGTTGTGTCCAGTCGAAGTCAAGGAAGTGCTTCCGTATCTCTTTCTTCTTATCGAGGAATTGATGTGCCAGTTCCAATGCAAGCCCGTCCAGCTTGTGGAGGTTGTTCTCAATAGTATTCAGCCTGTTCTGGAACTGGTAGATCAGGCGGTTCTTGAGCCAAACCGTATAGTCGCCATTGTAGGTCGTTGGTGTAAAAGAAGTATCGGTCGTATCGCCGCCAAGGGCAATGTGCATTTCTGCAGTACGCTGTGCTAAAGTCCTTATTCGTAGAAACAGTGTAAGCCCCGCCCAGTCAATGATCTCCGGCGGGATATTGTTTATTTTTATGGTTTTGAAAAGCTCCAGGTCGGGCAGCTTGTCGATCTTTATTTTCTTGGCATTCAGGTTATCGAACACGCCATCCACCGCTTCGAGCATGTACTTCCAGGCATCTCCCTGGTTGGGCACGAGCTCCTGCATGAGCGCCAGGGTAATATTATCCTCGGCCATCGCAACGTTGATGCTGCCTTTATAAGCAGGCGTATGCTTAAATTTCATACGCTCTGTAAGGAAACGGCTTATTTCATAATCCGGGTTGGTGCTCACGTAAATGCGCCGAAAGAACTTCAGTACCAGGTTGTCGTTATAAATGATCGAGGTATTACTCTGCTCGATCCCCATAAAGCGTGAGGAAATATACTTTGTATCCTTTGACAACGATTTGCCTTTATGGTATTTTACATTAAAAGCATCATTCTTTGCACCATGCACTATGCTCTCAAAGACCAACCTGCGGAAGTCCTCCTGATGGAGCGCATCTACAAGGTAGCCCTCAAGGCCGTTCAGTGTCACAGGCGCTATCAGGGTTTTGGTATCCAGCTCATCCTCGGCCATAAAAGCCACCGGCATAAAATAATGCTGAAGGAACGCCTCTTTGTAATTGACTTCAATAAGCACTCCGTAATATGTATTCTTTTCGGAAGCGATCTTGAAATGATCTACCACCTCAATATACTTTAGCGTGCTGGCCTTGCCGCCATACCATCTTTTTTTAATGATATAATTCTCTAATATATCCGACGCGAATACCTTTACGAATTCATCGTCTTCAAATGCCGTTTTCCAGTCGGCCCTGAAGACAAAAGGCGCATTGAACGTGTCTTGTATAGAGGTTGCCATGATTATTTGCGGATTTTAAATAAATGAAAAGGCAGTGCCGGGTGCAGTTCAATGTAGCACCACTCCTTGTCCCAATGGTAGCTGTTGCCGGTAATGAGGTCGGTCACTACGATATTGTGCCCTTCATGAATGCCCAGTGACTGTAACGGCACTTTCACCCAGCCCTGTTTGGAATAATAGGCATCGAGGCTCACGATCATCAGGGTCTCATTCTGGCGGCTGTCGTCATATTTGTAATAAGCGATCAACTGGTCGTTATCGGTGTCACAAAACTCTATATTATTAGTTTGCTGTAATGATGCGTTTTCTTTCCGTATCCTGTTTATCTTGCCGATGAGCGTTGTGAGCTTGTTCTCTTTTTTCCAATCCCAATGGCGCACTTCGTATTTTTCGGAGTCCATATATTCCTCGCGTCCAGGAATGGCATCGGTAACCATATACTCAAAAACAGGCCCGTAGATTCCAACGCTTGAACTAAGAGTTGCAGCCAAAAAGTATTTCTGCAAATGCGTGGCTTCATTCGCTCCCTGTAGCGGGAACGGGTTGATATCCGGCGTGTTCGGCCAAAAGTTAGGGCGGAAGAATTCTTTCTGCTGTGATTTCGTGAGTTCGTTTACATATTCAATTAGCTCTGCTTTGCTATTACGCCACGTAAAATACGTATACGATTGTGTAAAGCCCACCTTTGCCAGTTCATCCATGATCTTTGGACGCGTAAAGGCTTCCGCCAAAAACAGCACGTCAGGGTATTTCTTTTTTACTTCGGCGATAAGCCATTCCCAAAAATAGAAAGGCTTAGTATGCGGATTGTCTACACGGAACACTCGTATGCCGCATTTCTCTACCCAAAACAGGGCTGCACTTAATAACTCCTTCCAAAGGTTTTTCCAGTCGGCCGACTCAAAATATATCGGTAATATGTCCTGGTATTTTTTAGGGGGGTTTTCGGCATATTGCACCGTACCATCCGGCCTCCATTTGAACCACTGCGGAAATTCCTTAACATACGGGTGGTCCGGCGCGGCCTGCAATGCAAAATCCATTGCCACCTCTATTCCCTGCTCCTTTGCGGCATTCACGAGTGATTTAAATTCATCTATAGTACCCAGTTCCGGATGTGTGCTTTTATGCCCGCCATATTGCGAACCGATGCCCCATGGCGAACCTACATCGCCCGGCTGTGCGGTTGTAGCATTATTTTTCCCTTTGCGGTTCACCTCGCCTATAGGATGTATTGGAGGAAAATAGAGCGTATCAAATCCCATAGCGGCAACGCGGGGCAACAATGCTTCACAGTCTTTAAACGTACCATGCTTTCCGGGTTCAGAAGATGCCGAACGCGGGAAAAACTCATACCAGGTGCTGAATAATGCTTTTTGCCTGTCTACATATACCCGTAATTCTGCCGATTGGTGCGAGAGGAATTTCGTGGGGTATTTTTTAAAGATGTCTTTCAGCTTATCCGACATCGCTTCAGCAATTGCACGGTCATAAGAAGCCTCATCCGTAAACAGTTTTTCTAATGTATTCAGGTAGTCCTTTTCAGGTTTCGAGGCCTTATCATAAATGATCTTTATATATTCTGCACCCTCAAGAAGCTCAGATGTCACCCCTTGGTTATCCTTTATCTTACGCCCGGTACCATATTGCCAGTTCAGCGCATAATCTATCCAGCTTTCTACGCAATAACTGTAAAATCCCTGCTTTTCAACAGTAAACTCACCTGCCCAGGCATCATTGCCAGTTTCGTGCATGCGGTTCTCCTTCCAGTTTTTTTCTTTTTCATGGCGGAATTTTACCACGGCGGCCATCACATCGTGCCCATCCGAAAGTATATCGGCGGTAACGCTTACCTTCTGCCCGGTAACCCGCTTGATAAAATTTTTACCGTTATTGATCTGTGGTTGTATGTTTTCTATGTGTACCCTGCGTTGATCCTGCATTTTATTGTATATTTAAGACTCTTAAAAATAGCCAAAAATTATTTAATTCATAACTTGCCTTAAAGTTTTAGCGAAATGTCAGAAAAAAGCACTAAACACCAGTCGTCATTGAGAATTCCTAAGCCAATACTGGTAACCGCTAAAATATTGGAAGTAACTTCGCCTAAGCTTGCTGCCAAATTCGCAATAAAGCTGTTCACAACCCCAATGAAATTCGCACTTCCTAAAAGAGAAGTAGAAATGGACCGTAACACCCGCCAGGAAATGGTTGAAATTCCTGTACTAGGAAAAAAAATAAATGTATATCATTATGGAGACTGCCAACACAAAGTACTCCTTGTTCACGGGTGGAGCGGGCGAGGCACACAGCTGCATTCGATTGCCGACAAGCTGCTGAAGTGTGGTTATTCAACCATTAGTTTCGATGCACCTGCACATGGAAAGTCGGAAGGCAAAACAAGTGATATGACTGAGTTTATCAAATGCATTCTTGAACTTGAAAAACAATACGGCCCTTTTGAGTTTGCTGTCGGGCATTCGCTTGGGGCAATGTCGGTATTGAATTCTATTAAAAGGGGGCTTAACGTAAAAAAGGTAGTCATCATTGGCAGTGGTGACGTGATCAAAGATATTATGGATGACTTTTCTCGAAAATTAGGCATGAATGTTGCAACAGGAGAATTGATGATACGCATGTTCGAGAAGAAATTCGGTGAAACCATCAACACTTATTCGGCGTATATAGCAGCAAAGGAAGTTGATGTGCCGGTATTGATGTTTCATGACGAAGATGATGCCGATGTGCCTGTAAGCGCGGCATATCATATTAAGGAACACCTGACAAATGCCGAATTGGTAATTACCAAAGGGCTCGGCCACCGAAAAATCCTTGGCGACAGCAAAGTCATCAAAAAGATAATCCAATTTTTAACTGAAGAACAATGAAAAAAATACTTGTATTATTAATCACACTAGTTTCCCTCACCTCGTGCAATGGACAGGAAAAGAAGAAAACCGCGGCAACCAGGAAGGAATCGACACAATTACCCGCTAAGAAAGAAGGACTGAACATGAAAACCTCTGATGCCGAATGGAAAAAAGTGCTTACCGAAGAGCAGTATGCCGTGCTTCGCGAAAAAGCAACCGAACGCCCTTTTACAGGAGAATATTATAAGACCTTTGAGAAAGGCGTTTATGTTTGCGCTGCCTGTGGCAATCCGTTATTTAAATCAGATGCTAAATTCGATTCGCCTTGCGGATGGCCGTCTTTCGACCAGGCCATTGACGGTTCGGTAATTTATAAGCAGGACAAAAGCTTAGGCATGACACGTACTGAAGTGATGTGTGCCAATTGCGGAGGGCATTTAGGACACGTTTTTGATGACGGCCCAACAGAGACTACCGGTAATCGTTTTTGCACCAATTCGGTTTCCATTAAATTCATACCGGCACAGAAATAAACACAACAAAATTATATGAGCAATTATCCTATACAAAAATCGGAAGCCGAATGGAAAGAGCTCCT